>NZ_JBGONY010000018.1:45005-87327 GCF_041439375.1 Vibrio crassostreae | reverse complement strand
TACCGATGTATTGTTGAACGCGAAATGTACAGCAAAGATCAACACGCCCTAGAAACAGAAGGAATTTACTATGAGTAAATTATTGAAATCCATCATGCTGGCAGCTGGCATACTTGTTTCTGCAACGTCGATTGCAGCAGACTACCCGAGCAAAAATCCCATTTGGCGCGGGCGGCGGTACAGATGCCGTTGGCCGTACCCTTGCAAATAGTGCGAAAGACATTTTAGGACAAAACATTTCAATCATGAACCGTACGGGTGGTGCGGGCGCCGTAGGTATGAGCTTTGGTGCCCAGCAGCGTGCGGATGGTTACACATTAACAGTAGTAACACGTGAAATCGCTTCGCTTCCTCAAATGGGTTTGATGCGCCATACCGCAGACGATTTTAGACTCATTCGCTTAGTAAACCTCGACCCAGCGGTCGTATTAGTTGCAGCAGATAGCCCATACAACACCATTAATGATCTGATTAAAGAAGCAAAAGAAAAACCTGGTAGCGTGAAATTTGCTTCAACCGCTGCGCCAAACTTCTACTTAATGTCTCTTGAAAAAGACCAAGATATTAAACTCAACGCTATCCCTTATAACGGTGCATCTGAAGCGATTCCTGCAGTACTGGGCCACCACACAGACGTAACCATGGTGACACCGGGTGAAGCTATCGCTCAACTTCGTTCAGGCCAACTAAAAGCATTAGGTGTCATGTCAGAAGAACGTATTCAGTACATTCCCGATGTTCCTACTTTGAAAGAGCAAGGTATTGATGTAGTAACAGGAACATGGCGTGGTATCGGCGCTCCAAAAGATACGCCGGATGCAGTAATCGAGAAACTAGGTGCGGCATTTGATGAAGCAATGGCAAGTGAAGAGTTCAAGTCTTTCATGGCAAAAGGCGCAATGACTATCCACAACCTTGACGATAAAGCCTTCACTACGTTCGTTTCCGAAGATACAAAATCGCTTACTGAACTAATTCAATAACATTCATCCAGAGGCACAACGATCAGTTGTGCCTTTTTTATCGGTATGTACCTTTCCCTTGCTTTACTTTTTAGGGGTAAATTCTATGTCTAATGCCAACTTAAATCGGAATGTCGTTTTCCCTTCCATAATCATCATATTAAGCGCAATAGCACTCGCGTTGATTACTCAGTTTGATCGTCCGATGTATCAAGATGCAAGTGTTGATGCAAAATTCTTCCCGATGATGATTGTGATTGCTCAAATTGCTATCTGTATTGTTCTCATCGTTCAGCACAAACTCAAAGGTGTTCCAGAACAACAAGAAGCGATGATAAGCAAGATGTCTATCTTCGGCGTGGCCTTTCTTATTGGATACGCGTTACTCATCAGTGTGGTTGGCTACCTTTACGCGAGTTTGATTGCCTTTATGTTCTACCTCGTTTACTTCAAAGTTAAGAAGCCAATCTACTACGTTGTCGCCGTTGTCTTTGTGTTTACGGTTTACTATTTGTTTGGCGAGGTGTTCTACATCGCGCTTCCTGAAGCAACCTGGTCATAGGAGGTCATAATGTTTGAATATCTAATCGATGGTCTCGCAACCGCTGTGAGTTTTGCAGTACTTCCTGTCCTTGTTTTTGGTGTACTAGGCGGTGTAATTTTAGGCGCACTACCCGGTCTAACAGCGACGATGGGCGTTGCGATTCTCCTTCCGTTTACCTTTGGCATGGAACCGACGTCAGCCCTCGTGATGTTAATTGGTGTATACATTGGTGGTATTTACGGTGGTTCTATTGCCGCAATACTACTTAAAACACCGGGGACACCAGCGTCTGCAGCAAGTGTACTCGACGGCCACACCATGGCTGTAAGAGGGCAAGCAGCAAGAGCATTAAGTATTTCGGCTGTTGCTTCATTCATTGGCGGGTTACTCAGTACTATCGTCCTTATTGCCATTGCGCCTAAATTAGCGACCTTTGCGTTGCGTTTTAATGCACCAGAGTACTTCGCACTTGCTCTGTTTGGTTTAACTATCATTGCGAGTGTTTCTTCGAACAACATCTTTAAAGGGTTACTTGCGGGTACGATTGGCCTACTGGTTTCTACCGTTGGGCTCGACCCAATCAGCAGTGTGCCAAGGTTTACTTTTGACATCATGGATCTCTACAGCGGAATCAATGTCATCCCTGTTTTGATTGGTTTGTTTGCTCTATCTGAAGCATTAAACCAACTAGAGAAACTGTTCTCTGAAAAGAAAGTCGTCGCGCCGAAGTTTGACCACAAATTATTGAGCAAAGGCGACCTTAAAGAAATGCTACCAACCGCAATAAAAAGTGGTTTGATGGGAACAACCATCGGTTCTGTACCGGGTGCTGGTGCTGATATTTCGGCATTCGTTTGTTACAACGAAGCAAAACGTTCATCGAAAAATCCCGAAGAGTTTGGTAAAGGATCAGTACGAGGTCTAGCAGCAGCCGAATCTGGAAACAACGGTGTAACGGGTGGTTCGTTAGTTCCATTGTTAACACTTGGCGTTCCGGGGGATGCTGTGGCAGCGGTTCTTTTAGGCGCACTCATTGTTCAAGGTTTAACACCGGGGCCTCTGTTGTTTGCCCAAAACCCCGAAGTGGTTTATGGCGTATTCAGCTCGATGTTGGTTGCTAACCTTGTGATGCTAGTGATTGGTTTACTGGGTATTCGTTTCTTCTGCCGTATCATTGAAGTACCCAAGATCATCATGAGCCCAATTATTGTCTTCTTGTCGATCGTTGGTGCTTACGCGATTAACAACTCGATGTTTGATGTGGGTATTGCGATCGGTTTCGGTCTATTGGGCTTTATCTTAACTAAACTGGATATTCCATCTTCGCCAATTCTGCTTGCGATCATTTTAGGTCCAATGGCAGAAACAAATCTGAGGAAATCACTGTTGATGTACGATGGCAGTTGGTCTTTCCTTTATGAGCGCCCTATTGCACTCGCGTTTATCGTGTTGGCTGTATTCTCTGTTTATTCAACGTTAAAAATGAAGAAGAAGCAGAAACAAAAGGAAACTGAACAATGTCCATAGTTGACGGCTTGTTCAATGGATAGCGGTTAAGGCAGAATATTTAGCTTATAACCTATAACCTTAAACGTTAAAAAACTAAAGCCAGAGACCTACGTCTCTGGCTTTTTAGTACACAATAAACAATCAATTTCTGTAAAAGACAGACAATAAAAAGGCATGTACTTGGCATACCTTTTTAAGTCGTTTACCTGAACAGAGGCTATTCATCTCAATGTGAGATGGCTCAGGTGCGCTCTAAATCATTTCTATTATGCTGTTGCCAAACGGTGGTTGGCATCTTGCAAGTGAACAGCAGAAGCAATTCTAGCCTTGTCACAATCACCGGCCATGATAGCTTCATAGATTCTACGGTGTTCATTGATGCATGTGCTTCCCTCTTCAGAAGAATGCACGATGAAGTTAACAAACATCGTAGTCAAAATATTACCGAACGGTAGATAGAAGTCGTTACCTGTCGCATTGAAGATCAAGCTATGGAAACGAGTATCAATGTCTGTCCAACGTTCTTGGTCAAACACTTCAGCTTCATCCACTTCGACCATTTTTTGGAAGATCTCTGAAAGCTCAATACGTTGTTCAGCCGTCGCAAATTTGGCTGCCAGTGCACACGCTTCAGGTTCAATCGCACGGCGAAGACCTAAGAACTGTGAACAGAATTGGTCTACGTCGGTTAGGCCGTCCATCCATTCAATCAGTTGAGGATCAAGGAAGTTCCAGTATGCGCGGTCTACTACACGAGTACCGATTTTCGGGCGGGACTCTAATAGACCTTTAGAGGTCAATAGTTTAACTGCTTCGCGAAGTGCCGTTCGGCTGATACCAAACTGTTCACACAACGCCATTTCACCAGGAATAATAGAACCTTGCGGCAGATCACCAGACAAAATTCCACGAGCGATTTCGCGTGCTACTTGCACGTGCAGGCTACGCTTCGAGCCCGAAATTGAATTAAAAGTGCTAGCCATAAGTTCGCTTATTTATATGTTATGTTTATGTATTATTTAAGGAGCACTATAACAGTATTTCAACCTACAGCCAATTGAGTAAAATCAAAGCGGATAGTACCTATTAATTTATGCAATTAATCAAACACTTAGAAAGCATCTAATTTCTCTTAGCTAGAAACACTGTATTACACCACTAACAAAACCCTCGCCGAGCATGTAGGTTCGTCATTCTCGTTTTCTCTGCTCGCTTCCAAAAACATCACTCAATTGGGCTAAAATAATGGAACCGAAAAACGGTTAGTTTATTCACTACACAAGTTAACCTAGTTCAAATTAATAGGTTCAAGTCGTCTACGTACTGCAAATTCAGACATAAGCTCTGTAGCTCCCAACGCTAATTCAATTCCATCAGAACCGCACTTCGTTGACCACAGTCCCTGCCCCTTCAATCGTGACACTCACTTGATCTTTGTCGGACAGAGCATAAGTTCTACCTGGCGTGCCCATGAAAATTAGATCGCCCGGTTTGAGGGTAAAATAATGGCTCAAATAGCTCACGACTTTTCTTGGCTTGTGGATCATGAACGAAGTATTTTCTTGTTGAACCACTTTACCGTTAACACGAGTGGTCAACTCAACATTGTTGTAATCAATGCCGCGCACAATTGTGTTGCCAACCGGGCCAAAACCATCGGAAGCTTTCGCTCGGAGCCATTGTAAATCGGCGCCTTGCCAACTTCTTTTAGTAATATCGTTGCCCACCGTGACGCCAAAGATCGCTTGTTCGGCTTCTTCTTCACTGGCTTGACTGAGCTCTCTACCAATCACAACCACCAGCTCGCCTTCAAAATGAACATTTCTTGCTTTTGGTGGCACTTGAATCACTTCGCCCGTGAGAATCAAAGAAGAAGGAAGTTTAAGAAACATCGGCGGTGGTGCATCGGCAGGTGAGGCTAAGTGGCTAGCGAAGTTCATCCCGACGGCGAAGACTTTCTCTGGTTTTGTCGGTAGTAACACCTCAACCGACTCTAACGGGATCGAATTTTTTGCTACCGAATATTCGCCAAAGAGATCACCGCTGACCGGTAACACTGCGTCATTGTCTAGCTTTCCATAGCTGATTTTGTCTTGGTATTGATAACGGACGAAATGCTCACTGCTCACCTCAACATTCTTATTTTCTGCCGCCAATGCGACACCAGACATCGCAACTATTGCCAATAACCACTTCATCCTTGAATCCCTTTATTTTTAAATCCTAAATTATACTTTAGCCCACTCTGTAAGATTCGAAGGAAAAGGGAAGCTCCGTTGCCCGTCCTCTTTCCCCCTTCTTATAAAAGCAGCACGCATAAAAAAACCGAGCAACTCACAGTGAGTTACTCGGTTTGACTTATTCCCGATGTATTCAGTCGTTGTTGGTATCAACGAACGATTTTGCAATCACGACTGAATTCAATGTGATGCTTAGTTCCCGCAAAGCACCACATCAACACAAGCCATCGTTAAATAACTTGCGTGTCAATCATTTACAGTTGGGCAAATGATCCTTCCCACGAGTATGTCTCACCCGCAAACTCAACAGTGTGAATTGCTTGCTGCGCGTCTTCAGCTTGGTTTGAGATACCGTAGTGGAAAGTGTTGCCTGAAGTAGTTTCAATGTGCACAACAGTCCCGACACTGTTATGGCCTACAACTGACACCGATTTAACCAGACCACGAGCGCCTACAGAGGCTTCGATAGACTCGTTAAAGTAACCATGCGTTTCTAATACAGAAGCAAACACATGGTTTTGACCAGACTGACGTAAGATAAGCGCAGGCTCACTCTTAAGATTGAAGTCTGGATCGTTAGCACCAGTGCGAGCAAAAATAACTTCGCTACCCGCATTAGCGCTGGTTACTAGGCTGTAGTAGCTGCTGTCATGTAGCCAGCTTACTAGAGAACCTTCTTCGTTCACTTTGCCTGAAGCCACGTTCCATAGATGTTGGTAACCGTTGTCTTCACCTAATGGCTTAAGCGTTTTTTCCATGTTGTAATCGAAGTCAGTACGAATGATTTGACCTGAGTGGTGAACTGGTAAGTCGTACTGATGTTCAGCGTCAGCTTCGATGCGGTAAACATCAATCACTAGCGGCTTTTCAAACTCAGGAAGGTCAGCAAGAATTACGCTGCGCTGCATGTCTACGCCCGTGTAGTACTCAGAAATCGTACCGCTCATGCCTTGTAGAGACTGGTCGTCTGCTACGAAGAAGTGCTTCTGACCAAACTTAGACTCAGCCAATGCTGTATCGAAGTTGTTCTGTGTTTTCTGATCAACCGTTACTGTATTGTGCGCAACTGTCTGCTTACAGTAAGACTTGTTTTCTGGGATGTAACGACCGCCAAACTTAGGCTCAACGTTTACCCAACGACCGAAGCCGTAATCGTGCAGCACTTCATGCCCACGGTTGAATACGCTTAGGTGCAGGCCATCGTAGTGACCGTGGTCTAACGCAGAGTGGTACTGGTGATCGCTGCCGTGTTGACCAAACCAAATAAGTGCCATGGTATCGTCGTCTTGCTCATCACGGTGGCGAAGGATGCTTACGCCGCCTTTTTCGCCTTCAGGGCCATCAGTTACAAACAGGCTACCCCAGTTAAATGCTTTGATGTCGTCTGCAGCATTAACGGCGTCAGACAGGGTTTTACCTGATGCGTGAACCCAAACGTCTTGTTGGTGATCAGCCATACCAAGTAGAGTTTCAGTCTGCTCGTATCGGTGATAACACACAGACGTCGCCATGATAACGCCTTCATCGTTGATAGAGATTGTCTTCGATGAATCGTTCAGAGCTGGCAATGTACCGTCTGGGAATGCCGTTTTGAATACCGCGTAAGACGTTGTCTTGATCACTGAATCGTTAAATTCGTAAATACCGATTTCTGGCTGACGACGTTCAATTGCTTCTGCAAACAGGTAGATTGGACGTAGAGAGAAACGGTGGTAGTAAGGACCTTCCATATAGTAGCCGTCTGACGAGAACAGTTGATCAAGCTGCGCTAAGAAACCACCGCTTACTTTATCTAATTTCAGGCCGTAAAGCGCTTTGTCTACAGATTCTTGGTCGTTGATTGCGTAACCACAAATACCTACTGCTGCCACTGCCCATAAGCCGTGGTTATGTACGATATCGAAATCGTGTGCGTAAGTAACAACAAACATTTCGATCATTTGATTAAGAAGATCGTCTTCAATCAGACGCTTTTGTTCTTCAGAGATGGTGTGGTAGATACAGCTGTATGCACAAGAGGCGTAAAGCATCCACATGTTCTCGTTCAACGTTTGGTGGAACAGCTTACCCGGAGGGTTAGAGTCACGGCTTACGTTGCTTTCAAGTGTTGGGTACACCGTCGCGTACGCTGTTAGCATATCAACGATGTAATCACGGTACTTTGTTTCTTCAGTAATAAGGAACAAACGACCTGCTAGATCCATGTGGATGTAGTTTTGCTTATGACGGTTATGTTCGTAACCGCCGCCTTCACCGTGGCCTGGAACTTCAATGCCAACTTCAGCTATATAAGCGTCGGTTTGTTTAATATCACGAGTCAGTGCGTTACCTAAAAGGCTATCCTTGCCAAGTTCTTTACGAAGCTCTGCTGCTTCCTCAAAGTTAAGTAAAAGTGGTTGATAGCTCATTATTATTTCCCCTGCTCTGCTGTGCTTGCTAATTCTGGGTTTAAAATTGTTTCTACTGAGTAGAAGCCCGTCCAGCTGTATACTTTGCCGTTCAGTTCTACTTTGTGTTCAGTGCTGTCAGTTGCGCCAAGTTGGTTGCTAATCATCACTGTCACGTTTGATTTCTCTGTCGTAATCTCAACTACCGAACCAATATTCGTGTGAGCCACTACTTTGATGTCTTTCACAACACCACGTGCACTTACCGATTGCTCGAACTCTTCGTTGAAGTAACCGTGCGTTTCAAGAACAGAAGCAAACAGTGTTGTTTCTCCTTTGCTACGTAGAATGAACGCGGGCTCTGAACGTAGATTGAAGCTTGGATCGTTAGCGCCGGTGCGAGTAAAGATAACTTCAGCACTGTCGTTAGACGTTGCGCCCAGCCACGTGTAGTAGGTGTTGTTTTGTAGCCAGCTCACAAGTGCTGTGCCCTTCACTTCACCACTTGCTACGTTCCATAGATGTTGATAACCGAAGTCGCTGCCTAGCGTGTTTAGCTCTTTGTTCGCTTGATATTCGAAGTTAGTGCGAACAATTTGACCTTCATATTGATGAGAGTAATCAAATTGGTGCTCGCCTTCGCTGCCTTTTTTAGAATCTAAGCGGTAGAGATCTAACAATAGCGGAGATTCTAATTCTTCAAGGTTTAGCATGAATACACTGCGTTGCATGTCAAAACCTTGGTAGTGATCGTTAGCAAATGCGCTCATGCCGTTGATTTTCTCGTCTTCTACTTTAAAGAAGTGAGGTAAACCGTGTACTGAGTCTGCACGCTCAACGTCAAAGTTGTTCTGACATTGTTCATCAATCGTAACTGCATTATGAGCAATCGTTTGACGAGCGAAAGATTTGTTTTCGTCTAGGTAACGACCGCCGAATTTTGGCTCCACGTTAACCCAACGGCAGAAACCGTATTCACGAAGCACTTCTTGACCGCGGTTGAAGAAAGAAATACCCAGCGTATCGAAGTTACCGTGACCCATGCCGTGTTGACCGTAGTTCATCACTAACTGAGAAACGTCGCCTTTCTTATCCTGCATGCGGATAAAGCCTTGTGCGCCGTTATGACCTTCAGGGCCTTCGTTCAATTCAACACTTGGCCAGAAAGGCATACCGATTTCTTGCTCAGCAGACGCCGCTTCATAAGCTTTAGATAGCTCAAGACCACATGGGTGCATCCAAACTGCGTCTTGAATCTTCGCCATACCAAGAATGTTTTTGTCAACTCCGTTTTCAGATGAGTAATGTTTGCTGTAAACGCTCACTGCCACCTGAACACCCATGTCAGTGATGCCCATTGTGCGAGATGCATCGTTCAGAGCTGGGAATTCACCGTTCGGGTACGCTGTCGCCAGCATTGCTTGTACTGTGTTACCAATCACGCCGCCTTTGTAGTTGTAGATATCTACTTCAGGCATATGACGGTGAATCACTTCAGCGAACACACACGTCGGACGAATCGCGTAACGGTGGTAGTAAGGGCCTTCCATGTAGTACCCAGAAGGTGCAAAAAGTTGAGATATTTGCGCTAAGAAGCCACCAGTATCGTTACGCTCTAAGCCATAAACCGACATTTCCAAATACTCACGTTTGCCCAACGCAAGGCCACAGATACCCACAGCCGCAACAGCCCAGATACCGTGATTATGGATGCGGTCAAAATCATGCGCGTACTTCACCGTGAACATTTCTAGCATTGGTTCGAAAATGCGAGACTCAATGTTGTCACGTTGTTCTTGTGTCAGAGTTGAAGCAATACAAGAGTAAGCTAAGCTTGAAAACATTAACCAGCAGTGTTCGTTCAGGATTTGGTGGAACAAACGGCCTGTTGGGTTGGTGTTTTTCTGTACGTGGTAATCAAACGTTAGATATTTGTCTGCGTACTCTTCTAGTAATTCTGTAACAAAATCCGCGTACTTTTGCTCTTTAGTGATCAAGAACATGCGACCAGCTAAGTTCATGTACGTGTAATTTTGCTTATGGCGGTTATGCTCGTAACCACCCGCCTCTCCGTGACCAGGAACATCAATAGGTAAGCGCATGAACGCCTCTAGGTCTTTCGCGTTCGCTGCAATGGTTTTGCCCATTAAGCTCGAACGGCCCATTTCAAGGTGAAGTTGCTCTATTTCTGCTTCAGTCAACAATACTGGTTTAGTCGTCATATTCTTTGTCACCCTCAATAAAGAGTTTATCTGTTTAAACTTTGATTAAATTTTCAAACTCCATATAAAGTAATACAATATGAGCTTTAATCATACCTATTCGTCATAAAATGATGAGCAGAATCACACAATCAACCATAAGTCATTGATGTAAAGAGTAAATGGCAAATACCAAGCATTTACTAAGTTGTTGATTTATTTACGCTATATAAAGTATCGCTTGATCAACATCACACAACTTTGGATATATTGTATTACAATTAGACTCATTCCCTTATTATGAATGCAAGCTAAGTAACACTTAAAAGATTTAAACAGATTAGGAGATACACAATGAACTCTTTCTTTATGCTAGATGAAAATCCATGGGAAGAATTGGGCGGCGGTATTAAGCGTAAAATCGTTGCTTACACTGACGATCTAATGGCTGTACACCTTTGTTTTGATAAGGGTGCGATTGGCCATCCTCACACACACGAAATTCATGACCAAATCGGTTATGTTGTTCGCGGCAGTTTTGAAGCTGAGATTGAAGGAGAGAAGAGAGTACTTAAAGAAGGCGACGCTTACTTCGCTCGTAAACACATGATGCACGGTGCGGTTGCACTAGAGCAAGACAGCATCCTTCTTGATATCTTCAACCCTGCGCGTGAAGATTTCCTAAAATAATAACTAGCGCAACCTCAGTTGCTAAGGTAAGCATATGAAATCATTAAACATCGCGGTCATTGGCGAGTGCATGGTTGAGCTACAAAAGAAACAAGACGGGCTTAAGCAGAGTTTTGGTGGCGATACACTGAATACAGCACTTTACCTGTCACGCTTAACAAAAGAGCAAGATATCCAAACAAGCTATGTAACGGCGTTAGGTACTGACCCATTCAGTGTCGACATGTTGGAAAAGTGGCAAGCAGAGGGTATCGACACGAGCTTAATCGCTCAGCTTGATCACAAACAACCAGGGCTTTACTACATCGAGACCGATGAAACTGGTGAGCGTAGCTTCCACTACTGGCGTAGTGACGCTGCTGCAAAATTCATGTTTGATCAGCAAGACACGCCTGCTCTACTTGATAAGCTATTCTCTTTTGACGCGGTTTACCTAAGTGGTATTACGCTTGCTATCTTGACAAAAAACGGACGCACGCAGCTATTCAAATTCTTAGACAAATTCAAAGCTCAAGGCGGCCAAGTATTCTTCGACAATAACTACCGTCCTAAACTTTGGGAAAGCCAACAAGAAGCGATTTCTTGGTACTTGAAAATGCTTAAGTACACCGACACAGCACTACTTACGTTCGATGACGAGCAAGAGTTGTACGGCGACGAAAGCATTGAACAGTGTATTGCACGTACGTCTGAGTCTGGTGTGAAAGAGATCATCATTAAGCGTGGCGCGAAAGACTGCCTAGTGGTTGAAAGCCAAAGCGCTCAGTACGTTGCACCAAACCCAGTAGACAGCATCGTTGATACAACAGCTGCTGGCGACTCGTTCAGTGCAGGCTTCTTAGCTAAACGCTTGAGCGGTGGCAACGCGCGTGATGCAGCATTGGCAGGTCACATTGTGGCAGGGACTGTGATTCAGCATCCAGGTGCTATCATTCCTCTAGAAGCGACGCCTGATTTGTCTCTATAATTGCGCACTTTAACTATTAATCAAGGGTTTGCTTAGTTGAAAGCAGGCCCATTATTAACGTGAGAAAGAATTCATGACTACATTAAATGAACAACTAGCAAACCTAAAAGTAATCCCTGTGATCGCTATCAACCGTGCTGAAGATGCCATCCCCCTAGGCAAAGTACTGGTTGAAAACGGCATGCCATGTGCAGAAATCACACTACGTACAGAATGTGCAATCGAAGCGATTCGCATCATGCGTAAAGAATTCCCAGACATGCTAATCGGTTCAGGTACTGTACTGACTAACGAGCAAGTTGACGCATCAATCGAAGCGGGTGTTGATTTCATCGTAAGCCCAGGTTTCAACCCTCGCACTGTTCAATACTGTATCGACAAAGGTGTTGCAATCGTACCGGGTGTTAATAACCCAAGCCTAGTTGAGCAAGCAATGGAAATGGGCCTTCGCACGTTGAAGTTCTTCCCTGCTGAGCCTTCTGGCGGTACAGGTATGCTTAAAGCATTAACAGCGGTTTACCCTGTTAAATTCATGCCTACTGGTGGTGTGAGCTTGAAGAATATAGACGAATACCTATCTATCCCTTCTGTACTTGCGTGTGGCGGTACTTGGATGGTTCCAACTAAGCTGATCGACGAAGGCAAATGGGACGAACTAGGTAAACTAGTACGTGATGCTGTTGACCACGTTAGCGCTTAATATCCGTTAAACTTCGTAAAAAGCCTCACTTCGATGGGGCTTTTTGCTATCAGAAACTTGCCATCCAAACGCGTTGCAATGGGCTCTAACTGAACATTGAATTCTGCACGCCGGTCCTCTATACACTGATTTCCCTCAGCTAAAATCACCCTTATTGAAGCTTAGTATTGTCGTACAAAAGGCTCAAATCCTTCTTTAAGGTGATTCGCGCTATCAAATATGTAAAAGCGCATTTAAGGGCTATGCTTTTATACTCATGACTGCCAATGATTAACTAAGCAACGGCAACTGGAGACTGATTTTACCCTGGGGACAACCAATTCACAGAAAACCTCATCACGTTAGCTTAAACTCGCCCATTGATGAGTTAACCACACGACCACCTAAGCAAAAAATTTAAATAGATAATAAAAAAGGTATATAAAATAGATAAAAAGACGTTACGCGAATAACTTTATCGGTTCTGGTTATCCTCTATATCATTGAAAAATGTAACGACTTTGTTATGAGGATAACTAAAATATTATAAGATCTCAGTTTTTCTAGATCCTCGGCCATATTGTCGTACATATAATAACTAAAAAGATGATTACCCTTAAACTAAAGCTGAATCCACACTTCAATTAAACCCATTTAAAACAGTCAATTAGAGGGTTGTTAACTAAATAATGAAAAATCAATGCGACCTGGATCATACTAAAGGCATATTGTAGTACAAATAAATCTTTGAGCGCGTTAATCTAAGCCCAGTTAATTATGATATTTAAAAGGCTGAAAAGATGACTATTGATACTTTTGTTGTTCTCGCCTACTTCTTCTTTTTAATCGCTATTGGTTGGATGTTCCGTAAGTTCACAACGTCGACTAGTGATTACTTCAGAGGGGGCGGCAAAATGTTGTGGTGGATGGTTGGTGCAACTGCCTTCATGACACAGTTTTCAGCATGGACGTTTACAGGTGCCGCAGGACGCGCGTTCAATGACGGTTTCGTTATTGTAATCCTATTCTTAGCCAACGCATTCGGCTACTTCATGAACTATATGTACTTCGCTCCAAAGTTCCGCCAACTTCGTGTGGTAACGGCGATCGAAGCTATTCGTCAGCGCTTTGGTAAAACGTCTGAACAGTTCTTCACATGGGCAGGTATGCCGGACAGCCTTATCTCTGCAGGTATCTGGCTAAACGGTCTAGCTATCTTTGTAGCAGCTGTATTCAACATCCCAATGGAAGCAACCATTGTGGTAACGGGTATGGTTCTAGTATTGATGGCAGTAACGGGCGGCTCTTGGGCGGTTGTTGCTTCTGACTTCATGCAAATGCTTGTAATCATGGCCGTGACAATCACTTGTGCGGTTGCAGCTTACTTCCACGGTGGTGGCTTAACTAACATCGTTGCTAACTTCGACGGCGACTTCATGTTAGGTAACAACCTAAACTACATGAGCATCTTCATCCTTTGGGTTGTGTTCATCTTCGTGAAGCAGTTCGGTGTAATGAACAACAGCATCAACGCTTACCGTTACCTATGTGCGAAAGACAGTGAAAACGCACGTAAAGCGGCTGGCCTAGCATGTATCCTTATGGTTGTTGGTCCATTAATTTGGTTCCTACCACCTTGGTACGTAAGTGCATTCATGCCTGAGTTTGCTGAGCAATACACATCAATGGGCGACAAAGCCGGTGATGCTGCTTATCTAGCATTCGTACAGAACGTAATGCCAGCAGGTATGGTTGGTCTTCTTATGTCAGCAATGTTCGCTGCAACGATGTCTTCTATGGATTCAGGTTTGAACCGTAACGCTGGTATCTTTGTAATGAATTTCTACAGCCCGATTCTTCGTCAAAACGCGACTCAGAAAGAGTTAGTTATTGTAAGTAAGCTAACGACTATCATGATGGGTGTTATCATCATCGCGATTGGTCTGTTCATTAACTCTCTACGTCACTTAAGCTTGTTCGATATCGTGATGAACGTAGGTGCGTTGATTGGCTTCCCAATGCTCATCCCTGTACTACTAGGTATGTGGATTCGTAAGACTCCTGACTGGGCTGGTTGGTCTACTCTAGTGGTTGGTGGTTTCGTTTCTTACATCTTCGGTATCTCTCTTCAAGCAGAAGATATCGAGAACCTATTTGGTCTAGAAACAGCACTTACTGGCCGTGAATGGAGCGACTTGAAAGTTGGCCTAAGCCTAGCAGCTCACGTAGTGTTTACTGGTGGTTACTTCATCATGACTTCTCGCTTCTACAAAGGCCTATCGCCTGAACGTGAGAAAGAAGTTGACCAACTATTCACTAACTGGAACACGCCGCTAGTGGCGGAAGGTGAAGAACAACAAAACCTAGATACTAAACAGCGTTCAATGCTTGGTAAGCTTATCAGCACAGCAGGTTTCGGTATCCTAGCAATGGCTCTAATTCCAAACGAACCAACAGGACGCTTGTTGTTCTTACTATGTGGTTCGATGGTCCTAACCGTTGGTATCTTGCTTGTTAATGCTTCTAAAGGCCCAGCAAAAAAGTTAAACAATGAAGCCGCTGTTAAATAGTCTATTTAATAGCTAGCGACTGAGTTAACCGATACGTCAGTTAAAGAAATGCCCATGCTTTCCCCCGACAGCATGGGCTTTTTTATTGTGCACAATTCGTGAAGGTGTGATCCATCGTCGAAAGACATCCCCCCCTCACTCTCGCAACGACAAATTCAATCTATTTTCATGCGATTACGATCACTCTAAATGGTTTGATCTCTTTCTCGGATTGTTTCTGTTACTTTGATTACTACTACAAACACAACAGACAATTACAATGAAAAAAACTTCACTATTACTTGCTTCCATTACGCTGGCACTTTCTGGTGTCGCACAAGCTGATCAGTTAGAAGACATTCAAAAATCAGGCACTCTTCGTGTGGGCACCACTGGCGACTACAAGCCCTTCTCTTACTTCGACGGCAAAACCTACTCTGGCTACGACATCGATGTCGCACAGCACATTGCAGAACAGCTAGGTGTCGAATTACAGATTGTTCGTACCACATGGAAAGATCTACTGAGCGACCTAGATGACGATAAGTACGACATCGCGATGGGTGGTATTACGCGTAAAATGCAGCGTCAGTTAAACGCGGAACAAACTCAAGGCTACATGACCTTTGGTAAGTGTTTCTTGGTTGCGAAAGGCACCGCAGAACAGTACGACAGCATTGAGAAAGTGAACCTGTCTTCTGTTCGTGTGGGCGTGAATATTGGCGGCACTAACGAGATCTTTGCCGACGCGAACTTACAGAATGCAAGCTTCACACGCTACGAGAACAACCTCGACGTGCCGAAAGCTGTAGCTGAAGGCAAAGTTGATGTGATGGTGACAGAAACCCCTGAAGGTCTGTTCTATCAAGTAACGGATGAGCGCCTTGAGGCAGCTCGCTGTGAAACACCGTTTACCAACAGCCAATTCGGTTATCTGATTCCAAAAGGCGAACAGCGCCTATTGAACACGGTAAATTTCATTATGGATGAGATGAAATTGAAAGGCGTGGAAGAAGAGTTTCTGATCCACAACTCTCTTAAGTAACGTCTTTTCAATTTATACAGTGACAAAAATTAGGCCAGCATTGCTGGCCTATTTCGTATTGGTTTAATGCTTCACGTTAACCGTGAGTGATCACGTTCTGCTGCACTAATGCATCCAGAATATCCGAAGGCATAGTGCCACTTAAGGTTAGTTGTGGCGCAAGGTCTTCAACCACAATCACCTGTTCGGTGGTACCTACACCATCAGGGTTGATCGTAAGCTCAATATCATCCCCGTCCACTTTCGCGTCTATCTGCTGCAGTAACGCTGTCATGTCTGGTGAAGTATTCTTCAACTCTGGCAACACTTCTCTTAGGTCGATCTGGTCTCCTTCAGACAGGCTGAAATCAGTGATGGTGTCTTCAACGCCATCTTCGATATTAAGCCATACGAACGAATCCATACCAGCGCCACCAGTCAGGATGTCTGAGCCTCCACCGCCAATCAGGGTGTCATTACCGTCACCGCCAACAAGCGTATCATCACCCGCTCCACCCACAAGTCGGTCATTTCCTGACCCGCCAGTGAGGTTGGTATCAAAGTCACTCGCTAAAAGTTGCACATCGTCTGTTTCAGAAGACAGATCGAGATCGATTGGGTTCGCAACTATATTGAGGTTTAGATCAATGTTTTGAGATATCGCAATATCGTTATTCTCCGTTTCCTCAGATACCGCCTCAACCTTCAACGTGTAGTTACCAGGAGTTAACGGCTTACCAGCTGATGGTTGCTCGACGAGTCTGAGACTATCAATCGCATCAGCCGTCGCTATCCAAGTGTCACCTACTAGCGAAACCGTACCCGCATCACTGGCCACATTAACACCATCCGGAACATCACTGATCTTCAACGTTAACTCTTCAGTAATATCCGTCAATGCAGCAACAATTCCGACTAAAGCGACTCCACTATTAGCGACCACTGATGAGCTGGTCGTAATGTTTCTCACGTAGTTAAATGTCGGGTCGATAGACAAGGTTGGCGCATTCGCCACAGGTGTCACTGCAATATCATAGATCACAGGTGTCGTTTCTATCGCGATACCAGAAGGGTTTCCGCTGTCTTTAGCGATGACTTCTAATCCAATACTATTGGTTGGAGATAAACTCGCATCGAGGTAGACACCACTTGGACTGGTTGGCGTATCAATTAGAGCATTCAAATCGTTAAGAGTACCGACTAAGATGACCGAACTGGTATTGTTGCCGTTAACCATCACCGTCGTCACAGCCGGAAGTGATACATTCAATGTACCGTAATCCACTGTCAGCGTGACTGTCATTAAGTCATTAGCATAGGAATCAACATAATCGGGGTCAGTGACATTAATGCCACTCAACAACTGACCGGCGTCTTCGTTAATTAAATTAGTGACGTTGTCACCATTAACAATAGGCGTATCGTTAACGCCTTGCACCACAACACTGATTTCTGCTGTATCCGTTAGGAAGTCATCAGCCCCGTTGGTTGTGCCATTGTCTTCCACGGTGTAAATGAATTTAACGTCGCCATTGTAATCATCGGCTGCTGTGAATACCCAATATGGGCCGTTGATCGAGTTGTCATCCGCACCACCGACATTTTCGAACTTCTGAATCTGTCCCTGACCTTGGTCGATAACGACTCCAGTCACGGTAATGGCATCGCCCTCAGGATCAGTCGTCGCTACAATCAGGTCTTCAGCTTTGATGATCAATTGGCCTTCTTCAAGCATGGTACCCAAGTCAACATTGGTTGCCACTGGCTGATCATTCACTTCTGTCACCACAACGCTGATTTCTGCAGTATCCGTTAAGAAGTCATCAGCACCGTTAGTCGTGCCATTGTCTTCTACGGTATAAGTGAACTTAACGTCCCCGTTATAATCATCTGCAGCCGTAAATACCCAGTATGGGCCATTAATCGAGTTGTCGTCCGCACCACCGACATTTTCGAACTTCTGAAGCTGCCCCTGACCTTGGTCGATAACGACTCCAGTCACGGTGATGGCATCGCCCTCAGGATCGGTCGTCGCTGCAATCAGGTCTTCAGCTTTGATGATCAACTGACCTTCTTCAAGCATGGTACCCAAGTCAACATTGGTTGCTACCGGTTGGTCATTGACTTCTGTTACTACAAGGCTGATTTCCGCATTGTCTGTTAGGAAGTCATCCACACCGTTGGTGGTACCATCATCGATGATGCTGTAATCGAATTTAACGTCACCGTTGAAATCATCAGCAGCCGTAAATATCCAAAATGGGCCCGTAATCGCAGCGTTATCAGCACCACCAGCGTTTTCAAAGCGCTGTAATTGACCTTGGCCTTGAGTAAGGGTCACACCCGTTACGGTGAGGTTATGATTTTCAAGGTCAGAGCTTGCTGTAATTAAATCACCTTCAACGATAACAAGCTGGCCTTCCTCGGCAATCGAGCCCAGATCAACGTTGTTTGCCACCGGAGCATCATTCACTTCCGTCACCTTAATGGTGAAGGTAGTTTGATTGGTTTGAGCGGTATTCGGATCACCCGCGTCAATCAGACCGTTATTACCACCGTCATCGAGCGTTGCATTGATCGTCACTAACCCACCCTGACTAAGGTAATTCTGGTCTGGGTCTGGTTTGAAGGTCACCGCTCCATTGGTCAATGCCGTATTGATGTCGGCCTCTTTACCCGTAATCACCAGCGAGCCATCAGATTGCAATACAAACGTCACATCTGGAGAGCTTGTAAACTCAAATACGCCCTGTGCTCCCGGCAATGTTTGGTCAATTTCCAACGTCAGTACATACGGTGCATCCGGGTTATCAAAATTAGCGTCTACGTCGTAGATGCTAAAGTTGTCAATCGCCACACCACTTGAGTCTTCTTGCGTTTCAATGTTGGTGACATTCACAAACGTTGGTTGATCGTTAATAGGATCAATCACTAAATCAACATCGAAGCTCGTTGGAGTACCTAAGTATTCCGTGTTGTCAGCGTCTGTATCCACAGAGCGAACCGTAATTTGCAATGGCCCATTGATACCAAGCGCATTGCCTGTATCACTATTATGTTCTCCAGAATTGAATACGATCTTATCGAGTGACTGTGCAGGAACATCTAGCGTCCAGATCTGCGTCGCTGGATCATAGCTAGCTAAGGTGGTTCCGTCTGGATAGTAGATAGAGGCATCTTGAGGTACACCAGCCACCTCTACACGAAGTGTCTCTGGCGCATTTTCGGTATACGTGCCGCTGCCTGTTGCAGATAGCTCTTTATCCAAAATAGTCGCATTGATTTCGATATCAATGTTTTGGCCTTCATTGCCAGTAACAGAGTCCGTTGGGTTGGTGTCAACATCATCACCCACCGGCACCACATGCAGCTTAAAGCTTGGTAGATTCGAGGCTGCAGTAGGCACGCCTAACAAGGATTCTTGAGTAAAGACAGCAACGCCAAATTCCGCCGTACCACTGAAGTTTTTAGGCGGTAGAATCGAAATCTCACTCAAATCAAATGACAACCCTGAAGCTTGAGGAAGTTGAACACTCCACTCACCACCACCATTGTTCTTCACTGTATAAGCAGAGCCCGGGTCTGCACTCATTAAGAAGCCATCGGGTACACCGGTGAACTTAATCGAAACGAACTGCTCTGAGCCGTCTAGGTCAGTGAGCGCAATGGAGACTGGCCCTGTTCCCGATAGAGAAATAGCTTGATCTTCATTGCCCGTGATCTCAATGACATCAGGATCACTACCCGGCCCTGTTACAAGCACATCATCAACCACAGGAACGACTTCAAAGCTGACACTGGTAGAGAAAGTATCGGTATCAGTCGCGCTGCCAGTTGGCGAAGCTGCATCATTGTAAGTAGCAGTATCGGTAATCGTCCCGCTGACATTCACTTGTACTTGGTTAATATCGTTACCCGTTGGGTAATTAGGAGCAGGACGGAACAATACATTATCCAGAGCACCAGCATTAATTTCCGCTTCATTGAAGGTCACGGACGTACCAAGCGATACACCCGCGCTTGTGTAAAATGCACCGACACTTGTGTCATCCAAAGTCAGCGTAATAGATGTGAATTTTTCGTCACCACCCTCAACCCCACTGACTTGATCAGTAATGGTTGTGCTGAAATCAAGCTGAATGTAAGTATCTTCGTAACCCACCGGATCTTGTCCAGGTTGACCGTCAGTATCGACAGGATTAAATGAATCATCGAGCGAACCAACAACCGTAACATCAATGTCTGGATTACCTTCAACGTCAGGAGCAACTTTAATAACTACATCGGTCACCAAGGTTTTCTCATCACCAGAAAGTGTATCTTTGGTTACTATTGTGATTGGTAACCTAAAGTCGCCAGAATAGTCAGCAGGCAGGTTCAATAATAAACCCGATGAATCGATGGCTACGCCCTGTTCGATTGTCGTCTCGTAAACATATTTCCCGTTCACAAAGTCAACATCACTTGTTCCCGACAGGCTAATTGGGAATGATGTAGTAGCATCAATGACCAGAGTACCATCAATGATCACCGTCACTTGGTCAGTAGAATCATCGCGACCCGTAAAGCTTAAAATGCCGTTTAGTGCCGCGCCGAGATCAAGTTGTGTATCTTCGACCGCATCGATAACACTGTCTGGCACAATCGCAATATCTGCGGCAACTTTGTCAGGAGCCGTCAGCACTTCAGGGTAAGAAAGCGTTACTTCCCCGGTGCGCTGTACTTGGGCTGAAGTTTCATTGTTGGCATCACCTGGATCTGATACTAAGGTGAAAATTGTCATCTTGATATCATTGAAATCAGTAGCCACATCATCCGCATCATTTTCAGGGGTGAAATCTAATCCATTGGGCGCACTGACGCTAAAGGCATCTTCATTGGTCACAACCCAACGGCCACCGCCTTCGTAAGAGGCGCCTGTGACCAAAAGTTGCCCTAAAATATCATCAGATAACGCGCTTCCGTCGGTGTTAGTCAACTGAACAATCACTTCGTCGACTTGCTCTTCTACTGTGCTTAAATCCGTTTCTTGGTATCGGACGACGTATTCATCCGAAATTGATGTGTTATCACTGTTAGTTGTAAATTTAATGACACCATTAGCATCAGCCGTAATCGTAGTGAGATCTCCAGAGCCATCTTCGTTTGAAACGACAATCTTGTTGTCGGCATCGCCAGGTTCAACGACAGGTCTTACACGCACATCAATCGTACCTGTAATCGTCGCGGTAACGATGCCCTGACCAGGATCAGTTGCATCAACATACTCATGATCTCGCTCTTCAATCATGACAACCGTACTAAGCGTAAAGTCTGTACTTGAATCTTCTTCGGGTGTTATCTGAATAAAATTATTGTTCAGCGCAATTTGAGTAAACTCTTCTGCCGTCTGTCCACTCTTCGGAGTAATGGTTAAAGTGCCTGCTGCGGCATCGTAATTCCAAATTACATCACCGTTTACAACCACACTTGCAACACCACTTGGAATGCCACTGATGACGATTGAAGGGAAGTGCTCATCATCGTCAATGTAATCAGTGCCCTCTGGGTGCCAATCAATGTTGATCGCCGTATCTTCGTCCCCACGAGTTACCGTATTGTAGGTTGCTGAGGTATCAATCCTAGGCTCAACTAATATGCGAATTTCCTGATCAAAAGAGAGCGTATGACCATCATTCTCAGTCACGATCACTTTACCCTGGATATGGATATTCTCTGTCGACGAATCAACAGGTCTAATACGGATACCTGAAGTTTTCCCCGCTTCAGTGATGTTCGCTTCGTAGATAGGTTTAGATAGATCAGGGCTACCGCCCGGTCCCGTTTCATAACCAACAAAGTTCAAGTCAATCACGGTACCATCGCCATCTTCCAGAATAACGCCGTCAGGGATGCCTGAAAGAATAACCGTTATCGACTCTGAGCCATCGTCAGGTAATGGTGTTGTGCCGCTATCTGGTCTTCTCTCGCCCGACAATACAGTGAAATCTAGCTCAGCAAAGGTATCACCATTTTGGCTTTCTTGGATTGTGGTTTGAACGCCAGATGTTGTGCCATCAGTAATTGCTGTCCAAGCCGTGCCATTCGTTCCGCCATAAGGAGTATCAGCAACACCTTTCACCTCAACATTAACCGTTTTAGTCCCCAGGATTTCTTCGTCGACTTGAGCACCCGTTGATAGGTTTGCAGTGTCTTTGACTACGCCCGTTACATCGAAGGTGAAATCTACATTGCTGTGTTTGGTTGGAACAACCTCAACGTTTGCCAAATCGGAATACGCTATTTCTTGGTAATCGATACCATTAATAGTGACTGTTGGAACGACATTCGTGGTCCCTAGGAAATAGAGCACCGCACCTTCAGTAATATTGCTGATACGAACAAACAACTCTTCAGAGCCGTCAGCGTCCACCGAGCCGTTCATGGTGATCACTTCGTCCAGCGTGAAGGCATCTTTGTTAGCCAGAGGACCGATATAATCTGGATCATCAATGTTGTCTTCGTTAATACGAATCCTGTTAACACTGAAGGTTCCCGGATCGGCATCGGCAGTCACATCAATGATAATATTCTGTTCGACAGAGCGAGCAGTTGTCTTATCGTTTGCTCCGCCATTCGCCGCGTCATCGTATGGGTTGAGTGCCTCTTCTGTAATGGCTGTCGCTTTGAATTCAATTTGCCCAGAGAAGTTATCGATTGGGTTAACCACAGTGCTATTAATATCTGCAGCAGCGATAACGTAAACACCATTAACCGGTGTTAAAACATTGCCGCTTTGATCAAGTAATTCAAACTTGCCGTCGCCTTGAACAGCTTCAAGCTCATAAGTGATGGTTTCCGTTTGGCTATTGTCTTGTGACTCTGCATTCAACTGCAGCGTGACATTGTCTTCATCTTCATTCACTTGATATTGATACGTGCTATTGGCGTCATCCCAAGTCGCGATGTCCGCCACCGCTTCAATTTCGATTCTGAAGTTTGAATTGATAGTGTGATCCAGTGAACCATTGTTATCAATTTCGAGTTCATAGCGAACTCGGCCACCAGTTTCATCTGAACTAGCGTGTTGATCAGGGACGAAAAATAGGTTTTCTATCGTCGCGATAGTTTGTCTTGGTTCATTCGGATTTGGAGCAAAGCTTTGTTCGAGTTGAGGAGGACCAAATATAATGCTCCCATTTGGCTGAGGCACTAATTCAATGTACTTAGAGCTAACACTATCAAAGTAATAAAAAGTACCTTGGTGACTGTCACCTCCATTCGGGCTTTTAATCGTCAACTGCCCAATAGATTCATTGTTATCTTGGTCGTATAAGTTAACTTGCAGAGCAACTTGCGCTGGCGCATTAGGCAGACCACTTTGGTTATCTTGATCATTCTCAAAAGCGGGTTCATCACCCGATGCGTAAGGTATCGTTAAATCTCTACCCGCATCCTCAAACGTAGTCACTTTCAGCGAGATAGCTGACGAATTTCGATCTGTAATAGTGATATCTAATGGTGTTTCTGATGTATCTAAATCCCCATCTGTTGCAATCACATTAATAGAGAAATCTATTGTCTCACCGTTATGCTCTAGATAACTGTTAGCTCTAAACTCAACCTCACCATTTGAGTTAATACGCAATCGACCAAGTTCACGGGTATCAACACCTCCATTGGTCTGCTCGTATACTCGAACCTCTTGACTACCATTGTTTAAATCGAAACCATCACTGTAAGGCGCACTATTTCCTGTACGGAAAACGATATCAGCGCCATTGCTAGTAATACCTTCAATTCGACTCAGAACAGCACCATCAGCACCCACATCCGTCGCATTGGCAAACATGTCGACTTTGGAGTTACCATAGCCCTGACCTTCAAGACGAGTAATCGACTGGGTTGTCACCAGTGGAACATCATCAGTCACGGTAATTTTCAAATCGATAGCATTCGACTGGTCTTGGTCGAAATCTTCGGCCACGACAGAGAAATCAAGCTCTATGGTGTTTTCATCCGTGCCATCAGGGTGTTTAAGTGGTTTGAACAACTCAAATTGATAACTGTTGTTTGAGGTATCAAAAATGATTTCAAACACAGGCTGATTGCTAGTTACCGTCTGTGCAACATAAGTGAAGGTTGTACCGCTTTGTGAAACAGGCAGCCACTCTAGGCTTTCTCCATCAGAAGTTAAGCCTGCAATCACTAAGTTTTCATCGACCAATTCATACTTAACAACACCATCAGCACCTTCATCAACGGTGAATAGTCCATTAATAATGGTATCTTCGGATTGATCAGAACCAATCCCAGCAAGATCATCTTCATCAACTACCGTCTCACCTGTTGGCGCACTCATTACTGGCACATCATCGAGCACTTCGATCGGCAATACATACTGATTAGAGTCATCACCGTCACCATCAACCGCAACAACATCAAACGGAATCGTTAAGGTATTGGAATTCGGGCTTGTTGGATGGTTTAGAGGACCTAGCAACGTAAAGGTATAAGAGCCGTCATTCGCTAGCGCGAGCGTGAAGATAGGAGTCCCGCTTGTCGTCGTACCTTGATAGGTCGTTGTGTTCGCAGCTCCTGTGACTTCTGTAATAGAAATCGCTTCGGTTCCAGAGTTCAATGTCGCTTCAAGCGCAGAGATATTACGCAGTTCGTAAACCTCTACTTGGTCTGCACCTTCTGTGGTAACAAATGCACCTGTTGCTTGAGACACCACAGATCCAAGATCATCTTCATCAACCACAAATGTGCTGGTCGCTGTCGTGTCAGTAATGACAGGCACATCATCGGTTATAGTAACGGTCAGAGGTTTCATCGCAGAATCAGTATTGTCTTGGTCAAGTGCGATCACTGGTAACGTGAATATTTGATCATTATTACCCTGAACTGGCAAATGATCTAACTCTTCCAACAAGGTGAATGTGTACTCTCCTAGAACCATGCTGCTAAAGGTGATGGTAAAGATATCCGTTTGGACACCGCCGCTTTCAACGTAACCAATATAATTATCGCTGTTCAGAGGATCTTCTTTTAGCTGAACCACCAAACCATCCGCTTTCAGATCGCCAGACGTGTTGAACTGAGTGGTATCAATACGGAAGTGGCTCACATCATCACTTCCTGCTGTGAAAGTAATGGTTTCAGTTTGGCTCACAGGTAATCCCGGTGAAGAGCCGTCGACCAGATTCGCTTCTTCCAATGCAACCGTTGGTACTGTGTCTATAACTGGTGGAGCACCATCTGCAATAGTCAGCGTCACTGTTGAAGTGACAATATCGCCATCTTTATCTTCCGATGTCACCGTAATGGTCTTAACGATGTTACCACCCGAATGATCGAGATTACGGTTAGGTTCGAAACGTACATCACCTTCAAGATTGATAAACAGAGAACCTTCAGTGAACACAAATTCTTGCTCACCCGTGTCGGTTTGTACTAGTGACTCTTCAGGTTGGCTGCCATAGGTAAACTTAGTGATTGTGGCGCCATCTGCACTTTGCGCAGGCATCACATCAAATGTCGTTGTGGTAGGTGTGCCCGTGCTTGGCTCTGTGATGCTAAGAGCACCAGATTGCATCAATTGAACATCATCACTGATGGTCACAGAAAGCGGTTTAGACTGTGAAATATCGCCATCGGTGTCTTGTGCATATACCGACAAGTCAAAGCTGAGATCGTTGTTTCCTAATCCGTCGACATGATCCAAACGCTCTAACAAAGTAAACGTGTACTCACTCGGGTTAGTGTTATCAAATTCTAGGGTGAAGATAACTTTCTCAACACCTGAGCCGTCCGTTGTGAATGCTACGTAATCACCGGAACCAGCAGGCTCTTCACGCAAGCTCAATTCAAGGCCATCAGACTTCAATACACCGCTGGTATTAAACAACCCTACTTCGACGACAATCTTCTCGATGTCATCACTGCTTGCGAGTGAAGTAATGGTTTGGGTCACGCTGACTGGGCTGCCACTCGGCGTTGAACCATCAGCAAGTAAGCTTTCAGACAAGCTAACACTCGGAACGACATTCAACGTTGGTCCATCACCATCAACGATAGTGAGTGTGACCGTTGAAGAAGAAATATCCTTATCAAAATCAGAAGAAGTAAATTCAATCAGCTTAACAATATCGCCTGCAGAGTGGTCAAGATTACGATTTGGTTCAAACCTTACATCACCATCCAAAGTGACAAACAGCGAGCCTTCAGTGAAAACAAATTCCTGCTCACCGCTGATGCTTTGATCCAAAGTAATCGCAGAGCCACCGTCATAGGTGAACTGTGTAATGGTTGCCCCATCAGCACTTGGCGTAGGCAATACATCAACGGTCGAGGTAGTTGGTGTGCCAGTATTTGGCTCTGTGATGGTTAACGTACCATCTTGCATCTGTTGGAGGTCATCTTGAATGGTGACAACAACATCACGCTTAACTGAGTCATCACCATCAGTATCAACCGCATAAACAGGTAAATTGAAATTAAGGTCGTTATTAAGCGCGCCATCAAGGTGATCGAGAGCCTCAATCAGCGTGAAGGTGAACTGACCTTTATTGACACTATCAAAATCAATGGTGAATACATTGGTTACGTTACCGGCCCCGTCATCAGTAAACCCGATGTAGTCGCCAGGTGAAGCAGGATCTTCTTTTAGCTGAACAACAAGACCATTTGATTTCAGCACATCACCAGGATTGAATTCGTTGGTTGCAATTCTAAAGTGGCTTAAGTCATCACTACCCACGGTGTAGGTAATGGTTTGTGTTGAACTTACCGCAGAACCACTCGGCGTTGAGCCATCTGCTAGGTTCACTTCCGATAAGTTTACGCTAGGAACAACATCGATGACCGGATCAATACCATCTTGGATCGTTAATGTGACATCCGCGGTATCAGTATCGTTATCAAAGTCGCTGGTCGTTACCACAATCGTTCTAACAATATCACCAGCTGAATGATCCAGATTTCGATTTGGCTCAAAACGAACTTCGCCTTCAATCGTGATGTACAGTAAACCATCGGTTACGGTAAACACCTGCTCTGTCGATACATTCGGATCCAAGGTGACAGCAGTACCACCATCGTAAATAAATTGGGTGACCTTTGCGCCATCTGCACTTTGAGTCGGCATTACATCGATGGTTGGCGTAGTTGGTGTGCCTGCCACTAGATCCGCCAATGAAGGCTCAACAATATTCAATGACCCGTCTTGTACACCTTGTACATCATCGGTAATGGTCACTGTCATTGGTGACATCGCAGACTCATCACCATCGGTATCCACTGCTATAACAGGCACATCGAAGTTTAAGGAGTTGTTCTGCAAGCCATCCGCATGGTCTAACGCTTCAAGCAGCGTAAACGTGTATTGCCCTAAATTGGTGGTTGAGAAACTGATTGTGAAGACGTGGGTTTCTACGTTAGCACCGTCTTTTACAAAGCCAATATAGTTTCCAGAGTTCGCTGGCTGCTCTTTAATCTCAACCTCTAAGCCATTCGACTTCAAAGCCCCCGAAGTATTGAACTGAGCAGGGTCAATTCTGAAATGACTAACATCATCACTACCCTCGGTATAGGTAATCACTTGAGTCATCGATACTGGGTTACCCGTTGGCGCAGAACCATCAGCCAGATCGACTTCAGAAAGACTCACGCCAGGAATGACGTTGATGATTGGCAGATCGCCATCGGTAATGGTTAGCGTGACTGTCGAAGTCACCACATCACTATCATAGTCACTTGAACTGACCACTATCGACTTAACGATATCCCCGCCCGAGTGATTAAGATCGCGGTTTGGTTCAAAGCGCACATCGCCTTGCAGCGTGATATAGAGTGAGCCTTCAGCAACCACAAACTTTTGCTCACCCGCATTACTCTGGTCAAGCGTAAACACTGTGCCATCGTAATTGATTTGGGTAATGGTCGTGCCGTCTGCCCCTTCTTGATCAAGAACATTGACGGTCGTGGTTGTCGGCGTACCCGCGGCTAAGTCAGCCACTGTCGGCTCTTCAATGCTGAGAGCGCCATCCACCATGACTTGAATGTCATCGGTAATCGTTACAGCCAGAGGCGACATCAGAGAGTCATCGCCATCACTATCGACCGCGTACACCGGCAAGTTGAATGTTAGGTCGTTATTACCTTGAATTGGTGTATGGTCAATCGCTTCTATAAGCGTGAAGGTGTATTCACCTAAAATCGTGTTGCTAAATGCAAGTGTGAAGACCGTGGTTTCTACATTTGAAATGTCCGTAGTGAAGCCGATGTAGTTACCCGAACCCGCAGGCTCTTCTCGAATCTCAATAACTAAGCCATCAGACTTCAGAGTACCGCCAGTATTAAACTCACTCGGCTCAATGCGGAATTTTACAACATCATCACTTTGGTTGGTAAAAGTGATGGTTTCTGTTTGGCTAACCGCACTACCACTTGGTGATGAGCCATCAGCCAGATCAGCTTCTTCAAGTGCAACACTCGGCACCGCATCGATAGTCGGGTTGTCGCCATCGGTTATGGTCAAAGTTACGGTCGCAGTCACCGGATCGTTATCAAAGTCATTGGATGTCACGACTATCGACTTAACAATGTCTTCGCTCGCGGAATGGTCTAAGTTACGGTTGGGCTCAAAGCGCATCTCACCTTGAAGGGTGATGTACAACTCACCTTCTGTGAAACTGAATTGCTGTTCGCCTGCGATGCTCTGATCCAACGTCTTAACGATTCCACCAAAAGAAAACTCAGTAACCGTTGCACCATCAGCACTTTGGTTTGGCATTACATCAATGGTATTGGTTATTACCGTACCATCAGCCAGATTTGGCTCAACGATATCTAACGTACCGTCTTGCATGATTTGAACATCATCGCCGATGGTTACATTGAGTTGAGACACCAAAGAATCATCGCCATCGCTGTCTACCGCATAGACCGGAAGATCAAAGCTCAGATCATTGTTCGCTAGACCATCTGCATGATCTAACGCTTCCAATAAAGTAAAGGTGTATTCACCAAGAGTCGAGGTCGAGAAGCTAATCGTGAACACTGGAATTTCAGCATTTGAACCATCAGTAATGAAGCCGATATAAGTACCTGGATTCGCTGAATCTTCTTTTATCTCGACCACAAAACCATTCGATTTCAGTGCGCCGCCGACATTGAACTCGGTAGGTTCAAGACGGAAACGGGTCACATCATCACTTTGATTAGTAAAAGTAAGCGTCTCAGTTTGACTTACAGCACCGCTACTTGGCGCTGAGCCATCAGCAAGATTAGTTTCAGACAGAGTAACACTTGGCACCGTATCAATGGTCGGGATATCACCATCAGTAATCATCAGGGTGACTGTCGATGTCACGGTATCCTTATCGAAATCGCTTGAGGTGACCTCGATCTGTTTAACGATATCTCCGCTAGTATGGTCAAGATTACGGTTCGGCTCGAAGCGAACGTCACCTTGAATAGTGATATACAGTGAACCTTCAGCAACTACGAACTTCTGCTCGCCAGTATTATTCTGGTCAAGCGTTAATACAGTCCCGCCATCATAAGTAAATTGTGTGATGGTCGCGCCGTCTGCCCCTTCTTGATCAAATACATTAACGGTAGTTGTCGTAGGTGTACCCGCAGCCAAATCAGCAACCGTTGGCTCGACAATATTGAGAGCTCCATCTTGCATGATTTGAACATCATCACCGATGGTCACATTCAACTGTGACACCAATGAATCGTCGCCGTCGGTGTCTACCGCATAAACAGGAAGGTTAAAGCTAAGATCGTTGTTCGCTAAACCATCCACATGGTCTAATGCTTCTAACAACGTGAAAGTGTATTGACCGAGGGTAGTACTAGAGAAACTGATCGTGAACACGTTGGTTTCGACGTTCGAACCATCAGTCACAAAACCGATATAGCTACCTGGTGTGCTTGGGTCTGCTTTTAGCTCAACCACCAGCCCATTTGATTTGAGCGCCCCACCAACATTGAACTCTGTCGGTTCAATACGGAAACTCGCCACATCATCACTTTGATTAGTGAAGGTAATCGTCTCTGTTTGACTTACTGCAGCACCGCTTGGCGTAGAACCATCACTCAAATTAGTTTCGGATAAAGTAACACTCGGGACATTATCAATCGTTGGGATGTCACCATCAGTAATAGTCAACGTGACCGTAGAAGTAACAACATCATTATCTGAGTCGCTTGAAGTCACAACTATCGACTTAACGATGTCTCCACTTGTATGGTCGAGATTACGGTTTGGTTCAAAGCGCACATCACCTTGCAGCGTGACATAGAGCGAACCTTCAGCAACCACAAGTTTCTGCTCTCCCGTATTGCTCTGGTCAAGCGTAAACACTGTGCCGTTGTCATAATTGATTTGGGTGATGGTCGTGCCGTCAGCCCCTTCTTGATCAAGAACATTCACGGTCGTGGTTGTCGGTGTGCCCGTGGCTAAATCAGCCACAGTCGGCTCTTCAATCGTAAACGCGCTATCTGCCATGACCTGGATATCATCGGTGATCGTCACTGCAAGAGGCGACATTAGAGAATCATCGCCATCGCTATCGACTGCGTACACTGGCAAGTTAAACGTTAGGTCGTTGTTACCTTGAATTGGTGTGTGGTCAATCGCTTCTATCAGCGTAAAGGTGTATTCGCCTAATGTCGTGCTACTAAATGCTAGTGTGAAGACTGTGGTCTCGACATTTGAATTGTCGGTGGTGAAGCCAATGTAGTTACCCGATCCCGCTGGCTCTTCTCGAATCTCAATCACTAAACCATCAGATTTTAGAATACCGCCAGTATTAAACTCACTCGGCTCCAAGCGGAATTTTTCAACATCATCACTTTGGTTGGTAAAAGTGATGGTTTCTGTTTGGCTAACCGCACTACCATTCGGGTTCGAACCATCACTCAGATGAGTTTCAGATAAGCTAACCGTTGGAATAACATCAATGGTTGGGGTATCACCATCAGTGATGGTCAGTGTAACCGTTGAAGTAACCGAATCTTTATCGAAGTCACTTGAGGTCACCACAATCGACTTCACGATGTCTTCGCTCGTGGTATGGTCGAGATCGCGGTTTGGTTCAAATCGCACCTCACCTTGGAGCGTGATGAACAACTCGCCTTCAGTGAAACTAAACTGTTGCTCGCCAGTATCATTCTGGTCAAGCGTTCGAAGTTGACCGTCATAGGTGAACTGAGTAATCGTCGCGCCATCTGCACTTTGATCCGGCATTACATCGATAGTATTCGTTGTAACCTTACCGTCAGCCAGATTAGGCTCAACAATACCTAATGTGCCATCTTGCATGATTTGAACATCATCACCTCTAGTCACATTAAGTTGTGAGACCAATGAGTCATCGCCATCGCTGTCTACCGCATAAACTGGAAGATCAAAGCTTAGATCGTTTTTATCTAGGCCATCCACATGGTCCAACGCTTCCAACAAAGTAAAGGTGTATTCACCAAGAGTGGTGGCCGAGAAGCTAATCGTAAACACTGGTATTTCAGTATTTGAACCATCGGTAATGAAGCCGATGTATGTGCCCGGATTCGCTGAATCTTCTTTTATCTCTACCACAAAACCATTCGATTTGAGTGTACCACCTACATTGAACTCGGTTGGCTCAATGCGGAAATTCGCCACATCATCACTACCAGCGGTAAAGGTAATCGTATTGGTTGTGTTTACTGTGCTTCCACTTGGTGTAGAACCATCAGCTAGATTCGTTTCAGATAAAGTAACAGGCGGAATCAGATTAATCGCCGGGTTTTGACCATCGGTAATGCTTAACTCAAGCGTTGAAGTATCAGTGTCCCCATCGCCGTCTTCTGCTAAGAATGAAAACTGTTTTACTATAGTTTCACTACTTGAGTGGTCGATATCACGAGCGACTTCAAAACTGAAATCACCGTTTAATGAGATAGTGACAACACCCTCAGTAAAACTGAAAGTTTGAGTAGCATCGGGGAGCAGGCTTTGATCTAGCGAGTAATCAACACCATCATAATTAAACGATTGAATTGTAGAGCCATCTGCACCTTCAAAGTTGAATAGGTTATACGAAACCACGGTATCGCCCGCTAGAGTCGGCTCAGTGACAGATTCAACCTTATCGACTAACTCAACAACATCATCTGTGACATTAACGAGAATCTCAGCAGCTTCTGGTGTGTTCGAACCTCCAGATAGTGCAGAGCGGTCGCCATCTGCATCAACGGCATAAATTGGCAATGCAAAGGTCAACAACGCGTCTTCAGCGCCTTGGTGAGAAAGCTCTTCATACAGATTAAATTCGTAGCTGCCTAATGAAGGGCTATCGACTTTAACGTCAAAGACTGTAATTCTCGAACCATTGACCTCAACATAACCTTCGTAAGTTCTTACACCGTTGGTTTCATCAATCAACTCAAGTAGCACAGCCTCGCCATTTGAAACCAAGCTGCCACCAGTATTAAACTCTGCTGGTTCAAGTTCATAATGGTCAATGATATCACTTTCAAAAATGTCCGCGGTGATACTGCCGCTGCCTGAAACTGGCGCCGTGCCCTCTTGTGAGCCGCCAACAATGCCCGCTTCATCAACATCAATACTGTCAACATTAGTGATAACAGGGCTATCACCATCAGTGATGGCAATGTTGATGGTATTGGTTACAACATCTTGGTCAAAATCGGTAACCGTGATTGGTAATGCAAACAAAAGAGTGTCGGAGCTCACTTCTTCGATTGGCTTAAACTGTTGGAAATTGTACGTGCCATCGGTATCAAGCGAGATAGTGAGAACAACCTCACCTCGGCCTTGGATGGACAGAGTAATCGTTGTTCCATCATCAGAAAGTCTGGCAAGCGTGTTTTGATTATCACTAAGCAACCCATCAAACTGGTCCAGAGCACTAGCATCAAAGACTGCCGATTGAAGATGATCACTTCCAATAATCGAAAAGGTCCCTTCGATAGCTGCACTACTAGTTTCAACGTTAGTGATAGTCACGCTTTCTGCTGACGGGTCCTCCCAGTCAAACACCGTAACTTGTGCGCTGATTGGTGCTGCTATCGGGTTTCCTGCGGAATCTTCACCTTGAACATCAAAGGCAATATTAATTTGATCGCCAGTATAAGAAACCTGGCCACCACCAATAGAAGGCACATGGTCAATAGGTTGAGAAACTGTTGTGGTCAGCGATAGTTCAATGTTATTTCCAACACTGATAGCTTCAATATCAATGCGTAGTACTTCGTCCGAACCTAGAACACCGACGATAGAATTGGTCGCCGCATCATAAGTGAACGTAACGGGCTGACCACTTGAGGTAATATCACTGTTTAGTTCATTGAGTAGTGAAGCAAGGGATAGTGCTTCTGGAGCGAAGGAATCAGGAGAGAGAGCCAAACTACCAGCAACAATCGTTTCGATAATCGTTAAGGATTGAGGATAGGTATTGCCTGATATCGAGCCTTCATGGAGCTCTTCACTAATAGATTGACCACCAGCTGAACGGGTTATCGTTCTGAACTCTTCTCTGTCTTCATCAACGGTTTGTTCTGCTAGACCAGCGGTCTCAAAGAATGTCGATGGCTGAGTTTCGGTGTAGTTATAATCAATCGTCACAAAGCCAGCATTTGCAGAACCTAATCCGCCACCAGCAGCCGTTGCCTCTAAGATTTGAGTCGGATCCGCACCACCTAAAATGGCTTCTTGAATTGCAGCAAAGTCGTCTTCGGTGAAGGTTTCTGCGTCTGTTTGCTGTAAGTCAAAATTAACCTCACCGGCGACTGGAGCGTCTACCCATGCGGCAGTCTCATCAACACAGCCAACACAATTCTCTCCAACCGGAATCGAATCATTCTGAACGCCTAATACAAGCTCTGACTTGTTGGCCGTAATCACGATCTCATTTTCACGGATGATATCGCCAACTGAAATCTTTCTTGCGCTGCCGTCAGGCTTAACTACGACGACATCTCCACTAGTTGCTTCAACTACCGCAACCTGGCGCGAAACTTCGATATCCATATATCCCCCGTTGTCACAAAGCACTATTCTCTAGAGCTGTGAAAATTATTTGTAATAGCAATTTCAGGTTTTAATTAAACACATATTTAGCTCTCATCAATGGCAATCCATTGTTATGCCCAATCGGCTTGAAAAGAGAGAAGTATTTCACCTGTTTTTTTATAGTTTACTTACCCTTAAGCCTAGTCTTCCCCATAAAAAATGCCATGTCTGTGCGACGAGACGTCTTTTCACAAATCTAGGTATTGTGGCTGGGATTTGAAAACCTGAGTTAAAAGTTAGTAGGATGCTGATTTATATGCAAATAAACGCACAATGTAATTGCACCTCTTCGTTTTATAAATATATACAGTAATAAGGTTGATAAATCATTAGCGAATATGGGGTATTAATAGAGGTGAGATATGCGTTAACAGCAAAGCAGAGGTAAGTCCCATATTTGAGACAACAGCCAGAGTAAAGATGATGTTTTTCTACCCAGAATCAATTAAACGACTTGCATAAGCAACACCTGATAGCGCATTAATTCATAACAGGGAGAAGCTGCTCATTTCCAACGATGAGTTACTCTATTTGTCCACCACCAAAAATAAAAAAGCCCACTAAGTTGAACCTTAGTGGGCTTTAAAATCAGTATGTAGCGTTACGCTGCTAACAATCAAACACTATGATTTAGCGAGGCGATTTGCAGTCCAAACGTAAAGTAGCTCGAGGGCAATCGTCGCACCAGCTAATGCCGTAATCTCACTTTGGTCGTACGCTGGAGACACTTCTACAACGTCCATACCAACCATATTGATACCCTGTAAACCGCGGATGATTTTCAGAACTTTATCTGAATTCAAACCGCCGCATACCGGTGTACCTGTACCCGGAGCAAAAGCAGGATCCAGACAATCGATATCAAACGTTAGGTAAACTGGCTTATCACCAACAATGCCTTTCACTTGAGCAATGATCTCGTCCACGCTCATGTCGTTCGCTTGCATCGCGTTAATTACGTTAAAGCCGTGACCTTCCTGCTTGTATTCTGTACGAATACCAATTTGCACTGAATGTTCAGGCGAAATTAAACCTTCGTTTGGCGCATGGTAGAACATAGTGCCGTGATCGTAACGACTGCCCTGACTGTAAGTGTCAGTGTGCGCGTCGAAGTGAATCAGAGCCATCTCACCGTACTTCTTGCCGTACGCTCTAAGCAAAGGCAGTGTAATGAAGTGATCGCCACCTAAACCTAACAAAGTTTTACCACTGTTTAGAATCGCATCAGCAGCCGCTTCTAAACGCTGAGTCAGGTCTTCTGCATCACCACAATCAAACACAAGATCGCCAGCATCAATCACCGAGGTATGTTCAAATACATTGAAGTCCCAAGGGAATTTTTTGCCTTCCCACGCCAAGTTAACTGACGCACGACGAATCGCATCAGGGCCCATACGAGCACCCGGTCGACCAGACGTCGCCATATCTAACGGCGCACCTAGCACAACCACATCAGCATTATTGTCGATTGGGTTCTGCACCAATGGACAGCGCATAAACGTCATCGCATTGGAATACAGCGAGTAATCTGGTTTCGTAAATAGATCGTTCATTAAAAATCCTCAAGATAGGTATAACCCATCAAGCCTTGCTCTAACTCTTCAAGTACGCTTTGCTGCTCTTGAGCTGGTACTTTAGCCGTTACCAATTCTTTGTAGTTCTGACGAATTAGGTCCATATCAATGTGAACGTAACGCATCATGTCTTCTACTGTGTCGCCTTCATTGATGTAGTCAATGTTCGCTTCTCCGCTCTCATCAACATTCACCACGACACTGTGCGTGTCACCAAATAGGTTATGCATATCACCCAAGATCTCTTGGTATGCACCTACTAGGAAGAAGCCCATTAGGTATGGTTCATCTGGGTTCCACGCAGGCACTGGCAATGTTGTTTCAATGCCTTGGCCATCAACGTACTGATCAATCGTACCGTCAGAATCACAGGTGATATCCAATACCACAGCGCGTCGCTCGTCCGCATTATCCAAACCACTTAGAGGCAATACAGGGAATACCTGATCGATACCCCAAGCATCTGGCAACGATTGAAACAACGAGAAGTTCACGAAAAACTTATCAGCCAAACGCTCGCTCAACTCATCCAAAATTGGACGGTGGTAACGGTTCTTTGTGCTCATACGAGTGCTTAGCTCGTAGTTGATACGCAAAGACATCTGCTCAGCCCAAGCACGGTGCTGAAGGTTCAGCATACCGGTCGCAAATTGGTTGTGTGCTTCGGCAATATCACTCTGCGTGTCGTTGTAGATCTCAATCAACGCACGGTCATCGTTACCAGCATCGAGCTCTAAGAAGTTCTTCCACATGTTGTTAAGCAACAGTGGTGCGTCTGCTTCTGGCGCTGCCATATCTTCCGGTGAGTAGCTTTCAGTACCAATCACGTTGGTGATCAACACAGCATGGTGCGCAGTCAATGAGCGGCCAGACTCCGAAATAATTACAGGTTGTGGTTGATTGTAGAGCTTACAAATATCCCCGACTGTCATCACGATATTACGAGCGTACTCAAGCAAGCCGTAGTTCATTGAGTTTGAAGATTGGCTGCGCGTGCCGTCGTAATCGACCGCCAAACCACCACCAACATCTAAGAACTTCAGTTGAGCGCCAATATCACGCAGTTCACAGTAGAAACGAGCCGCTTCACTTACACCATTTCTCACATCACGAATGTTCGCCATTTGCGAACCTAGGTGGAAGTGCACGAGTTCAAGAACATCCAGCTGGTCTTCTGCTTTCAAGCGTTCGATAACGGTAAGCACTTGTGATGCAGACAAGCCAAACTTCGACTTCTCACCACCACTTGCTTGCCATTTACCCGCGCCTTGAGAAGCAAGACGGATACGTAAACCCAAACGAGGTTTCACACCAAGCGCTTTCGCTTCAGAAAGAACAAGATCAAGCTCAGACAATTTCTCTAGAACGATAAATACCTTGTGCCCTAACTTCTCGCCAATCAGCGCAAGACGGATGTATTCTCTGTCTTTGTAACCGTTACATACGATCACAGAGCTCGCTTTTTGAGCCAACGCCAATACCGCTAATAGCTCAGGCTTGCTGCCCGCCTCTAGGCCTAGCTGCTTCTGCTCTAATTGAGCTTGGCTCGCTAAGATCTCATCAACCACTTCTTTTTGCTGGTTAACTTTAATCGGATAAACAAGTAGGTAACGGTTGTCGTACTGATACTCTTCGATCGCTTGGTTAAATGCGTTACAGATATTGTGCACACGCTGATGCACGATTTGAGGAAAACGCACAAGAGCAGGCAAACCAATATTTCTTTGCTCTAACTGTTTTACGATCTTACTTAGTGGGACTTGATGATCCGTTTCGCTCGGTGATACATACACTTCACCGTTATCATCAATGCCATAAAAACCTTGGCTCCAGTGCTTTACATTATACTCAGCACGGATGCGTTCCAAATTAACCGAATTTTCCAATTCTAGAGACCTCACACTATAGGGCCATCGACAGAAGATACCTCTTTGGAATAGCGAGGTATAACCCAACAAAAAGCGTTCAAAAACGATTTGTTGGCTGCATTAACCGATATTATTAAGAGTGAGTCCAACCATTGATATTTGTGGTTACGATTACGTTTTTTTATCGACAGATCGACTTAAAGTGACAGCTAAGGAATTACAAGGTTTTAGGGTAAAAAACAGGCTGAAGCGCATTAAATATAAAGCAATTTCTCACATAAAATTAGGGAGACAAAAAGTGCAGTAACCATAAGATTCTTAGTAAATTGAGTGAGGTTAAGTCAGAGTTGTGACAAATATAAGCACTTCCCAATCTGAACTTTCACTATCACTGCCATAGCGGGTGTCCCCTAATTCAATGCCGATTAATACTTCCTTCTTCCAACTAAAAATCGCTCACTTCAATGTTTTAACCGCTCAATTATTGAACTTTTCTTGCGCATATCTTGTATTCGGCTAGATATTCTTGTAATTTCAACCGACCAACCAATCGGTCAGCATTCAAATTTAGGGGATACCATGAGTCATAATCTAGACCTTGAACCAAACACGTCGAACACCAACGACATGGATCAACTGTTCAACCGACAAAAAGATCACTACCGCAATAATGTAAATCCGACACTAGGACAGAGAAGAGCCGATCTCGCAACGCTCAAGTCATTACTAATGCGTTATCAAGAAAAGTTGATTGAGGCAGTATCAGAAGATTATGGCCATCGAGCAAAGCACGACAGCTTAATCGCTGACATCACCCCTTCCCTACACCAAATCAATTACAGTGATAAAAACCTTAAAAAATGGTTGAAGCCTTCACGACGTAAAGCCGGTTTGATGCTAACACCAGCTAAGATTACTGTTCATTATCAGCCTGTGGGCGTGGTCGGTATTATTGTTCCTTGGAACTTCCCGGTGATGCTCTCTTTAGGTCCTCTGATCACAGCGTTGGCGGCAGGTAACACGGCAATGCTTAAGATGTCTGAGTTCACCCCTGCAACCAACCGTGTGTTAAAAGCGATGTTGGCAGAAGGGTTCAGTGAAAATCAGGTTGCGATTATCGAAGGCGAAGCGGATGTTTCCGCAGCATTTAGCCAGCTGCCGTTCGACCATATTCTATTCACTGGGTCGACCGCTGTAGGAAAGCACGTTATGAGAGCTGCAGCCGCGAACTTAACGCCAGTGACACTTGAGCTAGGTGGAAAATCTCCAACTATCATCGCTCCTGATTTCGATGTCGCTGACGCCGTTGAACGTATCTTGTTTGCCAAGAGCTTGAACGCAGGTCAAATCTGTGTCGCACCGGATTACATCTTGCTGCCACGAGAGAAAGTCGAGGCATTTATCACCGCTTACAAGCGCTACTTCAAGAAGCTCTATAAAGCGGGAATTGAGAGCAAAGACTTAACCTCAGTGGTTAACATGCGCCAGTACAATCGATTAAAAAGTGTGGTTGACGATGCGAAGTCAAAAGGTGCTGTGATACACACCGTCACCGAGCAGGCACAAGACGACGTGAACCATAGAATGACACCGCACCTTCTCACCGAAGTGAATGATGACATGGTGGCAATGCAAGAAGAGTTGTTTGGCCCTGTGCTTCCTGTCGTGCCTTATGATTCGATTGAAGAAGCGATAAGCTACATCACCACTAGAGAACGTCCACTTGCGCTGTACCTAATGAGTCACGATAAACAGACTCAAGACCGATTCTTATCAGACACACACTCAGGCGGTGTTTGTATTAACGACTCTCTAGTACATGTAGCAGCAGAAGACGCACCGTTTGGTGGTATTGGCCCTTCAGGCATGGGACACTACCACGGCATTGAAGGCTTCAAAACGTTTAGCCATGCGAAAACCGTGTTGACTCGAGGCAAGATCAACTTCACTAAGTTGATGCACCCTCCATACAACAACCCAATCAAAAAAATGATGTTCAAAGTACTGAATCGATGATTACAAAAAGGCAAAAAATCCTAGATGCTGCGCTCCTACTCTTCTCTCAACAAGGGTTAGAGGGCACATCTACTGGGCAGATAGCGAAGACCGCAGGTGTAGCAAAAGCGACGCTATTTCATCACTTTGAAAACAAATCTCTACTGATTGATGAACTGTTTCGTGAACTGAAAGTAGAGCTATTTTCTACTCTTGACCAGCACGCAGAAGTCGCTGAACAAAACCGCTATCAAGCCTTTAAATTCATGTGGATGACAGGGATTGAGTGGGCATTAGAAAACCCAGTCGCCATGAAGTTCTTCACCAATGTTCATTTTGACCCAACGACTCAAACTCGTGAAGTCATCGTGTCGCAGATGTTCGCATCACTCGATGACATCGTACTGAAAGGACAAGAGGCTGGTGAGTTAATGGTGTTAGACATTAATCTTGTTAGACACTTCATTCACAGCCATTTTTTGATTTGTGCAAACTGGCTAATCGAACAGGACGAGTTATCGCAAGAGCAATCAGCCAAGTACATTAATGATAGCTTTGATATGTGTTGGCGTGCCATTGGTGGTCAAGCGCAGTAACTCCCAAAGTGCTACAGCTCGATAAAGCAGACAGGCACCTAAACAGTTAGATTAGTTAGGCGAGTATTGTTGCGGATACTCGCCTTTCTCAATTGAGACAAGTAAACTACGCGCCTCGAACATCTATTCATAAGGCTAAGGTTTGCATACTCTAGAACAATTAAAATCAGGGCAACTTAAAGGTATTAAGCGCTTAAAACTATCAGAAGGTCTCACTGAGTTTCCATTAGAAATATTGGATCTCGCCGATTCACTAGAAATTCTGGATCTTTCGGGGAATCAACTATCAGACTTACCTGAAGAGTTATCACAGCTGACTCACCTGCGTATTATCTTCGCGTCGAATAACCTATTTACGCACCTTCCTGATGTTCTTGGGTCACTTCCTAAACTTGAAATGATCGGTTTCAAGACCAACCAAATCAAAACCGTGAGTGAAGAGTCTCTGCCACCTCAATTACGCTGGTTGATCCTGACAGATAATGCAATCGAGGTTCTGCCTAACTCACTGGGTGAAAGACCAAGACTGCAAAAGCTGGCACTCGCAGGCAACCAGCTTCGCGCTTTACCTGAGAGTATGGAAAAGCTATCCAACCTCGGACTAGTTCGGTTGTCTGCAAACCAACTGACGGAATTCCCAGAGTTCCTTATTAAGCTTCCGAAACTGGCTTGGTTAGCCTTTGCGGGTAATCCATTTTGCAAACACCCGAGCAGCTTAGATAGCGTGCCAGCGGTGAGCTCGCAATGCTACTCATTGAACCAAGTGCTTGGCCAAGGCGCATCAGGCGTGATATCTCACGCTAATTGGTCAAACAGTGATTTTGATTTCCCTCAGGAAGTGGCAGTTAAAGTATTCAAAGGCGAAGTAACAAGCGACGGCTACCCACATGATGAACTGGAAGCGTGTCTTCAAGCTGGTCACCATAGCAACCTAGTGAAGTCTATCGCTCAAGTGGACGAGCAAGATTACCTTGCATTGGTAATGGAGCTTATCCCAAGCAGCTATTACAACCTAGGCTTGCCACCGACACTCGAGACTTGCACCCGTGATACTTTCCCAGAAGATTTCGAACTTCCAATCGCGCAAATCGACAACATCGTTACTCAAATGATTGATGTATTTAATCACCTACACGACAACAAGGTGTGCCACGGTGATTTGTATGCGCACAACACCCTAGTCAATGAGCAAGGCCAAATGATCTTTGGTGACTTTGGCGCTGCAACTATCTATGGCTACCTAACTGAAGAACAGCAACAAGGCATTCGTCGTATCGAAGCTCGCGCATTAAAGTACTTTATTGATGACTTGCTAACGGTTTGCGCGAAACAAGATGTTGGAAGTGAACTGCACTCTCGCCTAACAAACTTTGAAGCGTAAACGCCGTAGATAAACAGAACTTAAAGAATGCTAACGCTTAGTTAGCTTCGCCAGAAACAACAAAGCCAACATCACTGTTGGCTTTGTTGTTCCTGGGAATATTGCTCACTTTAGTAAGCTCGATGAAAGGAGTTAACACTCAGCTTGCACCAGCTTCAGATACGAATGCAGGTCGCCGTTCTTATATTCCACCGCTGAATGGATATTAAGATCTGCCCTAGCAACAACCGCAAATTGATATCGGTTATCGCCCTTAGTAATCTCAACGTGCAATAAGCCGTCTTTTAACTGCCATTGCCCTACCGTTTTAAAGCGGTCAAACAAACGGTACTCCGTTAGAGTGCCATCCGCTTTAAAATGCACTTCAGTAATGTAACCACCCGGGCAGCTTTTTACCCAAACACGGTTTTCAATATCACTGACAACAAAGTCGCGCTTGGTTGCACGCCAAACTAAAAACGCTTCGCTGTCGTAAAGATCGATGTCGAGATCGGTACGAGGAATTAACGGCTGGTCAGTTTGCTCACGACAATAAAGTTGAAGCAAGATTTGCTGCTTAGTGTCGCTCGAGAACTCAGTCATAATCCCTCCTATCTATCCAAGAACTGTACTAAACGTGCGTTGTTAGCGATTAAACCAGCTCGTAGGATACAACGTAAAGCTGAGAAATACCTGGGTAGATATCTTGAATCACGTCTTTCAGTACTTGCAGCGTCATGTTCTCTTGCTGAGCATGGAACTCACCTAAGTCATCAAACAAAATTGGCTCAACGCTGATGATCTTAAGATTACAGAACACACGGTCTTGCTCTAGCGTCGATACTTCCACAACACTGCCTGGCTGGTAGTCTCGCTCAGATTCATCACGAATAGTAATCGTCTTTTTGCCAGATAGGATGTCAGTTTCAAAACGTTCGAAGAACGTCATAGTGGTCGGTGCGGTCATTTATTTCGGTCGCTTTACATTTAAAGGTTAGGTAAATGTTTATATACCAGAATGCGTGTTCAAGCGAATAAAAATTAGGTGCGGGATGCGATATGCGATATGCGATATGCGATATGCGATATGCGATATGCGATATGCGATAT
>NZ_JBGONY010000018.1:0-44908 GCF_041439375.1 Vibrio crassostreae | reverse complement strand
ATGCGATATGCGATATGCGATATGCGATATGCGATATGCGATATGCGATATGCGAGAGAGTATGGCAAAGCCAAATTACAGGCAATAAAAAAGGAGAACCGAAGTTCTCCTTTTCTTAAACCTTTAAGCTAACTCTAAATTATAGAGATGCTTTCGCTTTTTCAACTAGAACAGCAAATGCTGCTTTGTCGAATACTGCGATGTCAGCAAGAATCTTACGGTCGATCTCGATAGATGCTTTCTTTAGGCCATTGATGAAACGGCTGTAAGATAGACCATTTTGACGAGATGCCGCGTTGATACGTGCAATCCAAAGTTGACGGAATTGACGTTTCTTGTTGCGACGGTCACGGTAAGCGTATTGACCAGCTTTGGTAACTGCTTGGAAAGCTACGCGGTAAACACGTGAACGTGCTCCGTAGTAACCTTTAGCTTGTTTTAGAACTTTCTTATGACGTGCACGAGCTTGTACACCACGTTTTACGCGAGGCATTATGCTTCTCCTAAACTAAACGAATTTATAAACTAAAAAGAATTAAGCGTATGGCATCATACGTAGAACTTGAGCAACTTCACATTTAGGAAGGATCGAGTTCGGACGTAGCTGACGCTTGTTCTTAGTAGTACGCTTAGTCAGGATGTGACGTTTACCAGCGTGCTTAAACTTAATACCACCAGCAGTTTTCTGGAAACGCTTAGCAGCACCTTTGTTGGTTTTCATCTTAGGCATGATGAATAACTCCGCATTGTTGAGTTGTTAATAACATAGTAATTAGGGCGAATAAAACCCCGCAACCTGAGGCTGCAGGGTTCAATTACTTGCAAAGCCGTTAATTACTTCTTTTTAGGGGCCAACACCATGATCATCTGGCGACCTTCAATTCTCGTTGGGAAAGATTCGACTACTGCAAATTCTTCAGTATCCGCTTTCAAACGATTAAGAACGTCAACACCGATTTCTTGGTGAGCCATTTCGCGGCCACGGAAGCGAATTGTTACCTTCACTTTGTTGCCGTCTTCTAGGAAACCAGTCAGGTTGCGTAGTTTTACCTGATAGTCTCCAATATCAGTTCCAGGTCGGAATTTAATTTCCTTGATCTGAACCTGCTTTTGCTTCTTCTTCTGCTCTTTCGCAGCTTTGCTCTTCTCGAAGAGGAACTTACCGTAGTCCATCACACGACAAACTGGCGGCTCGGCGTTAGGGCTGATCTCTACAAGATCCATACCAGCTTCATTTGCAGCTTCCATCGCTTCAGCGATTGATACTACACCAACAGCTTCGCCGTCTGCGCCAGTTAGACGCACTTCACGAACGCCACGAATGTCACCGTTTAAACGGTGCTGGTTTTGTTTGGCCGGTTGTTGGCCACGTCTTCCGCCTTTAATAGCTATTCCTCCAGATTGAGCTTACGGCTTGAAACCTCGGCTTGGATGTATGAAATAAAGTCATCCACTTTAAATTTGCCAAGGTCCTTACCTTTACGTGTACGTACTGCAATTTCGCCGGCTTCCATTTCTTGGTCACCACACACAAGCATGAACGGTACACGTTTCAAAGTATGTTCGCGGATTTTAAAGCCAATCTTCTCATTTCTCAAGTCTGCTTTGACTCTAAATCCACTTTTTTGCAGTTTTTTCGTAATTTCTTGTACATATTCAGACTGTTTGTCTGTAATGCCCATTACAACTGCTTGTTCTGGCGCCAACCACGTTGGGAAGAAGCCAGCGTATTCTTCAATAAGAATACCGATGAAGCGTTCTAGTGAACCTAAAATCGCGCGGTGGATCATAACTGGCGTGTGACGCTCGTTATCTTCACCTACGTAAGTCGCACCTAAACGTTCTGGTAATGCAAAATCGAGCTGCACTGTACCACATTGCCAAGCGCGGTCCAAACAATCATGCAAAGTAAATTCAATCTTAGGTCCGTAGAACGCACCCTCGCCTTCTTGAATCTCGTATGCAATGTCCATTGCCTCTAGCGCTTGCTTAAGGTCAGCCTCTGCACGGTCCCACATTTCGTCTGAACCTACACGCTGTTCTGGACGAGTAGATAGCTTAACAACGATGCTTTCGAAGCCGAAAGTTGTGTAAGTATCGTAAACCATTTCAATACAAGCTTTCACTTCTTGTTGAACTTGGTCTTCAGTACAGAATACGTGAGCATCATCTTGAGTGAAGCCACGAACACGCATAATACCGTGAAGTGCGCCAGACGGCTCGTTACGGTGACATGAGCCGAACTCAGCCATACGTAGCGGTAGATCACGGTAAGATTTCAAACCTTGGTTGAAGATTTGAACGTGACCAGGACAGTTCATTGGCTTGATAGCGTATTCACGGTTCTCAGAAGAAGTTGTGAACATTGCTTCAGCGTACTTATCCCAGTGACCAGAGCGTTCCCAAAGAACACGGTCCATCATTAATGGGCCTTTAACTTCTTGGTAATCGTACTCAGTCAGCTTCTGACGAATAAATACTTCTAGCTCACGGAAGATAGTCCAACCGTTATGGTGCCAGAACACCATGCCTGGTGCTTCTTGCTGCATGTGGAATAGGTCAAGCGCTTTACCGATTTTACGGTGGTCACGTTTAGCCGCTTCTTCTAGGCGCACAAGGTGAGCTTTAAGCGCCTTCTTGTCGTGGAATGCAGTGCCGTAGATACGTTGAAGCATCTTGTTGTCACTGTTACCACGCCAGTATGCACCTGCTACGTTAAGTAGAGTGAAGTGCTGGCAGAAGCTCATGTTAGGCACGTGTGGACCACGACACATATCGATGTATTCTTCGTGATGGTACAGGCCTGGACGATCGTCTTTAGAAACGTTCTCGTCCAAGATTTCAATCTTGTAAGTCTCGCCGCGAGCTTCGAATGCGTCGCGCGCTTCCTGCCAGCTAACTTTCTTCTTAACAACCTGGTACTTGGTCTTCGCTAGCTCTTTCATGCGCTTTTCAATCTTTTCTAGATCTTCTTGCGTTAGAGAGTGCTCAAGGTCGATATCGTAGTAGAAGCCGTTATCGATAGTAGGACCGATCGCCATTTTCGCTTCTGGAAAAAGCTGCTTAACCGCGTGGCCTAAAAGGTGAGCACAAGAGTGACGAACGATCTCAAGGCCATCAACTTCATCTTTAGCTGTGATGATTTCTAGGCTTGCATCGTTTTCGATAAGATCACAAGCATCAACACGCTCGCCATCTACACGACCAGCAATGGTTGCTTTCGCAAGACCAGGACCGATTGATAGGGCAACATCTAGAGTTGATACAGGGTTGTCAAATTGACGCTGACTACCGTCAGGAAGAGTAATAATTGGCATTATTTGTCCTTTACAGTGGTGTTGCACACCAAGCAACACATGAAAATGTTTAATATATGTCTTTCAATCAACTAGTACGTTGATTGGGGATATATGCATAATAAATATACCCACATAGAAGCAAATACAGATGCCACATTTGTGAGTAGCCGAACATTGTAACGAAATAATATGAAATGACAATGTTAGTCCCGTAGCACCACAAAAACTATATGACTGAAATGTCTCTTCTATATAGATCCTTCTAACGCCTTACCCATAGCTCAATCATTAATTCGTTGGCTTTATCTACAATACAAAAAAGCCGAACGTTTAAGTTCGGCTTTAGAAATCATATTGAACCTATTAATAGAAAGACACTACTAACAGAGAGGCAACTACGCACTCATGATTCTTGAAACTGCATTGCGAATATCTGAATCAGCAGCATTAGCAGGTAAGCTAAATGAAATATATTGGTCACCGCGGAAGCTCAGTGAGCGGTCAATTTCGGCTAAGCAGTGAACCATAGAACCATCTACTATGAATGACAGTTCAATCTCTTTGTTATTCATAAAGCCGCCGCTGCGAAACTCAATCTCTTGGTAACAGCCTGAGCGAGAAGCAAAGCTATTGCCTTTTAAGAAGCCCTTCTCTACGTCTGCCTTCACCATTGCCATGCCCGATGCTTCCACACCTTGGATGATTTTAGCGACTGTTGGCAGTGGGTGTACGGAGATAAAGTCACGGTCTTTAGGGTCAATCGCGAAGCCAATATCTAGGTTGGTTTCTACCCAAACATGGCACTGGTTCATTTTTGCGTTCAACGCAGTCACTGGCGTTTCATCATTTAGCTTAAGACGGAATGGCACCAACTTAGTTTCGCCGGGTTGAATCACAAACGGCTCTACGGCTTGAATACGACCGAGTGAAAAGGTTTCGTAACTGGTGCTATCTTCTGTTTCCACTTTAACTTCTGTGTTGAGAACCAAGTTAATCATGTCGATTTGCTGCTCAACATCACCACCAATGATGTGAACGTTGCCAGATAACTCGCCACCTTGGAAAACGTCAATATTATCTAAGACGGTATCGACCTTAGCTGCACCTATGCCTAGCGAGGCCTTTAATTTCTTAAACATATTCTTTCCCTTTATAATTATTTGATTTACGAATAGTTATTGCGTGACAATTTGCGACACTTGCCCCACAGAATCAAGACATTTGCGCTATCTATGTTGAACAAGCTCACATCCTCTGAGGAAATGTTGAAATCGTGAAAAAATCCGTTACTCTATTTGTATAGTCAAATAAGGTTTCATTATGTCGAAAGCGCCGCTCTACCTGCAAATAAAACAGTTCATAGACGATAAGATCAGCAATGGTCATTGGCCGGTTGGCTATCAAATCACCACGGAGCTTGAACTCACAGAGCAGTTCAATGTGAGTAGAATGACGGTGAATAAAGCCATTCGAGATCTTGTGTCTGAAGGCAAGCTAATTCGGAAACCAAGACTGGGCACTTTTGTGTGTGAGCCAGAGGAAAAAGCGCAATCTCCCCTACTTGATATCAACAACATCGCACAAGAGATCAAAGACCGTGGCCAAACTTACACAAGCCAAGTGATCAAACACGATAGTATCAAGGCTGATGAAAGCACCGCTACACGGTTAGGTGTGATGATCAATGCGGAAGTCTTCTATAGTGAAATCATCCACTTCGCCGACAACACACCGATACAGCTAGAAGCTCGCTGGGTAAACTCACAAGTGGCTCCCCAATACTTAAAACAAGATTTTTCAACCTCAACACCGAATGAATACCTTTCCAAAAGTTGCCCGTTGAGTGCGATTGAACACACGGTCGAAGCCATCATTCCAGACTCCAACATCCGCCAAGCACTAAAGCTAACGGAATCAGAACCTTGCCTTCTTTTGAATAGAAGAACATGGAGCAAGGAACGCCTTATCAGCTTTGCATTACTCTACCACCCTGGCTCTAAGTACAAATTAAGCTCTAAGATCGTTTTAGATTAAAGAATATCATCCTGATCTCCGATCACATTTTTGCAACATCAACTTGATTCGGGTCAGTATTTAGCCTATTTATTTGTATATACATTTATTGTTTAGCAAAGATCTAGGTGATTATGAATTTGATCCTCAAAAATGCACGAGTGGTCTCGATGAGCTCGGGAGCAGACGGTTATCAACCTTCTTTCCCGCAAGATATCGTTATCGAGAACGGTAAGATCGTATCCCTGTCACACTCAAGCGATGAGTCACTTCACTGTGAAACGGCGAGTGCTAGCCGCTCTGTTGATCACATCATCTACGACTGCAAAAACAAGCTCGTCACACCTGGGCTGATTGATTGCCACACTCATCTGGTGTTTGCAGGTAATCGTGCCAACGAATTTGAACAACGGTTAAATGGTGTCTCCTACACCGACATCGCAAAGCAAGGCGGTGGTATTTTAGCGACGGTAACGGCGACACGAGCCGCACAAGAAGCCGAACTGGTTGAGAAGGCGCTGCCTAGATTAGACGGCCTGCTAAGAAGTGGTGTCACCAGCGTTGAAGTAAAGTCTGGCTATGGTTTAACGCTTGATGACGAGCTTAAGATGTTACGTGCTGCTAAAGCCTTAGAAAACCACCGTCGTATTAAAATCACCACCACACTCCTTGCAGCACATGCTGTACCACCAGAATATAAAGAACAGCCAGATCGTTACGTTGATCTGGTATGCCAAGAGATCATCCCTAAAGCCGCAGAGCAAGGACTAGCTGACGCAGTTGACGTATTCTGCGAATCGATCGGCTTCAACCTAGAACAAACCGAACGCGTATTTGCAGCGGCCAAAGAACATGGCCTCGCGATTAAAGGCCACACTGAACAACTTTCTAATATGGGTGGTAGTGCGCTTGCAGCTAAATACGGTGCTCTCTCTGTTGATCATGTTGAGTACCTAGATGAAACCGGAGTAAAAGCACTGGCTAAATCAGGAACAGTCGCCACATTATTACCAGGTGCTTGCTACTTTTTGAAAGAGACACAGCAGCCGCCCATTGCCCTACTTCGTGAGCACAACATCCCAATGGCAATCGCGACCGACTTAAACCCCGGCACTTCTCCTTTTGCTGATTTAACACTGATGATGAACATGAGCTGCACCCTATTTGGCACAACCCCAGAAGAAGCATTACGTGGGGTAACTTGCCATGCAGCCGCTGCCATTGGCGAGTCGCAAAACAGAGGCAAAATTGAAGTGGGTTACTCTGCTGATTTGGCTATCTGGAATATCGAGCACCCTGCCGACTTAAGCTATCAAGTTGGTGTTCCTCACCTGCATAAGCGCATTGTTAATGGCGAGGTCTGTCATGACTCAATCTAAATCCAGCTGCACTAATACAGTATCCACCACTCACAACTTTGTGTGGACGGGGCGTAATGACCTTGAAGATGGTGAGCTCGGTACTCGTGTTCATCACATTACCACGCAAGTACAAAGTAATGTTTTAAATGAAGGGCTTACTGACAACGCTGTTGCCTTCGTTGGCTTTGCTAGCGATGCCGGAGTGGCAAGAAATAAAGGACGTGTTGGCGCAAAACAAGCACCTAATTTGATTCGCCAAGCGTTAGCTAATATGGCTTGGCACTGTGATACACGCATTGCTGATCTTGGCGATATCGAATGTAACGATGATCAATTAGAAGTGAGCCAGAAGCAGTGCGCTACTGTGATTGCCAATGCGCTATCCACCAGCAAAGTGATTACCCTTGGCGGTGGTCACGAAGTCGCTTGGGCTTCTTTCCAAGGCCTAGCTGAGCATCTTCACAGAACTCAATCAGATCAAAAACCTAAGATAGGCATCATTAACTTTGATGCTCACTTTGACCTTCGTGAATTTGAAAGCGACATCGCTGACGTCAAGCCAAGCTCAGGCACACCCTTTAATCAGATTAGTGAATACTGCCACACACATCAGTGGCCATTTCATTACGCGTGTCTCGGTGTAAGTGCCGCCAGCAATACCAAAGCGCTTTTCAACAAAGCCGACCAACTTGGTGTGTGGTACGAACATGATCGCGATATCACCCAAGTAAACCAAGTTGCCCAACTGGTTAAGTTGCAAAAATTCATCGCTGAGTGTGATTACCTCTATCTCACTATTGATCTCGATGTCTTCCCAGCGGCGACCGCGCCGGGTGTTAGTGCCCCAGCAGCAAGAGGCGTTAGCTATGAAGCGCTTGCGCCTTTCCTAGAACAGATTTTTAAACACAGTGACAAACTCATCATCTCGGACATTGCGGAATATAACCCAGACTACGACGTCGACGGCCAAACGGCTCGATTGGCGGCTCGTTTGTGTTGGGATATTGCCAGTGCAATGGCCAGTGAATAAGCCAGCTATATAGATAAATACAACTACAACGATATAACGTGAAACAGAAGGAATTTCAAAATGACGGAACACCACAACAGTGACCCTCGTCTCGACACGACTCGCGAAATTCGCGCACCTCATGGCACCACTTTGCGCGCAAAATCTTGGTTAACAGAAGCACCCCTTCGTATGCTAATGAACAACCTAGATCCTGATGTGGCAGAACACCCACATGCACTGGTTGTGTATGGCGGTATTGGTCGCGCTGCGCGTGATTGGAAATGTTACGACAAGATTGTTGAAGTATTAGAGCGTTTAGAAGACGACCAAACATTACTTGTTCAGTCTGGTAAACCTGTAGGCGTGTTCCCGACTCATAAAAACGCACCTCGCGTGTTAATCGCTAACTCGAACCTTGTTCCACACTGGGCAAACTGGGAACATTTCAACGAGCTCGATAAAGAAGGCTTGATGATGTACGGCCAAATGACCGCAGGTAGCTGGATCTACATCGGTTCACAAGGCATCGTTCAAGGTACTTACGAAACCTTTGTCGCTATCGCGAAGAAACACTTCCAAGGCGAAGCAAAAGGCAAATGGGTACTCACCGGTGGCCTTGGCGGCATGGGTGGCGCTCAACCTCTTGCAGCTACCATGGCTGGCTTCTCAATGATTGCGGTTGAATGCGATGAATCACGAATTGATTACCGCCTGCGTACTGGTTATGTAGACAAGAAAGCCACCAGCCTAGATGAAGCAATGGCAATGATTAAAGAGTCTGACACACCTATTTCTGTTGGCCTGCTAGGTAACGCTGCGGATGTTTTCCCTGAGTTAGTAGAGCGAAACATCACACCAGATGTCGTTACTGACCAAACCTCTGCCCATGACCCTCTGAACGGCTATTTGCCACAAGGTTGGACGATGGAGAAAGCCGCACAAGAGCGCACTATTGATGAAGCAAAAGTAGTGAAAGCCGCTAAACAATCGATGGCAATTCAAGTTCAAGCGATGCTAGACCTGCAATACCGTGGCGCTGCGACCGTAGATTACGGTAACAACATTCGCCAAATGGCACTGGAAGAAGGCGTAGAAAACGCGTTTGATTTCCCGGGTTTCGTTCCTGCTTATATTCGTCCACTGTTCTGCGAAGGCATCGGTCCATTCCGTTGGGCAGCCCTTTCTGGCGACCCAGAAGACATCTACAAAACAGACCAAAAAGTAAAAGAACTGATTCCAGATAACCCACATCTACATAATTGGCTAGATATGGCGCGTGAACGCATTCAGTTCCAGGGCCTACCAGCTCGTATTTGTTGGGTTGGCTTGAAAGATCGTGAACGTTTGGGCCAAGCATTCAATGAAATGGTTAAGAATGGCGAACTTAAAGCACCCGTTGTTATCGGTCGTGACCACCTAGATTCAGGTTCAGTTGCGAGCCCGAACCGTGAAACAGAAGGCATGATGGATGGATCAGATGCCGTATCAGATTGGCCTCTATTGAACGCCCTTCTAAATACTGCAGGCGGCGCAACATGGGTTTCTCTGCACCATGGCGGTGGCGTTGGCATGGGCTTCTCGCAACACTCAGGTATGGTGATTTGTTGTGACGGTAGTGAAGATGCATCACAGCGAATTGCTCGCGTACTTCACAATGATCCTGCAACTGGCGTAATGCGTCATGCTGATGCGGGTTACGATATTGCCAAGCAATGTGCCAAAGAGCAAAAACTTGATTTACCTATGCTAAACGAAGAACTTCGTCGCCTTTAATGTCTGGAGATAACATGTTGAATTTATTACTTAAGCCAGGACTACTAGGCCTATCTGAACTGCGTAAAATCAGCCGTAGCCCTGTGAACCTGTCACTCGACCCTGCAGCTATCCCTGATATTGAAGCGAGCATGCACGTTGTCGAGCAAGTGATTGCTGAAGATCGCACTGTGTATGGCATCAACACGGGGTTTGGCTTATTGGCGAATACCAAGATCGCCCCTGAAGATTTAGAAGTACTACAGAAAAGTATCGTGCTTTCTCACGCAGCGGGCATCGGCAAGTTCATGTCTGATGAAACCGTGCGCTTGATGATGGTGTTAAAGATTAATAGCTTGTCTCGCGGTTACTCTGGTATCCGACTCAAGGTGATCAATGCCCTTATCGATCTTGTGAACGCACAGGTTTACCCATGCGTTCCACAAAAAGGATCTGTTGGTGCATCTGGAGATCTTGCTCCCCTCGCCCACATGAGTACGGTACTGCTAGGTGAAGGCCAAGCACGTCACAACGGCAAGATCATCACTGGCCTAGAAGCAATGCAGATCGCAGGCCTTGAGCCAATCACACTTGCTCCTAAAGAAGGTTTAGCGCTGTTAAACGGTACTCAAGCATCGACGGCCTTTGCATTAGAAGGTCTATTCGCAGCGGAAGACTTGTTCGCTTCGGCGACTGTGTGTGGAGCAATGTCTGTTGAAGCAGCACTCGGTAGTCGCCGCCCATTTGACCCTCGTATTCACCGCGTTCGTGGTCATCGTGGACAAATGGATGCAGCGCTTGCTTACCGTCATCTGCTCGATCAAAAGAGTGAGATTGGTGAATCACACACTTGTTGTGAAAAGGTTCAAGACCCTTACTCACTGCGTTGTCAGCCTCAAGTGATGGGTGCTTGCTTACAGCAGATTCGTAATTCAGCTGAAATTTTAAATGTTGAAGCGAACTCGGTATCGGACAACCCGTTAGTTTTCGCTGACGATGGCGACATTATTTCAGGGGGTAACTTCCACGCAGAACCCGTCGCAATGGCTGCCGATAACCTTGCATTAGCAATAGCTGAAATCGGTAGCTTGTCAGAACGAAGAATGGCGCTGCTGATTGATAGCGCGCTAAGCAAACTACCGCCTTTCTTGGTCGATAACGGCGGCGTAAACTCAGGCTTTATGATTGCTCAAGTAACATCAGCAGCATTAGCAAGTGAGAACAAAACCTTAGCGCATCCTGCGTCAATAGACAGTCTTCCGACATCAGCAAACCAAGAAGACCACGTATCAATGGCAACCTTCGCAGCACGTAGACTTAGATACATGGCTGAAAATACCCGTGGGATATTGGCTGTAGAATATTTGGCAGCAGCACAAGGGCTAGACTTCCGCGCTCCGAATCTATCTTCTCCTCGTGTGGAAGAAGCGAAACAGATTTTGCGTGAAAAAGTCAGCTTCTACGACAAAGACAGATATTTTGCACCGGATATTGAACAAGCGAACTTATTGCTAAAATTATCCGTTCATAATCACCTAATGCCAGAAGGCACTTTGTGTAGCTTTTAAAGCAAAAACATTCTGAACAACACTCATTAGAGTGTCATATAAACAAGGGCTATCGATTAGCCCTTGTTGCATTGAGCCAGAGGCCATATCTCTCTTAAAATCGTCACATACCATCCAACGTATTTATCTAATTAACTGATATATAAGCAAAGTTAACTGGATAGACCATTAGAACGAAGTTAGTTAGCTATAATCCACCCCAGATTTGATGACTAATAGCGATACTATGTTTCTGACACCTTACTTTTCTACTGAAGACAATCAATTTCAATTCACTCGTGAACAGGCTAGCCACTTTGCTAAAAAAGTAGCCGCTGACTTCAACCCAATTCACGATGAAGACAACAAACGCTTCTGCGTGCCTGGCGATCTTTTGTTTGCAGTTCTTCTGCAGAAAGAAGGCATCAGCCAAAAAATGCGTTTTGATTTTTCAGGTATGGTTGGTAACGGTATTGCGCTTAGCGTTGACAACAAGTGTGAAAAAGAAAGCTCACTGGTTGACGAGAAAGGCAAAGAGTACCTACACATGTCTTGTGAAGGTGAGAAAAGCCACGATCAAGCATTCATCGAACACGTAGTAACAAACTACGTTAAGTTCTCTGGTATGAACTTCCCACACATCATGGTTCCTCTTATGGAAGAGCAACAGATGATGATCAACTGCCAACGCCCTCTTGTTATTTACGAGAGCATGGAAGTTGAATTTATTCGCCTAGACCTATCTCACCCAGAAGTTGAATTCTCTGGTGCGACTTTTGATGTTGAAGGCAAGCGTGGCATCGTGACACTGAACTTCGATTTCAAAGAGGACGGCGAAGTGGTAGGTAAAGGCGTGAAACGCATGGTAGCAAGTGGCCTTAAGCCATACGACCAAGCTTCTGTCGATGACCTAGTAAACCGCTTCAACGAACGTAAAGAGATGTTTCTAGCTCAGTTCGCAGCTGCCGCTTAAGTAAGCCAACACAGAATTAAAAAGCCCAACTTGAGGTATCAAGCTGGGCTTTTTTCATTCTAACAATAGATATTAATATAAGTCACCGGTATTTACTGAGTACCTTTCCTCTTCAATGACGAAAGTGACTTACGTATCATCGTGCCACCTAACAGCATCGCCAGCCAATACCAACCCATTGAACCACCTGTCTTTTTGATGATTGGGTCTTCAACCAAGCTTAACTCTTTAATCTCATTACTATAAGCAAAGTTCTTAATGGTCACTCTGTCATGCCCTGCGGTCCCCACCTCATCTTTGCTGTACGCAATCATGAAGCTATTGTCTTTAGCTCTCGCCATTGGCAGTTCAACAGTCCCAGATAATTGCCCCGCAAACGCGCCGACTTCAAAGCCGTTAATGTAGATCTCCATATAGTCACGATCTTCTTCAGAAAAGACGGTGAGATCCAAAGACACGGTACCAGCTGGGATACCGTCAACAATGAATGCGGTGGACTGGCTATTACCAATATCCGGTGAAGCTATCGTATCCCCTTCAACATCCCAAGCTTCTGTGCTGTAAACTGCATTCTTAGGTATCGTGACGAGTGAATTCACTGCATCAGAAACCACATTCGCGCCAATAGCATATGCCTTTGATGTCACCACACCGGCTAATGAGTCGGTTGACAGCTTGATACCAAAATCATGATTACCCACTGAATCTATGTTGTAGCTTACAACCACATCACAGCCTTCATTCGGCGATAGCGTCGTACAACTATTGCTCTTTATGATCGCAGTACCATTGTAGGTTATGGGATCGTCTGTGGCGACAGCTAAAGATACGTTGGTTACTTTAATCTCTTGATCAGATTTGTTCGTAAATTCAAACTTGTGTTCAATTGGGCCCAAAGATCGAGCACCAAGCATCGCTTTAGTTTGGTAACTAAAACCTGCCATCTTCTTACCTATCCAGTCAGCAAAGTGGCTTATGTTGGTGTAGACACCGTATGCCCTTGGCTGTGCACAACCTTCTCCCCAACTCACAAGACCTAGCTGTTCGTAGTGACCATTGGTGGACAACATGATTGGACCGCCGCTATCCCCGCTACATGAATCGCGTCCGCCTTCTTTGTAACCGGCACAAAAAGCATCAGAGCCAATATCTGAATATCCGTCTCCTTGACCAAGGTTACATTCTCGCTGACTAACTAACGGAACATTCACTTGATGTAACTGACTCGTGGATGAGTATTGCTCTTCTGATGAATTCTGGTTACCCCAACCTATGACAGTTAACATCTGACCTGTATTCAAGTTATCACGAGCATAACCATCGACCAGGTTAACCGCAGACTCCGTGGGCTTATCATTAAGCTCAATAATAGCGATGTCATTACTCGCAGGCTCTTGAGTATAACTTTCATGCGCATAAATTTGCTCAACAGAATAGCGGTGCTGCTCTACGTCGGGCGAAGAAAGATCAGAGACACCAATGACAACCTCAAAATCTTGGTTGCTACTTGCTTCGATACAGTGCGCTGCGGTAAGCACATATCGCTCACCAATGAAACTTGCGCCGCAGAACTGCCCTTCGTAGGCATCCATGTTTTTTGAAACAAGCGCGACCATGAATGGCCAACTACCTTTTGCCGCTTCGTTACCATTGATAATTTGAGGGGAGATATCTGCCAACACCGGCATTGAAGAGAGGCCAACCGCATAAATACTTAATGGCAGCCATTTTGTTTGGATAACTTTCATTACCTAACCTTTCATTTGTTTTAATAATAACTGACAGGTTATTTGATAAAAAATAAATATAAATGGTAAGCACACCAAAATATGGCTTACCTTGAATAGGTTTCAAACATTAGTGAATAGCTAGCTTATTAACTGCATTAACAAATCAAACCTAGCGCCTAACCTTCTGTTTGTAATCAACATATTCAGCACTGAATAATTGCCTAGTACTCGCTCTTCTGGTTTGATTTGGCACTGATTGAAACCAAGTTAGAAACGGAAATCGGAGTTAGCTATAACCGTGAATTCAGATCAATAAAGCCCAGCTGATTTCATCCAGCTGGGCTTTTCGCGTTTAACTAAAGGTGATAGGTTGGCTATCAGTCTTAAGTTAGCGTCAGTGGTATAGCTTACTGATCACCTTTCATCTTCAGTGGTGAAAATGACTTACGTACAGTCGCACCACCTAAAAGCACAAATAACCAATGCCAAGACAGCGAGCCGCCGCTACCGCCCCCTGAGCTTTTTGCGTTTTGCGTTCCTTCAGACTTAGATATCTTTATCTCGTCTGTATACTTGAAGTTGTTGATTGTCACTCTGTCGTTCCCTGCAGAGCCATACCAATCTTTAACATATCTAATCATAAAGCTGTTATCAGCATCTCTAACTAACGGGAGATTGACTGAGCCAGAAAGCTTACCTGATACTCTGTCGATTTTTTTACCATTGATGTAGATCTCAACAAAATCATACTGCTCTTCCGTCGATGCAGTAAGATCAAACGAAACCGTGCCACTAGGGATGCCCTCAACAACAAAGGTTGTTGATTCACCATTACCAATAGATGGTGAAGCTATAATTCGTCCTTCTACATCCCAAGTTTCAGTATTATAAGCGCCACTGTGAGGTACATCCCCTAAAGCCGACATAGCACTCGTTGTAATGCTTGCCCCTATTACAGAAGCCTTTGAAGTAACAGTACCGACTAATGCGTCAGTTTGAACATCAATGCCAAATTCATGCTCACCAACAGAGTTTATATTGTAATTAACAATAACTTCGCAAACTTGCCATTGAGACATAGCTAAACCCTGGCATCCGTCATGAGCAATGACCATATTCGTAGCAGAAGTAGGAGAAACTTGAGTGACTACAACTGTTTGATCAGATTGGTTATGAAATTTGAATACGTGAGAGTTTTCTCCCAATGATCTTACGCCAAGCATTTCGATTGGACGGTAACTGAAACCCATGGTTTGCTCATCAATCCAATCGTCAAAATGACTGATATTTGTATAGACACCGTAAGCGTCAGGCTGCGCACAACCCTCACCCCAACTTACAATACCCAGTTGTTCATATTTTCCATTGCTCGAAATAACAATTGGACCACCACTGTCTCCTTGACATGAATCATAGCCACCATCGCTGTAACCCGCACAAAAAGCATCATCTCCAATGGAGGAATATCCACGGTAAGGAGCATTATTACATTCGATCTGGTTAACCAAAGGAACATTAACTTGATACAGTTCGCTCTTCGACGAGTACGCATCTTTTGAGGCATTCTGATCACCCCAACCCATTACCGTTAGCATTTGGCCAGCGTTTAAGTTGCCACGAGTATAACCATCAACTAGATTAACCACAGATTCCGCTGGCTTTTCTGCGAGCTCAATAATGGCGATATCATTGCCTGTCGCTGCAGAGTTGTAATATTCATGTACATAAATATTATCAACAGCGTATCTATGTTGTGCGGCTTGAGAGGCAGAAAGGTTTGATACGCCAATCACCACATCTAGATCTTCACGACCATTACCTTCCACACAGTGAGCGGCAGTTAATACATATCGCTCACCAATGAAGCTCGCACCACAAAACTGACCGTCATAAGCGTTCACGTTCCTTGAGACTAGCGCAGCCATAAATGGCCAATTGCCTTGTGTTGCTTCTTTACCGTTGATAATTCGAGCTGAAACATCTGCCAACACCGACGTTGAAGACAGACTCACTGCATAGATACCTAGCGACAACCATTTAGCCTGAACCATTTTTATTACCTAGCCTTTTATATCTTTTAATAATGATGTGCAGGCTATTTTATAAAAACACAATATGAAACATTGGTTATATTTTTTTGTGATGAAGCTCAACTAAATGATAATAGTTCTTATCTAATTACTTGATTGTCTTTGAATCCACATCAGATCCAACGCCTAACCTTTTGTTTGTAATCAACATATTCCGCACCGAACAATTGTTCTAGTGCTCGCTCTTCGGGTTTGATTTGGAACTGAGTCATATACATTACAAATACAAAACTGAGCAAAACACTGAGTAGGTTTTGGAAGAAGTAACCAAAGCAAAATAGCAGGATAAACAACCCTAGATACATTGGGTTTCGCGTGTAGCCAAAAATACCGCTGTCCACAACTGCCGAGGCGGTTTCGACTTTGATCGGATTAACGGTGGTGTTCTGTTTTCGAAATTCCAATATGCCTGATATTCCAATCACACCACTCAATACAATCCCGATACCGAGTACAACCATTCCATAAGGCAGTGGCATTGCTCCTAGGATCAATTGCTGCGCACAAAAGTACGAGGCTATAAATACAATAATGAAAAGTGCAACGGGTGGTACTTTTAACTCAAGAAATCTCATAGCTTTCCTTATTAACAATTCCATTGTTAGTTTAGAAAAAAGCCCAGCAATTGCTGGGCTAAATGTATTAAAGAATTTTTGCGAGCGCTTGTAGTGGGTGGGCAAGCTTCTCACCCTCAAAACGCTTCACTTGGCTTCGACAGGAATAACCCGTCACTAAGCAACGCTCTTTCGGTAAGTCTTGCATCCTTGGCTTCCAACTTAGACCGTATATGTCTTTCGACATTTGCAGCTTATCGACTTCGTGACCGAAAGTACCTGCCATACCACAACAGCCGACAGGAACGCTGGTTAAAGCAGCGCCAAAGTGTTTGAAGATAGCGCCCCACTCTTTTTCAGCGTTTGGCATTTTGGTCTTCTCCGTACAGTGAGCAAACAAGTACCACATTTCTTCGCTTGCAGAACGCGCTTCAAAGTCACCGAGCGACGGCATTAACCATTCATGTACGGTGAGCACATCAAAGTCGCCACGCTTGTCACCTAAAATCTCGACGTATTCATCGCGGTAACAAAGCACCAGTGCAGGATCGACACCCACCAAAGGAATACCAATATCAGCCACCATCGATAAGAAATCAGACGTCGATTTCGCCTCACGAGCGAAACGACTTAAGAAGCCTTTTATGTGCAGCGCTTTCCCATTAGGTTTGAACGGCAGTAGTACCGGTGTTTTGCCAAGCTTCTGAGCCAAGGTAACGAAGTCTTCGACTACCTCTGCATCATAAAAGCTAGTAAACGGGTCTTGAACGATCAACACGTGCTGTTTCTTCTGCTCAGAAGAGAGCCCTTCTAGATACTGTAAATCGAAGAGTTGCAGCTCTTTGCTCGCCAGGCGATTTTTAAGTGTAGGCACCGACATCAGTGGTGCATCAACATAACCAACCGTTTTCGCTGTTGCGGTTTGTATCCACTTTTGACCCAAGGCAGCATTAACAACCTTTGGCGCTTTCGCCATTAGCGGCAGCATGGTTTCAATGTTGGCGACTAAATAGTCTTTTGCAGGGCGTTGGTAGCGTGAGTAATAAATGTTTAAGAATCGAGAACGGAAGCTCGGAACATCAACTTTAATCGGACACTGGCTCGCACACGCTTTACACGCAAGACAACCGTTCATCGCTTCGTGAACTTCATGCGAGAAATCGTATTCATGGCGTTTGTTCATTGTATTACGAACACGTTCCACCATGGTTTTAACCGGAGTATTGTCCTTCAGCGCTTCTTGTTCTAAATCGAGAATATCAACGCCTTGCTCTGTTAACTGGCGTAACCATTCTCTGACTAAGCCTGCGCGGCCTTTTGGTGAATGACGACGGTCAGCCGTAACTTTCATTGAAGGACACATTGGCGAGCTCGTGTCGTAGTTGAAACATAAGCCGTTGCCGTTACATTCCATCGCTTGCTTGAAGCTGTCACGAACTTGTACTTCGATCTGACGGTCGTAGAAACCACGCTTAGTATCGGTGACTTTCACCAATTCAGCGTCACTTTCTAAAGGCGTACAGATCTTGCCAGGGTTCATCTTGTTATGCGGGTCGAATGCCGCTTTAACGCGTCTTAATTCGGTAAACAGCTCTTCGCCGAAGAAGTCAGGACCATACTCAGAACGGAAGCCTTTACCATGTTCACCCCACATTAAGCCGCCGTATTTCGCCACTAGCTTAACCACTTCATCAGAGACTTCATGCATCAAGGCTTCTTGCATCGGGTCACACAGATCCAATGCTGGACGAACGTGTAATACGCCCGCATCCACGTGACCAAACATGCCGTAATTCAACTCTTTTGAATCGAGTAACACTCTAAATTCAGAGATAAAGTCCGCGAGGTTTTCTGGTGGTACACAAGTATCTTCAGCAAAAGCGACTGGCTTAGCTCGACCTTTCGCCGCACCTAATAAACCCACCGCTTTCTTACGCATGTTGTAGATTCGGCCAATACTCGCCAAATCGCTACACACTTGGAAACCGATCACACCCGCGTCTTCGGTTTCTACCATGGTTTCAAGTTTTGCGGTCAGCGCTTGAACTTGTTGTTCAACTTCCGCTTCATCTTGGCCTGCAAACTCAACCATGTTGATGCCAAGCATCTCTTTGTTAGGGACATCGGTCAGCAGGTCGCTCACGGTATGCCAGACGATGTCTTGCTTCGCTAAGTTCAATACTCTTGAATCAACCGTTTCAACAGACAGTGCTTTCGCTTCCACCATAAACGGTGCATTACGCAATGCAGAATCAAACGTGTTGTATTTCACGTTAACCAGTGTGCGCGCTTTTGGAATCGGCGTTAGGTTTAGCTTAGCTTCAGTGATGAATGCTAACGAACCTTCAGCGCCACATAGAACGCGAGTCAGGTCAAAGCTATCGTCTTGTTCACTTATAGCGTTCTTTAGGTCATAGCCTGTTAAGAAGCGATTCAGCGGAGGAAATTTATCCAGAATTTGAGCGCGCTTGTCTCGACAAACAGCCTCAGTCACCGCAAGGGCATGGTGAGCGAATTCACCTTCAACGGGTAAGCCGTGTGATAAATCAGATTCTAAACATGAACCGTCTGCGAATACCGCTTGCAGCGATAATACATGGTCAGACGTTTTTCCGTACTTCAATGACCCTTGGCCCGAAGCATCGGTATTGATCATGCCACCCAAGGTTGCTCGGTTACTTGTGGAAAGGTCTGGAGAGAAAAAGTAACCATACGGGCGAACAGCGTCGTTCAATTGATCTTTAACGACACCAGACTGAACTCTTACCCAGCCTTCTTTCTCGTTAATCTCAAGAACCTTATTCATGTATCGCGACAGGTCAACCACGACACCTTTTGTTAAAGATTGTCCGTTGGTTCCGGTACCGCCACCACGAGGGGAAAAGGTCACACGTTCGTAAGCAGATTTAGAAACCACTTTACCGATAAGCACAACATCTTGCGTTGTTTTAGGAAGGATGACCGCCTGCGGCAATTGCTGATAGACACTGTTATCAGTCGCCACAGCCAAACGGCTAGAATATTGAGATTCAATGTCGCCAGTAAAGCCCGCTGTTTTTAGTTCATCTAAAAAGCGTACGACAACTGGATCGACATCAGCATTGAGTTGAAGTCTTGGTAACATTTGCTTCCTGCCCCTACTTCGCTGATCCTATCAGCATTGGGTTATCTGAGATTTTTAATAATTTTCTTTGAATTTCGTCACTTTACTACTATTAAGATCATATAAAAAGGTGATCAAATCAGAATCTCAGTGCAAGAATGGAGAAATAGTCACTTTCGTCTTAATTCAGTAACAGTATACTGAATAACATTTTGTTTAAGACATCTCCACGAGCACATCACAATGAAAAAAAACAAAACAGTCACAACTGAAGATATCCTTCTTAAACTATGCCAATCAGTCTCAAGCGTACTTACTTCAGCGACGGCTTCTCAGGTGTCCTATTCAGCCATGGTGCAAAAGATCAACAAAACAAGCCTAAAGCCAGACTTTGGTTGCTTCGTTCTGTTTGACGGTGGCTTTTCTGGTCTTGTTGTTATCAATTTTACGTCCAAAGCAGCGCTAGAGATCTACACCAATTACATGCGCAATATGGGCATGCCTGAAAACGAGCTCGCTGTGCTGCATACTTCAGACGAAGTGGGTGATGTATTGGGTGAGTTGATGAACCAATTGGTGGGTGACTTCACCAATAAAATCCGCAAAGAGCTGCAAACTAACATCACCCAAAACCAACCAAAAATGCTGGCTCTGAACAAGCAAGTAAACCTTTCTGTTGATACCAATCTCGATCGTCCACAAGCTCGTCGTGTGACCTTCTCTACCGCCAATAACAACATCTTCTACCTTGAGCTTGCGATGGATAAGACCGAATTCATTCAATTGGAAGAATTTGAAATCGCAGAAGACGAATGTCCAGATAGCATTCTTGAGGCGACTCAGAAAAAAATGCAAGAAGCGAACAAGCCAGCTCAAAGCTCTGGCAATGACTCTGCAGCAGATCTACTCGATGAACTGGGTATCTAGTTTGCGAAAGCTCTAGTCAGTCTAAAAAATCGAGTCACCAACGCCATCAATACTCTTGATGGCGTTTTTGTTTGTGTCACCAAGCCGGCTCGTGCAGTCCAATGTTCACCACCTCACTTGTTCATCAAACCAGTTTTGCCTTTCTGTTACCCGCGAAAACATGTAAAATGTTGGACTTTTAAAAATTTGCGGTACTGATTAAATTGTCGATGGATAAGAAAAAAGCCCTAAAGAAAATTGCCAAGTGTCTTGAGCTTGGAAATTCTGCGAACGTCAATGAAGCTGCCAATGCGATAAAAATGGCGCATAACTTGATGATGAAATATGGTCTCGAAAAAGACGATATTGAATTTATCAAGATGGGGAAAACTCAGTCCAGTCACCTGTTACCTGCAAATATCAGTTCTACACTGCTGCGCGTTATTCGCGGTATCAACACCAAGTTTGGCGTAGAAGCCGTGTTACTGAATCACAAAGGCCTCAAGCGCGTTGAATTCATTGGTGAAGCCGACCGCGCGATCTTCGCAGCCTTCGCTTTCGATATCATTTATCGCGAGCTGAATGAACACACCGGCCAATTCAGAAATAGCTTTGCTGGCTCTGGCACAGGATCATTAGAAGTAACACGCCGCGTGAACTCGTTTGTTTCAGGCTGGGTTGAAGGTGCACTTGAAAAGCTGCCAACCATTACTCCAGACGACGAATCAAACAACAAGATCAATAACTACATTGATAAAGAATTCAAAAATATCGACCGTGAAACGTTCAAACAGCAACTGAGAGAAGCGATGAAAAACCTCACCGCCGATTATGAAGTTGGTTTGAAGAAAGGTCGTAAATTGTCTGTTAATCGACCAGTTGGCGGTACCCAGGCAGCTAAAAAGATAACTAAATCATAGAGCCACTTTACATTACTTCGGCGTATTGATAAAAACCATCAATAAGATTTACAGGACTATGTTTGTCACTCGGATTCATTCGTTTGATAGAAGTACATGATGGAGAAAATACGTTGAAAAAAATCACACTAGCCCTAGCGCTTACTATCGCTTTAACGGGTTGTCAGGCAACTCAACGCCAAAACGCGACAACTGGCGAATCTGAGACTAACTCTGCAACTCAAGGCGCTCTAATTGGTGCACTTGCTGGTGCCGTTGCTGGTGCAGCTACCGGTGACTCTAAAGACCGTGGTAAACGTGCACTTATTGGTGCGGCAGGTGGTGCGGCTGTTGGTGGTGGTATTGGTTACTATTTTGACCGACAAGAAGCAGCCCTTCGTGAAGAACTAATGAACTCTGGCGTTCAAGTAGAACGTGTTGGTGAGAATCAACTTCTACTTCGTCTGGAAAACGGCATTGGTTTTGATTCTGGTTCTTACGCTTTAGAATCAAGCATTCACAACACACTTCGCGGCGTTGCGCGCATCCTAGTTGAATACCCAGACACAAGCCTAGTGATCGAAGGTCACACGGACAGCACTGGCAGTGAGTCGACTAACCAAATCCTTTCTGAGCGTCGTGCTGAATCTGTTCGTGCATTCTTGATCTCTCAAGATGTAGCAGCAGGCCGTGCCATTGCTCGTGGTAACGGTGAGCGTTACCCTCTATGTGACAACAATACCTCTCAAGGTCGTGCTTGTAACCGTCGTGTAGAAATTCAAATCTTGCCGATTAAGTAGCACGATTAAAGCCCAGTCCGTCTTTATCTATTGAATTAACCTCTATATAGTTGTTTATCAGTTATGTTACTCAATTAACGTAATACTAATAACCAACAACCATAAAGCGTATTCATACTGACATATCGACTCTGGGCTTTTTTACGAGACTTATCTTTTGCTTATCCAATCCAACTTTTTGTCATCGTCACTTCTTAGAACTCTATTTCTAGCCCTCGTTTTTTCCTCGATACTGTTGCCCACCCCACATTTCGTGCACGCAGCAAGTAGTAATGAGTTTTCACTACAGTCACAACCTCAAGATCCCATTTCTCAATACCAATTAGCGCAAGCGTATGAATTGGGAACGGATGTGCCTGAGAACATCGACGACGCATTCTATTGGTACTCTCAATCTGCAGATAATGGCAATGCAGATGCACAATTTAAACTCGGCGAGTGGTACTTGGCAGGAACAAGTATCGAGCAAGATAACAAAATGGCCTTAGAGTGGTTCATCAAAGCGGCATTGCAAGGTAACAAGAGAGCTCCAGTGGAAGTAGCAAAGATCTATGAGTCCTCACTTGAGAAGGAACTACTCCAACCATTAGATGCCGCGCAGCTATGGTATGAAGCGGCCTTAAAAGACAACCCTAATGCAGAAGATGGCTACACTCGTGTTCTACAAGCGCGATTCAACCAGCAACGCGCAAAGCAGATCTCTTCAATAGAACAGCTCGATGACAGCATCGACTCTGAAATCGACAGCAGTCAGGGGCTATCTAAGCAAGTGCAATCTAGCCAAGCGACACGCTCTAACCTCTCCAGTTCTAACCTAACCAGCTCTGAATATATGCTTGGTGCTGCGTTGGCCGTGTTGATTTCAATCATCAGCATTATTGCGACTCTCGTTATCTCAAGAAAAAGACAAGCTCTAAAGTCGGGTGATTCACGACAGCAACAACAATCACTTGAAGCGCAGCTTAGCTCGAAGGACCTTACGATTAGGCAGCAAAAACGACAACTGCACACTATGTTTCACGAATTGAAGAAGCAGAAAAACAGCAAAGGTCTGAGTAATTTGCAGGTCGCTTGTGCTCTTTTTGGGTACACACCGAGTTCAATACCTGACCAGAAAAGCATCAAAATTCGATACAAACAACTGTCGAAAATCTATCACCCTGATGGTCATGGATGTGACGAAGAAATGAAACGTTTGAACAATGCGCTAAAAACCATTCTACAAAATGTTACAAAACCGTAAACAAACACACATCTTCATTTTCCTATATCTCAAAGATAACGATTTTATTGGTGTTGCAATCGATCCCCCTCTCAAAAACGGGTAACAAACTATTAACTAATGGGTCTTACTTGTGTCATAATTTGCGCCGAAAATACACCTGACTTAAACAGGTGAGGAGAGAATATGTTCACAATAGAAGGCGTTTGTGATTGGTGCAAAAAGCCAAGCCTAGTTAAAAAGCACGACTACCTAGATGGTAAGTGTCATCATGCATGTAAAGAGTGCAATGATATTGCAACCATTGATGTTCGCCAGTTCAATATTGGTGAAATGGAAATGAGAGCAAAACTCTCCCAAGCGACATTGAGATAAGCAACACCGTGAAATATAAGAAAGCGCCTAAGGCGCTTTTTTTGTGCTTGTGGTTTTCTCTCTTCTCTCATCTCTCATCTCTCATCTCTCATCTCTCATCTCTCATCTCTCATCTCTCATCTATACAGGTATATACAGTACTTTTCTGTCAAAACCACTGTATACACCTGTGTAAAGCTCACATTTTTTCAACTTATGAGACAAAACAGCAAATTCATTCAAATTTAATTTATCAAATAATTTCAATAACTTAATTACATTTCACCCATAATTCCAGACGAAATCGTCCAATAATCCCGCAAAAAACGCTTGATCTTATAAGCAACTAAAACTACTGTATACACATACAGCATGTATATAAGGACAGCAAAATGATTCAAGCACACGTTAAAGCCCAACACTCTAGCCCGCTAGTTCACTGCGCATTTACATCAGTTTCTCGTAAAAGCAAAAATTCAAACGAGGAAGCATTGTTTGCAAGAATGGCGTTGCTGTCCAATCAACACCAGTGGCTACTTTTTACGGCTCAAACACCAAGACCATCGGCTAAGCAGCTTAAGCAACATAATGTTTGCTGCGACCGTGTTATTCATATGAAAGCCTCTCATCAAATGACCGAAGTAGAGACCGTCGAGAAAGCAATCCGCTCTAAGAATGCGAGTGCGATTGTTGCAAGTGCATCGATTGATCAGTTCAGCCAACAGTACCTAAGAACATTAGGATTGCGCTTTCAGTGTGAAGTCTTCTTTATGGATGCAAATTCAGAGCGCATTCACTAATCTAACGTCGCTCAAAAACACAGTCCAAACATACTGCCTTCCCCTGCCCTACAATTCGCCAATTATTCAGCGGATAGTTAGGCGGGGGTTTTTATTTGATCAATAGATTTAGCAATCGTTTGCTTTTTCTCTGGAAGCAAACAGTAGATTGGGTATAATGCCCGTCTAATCATGTGCACACCGCACTTCTCTGTATGACGTTTGATAAAAGATAGGAATGTCTAAATGAGCCTTGCTGATCAAGTTCTTGCCGTAAATGATGACCTACCAATCCGTACTGACAAACCTGTCCACAGTGGCAAGGTTCGCTCAGTCTACTGGTTAACTGAAGAAGATAGCCAACGACTAATTAAAGAGAAAGGCTACGATGTAGCACCAGATGCGCCTTTAGCAATCATGGTGATCAGTGACCGTATCTCTGCATTTGATTGTATCTGGCGTGGTGAAGGGAATCTGAAAGGTGTTCCAGGTAAGGGAGCAGCTCTAAATGCTATCTCTAACCACTGGTTCAAATTGTTTAAAGACAACGGCCTTGCTGACAGTCATATCCTTGATATCCCTCACCCATTCGTATGGATTGTACAAAAAGCTCGCCCAGTCATGATCGAAGCGATTTGTCGTCAATACATCACAGGCTCTATGTGGCGTGCATACGCGAACGGCGAACGTGAATTTTGTGGTATCGAGATGCCTGAAGGCCTAGAGAAAGACAAGAAGCTACCAGAGCTGCTTATCACGCCTTCTACTAAAGGGATTTTGAAAGGTATTCCTGGCGTTCCAGAAGCTGATGATGTGAACATCACACGTAACAACATCGAAGACAACTTCGCAGCATTCAACTTCACTCAGGCAAGTGACATCGCGCATTACGAGAAGCTGCTAAAAGAAGGCTTCAACGTGATTAGCCAAGCACTGGCGAAAGTAGACCAAACCTTTGTCGACACTAAGTTTGAATTTGGTTACGTCAACGATGCTCAGGGCAAAGAAAAACTTATCTACATGGACGAAGTTGGTACTCCAGATTCATCTCGCATTTGGGATACTCAGGAATACAACAACGGCAACATCGTTGAGAACTCAAAAGAAGGCTTCCGTCAGTTCTTGCTTAACTACTTCCCTGATGCCGACATTCTATTGAACAAAGAACGTATGCCAGAACGTGAAGCACTAGCTCGTGACAATGAACTACCTCTTGATTCGCTAATGTCTCTCTCTCGTACTTACCTTGATATCGCTGCGAAAATCACAGGTGCTGAGATTGTCTTGAGCGAAAATCCTAAGCAAGAGATCATTGATGTTCTGCGCGCTGACTATGGGCTAATCGACTAGTCGATTAATTGCTTCATCTCAAAGTAAAAAGCTAGAAAGCTAATAAGCTCCCATACACAAGTTTTAGATACTAAAAGGGCCTCAATATTGAGGCCCTTTTTACGTGTGCGTTTTACTATTCCTGAAAGAGGTTATAGGCGAACTGAAGTTACAGCCTAATCGTGAACTCTTCTCCAGAATTACCCGCAATCACTGAATGACTGCGCGATTCAATATACTCGATCTGCTCTTCTTCAAGAGAATATGGCATCACCACTTTGAGCTCATTGATTCCTTCCAGCTTCGCGAGCTTGAGTAAGGTCACAATATTCGACTCATCACTTTTACGCGTCGACATTGATTTCAATGCCATCTGCCATAAACGATCTTCAGGGCTTGCTAGCTCTTTAATGCTATCTCGCCAGACGGTACTGAATACTGGCGCAATTGTGGTGAGTGCTTCCAGAAAAGTCCATTTTTTACTGCATGAGGCGCCAAGAAATGTTGTGTAATCGAACTCTACACGCGTCTCTTCCTGTTTATCCATGATGTCCCCCGACACTTTGGCAACACAATATACTCAATATCTATCAACTCTTTCTTTATAGCAATAGGATATAGAAGAATAGTCTTTTATGACCTTTTGATTGGTTAAAAAGGCATATAAAAATCAAACTTGTAACAAAATAAGCACTGAAAAATCATATATGCACCTATTTGATTAATATTTTAGAGATAAAACTTATCCATCTATTTGATATCAATTATTCGGCTCGCTTTTTTGTACTGAATGCGCCAGCCTGACCATGTCGGCAGCTCCCAACGTTTTGGCGATAACTTTCGACTACCCGATTGATAGTGAACGTAAATCAGCTTTCTCGCGGGCAAGTATTCTACATCGAGTTGCAAGTCGGCAAGGCTCAATGCAAACGGGTATTTTTCCGAAAATTCTGAATAGAGCCAAGTTGGAATGCCATCGAACGGTATGTCTGAGTGGTCAAACATTTCCAATTCGCTGACATCAGTAACCCCTAACACTTCAAGCTGCTCTATAAACCATAGCTCAAAGTTAATGTTCTCAATTTCTGGTGTGTATTGTGTTTGCTCATCGAGACCGAGTTTCACATACAGCTGCCAATGCTTAATCTCTTGAGTGCGAACCTTTGCAAAACCAGGAAGTTGAGCACCACTTACCACGAGATCGACGATAGGCTTTAATGATAGTTGCCCTTCAGCCGCGACAAGCTTGGTTGTAATCGTGCGGCCTGCGTACATCAACGCCATCTCGGTAAAGACGCCATCATCATTCACAACGGTTTCACCTTGCTCCCAATCTCCTAACTCAGCATCAACTATAAGCTCAAGAGGAATAGGTGCAGTGACCGTCGCTAAGGTCAGTGTTTGCTTAACCCCTCTTCCCGGCAAGCTGTGGGTGTCTAGCACCAACATAGCTTGTGCATTGTCCGGGAAACGGTTCTGGCGACCAAGTACCACCTCTAACACTCCATTAGCAAAGGCCTCTTTCCTTTTCAGCCGGCGCACAAACACCAGTTCAGGATGAAGATCCACAATAGTCTTAAGTAGTTCAATGCGTTGAAAACGTGACGCGACTTCTAGCTGAGGAAGTTCAAATACCTCACGCATTTGCTTAGCTAGACCTTGAGCTTCATTCAGTGCCTGTAGGTCTATTTCTAAATGCGGATATTCGCGACCACGCACAATCTGAATTAACAGGCTTAAATCACACCCTTCTTTCTCCTGTTGCGCCAGTGCTTCCAGATGTTCTGCACTGTTCGGTAATTGATACAAGCGAGCAGGCACAGACAACGCCGCTGTGAGATCGACCATCGCTTCTTTGAGTGCTTTGGTTTTGATGCGAGTTACAATGTCTGCATACAAAGCATCAATCGGCAGTGGATACAGCTTTTTGCCGTGCTCGGTAATTTGATGGTCGGCGTTAATCGCTTCCATCATCAGCAAGGTTTGAGTTGCGCTATTTAGCGACTTCTCAGGAATAGGGTCGAGGAAAGATAAACTATCAAGAGTCGCACCACAACATGCCGCCGCCAACATAGGTTCGGTCAGCTCTTCACGCTGCAATTCAGGAGGCGTAACTAACTCTAACGCTGCGTGTTCACCATACAAACGGACACAAACGCCGTCCATTACCCTACCCGCACGACCCGCGCGTTGTTTGGCACTAGCGCGTGATATGGATTTCAACATTAAGGTGGTTCTGCCGTTGCGTTGAACGGTGCGTCTTTCCAATCCTGAATCTATCACCACGCCAATATCAGGAATGGTTAATGAGGTTTCCGCAACGTTTGTAGCAAGGATGACCTTTCTCAGACCATCACCTTCAATATTGGTATTCCGACCCGATAAGGCTAAATCTCGCTCCTTGTCACTGACCGACGCATGCAATTTAACGACTTGGATATCTGGATTTTTCGCTAAAGCTTGTTCACATTGCACGATCTCTTTTTTACCCGGCAGAAAAACCAACATATCGCCATGTGAAGCAATCAGTTGATGATTCACTTCTTCCGCGATGCGCTGTTCTAGATGTCGACTATCAGGCAGTGTTCTGGATTCATTCGCTCGGTGTTCAATCTCGACTTGATAAGTTCGCCCTTCACAGCTAATTCGATTCGCATCCAAATAATGAGCAAGGCGTTCACCCTCAATGGTTGCTGATGTGATCACTAAACGATGACTCGCTTTTTGTTTCAAAATCGCCACCAGCAAGTCGATATCCCAGCGCCTCTCGTGAAACTCATCCACCACAATTACATCAAAGCCAGCGAGTCCATCTTCTGATAACCAACGCAGCGCGATACCGGGCGTAACAAAAACAACGTCCGTTTGCTCGTTGTATTCCGGTTCGAGCTTAATCGCATAGCCCACTTTGCTACCAAGCTTCTCGCCCGATTGTTGTGCGAGATATTTAGCCAGTGAAGTACACGCGATGCGTCGTGGTTCAACCACCAGAACTCGCCCATGTTGGGAAGCCCAAATTGGCAATCGCGTAGATTTACCTGATCCGGTTTCAGCCTCTACTACAAGGTGAGAATTAACGATTTGTTCGTGGAATACATTTTGATAAGCATCGATGGGAAGTAATGACATAAAAGGGAGCGTCGCGAAAAAGTGTGAGCAAAGTATAACGAATTATCGTGTTGAAATTCGATAAGTGTGGGACAGAGGTAAGAATATCATTTTGTTTGCTCAGATCGCGGAGAAACTATTTACAATTGAATAACTAAACCGTTATCATTTTTCAGTTACCCTTTCTCCCATATTAGGCATCCAATGAACAACGATAAACGCCCTCTATATATCCCTTATGCTGGTCCTGCTCTACTAAGTACCCCTCTTCTAAACAAAGGCAGCGCATTCTCTGCTGAAGAGCGCAGTTCTTTCAACCTTGAAGGTTTGTTACCGGAAACAACCGAAACAATCCAAGAGCAAGTAGGACGTGCATACAAACAATATTGTAACTTCGAAAGTGATATGGATAAGCATATCTACCTTCGTAACATCCAAGACACTAATGAAACGCTTTTTTATCGTTTAGTTCAAAACCACATCTCTGAAATGATGCCTATCATTTACACGCCAACGGTTGGCGCAGCATGTGAGAACTTCTCAAATATTTACCGTCGTGGTCGTGGTCTGTTTATTTCATACCCGAACCGCGATCGTATCGATGATCTACTGAATAATGCGACAAACCACAACGTTAAAGTTATCGTGGTTACGGATGGTGAGCGCATTCTTGGTTTGGGAGACCAAGGCATCGGTGGCATGGGTATTCCAATTGGTAAGCTAGCACTTTACACAGCGTGTGGCGGCATTAGCCCAGCTTACATGCTACCAATCGTGCTCGATGTGGGTACCAACAACCCTCAACGTCTTGCTGACCCAATGTACATGGGCTGGCGTCACCCTCGTATCACAGGTGCTGACTACGATGCATTCGTTGAAGAGTTCATCCAAGCGGTTCAACGCCGTTGGCCTGATGCATTAGTTCAGTTCGAGGATTTCGCACAAAAGAACGCAATGCCACTGCTTGAGCGTTACAAAGATCGCATCTGTTGTTTCAACGATGACATCCAAGGCACAGCAGCCGTAACGGTTGGCTCTCTACTTGCAGCATGTAAAGCAGCAAACAGCAAACTGTCAGATCAGCGTATTACCTTCTTAGGTGCGGGTTCTGCAGGTTGTGGTATTGCTGAAGCTATCATTGCTCAAATGGTGTCTGAAGGTATCAGCGATGCACAAGCTCGCTCTCAAGTTTACATGGTTGACCGTTGGGGTCTGCTACAGGAAGGCATGCAAAACCTGCTTGATTTCCAACAGCGTCTTGTTCAAACCAACGAAAACACTAAAGACTGGGAAAGCGACGGCACTGGTTTCTCTCTACTGGACGTTGTTCGCCACGCGAAGCCAACCGTATTGGTTGGTGTATCTGGTGCTCCAGGTCTATTCAGCAAAGAAGTCATCAAAGAGATGAACCTGCACTGTGAACGTCCTATCGTGTTCCCACTGTCTAACCCAACAAGCCGTGTTGAAGCGACACCAAACGACATTATTCGTTGGACTGATGGCCAAGCACTTGTTGCGACAGGTAGCCCATTTGAGCCAGTAGTTCACAATGGCACGACTTACCCAATCGCTCAGTGTAACAACAGCTACATCTTCCCAGGTATTGGCCTTGGTGTATTAGCTGTGAATGCTTCACGCATCACTGACGAAATGCTAATGGAATCAAGCCGTGCACTTGCAACGTGTTCTCCACTAGCAATCAACGGCACAGGCGCTCTACTTCCACCATTAGAAGAAATCCACACGGTATCGAAGAAGATTGCTCTTGCTGTTGGTAAGAAGGCGATTGAACAGGGCGTTGCTCTAGAGATCACTGAAGAAGCACTGCAACAAGCGATTGACCAGCACTTCTGGCAGCCAGTTTACCGTCGTTACAAGCGCACGGCATTCCAATAAAGCGTACTGCGCTTGGAATAAAGAGCGTTAACGACTCTTATATGAGCCTCTGCAATTGCAGGGGCTTTTTTCTTTAAACTGTCTTGTCTTTTTAACTGATTTTTCTCATTTTTATTTGGTATTATCGAGCACTCAAAAATTAATGCTCAGTGAAAGGACCATACCGAGAGTGAAATTTGATTCTCACATTATCCGTAGCTACATAAAAAAAGCTTACAAAAAACTGCAAGGTTTTCTGTTTGGCGCTTTCCTCGTGTTCTTAGTAGGCAGCGCTGCGGTTATTGCGATCGATTATTGGGTTTCATGGCAAGCGGAAGATCGCATCATCTACGATATAGATGAAGTGCCCGAGCTTGAGGTCGCCGTTGTGCTTGGCACGAGCAAATATTTGGGTCGAACACTCAACGACTATTATAAGCACCGAATCGAAGCCGCGATTGAGCTGTTCGACCGTGAAAAAGTCGACCAGTTTCTGTTAAGTGGTGATAACGCTCATCGCTCTTACAATGAGCCGTGGACGATGAAACGCGACTTGCTGAAAGCGGGTGTACCCGATGAACGCATTAACCTCGATTACGCAGGCTTTAGAACCTTAGACTCGATTGTTCGCGCTAAAAAGATCTTCGACACCGACAACTTCCTGATCATTACTCAGAAATTCCACTGTGAAAGAGCACTATTTATCGCTAATTCTTACGATATTCATGCACAATGTTTAGCGGTTTCAGGCCCTACTCATCATTCAGGCACCTCTATCCGTTTGCGTGAAGTTTTTGCGCGTACCAAAGCCTTCTTAGATTTGTATATTATGGGGACAACGCCAAAGTTCCTTGGACCTAAAGAGCCCATTCAATCGAGTCCAAAACCGGAATCATTTCCGATTCCAAACCCTATGACTGACCCCTCTGTAAACCCTGTTGTAGATCCTACAACAAACCCTATTGCAGACCCAGCAGAGACAGATGTGTAGAAAACTACACATTTTGAATTTGTTGCCTCACATTTCCCCACTGTTACACAAAAACACACCAACACGCCTTTATTAACTTAAGTAACATTCTCCCAACAAAGTCTGACCCTACATCAAGCTATATACCTCGAAAATAATAAGCACGACTCAATGAAGTCGTGCACCAATAAAACGAGGATAACAAAAGGAGCGTCTTATGACGGCACTTGTTACTACACTGAAACACTGGTTGTTCACCCGCAACAGCATGATATTAATTGGTAATTTCACGCTATTCGCACTCTTGCTCAACACCCTTCCTTTCGAATCACAAGTCAATACTGGTTTGAGTATTCTCGTGTTCGTTGCGGTTCTATGGTTAACCGAAGCTATTCATGTCAGCATCACCGCTCTGCTCGTTCCACTCTTGGCTGTCTTGTTTGGTGTGTTCAATACGCCCGCTGCATTAGCGAACTTCTCGAACCCAATCATCTTCCTATTCATGGGTGGTTTTGCCCTTGCTGCTGCGCTCAACAAGCAAGAGCTCGATAAGGCGATTGCCGACAAAGTTCTGCTGATTGCAAAAGGCAGAATGTCGGTGGCGGTGTTCATGCTATTCGGTGTGAGTGCAGGCTTGTCGATGTGGATTTCGAACACAGCAACGACTGCAATGATGCTTCCCCTTGTTCTTGGCATCATGAACAAGGTTGACCAAAGTGAAGACCGCAACACCTACGTGTTCGTGCTACTGGGTATTGCTTACTGTGCTTCAATCGGTGGCATCGCAACCTTAGTTGGTAGCCCACCAAACGCAATTGCGGCGGCAGAAGTTGGCTTAAGCTTCACAGAGTGGATGGCACTTGGCCTACCTATCTCAATGATCTTACTGCCAATCGCGATGATTATTCTTTACGTGATGACTAAGCCGAAGCTTGACCACAAATTCGAGCTAGACCATGCCCCAGTTGAGTGGACAAACAGCAAGAAAATCACACTGTCTATCTTCCTTTTAACGGTAACGCTTTGGATATTCGGTAAGCCAATCAATGCAATGATCGGTGGCTTCTCGAAGTTTGATAGCTTGGTTGCGATTGGCGCGATTGTATTGCTTGGCGCTTCTAGAGCAGTCGAATGGAAAGATGTTGAGAAGACAACGGATTGGGGCGTATTAATCCTATTCGGTGGCGGTATCTGTTTAAGTAACATTCTTAAAGCAACCGGAACCAGTGTATTCCTAGCACACTCTCTAAGCGGTTTCTTAGAAACAGCAGGCGTACTGCTAACGATTCTAGCGGTAGTAGCGTTCGTCGTATTCCTAACTGAATTCGCAAGTAACACAGCGAGCGCGGCATTGCTTGTCCCTGTATTTGCGACCATTGCTGAAGCGCTGGGTATGTCGCCGGTTATCTTGTCTGCACTGATTGCGGTTGCTGCATCTTGTGCCTTCATGCTGCCAGTAGCAACACCACCTAACGCAATCGTGTTTGGCTCAGGCCACATCAAGCAAAAAGAGATGATGCGAATCGGTATGGTGTTGAACCTAGTTTGTATCCTAGTTCTGACACTGTTCGCTTGGATTTTCTGGTAAGGATAACGCCTTATAGGCCGTGCTCCCCTAGACTGGTTGCAGTTCCCCCGGCTCAACCAGTACAAAAATGCCCGCTCAGTGTGAAGCTTTCTGTTACTTGAAGCTATCACTGAGCGGGCATCCAAAAAAACAATAAAACGCTTTTCCCTTTTGGTGGCTCTTCGCCACCTTTTTTGTATCAGCTCGCCATCAACCTATCATTACCGCTCTAAGACCTGGTTCTCACGCCACACTTGGCACCAAACGCGTCCAACCTAGCAGCAACATCGAAGCACACAATACCCACACTAAGGTCGCTAACGAGAGTGTCGACACCAAATTGTATCGATAACTAAACACATACACAGCGCCAAGATAAGCCGCGTATGGCACAAGCGAAAATAAGCCAAACAAGGCTGTGGTGCGTAACTCCACCATGGTTTGTTCCGTGCCGACAATGTAGTGAGCAATCAGAGCAAAGGTCGGAAACAGCGGCACTAAACCAGAGATGTAGAAGCTCTTGCTCTTCGACAATAGCGCAATCAACAAAACCGCCGCTGCACCCAGCAAGCATTTAAAGAACAGGGAAATCATTTTTGTACATTTTCCAAACAAACTAACAAAGGCTCTAGAGGGTAAACTCATCTAGCAGCCATAAAAACGCCACACGTCACATATGCACGTGTGGCTTATAAACTAATCAAAACAATTTTCAGATTAGTGACTCAAGATCACCTGATTTCGACCTGAATGCTTAGCTTGATATAAAGCTTCATCAGCGCGAGCAATGGTCTCTGTCACTCGCTCTTGTTTCATCTCAGCGATACCAATACTGCATGTCAGTGGATCGCCATGAACCCAAAGGTGCTGGCTAACTAAGAGTCGGATTTTCTCAGCCTTTCTTTGTGCTTCGCCAAGATCAGTCTCCGGGCAAAAAACAATAAACTCTTCACCACCCCACCTCACCAACTTGTCGGTAGCGCTGATCGAACTGCCGACCACCATGCTAAACTCGCGTAAAATATGGTCACCCATTTGGTGTCCGTATTTGTCATTCACGCTCTTGAAGTAGTCAATATCGAGATACAACATACTTAGCTTTCCATGCCCCTGCTTAACCTGCTGAGACTGCATTTTTAGCCAATCACGAATCGCGTGTCGGTTTAGTATTCCGGTCAACTCATCACGGTGTGCCATTTCAGAGAATTCAAAGTTTTGCTCTCTCAGTGCTCGGTTGACGTTCTTAAGGTGATAGTGTCTTTTTTCGGCAATCAGCATACGCTTTCTTGAACTGTTTAATTCAGAAAGCAAGAACACCGTGCCGGTTCCGACCCAAACAAACAGTAAAATAAGGAACAAGCTCTCGCCTGTGATGTAAGAGCCTTCAAACTCGATGCTACGGATAACGATTCTATGATGACCAAGCTTCGCACCAGATGCGGTAGCAAACTCAACCATATTCACATTCGAATACTCGGGCGCTGAGTGCTCTAACGCAATGTCGTTATCAGCTAACCACCATGTCATTACTTGCAGGTTTTTGATCGGAATCTCAATCACACCACCATCAACGCCCGGAGAAAACTCCATCCCGTTGTACTTATGTGTATACTCGTTATCCGGAACTGAATAAGCAGGGTTATAGTTACGTAGGTAGGTTCTCAAACGGCCGCTTGAGTCAGCCTCTGCATGGTAATCGATGTTCACTCTAAAAGTGTGATACTGGGAAAGGTCAAGACCTGTGGTTATATCTGGATCGATACGAATCGATAAGCCGCAGTAAGGCCAAGGATACTCTGATTCCTTTAGCTCACAGTTAAGAACATATTGGCCATTTTCATAGGATAATTGAGAGGTACTGACACCCCTGTCAACTTGATCGCTGGTCGCGATAAACTCATATTTATCTGGCGTAATTGCCGTTATCACACGATTTCCGCTCACACGGTAATACTGCACAATGGCAAGTGTTGCGATAACTAGAAAGATAACAATCTTATGGATCCACTTCACGTCTAAGCTTCCGGCTTATATCCCTAGAGTTGGGATTTCACGATATAAAATAAGTTACGTGAATTAGTGATCTTAATACCAATAATTCACTAAAAAACGTTATATCACGCCTGAACAAAATGTCATACTATATTTTTATGCTTACATTTCATGCTAATTATTTACGCCGAGAATCAAGTATTATTGCGTATAAAAATAGGCTCCATTTGTTATACTCATCGCATAATCATCGTTAACCGAACAGGCTGCTTACAGAGCATTCGAGTCGACGAAATAATAATCAAAATACAACGAGTAATGTCATGTCTTTATTAGCGAAAGGAACACTCAAGAAGATGAGTGCTTCCCTTGATGGTGCGGTAACCTACCGTTTGCCTGTAGGCGAAGAATTTGTAGAACTAAACCCTCTGATTGGTAAAACCATCAACCTCACTCACACAGGCAATATTTTTTGCTGCTCGTGTGGCAAGAAAACCAAGAAAAGCTACTCTCAAGGCCACTGCTTTGTGTGCATGAAAAAGCTAGCTAGCTGCGATATGTGCATCATGAAACCAGAGACTTGCCACTACGATGAAGGCACATGTCGTGAGCCTCAATGGGGTGAAGAGAACTGCATGGTTGATCACTTCGTTTACCTATCAAATACATCAAGCCTAAAAGTAGGTATCACTCGTCATACACAGATCCCTACCCGTTGGATTGATCAAGGTGCGACTCAAGGCCTACCAATCTTGAAGGTAAAAACGCGTCAGATTTCTGGCCTTATCGAAGTTGAATTAGCAAAACACATCGCCGATAAAACCAACTGGCGCACGCTGCTAAAAGGCGACGGCGACGATATGGAATTGGTAGAGAAAGCAAAAGAGCTGCTACCACTGGTTGAGGATAAAATCCAAGAGATCAGAGCAAAATTTGGTGACGATGCGATCGAAATTCTAAGTGAGAACATCACTTCATTGAGCTACCCCGTTGAACAGCACCCTGTGAAGATTGTATCGCACAACTTTGATAAGAACCCTGAGGTGACCGGTGTACTTCAAGGCATTAAAGGCCAATACCTTATCTTGGATACTGGTGTGATTAACATCCGTAAATTCGGTTCTTACGAAGTTGAGGTTTCTGCTTAATCAGCTGAGCGCCATCACAAGTGAGATACAAAAATGCCCTGACGCTTTAGCTTCAGGGCATCTTTCATTTCAGATGAGACGATCAGCTTTAATAAAGCAACGTACAAATACTAGAGCGCAACCACATCTCCGTCGACACAATTCTTGCCATTGGCTTTCGCGCGATAGAGAGACTGATCGGTTAAATTCACGAGTGCGTCAATAGTGACACCGTCTTCACAAGCTCGACTATCACTGATTCCGATACTGACACTCGAATTAAATCGAACCTGTTCATCAATTTTGAACTCAACGTGATGGAACTGTTGGCGAATCTCTTCTGACACCTCGTATGCTAGTTCAAGAGACGCATTTGGGATAAAGATAATGAACTCTTCACCACCCCAACGGCCTGCGACTCCACCCACTCTATCGGCATTGCGCTTGGCAATATTAGCCAAAGCACAAATGACCTCATCACCGACCATATGACCGTAAGTGTCATTAATCGACTTAAAATCATCGATATCCAACAACATACACACAAGGTAATTTTCAGAGATAATATGCTCTCTTAGCCATTCATAAATAGCCCTACGATTGAGCAAATCCGTCATTTCATCGTAATTAGCTTGGTGAACCAACTGCTTTTCCAACATCACCTTTTGCGTCACATCTTCGAGCACAACCTGAACCGCAGGCTGACCTTTCCACGTAATCGCATTGTCGTAAATATTGAAAAATCGATGCACACCGTCAAACCCAATGTTTTCGACCACAGTGCTCGTTCCAGACAACTCACCAGACATAAGCGCATGATAGTGCTTATTGATGCCATCAGTGTTCTGCTTGGGTACCAACTCAAGGATCGAATCCAGCGCTAATACTTGCTCTATGGACGATCCACCTTGTAATTTGACCCACGATTGATTGACCATCAAAGGTTTAAAATCTCGGTGAACCAAGATTCCCTGCCCTGATTGCATGATCATGTCGTGATACATCTTATCTTGCTCACGCACCGCATTTTGCAGCTGAATCGCAGGGGAAAGATCGATAACCGTGACTTGCAGTGCAGGCCTTCCCTGCCACTCCGTCACATGGTCGATAGAAAACACGGTGAACTCTCTGCCGTTACGATCAACATTGGTATAGGTATGAACCTGAGGGTCGCGTTGACCACTCACCGTTTCAAGGTAATTTTGATAGGCTAGAACATGGTAATCTTCTGAGATTAAATCTAGAAAGCTATCGATATTAGAAAGTAGTTCTTCGGGCGATTGGTATCCATAGATGCGAGCATAGTTAGCGTCAACACTAACTACATTCATATCTTGAATAGTTATCACACCGTACGTGGATTCGAAATTTATTGAAGACATTGCCAACTCCGCACTCTAGCTACACTTCATAAACTGGAGCATAACAACACATCCTGCCAACGCTTCCACAGAATCTTTCACGCGTTAGGGATATTAATATGGTATCTAGTATATCGTACTGTTGCGGGCTTCTCTACAATTCAATCACTAACACGAGTTATCAAAAGTAGACAAGCATCTCAATCCTATTACGCGCGTCAAAAAACAAAAAAAGATAATGTATATCTATGTAAGCATTAACTTTTCTGTTTTCGGCTTTAAAGTGCGTAGCTAGAGTTAATCACGACTCTTTTCAAATCCCGTTCAGTATTAACTTCTGTCTTGTTGGCTGCCAGCTTGACACCTTGTCGCTTATTCATTCCAATCCGAAAAGTAAGCGACTAAGAAGTCGATCGCCAGTCGTGCTCTCTGGGGTAAAAAACGGCGGTTTTGATATACGACCCAACTGCTGGTTCCTGCTCCCCAATATTCTTCAAGCACCGGGACCAGCTTTCCATTAGTCAGACCGCCATTGAAACTGCTTTTAGGAAGATAAACAATCCCAAGTCCCTCTTCACATGCTTTGAGTACTGCGCTCGAATTGTTACTGCGCCAGCGCCCATGTACTCGTACTGCATTTAACGATTTGCCCTCTTTCTCAAATAACCACTGATCACTGTTAGCGATAATACAGCTATGCATTTTCAACTGCTCTGGATGAGTAGGCGAACCAAATTGCTCTATATAGTCTTTACTGGCTGCAGCCGCCATTGGACGATCGACCAACTTTCTTGCCACCAGCCCTGAATCGTCTAATCGACCATAACGAATGGCAAAGTCGATACCATCTTCGATGAAGTTCACCATCTTAGTATTGAAGTTCATTTCTATGGTGAGTTCAGGATGATCTTTGGCAAATTCCATCAGCGCTGTCGCAACATGATTTTCTGCAAATGCACCCGCAGCACTAACACGTAATGTACCGCTAAGCTGAGTTTGTTGAGACGTGACTTGTTCATTCGCTTGTTGCAGCCCAATGACCAAGTCTTTGCACTGCTGATAATAGGTATGACCCGATTCGGTCAGGCTCACCATCCGTGTTGAACGCGCAAGCAACGCCACGCCAACTCTCTCTTCCAACCTTGAAACTTGGCGACTGACATGACTAGTACTGCAACCCAACTGTTTTGCTGCTGCAGAAAAGCCGTGACACTCGGCTACCGCAACAAACTCATTAATACCTTCAAAGCTGTCCATACTTAATCTACCCGTATCTTATCTTTGCTATATAGCAACAATGTTTTGCCTGTTTAGTATATTATCACCTAATTGGTTTGGAACTAGTATTAGATACAACAAGACGGCGATAGCTAAGTAACAACACGATACCTAGCGCTTAACGAAAAGCGTCAGCATCTAATTACAGGCATCGTTTCTAAATAAAAAAACAGCAGCTCAAAGGGATGAATCATGAAAAAAATACTAATTCCAGTAACTAACCACGCAACACTTGGCGATACAGACCAAGCGAACGGTACTTACGCTCCAGAACTAACCCACGCTCTGAAAGAGATCATGGCTGCTGGATTCGAATACGACATCGCTTCTATCAATGGTGGCAAAGCCCCACTCTACGGAACGGATATTGAAGGAGATGTGGTTAACGCTGATATCTTGGCGGATGATGACTTCCAGAACCGCATCAACAATACGATTCCAGTAAGCCAAATCAATACTGAAAGCTACGATGCTATCTTCTACCCAGGTGGATTCGGTTTGCTTTCAGATTTAGCAACCAATGAACAGTTCGCTAGCATCGCAGCAAAGCATTATGAAGATGGTGGTATTGTCGCGGCAGTATGTCACGGCCCTGCGGCGCTGCTTCCGATTGTTCTGAGCAACGGCGAGAAGCTACTAAGCTCTAAATCGGTGACTGGCTTTACACGTGAAGAAGAGATCGACTTTGGTACGATCAACGACATTCCATTCCTACTCGAAGAGTCTCTTGCTCGTAGCGCAGCACGTTTCAACAAGGTTCAACCTTGGCAAGAGCTTGTGATTGTTGATGAGCGAGTCATTACAGGTCAGAACCCAACCAGCGCACACGCAGTGGGTGTAGCTATTGTTAAGCAGCTTTCATAGTCGAATCGCTGTCTTGATTAAATAGCGGTCTTAATCGAATCACTGGTGTTACGTAAATAAGTAATAAGCGCGGTGAAACAAAAAAGAGCATACTTCCACCTCAATATTATTGAGAGAAGTATGCTCTTTTCTAATTTTGTAACCACTAAGGTGTTAGTTACTTCTTGCTAGTCGCTTCTTACTAGTTACTTCGCAAGATCCCTTCAAGCACATTAAACAGCAAGTCGATCTCTTCAATCGAGTTGTAATGCATACAACCAATACGCACCACGCCCTGCTCTTCAATACCCAACTGCTTCACCAACCCTAATGCGTAGAAGTGTCCGTTCCACACACAGATATTATGCTCGCCCAGCTTCTTCGCGATGAACTCTGGGGAGTGGTTATCAAAGGTGATGGCGAATGTTGGCGTTCTTAGGTTCGAATCAAACTCTGTCTTTCCGTAGAGCTTTGCCCCTTCCAGATCACCTAAGCGTTTTAGGAAGTACTCACTAAGCTGGCTTTCATGCTTGTTATAAAGCGCGTAGCTTTGCTCTAAACGAGAACGCAATGAGTCGGTTGGCTCACCGAATTGCGCCAAGTAATCTACTGCTGCAATCACACCGGCAAGGCCTTCAAAGCTTTGCGTTCCGGTTTCAAAACGGCCTGGGCCAATGTTTGTCGCTGGCTCTACCTTGTAAGGCTTTAACGTGTGTAACCATTGAGGCGCAACATAAGCAATGCCCACATGCGGGCCAAAGAACTTATAAGCTGAACACGCTAAGAAATCACAGTTCAGTTGTTGAACATCGATCAAGTGATGAGGAGCGTAGTGAACCGCATCAACATAAACCTGAGCACCGTGCTGATGTGCAAGTTCGATAACTTTCGCCATGTCGACAATCGAGCCCGTGGTGTTCGAAGCAAACGTCACAGCAACAAGCTTGGTCTTCTCATTTAACAGCGACTCAAAGTGCGCCATGTCTAGGCTGCAATCCGACTCGTCGACACGAACTTGGCGAACAATCGCGCCCTTGTCGTCTGCTGCTTGTTGCCAGCTCGATACATTCGAGTAGTGGTCTAGCGCGGTAACAATCACCTCATCGCCAGCTTGCCAATCGCGGCTGATCGCTCGGCTAAGCTGAAAAGTCAGTGAGGTCATGTTGGCACCAAATACAACATTGCCCGAAGACTCGGCATTCAGTAACGCTTGTGCCGCTTCTCTCGCTTGCTGCATTAAACCTGTGGTCTTCTGGCTAGAAAAATAGTGACCGCCCAAGTTGGAATTAAAGTGCCCGAGGTATTCCGTCATAGACGCTAATACATTCTCAGGCACCTGAGAACCACCCGGCCCATCAAAAAAGGTAACGGGCTTGCCGTTATGGTATTGGCCTAACGCGCTGAACTGCTGGCGTACATCATTAAGAGTGAAGGACATTGCGCGCATCCTTAGCCGTTAGAACAAACACATCCATGTAACCCATCTCATCGTGGTCTATGGTGCGAATTGGCTGTGCGTTGTGCCAAAGCTTACTATCAGCAAGCATTGCAACTTCTCCATCTTCTAGCACTTTTCTAAAGAATGGGGCTTCATGGCTATCTTGATAAAGCATCACTTCACCACCGACGATATTGTGGCGAGTAACACCAATGATCGCGATATGGTCAAAACCGTCTTGGTGCACACCTTCTGGCGCAACCTGTGTCTCTTCAAAAATGGCAGCGATACGGATTTGGTGGATTTCGATTTCTTGTCCGTCTTCAAGCCCATTGGTTTCAATAAACAGTTCACACATCTCTTGCATGCCTTCGCTGCTTAGGATTGGTGCTTCAATTGGCTCGAATTGGCGAACAACGTCACCTTGAAAGTGATTAATGTCTTCAGACTGAACGAAGTTATGTTTGTCTAGCTCTACGACTTGTCCATTACTGAATTCAACCACAGAGTACCTTCTCAATCGGTACTGTCCGTCTGCGTGCTCTGTGCTAGGTAGCTTAGAGAAAGAAGGTGACAGCTCCTTAACCGCGTGGTTACTGAGATGGGTAATATGTAGGGTGTTTTCGTGAGCGTGTAACATCATCGACTCCTTAATGATTGTTAATTTACTTTCGACATTTAACGTTTTGTTTACATAAAAGGATACTTGAAGATCTTGCCAAATCAACAATAAACAATCATTTATCCCGTCAGAATTAATAATTCAGATTGTAAAACCAAGTTTAAAATCAAAAGCAGTGTATAACACCAGAATAAAAGATGACCAACTCTTAAAACTAGCACACTTCACTAGCTAGTTATAAACACCTATAAAATCAAATTTAACGATATTATTAACTAGCGCGCTGTGTTTATTATTTTGTCAGCAATTACCCACTAATACGTCAGCCGCAGCATCTAGGCTCATCCCCCTACTTCGGCATACTTTATTTGTATGTTTTTGCACATCGAAATACGACCAACCTATCAGTTGCCAAGCTATTGATTATTTACACAACAAACTGGAATTGGTTAATTTATGAGTACGCCAGAATCCACACGCCTTTGCTTGCGCGTCTGGAACAGGTCGAGTTCGGGGGGAACTCGGCCGCCCTTAACGTTTACGCCCTTTCTCGAACTTCTCATAATCTTCATTTATACCGATAGCATTCATCTCAATTTTTTATATGGAAATTGTTTTGTATAAAAAAATATGACACTCTAATCCTAATAAAAATTTCTTCGTAAACAAACACTTAAATATGTAGTGGTTTTGTTTCGGATGGTATTCACATTTCACGCATCCGTTACATTTTTGTAAATATACGTAATGCAACGACACAACTTGCGGTACAAACATTGGGCTTATATGAACCGCAACAACAACAGGTACTTCGCGGTAAGACGGCTTAGCTACGTACCAGCGGACTCTCTTTTTTATGAAAGCGCTAACCGCCTATGCTTACACCATGAATTGCCACAGATTACACTTACAACCCATTGAAGTATTAAGGTAAATTAAGTAATTGAACTAGTCAGTTACTATAAAAAATACATTAAGTCAGAGGTGTGACCTCCCGGGCTAGGATTAAAGAAGAATGACTACTCAATCGAGCAATCCACATACTGCTGTAACTAGTTATAGTGGGTATATCTATCAAGGGAAAATTGCGGTTTTGCACTGCTTACAATTAATCCAAGATAGTGAAATAAACAGTTATGACCTTAAATTACAGATTGAAAGCATTGACGACTTTGCAATTCTGAATTCAGATAACACTTGCAAATCAATGCATCAAGTAAAAGCAAAAAAAGCACAGAGGTTTAGCATACACCAAAGTGACTTTGACAAGCAGAAAGCAGTTTTTGATGGCGAAAATGATGGTAGAAAAGCTTATTTCCATGTATCAAAAGAACTGACAAACATACCTTCAGATTATTCCACCTCATACCCGTGCATAACTATCTACCAATACACTAACTTGCAAGGAAATAAAGTACCTTGGTGCCAACTAGATGAAGTAGATTCATTCATTGATTACCAAATTATAGAGGCATATAAATTACTATACCCAGGAGAGGTATACCGACAACAGCAAGATTATGTTACTAAAACCCGGCATCATCTTGAAAACATAGTGCTCAGGCATATTATTAACATTCACCATGAAATAATAGAAAATAAAATTAAAAATATAATTGATAGAGATATTGCTGCAAAAGCAAACATTAACTTCTCTACATTTTATCAAGTATTAGATAACAATATAAACGAGTCATCCCTAGGTGAGGAATACTTTCATTTTTGGTTATTAAAACTATCTGGTAATTATTTCCTAGAATACTGCTTAAACTTAAGTGATGAGGAAGACCTTCTAAAGTTAAATGTTTATCAATCTTTAATAAACCAACTTGATGTCCCAAACTTATTGAAGTTTATACGCTCAATTCTCCCTCATAAAAAGTCCGGATTTAGCAACATAAGTCAATTCAAAGATAATTCTTTTGATTCGGATGACTTTAGAAAAGGGATTTTGAGAGTATTTGAAAGCTTGAAAAAAGCAAACCTGTCAGATATTGAATCATCTCCTTCACTATTTCATTGGCAAGCTTGCGGTGAGTTATTTTATCCTACAGCCATACATGAACTAGAAGAAGATGCTCGAGAGTTATGTCGCGAAATAATAGAAACTTCAATAAATGAAGATGTTGATTTCCTATTTGAGAGTGGAGTTCTTATCAATAGAAGCATAACCTCAGACTCAATATTTTCCATTAAATCAGTAGGTTCATATGAAGATGATGACCTACATCAAGATTTTTCAGATAATCTAGATGAGAAAAAAATCAACAACTTTAAGAAAGTATCATTGATGTCATTAAATGATGCTAGGGATCTAATCAATGATTGATATAGTAGAAAGTATATTTGAAGATTTCAATTACAAAAAAATAGAATCAGATAAAATCAAACTTTACAAATCTGATACTATTGAAGACTATTGGGTGATATTTTCTGGTTCTCCTTATCAGATACTAGAAAAGAACACTCAAAGTAAACTAATGTCTTTATGCAAAGAAGCCTGTAACGATAGTGCTCTAGAAAAAAATGCAAATATCATTTGCCTTTGGGAAATAAATGAACTGAATCAAGAGTCTGCTCAACAGCTTCATCAAACTGAAGAAGATGTCTATTTCTTTAAGAAAAACGTACTGTACTATAGCCATGATGAATACATAGACTTCAAAAAGCAATGCAATAGCACGTCTATAAGTGATATTTTAAAGCAGTCTGCCGATGACCCCGCGGTATTCCAATACTATAAAGAAAACTTCGATTCTCAAACTTGGCAAGCACTAGCTTTTCGGATCTTTATCAAGTTGACGTTCATGCCAGTAAGTCATAAATCAGGTGCGGAGATATCCAACCTTTATGCTAATCACCATAAATTAATAACTAACCATAGTAACTCGATAAGGTTAAGTAGGTTAGATTCAATAATACAAGACCTGCCAGATAATAGTGTCAACATCAGGGCGGGATCGCACTTTGTTAACAGATATGATCTAATAGCTCCAAACCCATA
>NZ_JBGONY010000017.1:0-89750 GCF_041439375.1 Vibrio crassostreae | reverse complement strand
TAGATGATCTGATCGTAGCTTTAAGCATTAGTTCCCTGATTTAGGAAACAAAGCCGTACGCGGATGAACTTTTACTGCATTATGAAAGTGCTCACGTTAAAAGGGTCGAGCTAACATTCTGGAAGAATATAAGCAAAATGATTGAGTATGATGTAATACGCAGTATTTTTCTGCGCTAAACTTGCAAGACTAAGAGTGATACAATAGTATCACTTTAATCTTCTATTGGAGTCATACTCATGAAAGTTGAGCTCGTTACTTCCCTTAAGCGTCAAGCAACCAAAATCCTTGCCGACCTGCACGACACCAAAGAGCCTGTGTTGATCACCGAGCATGGCAAACCTTCTGCGTATCTGGTTGATGTTGATGACTACCAGTTTATGCAAAACCGCTTGGCTATCTTGGAAGGGATCGCCCGCGGTGAGCGCGCCATTTCTGAAGGTAAGGCGCTGAGTCATGACGAAGCCAAAGACAAGATGTCAAAATGGCTGAAGTGATTTGGAGTGAGCCCGCGTTATCGGACCTGAACGATATCGCGGAATACATTGCCCTTGAAAATTTGGTCGCGGCCAAACAACTCGTTCAAAACGTTTTCGACAAAGTCGAACGCCTCGTCGACTTTCCTGAGTCTGGGCGTCTGCCTCCCGAGCTCGAGCACCTCAATTATCGTGAAGTTGTGATGAATCCGTGTCGTGTTTTTTACAAACAAGACGCTGACAAGGTCTACATCCTGTTTGTGATGCGTGCGGAGCGAGATTTGCGTCGATTTTTACTGAGTAAACAGTAAAACGGCCGTGCTACCTCTGATAGGCTGATGGTCTACATTGATGAGGGCCCGAGCATGGCGAAAAAGAAAAAAGCACCGCAATTTCAACGCGTCACCAAACCTGCGCCTTTATGGACAGAGGCGAAATTGGTCACCGTCAGACGACACCGGAACGAGGGTCAATTAACCTTTGGCGTGTCGACCATCTCGAGATCGCAAGTCTTGCCCGAGTACCAGCGCGTATGGGATCAAAATGTCGTCGAGGAAGCGTATCAACAGGCGATCGTCGAGCTGTTAGAGCAGGGGAACGTGGTGTTAAGCGTGGTGTATTAAAGTCGCAGAGCCCCTGCGTTTGTACCTGACATTTTTAATTTAAATGATTGAATATTTTCACTAAATTTTCAATTGCCTTTCAAGACCCTCACCTCAATACGTACTTTTCCTAATTTATCATTAATAATTCCAAAGAAGCGGACAGCGTAAAAACGCGTCCCGATCATAATGTTTATATTCCTCTTCGTTCATTGACACGCTATGAGGAAATTAACGATGAAAAGCCCCCAGTTCTACGCAAATATTGACCAGCACCATGCTCATCCTCAGTGTGTTGCTGGCCGGTTGTAAAGACAAGAACCTGTTCGAAAACGCCGAGGTTGATAACATTGAGGTGAAAACACGCCCGTTTCAAATCCGTGACGTGTTGATCACGTCGGACACGAACACGTATCCGGTGAAGAGTCTCATCATGTTCGAGGTGTTTGCCGAAACCGACGCCTTGTTTGATGGCCCACAAGAGATCGCCACGCACAAGGCGTCATCACGCGTGAACATCTCAGCCTTACCGGAGCTCAAGCTTGAATCGTCCGATCCGGAGATCTTGTACATTCCAGAAAGAGAAGCCATGGGCATTGCACGAAAAGCGGGGGACGTGACGGTCTACGCGCATTTTAGAGGCGTGCAGAGTGCGCCGCTGACGTTGGAGATCTCACCGGAATTGACGTCGTGTGGCGGGGTGGATGACACCGATAAACTCAACGCCAGTGGACCCTGTTTAAAAGTCCTGACAGGCCTCACTGGCGAGGCCAAAGATAAATGGTTCACCAGTACGCCCAGTATTGGGTTCTTGGACGCCCTCAATTACCTGAGATCGGACACGGTGGCCAATACCGGTAAATCGTACGCCGCCACTGTGCTTGGGTTGGGCCAGTACGCAACCCAACAGACGCGATTTGGTCTGTTTCGACAAGATGGCCGGAATGCGACCTTGGATGGCATCGACGGCCAATATGATCGCTATTGTCAAAACCTCGCACAATTGAGCTTTTTGGCACGAAGCGATTGGCGACGAGCCACCGGTCAAGAGCTGGTCGATCTGTTTCAGGACTTAGGCCATCTGTTCTAGAATTACGGGTTTTTCAATAAAGTGGTGTATTGGAGCGCGAGCCAATTCATACAAGGACAACGCGCCGCACAGCCGTATGAATTGTATCGTATTGGCTTATATCAAGGCAGTATCTCCGCGACGGATCCATCGCGGAGTTTGGCGGCCAGCTGTGTGTCCACTCAGTCTGACGCGATCACCCATTATTAACGACGTTGTCGCCTTGGTCGCAGAGTCATCGAGCGCCTTGATGAAGGACTCCAGAGCGTAACTCGCGATCCCGCTGATTTCGCCTTCCACGAGTCGTTGTCGTAACGCCTTTTTTTCTTCCTGTTGTGTGTCATTAATCGGGCACATGTGCATTTTCTCCTTAGCCGAGGCCATTGGGGCTTCGGCCAATTCAATGTGGAAGCGGGTAGGTGAGTCAGCCTTTTTTCTGGACACCTTGCAGCAGCCGCAGTGAACAATCCGACTTCATTTCTATAACGCGGCCCATTTCCGCCCAATGGGCGATCTGTTGGGATGGCGTGCGTACCGAGCACTGGCTCTTAGCCGTTTTGAGGGCTTGCTCAAACAGCGTTTGTTCTATATAGACACTGACTTTCATCGTTTATCCTTTCTTATTATTGACGGTCAATGGGCACCTTATTTGAATTTGCTGGGTACCCAAGGTTTGGCGGGTAAACGACGTCCGCCACGAAATGGTAATGGGTGCTCCTTAGGTGGGTAATATTTCGGGGACTCAATCTTGCCGTGGCGCTCAACCAGTTGACGATGCTCATCACGCCAGTAGGCAAAACTGAGCAATTCTTTGGGGTTAAACTCGCGTCTTTCTGGCGTGATCAAGGTGGCGCGGTCGACGTTGATTTTAAAACCGTCCCAACGGTGATCTAAGGGCAAATAGCCACGCGCATGCACATTCATCAGTTTCTCGGCGATGGGATTGATCGAGTATTGGCCCGACAACCAACGCCGAATGGTCGGTACCGTCACATGAAAAAACGCAGCAGCGTCGTGCAAAGAATCAAAATGTTGGTTCACCAACTCAGCAAATGGCGGGGTTCTCATGTGATCGACCTCAAAAAATATTAGTGGTTAACGATAGTTTATTCCTATTTTACTTTAGTGGTTTGATAGTCGTTGGCTATCAAGACGCGGCGATTTCTTGAAAATTAAATATTGTGTTTGGAACACTATAGCGAAGCCGAGCGACTAAAAAAGTAATTAATAGGATAATTTCAGAGTAAAGATTAAGGAAAACAAGGCCTTTAGAGACTCATACAAGCAAAAACTGACCAATGATAAGGGTTTGAAAAGATTATAATTTATCACTATATTAGTGCGTATTATGTATATTATGTTAAATTGAATTCGGTGTTTATAAGGCAGGTATCTTTATATGACGCCCTGCCTCTTATCTATCTACCAAATCGGCGTTCTATTTAACAGTAACGCTATTTACCATAAAATACCTAATAAACATATTTCTTAATCTTCGATTAAGAATACGTTTATTAGACTTCAAGCATCAATCGATCAATTGCTTCTGTGATCTCTTTGGTTCTTACTGGCTTGGTCACGAAATCATTCATACCAACATCTAAGCACGAACATTTGTCTTCAACTGATGTGTGTGCTGTTAGCGCGACAATTGGCGTTTTGATGTTCGCGTCTCTCATGTATTTGGTTGTGGTTAATCCATCCATTACCGGCATCGACACATCCATTAAAATAATGTCTATCGAGTCGTTGGCTCTTTCCACAAAGCCAATCGCTTCCTCACCATTGCTGGCGATGAAAACTTCGTGGCCTTGTCGCGTTAGGATTAATTTGATCACCATTTGATTGGTTGGGTTGTCTTCGACAACTAACACTGAATAACGGCTTCTTAAATCTCGTGGACAATCATTATCTTCAATGTTGGCCAGATTGTTCGTGACTCTGGTTAGTACTGGCAGTTGTACTTCGAATTTAGAACCTTTTCCTGGTTCACTCTCTACCGATATACGCCCTTGCATCAGCTCAACCAGTCTTTTAGTGATTGCCAAGCCTAAACCTGTGCCGCCAAATCTGCGTGTGATTGTGCTATCAGCTTGCACAAATGGACTGAACAGCGACGAAAGTTGTTGTGAGCTGATACCAATCCCTGTGTCTTCTACTGTTATATAGAATGAACTCTGCTGGTACTTGATAGAAACATGGACATGCCCACGCTCAGTGAACTTAATGGCGTTACCAATTAGATTAAATAGGATTTGTGCCAAACGACTTGGGTCGAGATAATGAAGTTCACCCTCAGGGATATCGCTGGTTACGGTTAGCGACAAACCTTTATCGTCTGCAGTCTTCTTTTGCTCAGACAATACAAAAGTTACAGTGTCGCTTACGTTGCTCCATTGAGGCGTTAACGAGAAGCATCCAGATTCAATCTTAGAAAAATCCAACACATCACTGATAATTGCCAATAGGAGCTCAGATGATGTGCTCATGTTGAGTAATATAGACTGTTGTTCTTCGTTCAATGATGTGGATTTGAGGGTGTCTATTAAGCCAATAATGGCGTTTAGCGGTGTTCTTAATTCATGACTCATCATTGCGAGGAATTCAGACTTTGCCTTATTAGCTCTTTCGGCGTCTTTTCTTGCTGTGACAAGCTCTGCTGTACGTTCTCGAACGGTTGCCTCGAGCTTTTCTTTATTCTCAATATCGAAAACAGCACGTTCTATCAACGGTCGGAAACGGTTTAATGTGGCCTTGGTTTCAATACTAAAGTGCTTGGTATTAGAGTGGATAAAGATGATGACGGATTGTGTTAGTCCGCTATCTATACCCGTAATCAGAACGGAGTTGATTTGGTCGAGAACAATGGGATGCAGAGAGTTGAATTCCCCAAGAGACTTGGGTTCGAAAAGGATGGCGCATTCACCATTGATGACTCGCGATAGCTTGCCACAATCGCTCCAATTCATTTGTTCGAAGACTTTGTTATTGGTTAGCAGGGTTTTGAAACTGCCTTCGTTCCCTACCCTTGATACCACGATAAAGTCATCAAACCTAATGTATTTTTTGAGGACAAACTCAAGGCTAGAGAATATCTCAGATATGTTACTCGCCTTACTGATCGCAGAGATGGTTGATAAGATCACTCTGTTCTCTTCAGCCAGTTTTCGCTCACGGGCTTTTAGTTTTTGCAGTTCAATACGAGCTTCTTGCAGCGCTTCTTGACCTTCAGAACCCATTACTTTTTCAACCTATAAAACGTTGCAGACGATACCATTAAATTCCCGTGTGCGTTTTCGCCACCAGAGAGCCTGCCTTGCTCACCAAACGTGAACGGACATATGTATGGAAGCCCATTAAGTGCTTGATTTATTTGCTCGCAAACCTCTTCCATATCTTGCTTTAGGTTGAGCATTGGGCCCGCGCAAAAGATGTTGATTGCTCCGAGCTTCTCTTCAAGATCCATATCGTTGTAATAAGAAGAATGAATGATATTAGCGGCACGGCTTATTAACTGTTGTTTAGAGCCTTGCATTAGATAGATGGTGTCACCTTCATTAATGTCGGTGAAGAGCTCGATCCCGTTGCACTCTGTTTCTCGGATAGAGTGAGAGAGCTTGAAGTACGGATAGTTGTAAGATGAGCCAACTTTCCTCCCCAAAGGATAAACAGACGATTTTTCAAAGATATAGCCATCGTCGCTGCCACCTAGGTGAAAATTGGTCCATTCGTTATAAACTGTGGCAGCTGGCCGATGGTCTATCTCCAGCAAAATTCTATTTCGTACTTTAGTCACAGTGCCTGAGTAACGTGTAGGCGTATGACCTGCACTGAAAGAGGAATAGATTGACTGAGACGCAAACACCACCGTTAAAGATACGCCATTTATAGATAGCGACTCTTCGGTGAAGATGCTCCAATTTCCAGAAACCTGATTGTCCGCAGCACTACCGCCAATAATAGGCACCTCAGTACCAAACTTTTTATCGATAGCTGCCATCACCTTCTCTTCATTACCAGGAGTGGAATGCAGCAAGATAAGATCGGGGATTTCGCCCTCTCGGTTGGCGTTCTTAAGTGCTTTGTCGATCGCGCTGAAGGTGCTGCGGTCTATGGAGTCGCTAAAGTGCTCGATACCTGTACCGTAGGCGTTGATTCCCGAGTCATAAATGATGAGTACGCCAATTACCGGACCAGAATGAAACCCAGTTTCTGTCATAATGCCGTGACAAGTGGTACAGCCATGTATAGGAGTGTTAGGGAGAGCGTCTACGAAATATCTCTGAACAGCGAGTGTCGAATATTCTTCTGTGCAGTAGCAAATAAGACAAGCAATATCGTCAGCGTTTTCTACCCCGCTGAGCAACTCATCTACTGCGATTTTATCGTCTAGGGAGTAAGAGACTTTTGATAGAAATTTCATAGATTCTGGGAAACTTTATTAATGTTCTCTTTATAACACTTTAATGCATTGTGTTTCACTGATTTGGTACATATTTCTATCAAAAGAACCGAGGCGTCCCCCAGTTTTCTCTCTGTTACTCTTTAGACAGGTTTACAGAAAACGTGCTCACCTGTTGTGGAAATGTAACCGTTATTGAGGAGGTCTTATCATTAGTTTGTAACAGCCAATTTGATGGCCCTTTTTCTTTCAGAATTCCACTTTCATTATAGCTAATGATAAATTTGCCAGTTTTAGATGTTTCGATCGAATACCCTAGGTTATCGCCCGAAATTAAAACATTATGATTATCAATATCAAATTCACAAGGTTTTGAAACGATACAGTTCACTGTTTCGTTATTATCGTATGTTACTGTTCTCCAAGTAAATGCAGCTATTAAAATAACCAACATGACGATAATTTGAACAAGCCTGCCTTTTGTTAGCTTTTGTGCCGCCATTATAATCTTTACTCCTTGTTACAAAGTTCAAAGTTTTTAAATAAAAATCCAATTCCTGACCAAGCGTAAGGTTACTACTCTGTCATTGATTTGTTAATTCAAGTATAGTGTCGCGTTGAAAATGCCACTTTTTTTTAAAATCAGCAAGTGGAAATAAAGCCCTGAATAGGCTGAATTTCCTTTTCTAATTTGGGTGGCATTACGACGTGAGTCGTGTTGGAAGTAAAGTGTAGTAAATAAGAAATTGGAAGCATGCAAATGAGCCAAGAAAAGCAGCTTGAACAAAACTACAACTATACGGTCGTCCGTCAATTTACCCTAGTTACAATTTTGTGGGGTATTGTCGGTATGGGCGTTGGTGTTTTGATTGCCGCTCAATTAGTTTGGCCACAGCTAAACTTTGATACGCCGTGGTTGACGTACAGTCGTTTACGTCCCCTGCATACTAATGCGGTTATTTTTGCGTTCGGTACAAGTGCGCTGTTTGCAACATCATATTATGTTGTACAACGTACCTGTCAGACGCGTCTCTTTGGTGGCCCTCTCGTAGCCTTTACCTTTTGGGGTTGGCAAGCGATTATCCTGTCCGCTGCAATTACTTTACCGTTAGGTCTAACCTCTGGTAAAGAATACGCAGAACTTGAATGGCCAATCGATATTGCTATTACTCTTGTGTGGGTAGCTTATGCAATCGTGTTCTTCGGAACCATGATTAAGCGTAAGACATCGCACATTTACGTAGCGAACTGGTTCTTCGGAGCCTTCATCATCACGGTTGCCGTGTTGCACATCGTTAACAGCCTGGCTGTTCCTGTATCTGCGTTTAAATCGTACTCGATTTATTCCGGTGCGATCGATGCAATGGTGCAATGGTGGTACGGACACAATGCGGTAGGCTTCCTATTGACAGCTGGTTTCCTAGGTATGATGTACTACTTCGTACCTAAGCAAGCTGGTCGCCCTGTTTACTCTTACCGTTTGTCGATTGTTCACTTCTGGGCTCTCGTGTCTCTGTATATCTGGGCTGGTCCTCACCACCTACACTACACAGCACTTCCTGACTGGACTCAATCTCTAGGTATGGTTATGTCTTTGGTTCTGTTTGCTCCATCTTGGGGTGGCATGATCAACGGTATTATGACTCTATCTGGTGCGTGGCATAAGCTTCGCTACGACCCAATCCTACGTTTCCTAATCGTTTCTCTATCATTCTACGGCATGTCGACATTCGAAGGCCCAATGATGGCAATCAAAACGGTTAACGCACTATCTCACTACACGGACTGGACTATCGGTCACGTTCACTCTGGTGCGTTAGGTTGGGTTGCAATGGTTTCTATCGGTTCGGTTTACCACTTAGTTCCTAAACTATTTGGTCAAGAGCGTATGTACTCTGTATCTCTAATCAATGTTCACTTCTGGTTAGCAACGATTGGTACGGTTTTCTACATTGTTGCAATGTGGATCTCAGGTGTGATGCAAGGTCTGATGTGGCGTGCAGTTAACTCTGACGGTACATTAACTTACAGCTTCGTTGAATCTGTAGAAGCGTCTTACCCGTTCTACTTTGTACGTTTCTTAGGTGGTTTCATCTTCCTATCTGGTATGTTCTTAATGGCATACAACACGTACAAAACTGTTTCTGCACCTAAAGATAGCCTTAAAGCTATCGCTCAACCGGCTTAAGGAGATTTAGAATGAGCTCAAATTCAAATAATCGCCATGAGTTGGTAGAGAAGAACGTTGGCCTACTAGCGATCTTGATCGTTATTGCTATCAGTTTTGGTGCTTTAGTAGAAATCACCCCTCTTATCTTCCAAAAGCAGACAACTGAACCTGTAGAAAACCTACGCGTTTACTCTGCTCTGGAAATGGAAGGTCGTGATATCTACATTCGTGAAGGTTGTAACGTATGTCACAGCCAAATGATTCGTCCTTTCCGCTCTGAGACTGAACGTTACGGCCACTACTCTGTAGCTGGTGAAAGCGTTTGGGAACACCCATTCCTATGGGGCTCTAAGCGTACAGGTCCTGATCTAGCACGTGTTGGTGATCGTTACTCTGATGAGTGGCACCGTGTTCACCTTATCGACCCTCGTGAACTTGTTCCTGAATCAAACATGCCTGGTTTCCCATGGCTTGCTGAGAATGTACTTGATGGCAAATTGACTCAACAGAAGCTTGAACTCTTCCGTAATCAATTTGGTGTTCCTTACACAGACGAACAAATTGCTAACGCTAAACAAGATGTTGAAGGAAAAACAGAGATGGATGCAATCATCGCTTACCTTCAATCGCTTGGCCACGCAATGAAATAAGGAATAATTATGGACATTATTACATTTCAAAGTGTTTGGACTGTGACTGTTTTTGCTTGCTTCATCGGCATCGTTTGGTGGGCATACGGCAAGAACCGTAAATCACGTTTCGACGAAGACGCGAACCTAGTGTTTGCTGACGACGAGCCAGCAACAAGTTCTAAAAATGAAGGAGTGACAAAGTAATGAGTACATTCTGGAGTATCTGGGTTAGTGCGATTACGATTGGTACCCTAATTGGTTGTGCTGTCTTACTTCGTTGGTGTTTTAAAGACAAAACAGGCGTAGAAGAAGGTCATGATATGGGCCATGAATACGATGGTATTCGTGAGCTTAACAACCCACTACCAAAATGGTGGACATACCTTTTCATCAGTACGATTGTTTTTGCTGCGGTTTACCTTGCTCTATACCCAGGCCTTGGCAACTTTAAAGGTCTACTAGGTTGGACAAGTTCAAACCAAGAAGTTCGTAGCATTGAAGAGTCTCGCTCTGCAATTGCTGCTGCGCAAGCAAACAAACAGTTAGACGCGTACGCGAAAGAGCTTGATGATGCAGACACCTACTTCGGTGAAGCATTCAGAAAGCTTGCTCACGACGAAAACGGTTTACGTTCAATCCCTGACATTGCATCAGATGCTGACGCAATCAAAGTCGGTCAACGTTTGTTCCTACAAAACTGTTCTCAGTGTCACGGCTCTGATGCACGTGGTCAGAAAGGTTTCCCTAACCTAACTGACGACGCATGGCTATATGGCGGCGAGCCTGAGGCTATCGTAACAACAGTTATGCACGGTCGTGTTGGTCAAATGCCAGGTTGGAAAGACGCGCTTGGCGAAGAAGGCGTAAAAGAAGTAGTTAGCTACACTCTTAGCCTTTCTGGTCGTAGCGTAAACGCACGTGAAGCAGAAGCTGGTAAAGCTCGTTTCGTAGTGTGTGCTGCGTGTCACGGTACTGATGGTAAGGGTAACCCTGCTGTTGGTGCTCCTGACCTAACTGACCGCGATTGGTTGTTTGGCGATTCTCGCGCAGATGTAACTGAAACAGTTATGTACGGACGTTCTGGTGTAATGCCTGCTTGGAAAGACATTCTAGGCGAAGACAAAGTACAGCTAGTTTCATCTTACGTGTGGAGCTTAAGCAACTCAGATAATAAGTAACATTTCAATAACAGCCTCTTTCTAAGAGGCTGTCTTTCCTTTATTTTATAACCCCTTCTTTTTATTTTTTTTTGAGATATTTTTTATGGTAAAGCCTTGGTATAAACAGTTTTGGCCGTGGTTCTTAATCGCGTTGCCAGCGACAGTAGTTATTTGGACCATCATGACGGTTATTGTGTTTACGCAGAACTCTGTAGACCTAGTGACTGAGGATTACTATAAAAAAGGAAAAGGCATTAATGTCGATATTTCGAAAGTAAACATCGCTAAAGAATTAGGTCTGTCAGCTTTAGTTAACGAAAAAGGTAACTCGGTTATCATTACTCTAGATAAAGGTAAACTTGAGCACTTTCCTGCTATTAGCGCGATGTTCGTTCACAGAACGCTGCCTGACCGTGATTTCACTCAACTGCTGACTGCAGATGCGAGAGGCAACTACACCTTGACTCTAGACCACGAAATGCAAGGTCCATGGTTTATCGAGCTTTCTCCGCACGATTCAGAATGGCTAGTGCAAGGTCGTATGAACTTCCCTATTGAAACTCCTACTCAACTAACGAACTAAAGCTTATGTGTGAATCCTGTTATCACTGCGGTGAAGATGTACCAGCGGAAACGGATTTTAAAGTAGAGATCTTAGGATCGACTCGTAAGATGTGTTGTCCGGGTTGCGAAACCGTAGCCCAGACAATCGTTGATAGCGGTTTGGTTTCTTACTACCAATATCGCACCGCTCCTGCTGAAAAAGCTGATCTAGTGCCAGAGCAATTGCTGGCACTCAGTCATTACGACAATGAAGATGTTCAATTAGAGTTCGTTCGTAACTCTGAAAACACCTCTGAAGTGACATTGTCACTAGAAGGTGTTTCTTGTGCCGCCTGTGCATGGCTTATTGAGAAGCAAGTCTCTTCAAAACAAGGTGTTGGTAGCATTCGTGTGAATACCACTACTAACCGTGCCCTACTTAGCTGGGACAACACGCAAGTTAAACTGAGCGAGTTGTTATCGGCAATCCATACCCTTGGCTATAAAGCAGCACCTTTCGAGGCTGACCAACAAGAAGCGGCCTACCACCGCTCAATGAAGAACTACTTGTATCGCCTTGGTGTCGCTGGCCTAGCGACTATGCAAGTCATGATGCTTGCAGTGGCTCTATATCTTGAAGTGTTTGGTAACCTTGAGCCTGAGTTTAAAAACTACTTCCGTTGGGTCAGCTTGATCTTCGCGACGCCGGTTCTGCTCTACTCTGCATTGCCTTTCTATATCAATGCGTGGCGTAGCCTCAAAGGTCGAACATTGGGTATGGATGTGCCTGTGTCGATTGCTCTGTTGTTTGCCTATGTTGCAAGTTTGGTCGCAACGGTGACAGAGAAAGGTGAAGTATTCTTCGAATCTATCTCGATGTTTACCTTCTTCTTACTGCTTGGTCGCTTTCTTGAAATGCGTGCTCGTCGTAAAGCAGCAGCCGCTAGCGGTAATCTGCTTAAGCTTGTTCCTGCGATGGCAACAACGTTAGATGGCGAACAAGTTCCGGTAAAGACCTTAAAAGTTGGCGACCAAATTCGCGTTCTTCCTGGTGAACACATTCCTGCCGATGGCAAAGTATTGTCTGGTCGAGTTCATATTGATGAATCGATGCTGACTGGTGAATCTATCCACGTAGTGAAAAACGAGGGTGATACTGTCTTCGCTGGTACATTGAATGGTGACGAGTCGTTTGAACTGGAAGTGATGACATCAAAAGCGGATTCGGTGATTTCCAATATCGTTCGTCTGCAAGATGAAGCGCAACTTTCTAAGCCTAGAATTGCTGAAATCGCTGATGTGGTGGCTCGATACTTTGTTGCGGTTATCCTGATCATTTCTTTTGGTACTTGGTTCTACTGGCACCAAACACGCCCAGAAGATGCTTTCTGGATTATGCTTTCGGTACTTGTTGCGACATGTCCTTGTGCTCTATCGCTTGCAACACCGACTGCAATAACCTGTTCAACTTCTCGCATGGGTAACTTCGGTATTTTGCTGCGCAAAGGCCATGTATTCGAAACCTTGTGCAAAGTGAATCACTTGATCATTGATAAAACTGGCACATTGACTGAGGGTGATATTCGTATCAGCCAAGTTGAAACCTTCGCTGAACTTGATAAAGACACCTGTCTCAAAGTAGCGGCGAGCTTAGAACAACATGCTAACCACCCTATTGCGAAAGCGTTCAAGACTCATATTTCTGATGATATCCAAGTAGAATCAGTTAATAACGTGATTGGTTCAGGCATCACTGGTGAATGGAATGGCGATGAAGTCGCTATCGGCAGTAGTGAATTCATTTTAGGTCAAGCTCAACCATCGGAAAGTAACGGTATTTACTTGTCGATGGCGGGCCGTCATATCGCAACGTTTACATATGAAGATCCCATTCGCAAAGAAAGCATCGAGTTTATTAAGCAATTTAAAGATGCGGGAATCAAAACGACACTGCTTACTGGCGATTCTTTGATTAACGCGAAGCCTGTTGCTGAAGAGATCGGTATTACAGACATTGTTGCTAACGCGAAACCTGAAGATAAGCTTGCTTACCTGAACTCTCGAGATGCAAGTGACATTACCATGATGGTTGGCGATGGCATTAATGATGCTCCTATTCTTGCGGGTGCCCACCTTTCCGTTGCTATGGGCGGCGGTACCGATGTGGCGAAAGCCTCTGCAGATATGGTGTTACTGGGTGATAAGCTTGATAGATTACTTAAGTCCCGTACATTGGCGCTAAAAACGCGTAAGATAATCCGTGAAAACTTGGCGTGGTCATTAGGATATAACTTACTTATTCTTCCATTGGCTGTCGCAGGTTTGGTTGCTCCGTACATTGCAGTTGTTGGCATGTCCGCTAGCTCTATTATTGTCGTGTCTAATTCGTTAAGGCTTTTAAAAGAGCAAGGTAAATAATGGAAAGTTTATACATACTCATTCCAATTGCGATCGTACTTGTATGTATCGCTGTTGGAATCTTTCTATGGGCAGTTAAAAGCGAGCAGTTTGAAGACCTCGAACGCCAAGGTCACAATATTCTGTTTGATGAAGACGAAAAGGCTCACAACCATTCTGATAGCAAACCTGTTAAGAATGAGAAAGCTAACAGCGAAAGCCAAACTAATGTAGACAAAAAGAACGATGACGCCTGATTGGATCGGAGCCTTTGTTGTTGGATTGATCGGTGCAGGCCACTGCATGGGAATGTGTGGTGGTATTGCGTCGCTTCTGTCAATTGGCAACAGTAAACCTTCCCCTGTTATTCCCCTACTTTATAACCTAGGGCGCTTGCTCAGTTATGCCGTGATTGGCGGCGTGATTGGTGGTGCAATTTCTTCGATTGGCCAGCTCAGCGATTTTAATGCTCTGCTGGGTTGGCTGCGTTTGTTTGCTGCTGGCTTTATGATCATACTAGGTTTGTATATTGGTAAATGGTGGTTTGGCTTGCTGTTCTTTGAAAAAGTCGGACAGAAACTATGGCGTTATATCTCTCCTTTAGGTAAATCATTTTTACCATTGAAGCACCCTAGCCACGCTTTGCCGTTTGGCTTTATCTGGGGTTGGCTTCCGTGTGGTCTCGTTTATTCGATGCTTACATGGGCAGCAGTATCAGGGAGTTGGTACAACGGCGCTGGTATCATGCTTGCTTTCGGTTTAGGTACGCTTCCAGCAATGCTCACAGTGGGTATGGGCGCTAATATCCTCAAAAAACTGCAACAAGCTGACTTATTTCGTCAATTAGGCGCAATTTTAATCCTCATTTACGGTTTCTATACTGGTTATATGGCATTGCAGCTCATTATTTATACCGTATAGCTGTTCTTTAAATCCGGTTTTTTTACTACCCTTTAGGATTAAGGAATGCTAAAATATTGACGTATATCAAATAGTGAAAGATTGTTATGATTTCTGAAAAGCCTGTGACGAAACGTGTTCAGTCTGGTGGCTGTGCGATCCATTGCCAGGATTGTAGTATTAGCCAGCTCTGTATTCCGTTTACTTTGAATGAATCTGAACTCGATCAACTTGATCAGATCATTGAGAGAAAAAAGCCTATTCAAAAAGGCCAAGAGTTATTTAAAGCCGGTGACGAGCTTAAATCTCTATATGCTATTCGCTCTGGAACGATCAAGAGCTACACGATTACCGAGCAAGGTGATGAGCAAATTACTGCATTCCACCTAGCGGGCGATCTTGTTGGCTTCGATGCGATTACTGGTGACCTACACCCTAGTTTCGCACAAGCGCTAGAAACTTCTATGGTATGTGAAATTCCATATGAGATTCTTGATGACCTATCAGGAAAAATGCCTAAATTGCGTCAGCAAATCATGCGCCTGATGAGCAACGAGATTAAAGGTGACCAAGAAATGATTCTGCTTCTTTCAAAGAAGAACGCGGAAGAGCGTCTTGCTGCATTCCTTTACAACCTTTCTACTCGCTTCTCTCAACGTGGTTTCAGCCCGCGTGAGTTCCGTCTAACGATGACTCGTGGCGATATTGGTAACTACCTTGGGTTGACTGTTGAAACAATTAGTCGTCTTTTAGGTCGTTTCCAAAAAGCAGACATCTTGAGCGTTAAAGGCAAATACATCACTATCGAAGATCACGATGCGTTGATGGAACTTGCTGGCGTTTCAAAAGAATAGTCTAGATATCAATGATGTAGTTCAATGATGAGCTACATCATGTTTCTCTCTTAAAACCTCTTATATTTCTCTTAATCTCTCCATAACTACGCTACATTATTTATATGTTCGGTCTGAAAAGTAGGCTTAGTTATGAGTATCTATAACAAAATTTTAGTTGTCGCAGACATTAATCACGATGAGCAACCTGCTCTAGTTCGTGCTATCCAACTTGCCAAGAAAAGCACCTCAACAAGCCACATCACTTTCTTTTTGTCGATATACGACTTCTCGTATGAAATGACATCTATGCTCTCTGTCGATGAGAGAGACGCAATGCGTAAAGGCGTGATTCACCAGCGTGAAATCTGGATGAATAAAGTCGCAGAACCTTACCTAAATGATTCTATTGAATTTAATGTACAAGTGGTTTGGCATAACCGCCCATACGAAGCGATCATTGCCGAGGTTTATAGTGGCGAGCATGATATCTTGATCAAAGGTACGCGCAAGCACGATACCTTGGAATCTGTCATCTTCACTCCAACCGATTGGCATCTGTTGAGAAAGTGCCCTAGTCCAGTACTATTAGTTAAAAACGATTTCTGGCCAGATCACGCGAAGATTTTTGCTTCAGTTCATGTTGGTTCGGAAACAGAAGCTCACTTAGAGCTTAACGATACAATAGTCGATAGGTTACTAGAGATCACGGGTCGTTTAGATGCTGAACCGTTCTTGGTCAATGCCTACCCAGTAACCCCTGCAAATATTACTATTGAACTACCAGAGTTTGATCCAACGTCTTATACCGACGCGGTTCGTGGCCATCACTTAACAGCCATGAAAGCGTTGCGCCAGAAGCACGGTATGTGTGAAGAGCAAACTGTGGTTGAGCAAGGCTTACCTGAAGATGTTATTCCTCGTGTAGCTTCTGAAAATAACGCAGCGATGGTGATCCTAGGGACAACGGGTCGTACTGGCTTGTCTGCCGTGTTTATTGGCAATACAGCGGAACATGTTATCGACAAGATTAACTGTGATGTGTTGGCTCTTAAGCCATCTGGTTACGTGAGCCCATTAGACCCTAACCTTTCGAAAGGTTAAGTCAGCGAAAAGTTTAACTTATAAAAAACGCCTCAAACATTGCTTGAGGCGTTTTTGTTTATCTAGAGTAATGCCATTCCAAATACAGAATGGCTAATATCATCTTTATCCACTCAAATGGCTAAACATTCGTCACGTCGATGAACATTGACTCATCAATGTTTGAAGATGAGATTTCAGCTTCTTCGAATTCGTATGCTTTGCGGTCTTCACTACGGTCTAGAGGAAGGTTCACGAAGTCAAACAGCTCGCGGTCAGCCAGTTGGCTTGGGCTTACATTCTGGATTGACTTGAAGATCTTCTCAACTCGACCAGGCGTTTTCTTATCCCAATCAATTAGCATCGCTTTAATGTTCTGACGCTGTAGATTCTCTTGTGACCCACATAGGTTACAAGGAATGATTGGGAACTCTTTGTGCTCAGCGTATTTGATTAGGTCCGTTTCACGGCAGTAAGTCAGTGGACGAATAACAACGTTACGACCATCATCTGAACGAAGCTTAGGTGGCATAGCCTTAAGACGAGCGCCGTGGAACATGTTAAGGAACATGGTCTCAACGATGTCGTCTAGGTGGTGACCAAGTGCGATCTTAGTTGCGCCAATCTTCTCTGCGAATGAGTACAAAGTACCACGACGAAGACGAGAACATAGGCCACACGTTGTTTTGCCTTCTGGCACTTTCTCTTTAACCACCGAGTACGTGTCTTTATCTACGATGTAGTAAGGAATGTTCAGCGTTTCAAAGTACTCAGGAAGAATGTGCTCAGGGAACCCAGGTTGTTTTTGGTCTAGGTTTACCGCAACAACATCAAATTTGATTGGTGCTGCTTCACGCAAACGTAGCAAAATATCTAGCATCGCAAATGAATCTTTACCGCCACTAATACATGCCATTACCACATCATTCTCTTCGATCATGTTGTAGTCGATGATGGCATTTCCAACATTTCTTCTCAGACGTTTCTGAAGTTTGTTGAATTCAAGTGTTTCTTTTCTATTATCGTTTTGGTTCATTGCGACTCTCACACCGTCGTATTACCGACTGTAGATTGCTAGTGGGACTGTTTTAGGGCGTGGATTATACGGATTTTTATTTCATGTTGAAATAGTAACGGTAGGATAAACAAGCTGAGTATTAGAAAGATTCTGCTTTTATTGTGCGATAAGCTCCCTAAGCGGTAGAGAAACGCAGCTTCGCAAGCTCTCGGTCTATATCGCAGATAAAGAAAAGCAGCCTGCTCTTATTCGATTAGGCCGCTTTAAAGTATGTAATGAAAGCTTAGGGGAATGATTCCGCTAAAAATTATTGCGCGGGAATGTACGGCAATACGCGCACTGTTGGTTCTGGTAACGTGATGCTGTCAGTTCCATTCAACTCCGCTAAGGTGAATTTCGCTCGCCCTTTTTTGATTGGTATTTGCTTGCCGTTCGAAAGCTCGATGTTGCCTTCAAGCTTATTAGCGAACTCCAGCGTTAACCCTTGGATATCTGGCGTGAACCAGCCAGAGAACATGCCGCTGACGTCTTCAAGCATCGCCTGCATCTGTGGTAATAGGCTTTCTATCTGTGCAACTTCAACAGTTCCAACTAAAGGAGCTTGTGTCATAACGACCAAAGAGTACGCACACTCTTGTTCTTGTGTTTGTACAAAGATAAGAGGGTTTGCTGAACGCAGATTTTGATCTACCGGTAGAAGCAGTTCATTGGCTGGAGAGACTTTTAGCTCTTCGTAGTGCTCTTCTTTTTCCATCCAAGCTTTGCTGATGTGACAAGTTTGCTGAGCTTGTTGATCAACAAAGAAGACCGCAACTTTGACGTCATCGTGCCCTTCTTTGGTGTTATTTTTCAGCTGGGTATAAAGTTTAGAATACGTGAACATGTATTCTTGTGCGGAAGCTGGAAGAGAAACCCCAAGGCTTAATGAGGCTAATAAAGCGAGTGCTGTCTTTTTCATTATTATAATCTTGTTGAAGTTGAGCGTTTATAAATAGAAAGAGCAGCCAATGAGCTGCTCTTTTTGTGATGTTATTTGGTCAAACTTACCGTTTAAGCTCACCAAATGACTATCTGATCGAGTTACTTTTTCCAGTATACCTTGTTGTGACGGATCATAGCTTGTAAATCAGTCACATACTCTGAACCTCGCTCAGAATATTTTAATAAGCCATTAGTGAGCTCTGTCGCTGCTTCGGTTGTTAAAAGATCGTCACCTTGCGCAGCAAGTTTTGCACGAATCGCTCTTAAATCGGCGTAAGCTCGGTTGCGATTAAGGTTCATGAAATAACGGTGTACTGATTCTTGGCTTGAAGAGAATGTTGCGACTTCATGCGAGCTACCTTCGTTACGTTGTAGCGGAACAAGACCACAACCTTTGGTGTAACACCAGTGTCCAAAATAGTTGTTCGCGTTGGTGGCGAAACGCGATGTTCCCCACGCAGACTCATTCGCTGCTTGTGTCAATACGAGCGCTTCTGGCAGTACATTGACGCGGTTAAGCATCTCTATTAGCCATGCTTGATCCAAACCTTCACTGGGCACAGGTAAGCTATACAACTTCCCTAACCTTTTCGCATAAGAAGCGTCTTCAGAATCAATATTGCTTAAACTAGACTCAGAGAGCTTAGTTAAAAACGCGCGCTCTTTGGTGATACGTTTGTTTTCAATATTGATGCTTGGACGTAGAAACGAAAAGAACGTCTCTTTTTTCTCGTTCACATCTTCGATGGCCGCGAAGTTTGGTGTGCTCGAAGAAGCCGTCAAGTCGCCAAATTGATCAGTTGAATTGGCACTCTGCTCTGTCGTACGTCGTCGTTCTTCTTCTTGGTAAATATAAGGACCAACCAGTGAAATAGAGCCAACAAGAGCCAGTGCAGTCACTTTAAGCGCAAGTGATTTGCTTGCGCCTGCCTGTGTGTTTTTATGCATCGAACACCTGTGGGTTTTTGTTATTGTCGTCGTTATTGCTGTCGTTGTTATCGTCATCGCCCTTTGGACGATCTGAAGCAATCAGTTTTAACTTGATGCCAAACATCTCACGGTAAAGGATACCTTTCACGTGGAAGAAGAATGGAAGAACAAAGATTAAGCCAATGCCATACATCATTGCAGCCACGATGAACATCAACATAACCATTAGGTAGATAGACGCGACTACGAAGATCTTCTTGTTTACCGCTCTTAATGAAAGCAGTAGCGATTGCATTGGCGGCACTTTCTTATCACAAATCAGCAGAATCGAATGGCTGAACGCAAGTGAGAAGTAGATAGACAAGAATGGGAGAATCATCCCTGCGATGCCTTGAAGCATTAGGCTAAACAAAGTCACTAGAATAACGGGAACCGTAAACTGCAAACCTTTTCCGATGTGACGAACTTTAGTTTGTAGACCAGCAGCGTGACTCATTGCCATTAAACAAATACCGGCATAGATCGGCGCGCTGATCACCTCATAGCTAAAGTTCGCAATAAAAATCGATTCAACGATTTGTGGCGTGAACGACTCTGGGTCGATAACCGCATCCAAGATAACCGCAGGATCACCAAGCTGTAGTTTTAGTGCGATATAAAAGATAGCGAGCTGCACAAACATCAAAGCAATAATCGCTGGGGAAAACGAAAGAAAGTGACTTATCGTATGTTTCCAAGCTTCTTGGAATACAGCCGTTGCTTTGAGCTCATAATCGCCAGAAAGTGCACGGTTGATACTACCGCCCAAATTAAAATCTTTTTCGATGTCGTTGTTCATATTGATACCTAGGTGTGCCGATTAAGCGAAGCCACCTAACTTATTGATAAAAAATTACCTTCATTATACTCATATGTCGGATACAAACTAAAATATGAATCTGTAACAAGGCTTGCTTTTGCGTCTTAATGGTTAATAATTAGACACTTGTTAGGGTGTAGACCCAGTAAATAACAGTATGGTAAAGGATGTTTACTTTTACCTGCGAAATTTTTTATCTTCGAAAGGTAAAAAATGCTTTGAATTCACGTTTTTGGTGATTATGATGCGCGCCTTAAAGGTGTATAGCAACAGGTCTCAAATAGAACCAAGGTGGAGAAAAACAGACGTTGAACGCTAAAAAATCAGTAGGAAAGCCAGTAGTACAGCTAACTGGCATCAGTAAAAGTTTCGATGGTAAGGAAGTCATCGGCAATCTGGATTTAAACGTAAATCATGGTGAGTTTCTCACGATTTTAGGCCCATCAGGTTGTGGTAAAACAACCGTGCTAAGAATGATTGCGGGTTTTGAAACGGCAGATAGTGGTCAAATACTATTAGCTGAACAAAACGTAACCCAAGTTCCTGCTGAACAAAGGCATGTAAACACTGTATTCCAAAGCTATGCCCTATTCCCGCATATGACCGTTTTCGACAATGTGGCATTTGGCTTACGCATGCAGAAAGTTCCAAACAGCGAGATTGAACCTCGTGTAATGGATGCTTTGAAAATGGTGCGCCTAGAACAAATGGCACAACGAAAGCCACACCAGCTATCTGGTGGTCAACAGCAACGTATCGCAATCGCTCGTGCTGTCGTTAATAAGCCTAAAGTTCTTTTGTTGGATGAATCTCTATCTGCTCTGGATTACAAACTACGTAAACAGATGCAAATCGAGCTGAAACAATTACAACGCCAACTTGGTATCACGTTCATTTTTGTAACGCATGACCAAGAAGAGGCGCTGTCTATGTCTGACCGTATTATTGTTATGCGTGATGGCGTGATTGAACAAGACGGAACACCAAGAGAGATCTACGAAGAGCCTAAGAACCTATTTGTAGCGCGTTTCATTGGTGAAATTAACGTATTCGAAGCGACAGCGAAATCTCGTCAAGATGAAAAACGCATTGTTGCGACAATCGAAGGTGAAGAGTCCATTATCTATCACGATAAAGACGTAACACCGGGTCAAAAACTGCAAGTATTGCTTCGACCTGAAGATCTTCGAATCGAAGAAATTAAAGAGTCAGAGCAACGCGGTATTGTTGGCCACATTGTCGAGCGAACCTATAAAGGCATGACATTAGATTCAGTCGTAGAACTTGAATCTGGTATGCGTGTCATGGTTAGCGAATTCTTCAACGAAGATGACCCTGATGTTGATCACTCACTGGGCCAAAAAGTTGCAGTAACTTGGGTTGAGAGCTGGGAAGTGGTATTAGAAGATGAGCAAGAAGTTTAATTTACAAAACGCAATTGTTGCTTTAATCACAGTTTGGTTAGTGTTGTTCGTGATGATTCCAAACATCATGATCATTGGTACTAGCTTCTTAACTCGTGATGAAGCGAACTTGATCGAGATGACCTTCACTCTCGATAACTACGTGCGTTTGGCTGACCCGCTGTATTTTAAAGTGTTGATGCACTCTTTCTATATGGCAATTGTCGCAACCCTACTTTGTTTGATTATTGGTTACCCATTCGCTTACATCGTGGCAAAAATGCCGGCGAAGTGGCGTCCAATCATGTTGTTCCTAGTGATAGTACCATTCTGGACGAACTCTTTGATTCGTACATACGGATTAAAAATTGTACTGGGTACGCAAGGTGTCTTGAACAAAAGCTTGTTAGCGTTAGATATCATTGATAAACCGCTACGTATCATGTACTCAGAAACCGCAGTAATGATCGGTTTAGTGTACATCCTACTTCCGTTTATGATTCTGCCGCTGTATTCAGCGATTGAAAAACTGGACGATACGTATTTAGAAGCGGCTAAAGATTTAGGTGCGAACAAACTGCAAACGCTATTGAAAGTGGTACTACCACTAACAATGCCGGGCATTATTGGCGGCTGTTTGTTAGTGCTACTGCCAGCGTTAGGTATGTTCTACATCTCTGACCTATTAGGCGGAGCTAAGAACCTATTGATTGGTAACGTGATTAAGAGCCAAGTGCTCAACGCTCGAGACTGGCCGTTTGGTGCAGCGACGAGTATCGCACTGACCATGGCAATGGCTGTGATGCTGTATGCCTACTACCGAGCAGGTAAGCTATTGAATAAGAAAGTGGAGCTAGACTAATGGGGCGCACAGTTAAGTTCAGCTTTATGGCGCTGGTATACGCCTTTCTATACCTACCTATTATCGTATTGATTGCTAACTCGTTTAATGCCAATAAGTTTGGTATGAAATGGGGTGGCTTCACGACTAAATGGTATGACGCGCTTATTAACAACGACAGCCTAATGCAGGCTGCGTGGCACTCGATCAACGTAGCGGTGTTCTCAGCAACAGCCGCAACGATTGTCGGGAGCCTTACAGCAGTAGCCCTATTCCGTTACCAATTTAAAGGTAAAGGCATCGTAAATGGCATGCTGTTCATCGTAATGATGTCTCCAGATATCGTAATGGCGATTTCGCTTCTTGCGCTATTCTTGGTAATGGGTGTTCAACTTGGGTTCTTTACCCTACTTGCTGCTCACATTACCTTCTGTCTACCGTTTGTTGTAGTAACGGTATACAGTCGCTTGAATGGCTTTGATGTGAAGATGCTAGAAGCCGCAAAAGACTTAGGTGCAAGTGAATGGACGATTCTAAAACAGATCATTCTGCCTCTTGCTAAGCCAGCGGTTGCTGCGGGTTGGTTATTGAGCTTCACTCTGTCTTTGGACGATGTAATCATTAGCTCTTTCGTAACCGGCCCAACGTATGAAATCTTACCACTGAAGATTTACTCAATGGTTAAAGTGGGTATCTCTCCTGAGGTAAACGCCCTAGCAACAGTGATGTTAGTGGTGTCGTTAATACTGGTGATCATTTCTCAGTCATTAGCGAGAGAAAAAATCAAGTAAGTCTCCTACTCTATATAGAGACTGGCTTGATTAAGAAGTTAAGAGACTTCAAGTTCAAAAAAAGTGTTAATCATAAACAGAATGGTAAATTGCCATTCTGTTTTTCTATCTACTGCCTTCGGGCAACGTTTAGTTTGGAGCTAACGTCAATGAAAAAATGGGCTACTCTATTAGCTGGTAGTGCATGTGCGCTTTCAATGTTATCTGCACCATCATTTGCAAAAGATAACAAAGAATTGGTATTCATGAATTGGGGACCTTACATCAACAGTGAGATTCTAGAACAGTTCACTGATGAAACTGGTATCAAGGTGATCTACTCGACTTACGAGTCGAACGAAACCCTGTACGCAAAGCTAAAAACACACAACAAAGGCTATGACCTAGTTGTGCCGTCGACTTACTTCGTATCTAAGATGCGTGACGAAGGTATGCTACAAAAGATCGACAAAACTAAGCTGAACAACTTCAAGAATCTAGATACTAACTATCTAGATAAGCCGTACGACCCAAGCAACGACTACTCTATTCCACACGTAGTTGCGATCACAGGTCTTGCTGTTAACACTGACATGTACGATCCAGAAGATTTCCAAAGCTGGGCTGATCTATGGAAGCCAGAGCTTGAAGGTCAACTGATGATGATGGACGACACTCGTGAAGTGTTCCACATCGCACTGCGTAAGTTAGGTTACTCTGGTAACACAACCAACGAAAAAGAGATCGACGAAGCGTACGCTGAGCTACAAAAGCTTATGCCAAACGTTCTAGTATTTAACTCAGACAACCCAGGCGCGCCTTACATGTCTGGTGAAGTGGGTCTTGGTATGCTGTGGAACGGTTCTGCTGCTGCAGCGCAAAACGAAGGTCTACCAATCAAACTGGTTTTCCCTAAAGAAGGCGGTATCGGTTGGGTTGATAACTTTGCGATTAGCTCTGGTGCGGTAAACGTAGAAGCAGCTCATAAGATGATTGATTTCCTACTTCGCCCTGAAATTGCTGAGCAAATTTCTCGTGACACAGGCTACCTAACGGCCGTTAAAGCGTCTAACGAGAAGTTCAAAGACAGCCCTGCGCTATTCCCATCGCAAGAAGACCTTGATCGTGTTGAATGGCAAGCTGCGGTTGGCGATAAGACAGTGAAGTACGAAGATTACTTCATGAAACTTAAAGCAGGTCAGTAATTTAGCTTATTATCTAACTGTGGCTAAGTAACCAGTTTACTTAACAGGTCAACGTAGATAATCAATAAGTTAAAAATAAGAATATCAATGAATAGGCAGCTTAGGCTGCCTATTTTATTATATCGCTGCTATAATATAGCCCGATTTTTCGAAATCCTTTACCTTGGGTTCACTACCCAGCTCCAAATCAAACAAATGAACGGAACAGTAATGAAAAAAACACTGTATACCGGCGCATTGTGTGCTGCTACTTTACTTTCTACACCCTCTTTCGCAGCTGACCAAGAACTGTATTTTTACAACTGGTCTGAATATATTCCAAATGAAGTACTAGAAGACTTCACAGAAGAGACGGGCATTAAAGTCTACTACTCAACTTATGAGTCTAACGAAAGCATGTACGCTAAGTTAAAAACTCAAGGTACGGGTTACGACTTAGTGGTTCCTTCTACTTACTTCGTTTCTAAGATGCGTAAAGAAGGCATGCTTCAAGAGCTTGATAAAACCAAGCTAAGCCACTTTGCAGATTTGGATCCAAATTACTTAGATAAGCCATTTGACCCAAATAACAACTACTCAATCCCATACATCTGGGGTGCGACGGGTATTGGTATCAACTCAGACATGCTAGACAAGTCTTCAGTTAAAAACTGGGGCGATCTGTGGGATACGCAGTGGGAAGGTCAACTGATGATGATGGATGACTCTCGTGAGGTTTTCCATATCGCTCTATCTAAACTGGGCTACTCTCCAAACACGACTAACCCTGAAGAAATCAAAGAAGCCTACGAAGAACTTCGTAAGCTAATGCCAAACGTATTGGTATTTAACTCAGATTTCCCAGCGAACCCTTACCTAGCAGGTGAAGTGTCTCTTGGTATGCTTTGGAATGGTTCTGCTTACATGGCACGCCAAGAAGGCGCAACGATTGACATTATCTGGCCAGAAAAAGGCGCTATCTTCTGGATGGACAGCCTAGCAATTCCAGCAGGCGCTAAGAACACTGAAGCGGCTCATAAGATGATCGACTTCCTTCTTCGCCCAGAGAACGCTGCGAAAATTGCTCTAGAGATCGGTTACCCGACACCAGTTAAAACCGCTTACCCTCTTCTTCCTAAAGAATTTGCTGAAGACAAGAACGTTTTCCCACCACAATCAGTGATGGATAACGGTGTGTGGCAAGATGAAGTTGGTGAAGCGAGCGTTATTTATGACGAGTACTTCCAAAAACTTAAAGTAAACAACTAAGTTATTGTTAGTTAAGAAGTTAAGTAAATAAAGCGGCGTAAGCCGCTTTATTTTTTCAGATTCAGAAACTGATGTGTGTTATTAAAGACAAGGCTTAGGCCGTTAAAGAACCTTTCTCTGTACATAATAACTCGCCAACCAGTTTAGGCACCTCGATACTCGCCTTGCCGTAGCGCTTCTCTTCAAATTCACTTTCAACCGCACTTGGTTCGAGGTTTATCTCGATAGTATGTGCACCATGCATTTTCGCATCGTGAACAAAGCCTGCCGCTGGATAAACAACACCTGAAGTTCCGATAGAGATAAACAGATCCGCTTCTTCCAGTGCGGAATAAATGTCGCCCATTCTTAGTGGCATTTCGCCAAACCAAACAATATGTGGACGCATTTGTGCAGGGATTTGGCAGCAATGACAAAGTTCACCCGTTTCAATATCGCCTTTGTGCTCTACAACTTGATTGGATTCACTGCAACGCGCTTTTAAAAGTTCACCATGCATGTGAATAATGTTGTTGCTACCGCCTCTCTCGTGCAAATTGTCGATGTTTTGAGTAATGATGGTAACTTTGCCATCAAGCTTGTCTTCGAGCTCTCCTAGCGCCTTGTGGGCTGAATTGGGCTGAATGCTCTCACTTTGCAGGCCGTGACGACGCTTGTTATAGAAGGCTTGTACCAAGTCAGGATCTTTTGCGAACCCTTCAGGCGTCGCTACATCTTCGATTTTGTGGTTTTCCCATAGCCCGTCTTGTGCTCGGAATGTTTGTATCCCCGACTCTGCAGAGATGCCAGCGCCAGTAAGAATTACGATATTTCGATATGGGAAATGCATATAACGTCCTTTTAGATATGTCACTTTGTAACAGCTTAGCACTGTTCAAATTCCAACAATAGTTTTGGGGATTAGACCATAGTCTTAGGCAACTGAATTCATTGGCTATTTGTGACATAACTCGCTTGATAGTTGTGGTTGTTGTTACTCAAATTCTCTGTTTTGCTTTTCACTGAAACAAAAAAAGCGACCGAAGCCGCTTAGTTCTGTTTAACTGATGCCTACTTGATGAGCCTAAACCCATCAAAGTGAACGACGTTAGTCTTCGTTGATAGATGAGATCTTATGGATTGAAAGATCCGCACCGTTGAACTCATCTTCTTCACTTAAACGTAGGCCAGTTAGCTTGCTGAGCACGCCGTAAACAATCAAAGCACCAATCAGAGCAACAGCAATACCCGCCAGTGTACCAACCACTTGAGAAGCAAAGCTCACACCGCCTAAGCCCCAGAATGTTTGCGAACCGAAGATACCCGCTGCAATGCCACCCCAAACGCCACATACACCATGCAGAGGCCATACACCCAATACATCATCAATCTGTGTTTTGTTTTGCATGTACGTGAACAAGTAAACGAACAACGCGCCTGCCACACCGCCTGTCACCAAAGCGCCTAATGGGTGCATTAAGTCTGAACCTGCACAAATTGCTACTAAGCCAGCCAAAGGACCATTATGGATAAAGCCCGGGTCATTCTTACCAGCAACAAGCGCCGCAAGAATACCGCCAACCATTGCCATCAGTGAGTTCATCGCCACTAGGCCGCTGATGCCGTTGATTGCTTGTGCAGACATCACGTTAAAGCCAAACCAACCCACACATAAGATCCAAGAACCTAGTGCTAAAAATGGAATGTTCGATGGTGCGAAGTTAGTGTGCTTACCCGCGCGGATGCGACCTTTACGCATCCCTAAGAAGTAAACCGCAACCAATGCAATCCAACCGCCGACACCGTGAACCACTACCGAGCCTGCGAAGTCATGGAAACCATAGCCAAACAGGCCTTCTAGCCAATCTTGGAAACCAAAGTTACCGTTCCAAATGATGCCTTCGAAAAATGGGTAGATGAAACCAACGGTAAATAACGTTGCGATCAAAATTGGATAGAAACGTGCACGCTCTGCGATACCACCAGAAACAATCGCAGGAATTGCGGCTGCGAAGGTCATTAGGAAGAAGAACTTAACCAGTTCGTAACCATTACCTTGTGAGAGCGTTTCAGCATCGGCAAAAAAGTGTGCACCGTAAGCAACCCAGTAACCGATAAAGAAATAAGCGATGGCGGAGACACCAAAGTCGGAAAGGATTTTAACCAGCGCGTTGACTTGGTTTTTCTTTCGCACGGTACCGACTTCGAGAAAAGCAAAGCCTGCATGCATCAGGAAGACCATGATTGCGCCAAGTAGTAGGAATAAAGTATCTGAACTTTGGGTAAGGGTTTGTACTGCACTATGAACTTGAGTCACCGTTTCACTCATTAAAGCATTCTCCTTCGCTTTATCTGATTTGCACTGATATCGTGCGATTCAATGTTGTAATTAATTAAAGACCCAACAGTAAACGCAAGATGTGTTCCAAGTGTTAAGGGTAATTTTCGTGCAACAGATTTTAATTTTAAGTCGTTGATTATTAGGGTCTAAATATTTACGTGCACTTTTATGGTTATTAAAAATTGAAAAAACAACCACGACAATTGCACCAAATAAGGGAGTTGCACCATATTGAAGCGGCCAATAAGTAGGTTCTGATACAGAGAGCGGCTGACAACAATTTACTGTTCCATAGCCTAAAAACAAAAAGCCCAGTGAATTTGAATCACTGGGCTTTCTTTAGATATGTCGTTAACGTGTTAGCGTTACAGGTTTGGCCCTGTCGACGGGCTTTGCGGTAGGTTTTGACTTAAACGCTGCATGCCTTGGTACATACGGATAAACCAAACCACAATCGCAACACCACCGAACAACATGCCTACATATGGAATGTAGTAAGCGATGTCATCGATAATATGGTTTTGATACCAGTAATCGTTCACACCGATTAACACGCCATTAGAGGTCGCTACCGTTACGATAAGCACCACGAAGAACGTCAGGTTCAAGAAGAACGAGCGAATCAGTCCGTAGTAATGGGTATCCACTACTTCCCCGTCTTCGCCTTTATCTAAACGATAGCCCGCGTAGATGATGGCAACCACACCAGAGAGAAGGCAAGTAAATGGTGTAAAGCAGCTTAGTATGTAAGCGACCCAAATACCTTTATGAGGTTTGTTCATTCTTATTCACCCCTTCCGTTTTCTCTGTTGCTGCGTTAGCGCTTTGCTCAACGCCGTTTTTCTCTTGTTCCATCACTTCTTTGTACCAAAGGTCATGGTGCTCTTTAGCCCAAGTCTCATCAACTTCGCCTGTTACCATGCCTTCTAGTGCCCCTTCCATACCGAACAAGCCGATGTAGATGTGGAACACGAAACCACAGATAAGGATCAAAGCAGCTAACATATGGACTAGGTTTGAAAGCTCCATATCTCGACGCGTTTGACCGAAGATTGGGAAGTCTAAAACCAAGCCACTGATCGCAGCCACACTACCCATAACAATCAATAGCCAGAACAGTGCTTTTTCACCCGCGTTCGAGAACTCTGCAGATGGGTGAGAACCTTTATGTTTCCCTACCATGCCACCCAGTTTCATGAACCACTGGATATCGACCATCTTAAAGATAGACTTGCGCCACCACTTGATCAGAACAGCCATCAACAGCACATAGAAAATCGGTCCGATGTAGTTGTGGTATTGCTTAGCCAGTAGAACAATGAAGCCCCATAGATCCGTTGGGATATAAGGTTTCAAGAAGTGTTTACCGTAAACCAACATCAAACCACTGAATGCCAGTGTTAAGAAGGTAAACGCCATGCTCCAGTGCAATGCACGATCAAGTCGAGACCAACGTTTGATCTTACGACCTGTTCTTGGTGCGCTTAGCATTAGCGGTCCAATCACAACGTACATCAAAGTCACGAAAGCAATACTGCCAAAGATAGCGACGGCACCGGCTGGTGACATCCACTTCTCTTTCAATATGTACCACGTCTGACCTGGAGTACTGATTAACACACCGTGTTCAGCCGATTGAGATGTGGTGTAACCTTCTTCACCATTTCTTACTTGTCGCCAAAAATCGGCACCAGCAAGTTGAGTGATTTCTCGTTGAGCAGAGCTCGATTGAGTTTGTGATGAGTTCGTCTCAGATGCATGACTCATAGGAGAAAGCATTGTTAGTGCTGCCAACATAGGCAGCACAACAAGGAAGAGACGCTTAAACATTGTAAGCATATGTCTCTCCTACTTAGCTCTTAGTCGCATCGTAAGAAAGGTCGTTGCCGTCTGTCCAACCTGCACCTTTCGCACCACGTTCAACTACACGCTGACGGAAAACATCAGAAACTTTCTCTGCGTCACCCGCTAGCAGTGCTTTGGTTGAACAAAGCGAAGCACACATTGGCAGTTTGCCTTCTGCAATACGGTTCGCACCGTACTTTTGACGCTCCTCAACAGAACCTGGCTCTGTTTCTGGGCCGCCAGCACAGAAGGTACATTTGTCCATCTTACCGCGCTCACCAAACGCTTCCTGTTTAGGGAATTGAGGTGCGCCAAACGGACAAGCAAACAAGCAGTAACCACAACCGATACAAAGATCTTTATTGTGAAGTACGATGCCGTCTTCTGTATGTTCAAAACAGTCTGCAGGACAAACTGCCATACAAGGCGCATCAGTACAGTGCATACACGCTACTGAGATAGAGTTTTCACCCGGTTCGCCATCGTTCAATGTCACAACGCGACGACGTTGAATACCCCATTCCAGAGCATCATCATTTTCATTCTTACATGCAGTGACACAACCGTTACATTCGATACAACGCTTGGTGTCACAAAGAAATTTCATTCTAGCCATTTTAAGACTCCTTACGCTTTACGAATATTACAAAGGGTTACTTTCGTTTCCTGCATCAACGTGACAGGGTCGTAACCGTATGTGGTTGCTGTGTTAGCAGCTTCACCAATAACGTAAGGATCAGTGCCTTCTGGGTATTTAGAACGCAAATCTTCGCCTTGGAACTTACCACCGAAGTGGAATGGGATGAATGCCAGCCCCGGTTTCACACGACGTGTAACCATCGCTTTCACCTTAATTCGGCCCTTCTCAGCACCCTCAACCCAAACATCATCACCGTCTTTAAAGCCGATGTCGTTCGCGTCTTTCGGGTTCACTTCAACGAACATCTCTTGTTGAAGTTCTGCTAGCCAAGGGTTAGAACGTGTCTCTTCACCACCACCTTCGTACTCAACCAGACGACCAGAAGTCAGGATAATCGGGTATTCACCAGATTTGTCTTGCTCTTGAATCGACTTGTAAAGCGTAGGTACACGGAAGATCGCCTCTTTGTCATCCCATGTTGGGTAGTCAGCAACTAGGTCGCGACGTGGTGTGTAAAGCGGCTCACGGTGCAGTGGCACGCGGTCTGGGAATGTCCAAACAATCGCACGCGCTTTTGCATTACCAAACGGGATACAACCGTGCTTGATAGCCACACGTTGAATACCGCCAGAAACGTCGGTCTTCCAGTTTTTACCTTCAGCAGAGGCTTTCTCTTCTGCTGTTAGGTCATCCCACCAACCCAGTTGTTTCAGTAGTTTGTCACTGAACTCAGGGTAGCCATCTTTGATTTCGCTGCCTTTCGAGTAGCTGTCTTCAGCCAGTAGGTTTTGACCTTCAAACTCAACACCGAAACGAGTGCGGAAGTTACCACCACCTTCAGCGACAGTCTTAGACGTATCGTAAAGGATATGTGTGCCTGGGTGTTTCATTTCTGGCGTACCCCAACATGGCCAAGGAAGACCGTAAGTCTCACCATTTGCAGGCCCGCCCTCTGCTTCCAGAGACGTTTTGTGGAATGTATGCCAGTTCTGTTGGTGCTCTTTCAAACGTTCTGGGCTTTGACCTGTGTAACCGATCGTCCACATACCTTTGTTGAATTCACGAGTAATGTCTTCAATCAATGGTTGGTTGTTCTCAACACGGATGTTCTTGAACAGCTGATCAGAGAAACCAAGCTTCTTAGAAAGAAGGTACATGATTTCGTGGTCAGGCTTAGATTCGAACAGAGGATCTACCACCTTGTCACGCCACTGTAGAGAACGGTTCGATGCCGTTACACTGCCGTAGGTTTCAAACTGAGTCGTCGCTGGTAGCAGGTAAACGCCGTCAGTACGATCATTCATTACCGCTGCAACCGTTGGGTATGGGTCAACAATAACCATCATATCCAGCTTCTGCATCGCTTTCTTCATCTCTGGACCACGAGTTTGAGAGTTCACTGCGTGACCCCAGTAGAACATCGCGCGGATGTTTTCGCGTTGACGAATCTTGTCTTTGTCTTCAAGTACACCATCAACCCAACGAGAGACAGGAATACCTGCACTGTTCATTGGTTTTTGACCGCCGTATGCGTTGTCGTCGAAACGGCCTTTGATCCAATCAAAGTCGATATCCCAAACTTTCGACCAGTGACGCCAAGAGCCTTCAGACAAGCCGTAGTAGCCTGGAAGTGTGTCAGAAAGTACGCCAAGGTCAGTTGCACCCTGTACGTTATCGTGACCACGGAAGATGTTTGCACCGCCGCCTGATTTACCGATGTTACCTAGCGCAAGCTCAAGTACACAGTAAGCACGTGTGTTGTTGTTACCTGTGGTGTGTTGAGTACCACCCATACACCAAACGATACAACCCGGACGGTTTTCAGAAAGCAGTTTCGCTGTGTGGTAAACGTCTTCTTCGCTTACGCCTGTTACACGTTCAACTTCTGCTGGGCTCCACTTCGCGACTTCTTCACGGATCTCGTCCATGCCGAATACACGTTGGCGGATGAATTCTTGGTCTTCCCATTTGTTAGCAAAGACATGCCATAACACACCCCAGATAAACGCAACGTCTGAACCTGGGCGAAGTGATACATAGTGATCAGATTTAGCAGCAGTACGTGTACGACGAGGATCCGCAACAACGATCTTACAGTTGTTCTTCTCTTTCGCGATTAGGATGTGTTGCATTGCCACTGGGTGAGCTTCTGCTGGGTTTGAACCAATGAACAGCATCGACTTACAGTTGTGCATATCATTGAACGAGTTGGTCATTGCACCGTAACCCCAAGTGTTTGCAACACCGGCTACTGTGGTTGAGTGACAAATACGCGCTTGGTGGTCAACGTTGTTCGTTCCCCAAAGCGACGCCATCTTACGGAATGCGTAAGCTTGCTCGTTGCTGTGCTTTGCACTACCTAGGAAGTAAACCGAATCAGGGCCAGACTCTTTACGAAGTTCTAGCGCTTTGTTACCGATCTCTTCAATCGCTTGTTCCCAAGAAAGCTTCTTCCACTTACCGCCTTCCAATTTCATTGGGTACTTAAGACGACGTTCACCGTGGCCGTGCTCACGAAGTGCTGCACCTTTCGCACAGTGTCCACCAGCGTTGAATGGGTGATCGAATGCAGGCTCTTGACCTGTCCATACGCCATTTTGAACTTCAGCGTAGATACCACAACCCACAGAACAGTGAGAACAGATAGTACGTTTCACTTCTGTTTTCGCTTCTGGATCAACTGATTTAGCCTGTGCTTTCTTCATCATACCTGGTGCAAATAGACTTGCGCCTACCACTGCACCACCAGCAGCTAATGAAGTGTTTTTCATGAAGGCACGTCGAGACACACCTAGCTGATTGGTTTCTTTGCTCACACTATCGGAGCGTTTGACAAGTTTCATCCGTTATCTCCTAAAGTGTGTCGTAGTAATCGCGAATGTGTTGCGTCTCACGATACCCTGTCTTCTTCACGTCTTCTTTCGAAATTTCAACAGTTTCTGAAGCGGTTGCCACTTTAGTTGTACCAGCGACAACGGCACCAGCAACGGCTGCAGTCGTCAAGCCTTTGAGTAGATCCCTACGGCTTGTATTTATATCTTTATTATCTTTCATCATTGCTTCCTTACCTTACGGTAGATCTTTTTTTGGAGGCTTAATGCCCCTCTATCGATATAATCGCGTACTGCTCGATTACTCGTAATCAGTGACGTTTTTCACATCAATCTTTAATTTGTGCTTACTGCTTTTTGTATTCACGCTAAAACGCACTTGTTCTAACGTTAAGAATGCTTCACACAGTTGAGCGGCCGATTTGTAGAAGTTCGCGCTTTCTGCCCCTTCAAGCTGACGCGTGAAAGAGTTAAACCAAGGGCCAAGGTGCTTATTGAATACCGCCCGTTGCAGTGCTTCTTCTTCAGCCGTTAGCATAGCCATCACTTCACACAGTGCTGCGATGTGATCTTCTGGCTCTTTCACTTGATCGTCACGCTCAATGCCTAACAGCTCTAAGTCATGACGAATCTCTGCCAATGGTTTTTCCATCATGGCGCCAGTGCGATGCCAAGAACCAAATGGAACGACTTCTCCACGCCCAATACCGATGAACAAATCTTGATATTCGTCTTCAAGCGCTTCACGGTTTGATTCTGTTGCCGCTTGTTGAATGGCAATCCAAGCCTTTTGCATTGCGCTTTCAGACGCTTCAATATCGAGCGTTTTTAGAAAGTCGATCACTTCTTCAGAAGGTGCGCTGCGAAACAGTGCGGATAGAACCAAATAGATCTCAGTTCTTAGTGTCTGTTCTTGTGCCTGATCCAAATTCGTTTCCAAGGCTAACTCCTAGTATTTCAATTGTTTCAATGGGTCTTGAGCCATTGAATCGAACATATCCACCACACGGCAGTCTTCACACATAGCAATACGATTAATCGCTGCTTCATCTGAAAAGTGAGAGTGACCGCGTAACTTGTTCTGTAACATGTCAATCATAGACTGAGGTGCGAATGGTTTATGGCAACGTACACATTCCGCAGCTTTCTCTTCATGAATCACAACTGCTTTTTGACGTTCTTCTTTTACCCAGTTCATACGAGGCGTAAGAGTCAGAACATTTTCAGGACATGCCTTTTCACACAGACCACATTGAATACAGTCTTGTTCTACAAACTTAAGTGATGGAGAAGCACCGTCAGTATGAAGAGCACGTGTAGGACACACAGCCACACAACTCATACACAAAGTACAATCTTTGCTTTCACACGAAACCGTGCCGTATGGTGCATTCGAAGGAAGTTCAACGATATTCTCGACAGGAATGCGAGATGAAGACATAGCATCGAGTGCAGTGAATAGACGTTGACGTTTGTTGCCTTGAAGATCGCCAAGTGCAAGGTCGAAAGAATCAACGCACAGTGTTGGAGGCCCTTCACGTAGAGACTCTAAATACAGGATATCGATGGTTTCTTTTGGAACACCGATTTGGTCTAGTAGCTCTTGAGCAATCCCGACTTCGTTATTCAGAACACGAATGATCGTCTCTGGCATAAAACGAGAGGCAGCAAACAGAACCTGAGTCGCCCCATTCACTAGCGCTGCAAACCAAGTATCAATACCAATAGAAGGCAGTTCTTCAACCACGATTGGAATAACGTTATCTGGTAGTGCTTTTAGCGCCATTACATTGTAAGTCTCATGACGAGAGCTACAGATAAGTACGATTGGATCCAGACCGCCCGCATGTTCATAGTTAGCTAGCGTACGTTCAATGAACTTTTGAGTATCGTCAGGGTTTGGAAGCGCATAGGTAATCGCTTCTGTAGGACAGCTTGTTGCACAAGTTCCTACGCCTTGACATAGATAAGGGTTAATCTCGATCTTGTGACCTGTTTTGTCTGAGCCTTCACTTGATAGTGCGCCAGCAGGACAAGCGTCAACACAACGTTCACACCCTTTTACGCCACGAGAACTGTGCGCACAAAGGTCAGTGTCTAAACGGAAGAACTTAGGCTTATCAAATGTGCCCATTAGCGTTGGAATCTCTTCCAGTGCTTCGGCCAGTTTTGGATAGCCTCGGCCCACTGGGTAATAACCTGGTACAGGCACTTCTTCTGTCATGCAGCTATTCAGACATAGGTCTAGAACAACATCGAAACAATCGTGATTAATCGCGATTTTCGCCAAGTTGCTTGATGTGCCTTTACTCTCAATCACAACTTCAAACGTACCAAGGAAACCGGATACTTGAACCGAATTCGCGAAGTACAGTTCTGGGTTTTTGCCCTTTTCGCCGTCTGTCGACAATAAGGTTAAGCTCGTCAATTGAGGTAATTGAGCCGCAGCACTTTCAATGATCGCAGTTGGACCAATAATTAGCGTATTACCACCACTTTCATAACTTACTGTCGGTGGAATCAGATTTGTTAACTCAACTGTATTTTCAAATGCATACAGCCTTGCTTTAGCGTTATTTGAAGTTGCTTGTTCTAATAATTGTTTAAGCATTGCTCAGTTCCATCTTTGGACATGGATAATCTGTTCAACCTTCATTGTAGTAAGCGATAGAGAACTTGCTGAGTAATTCGTTAACAACTAACCCTTTAGCCAGTGTCTCGATCGTCAGACTATGAATTCGCCTATCTACAAAAAAGTTGATAATAAACGTTATTAAGCAAATGCCATGCCAATTTAATAACCCATATATATCAGTTACTTAATGATTTATAGCGTTTATTGTGCGTATAAAAAAACCGCTTGGGACATTTTGTCGCAAGCGGTTCATTGAGTGTTTAGTCAAAATGTACCTATTCTTTGTGTGGTATATTTTGTCCCATCTCTTTCAGGTCAGCTTCGTCTGACATTGTAGTGTTAATATCTGCTACTGTTTTTTTATACAGTTCTTTTTCTTGTTCGGTTATTTCGGCACTTTCTGACGTTTCAAGTTTATTATCAGATACCTCAAAATCGCTTTCAGAATTTCCTAAAACTTCATCTTCATCTTTATTATCAATAACTTGCTCTTCTTCTGGTGTAGTGTCTTCTTCCGTTTTGTCTGTAACCCAATCACGCAGGGTTTCCGCAACCCCTTCAGAAAGAGACTTTAAATTACTGTAATCGTCGTCGTAATCATCTAAACCATCACGAACATTGAATTCTTCTGAAAGGAATAATTTACGCAATGCGGCTTTTTTTACGCTTTCTGAGGCTTCTGACACCAATAATTGAGCAACAGACAAGTCTTCAGTCGTTTCTGATGCTATCTCCTGAGAGTCAATAGCTTGAGAATCGACAGCATGAGCATCTTCATTGTGTTCTGGAGACTCATTTTCTAAAGTCCCACGTTCTAGTGATTCCGATGTTTCTACGTCTATAGATGAAGCAGCAGAAGAAGCCTTTGAGGAAGTAAGCTCGGTATCCTCAAGTGTTTGTTCCGCTTCAAGTGCTTTACCAGTCGATTCATCAAGCTTTCGTTGAGACCAACGGCTAAAAAAGTTAGTTGCCATTTGATCGACCCGCGCCTTTACGTTTTTTACGTCTTGCTTCTAGTAGTTCGCCATGACGACCGATGAATGCTTCCATCCAAGCCTGTACGGGCAAAGGAATGTCGTATGAAAGGACTTGATTGTCACCGTCCATGTATTGCCCTGCAACGGTTTGTGATGCTGTAAGTAACTGAATAACTGGCTTAACACCAGAATCGACATTATCCATCACTAAGAAAAGCTTAGGTTGCTGAGAGCTTAGGTTGAAACGATAGTCAGTACGCTCGTCTTTGTGTAACTGAAGCAAACAAACGTCTGGGGCGTCATCTTCTGGTGATAGTTCAAACCCCATCAATTCCCATTGAGTGGTTACCCAGATACCTGTCTTGATCTCTTTCTCTATTCTTTGGACACCTATTGGCCAAGCTGCTTCTGTTTTTTCATAGTGTTCTTTGAATTCTTTTATCTCAGACATACTTCACCCAATTGATTTTCTTTGGTCTGAATGTGCTTAGGACATTTTGTACTTAGCTCAATCATATAAGCGCTATAAAGCAATAAACACGCCAATACACGTTAACTTTTACCATCTTACATAATGGTTTTCGTTATTGAGTCGTATCTATAACGGTAGTCGATACACGTAAATTCATACAACTCCACTCGGTGAACTCTCATATTTTGCGCTATTTTAATCGAATGCTTCATGTTTTCCTGAATACCCGTTATTTTGGAATAAGATTTGCTTTAAGCATGAGTTAAAGAATCGATTAACAAGATCGGCGTTAGACCCTCTTGTTACAACCCTATCTCATTAAGTAGGAAGTGATTGTGGTAAAACCAAACATAATAAAAACTAGCGAAAACCCACTTCAAACAATCGAAGTTGAAGTGTTTGATGAATATGGTGAGAAGCTAACCAAACAGATCGCTTGTGAACGCCCTCTTACCGTTATGTTGAACTGGAAAGAGATCGTAACGTTAATGACATTGGGCTCTCGTCCGGAGTCATTAGTATTGGGCTATTTGAAAAACCAAAGCTTCCTTTCCGACCCAGAAGCGGTTGAATCTATTATCATCGATTGGGAAACCAGCTCTGCAGCGGTTATCACCAAAGAAGATACAAGCCAACTTGAGCAAGCGCTTAAGAAGAAAACAGTAACCTCTGGCTGCGGTCAAGGTACCATGTATGGCAACGTGATGAAGCAGTTGGAAGATTACCAGGTGCCTCAAAACAAGATTAAGCAATCTGAAATCTACACAGCGCTTGAAGCGTTGACTCATTACAACGATACCTACAAGAAAGCAGGCGCGGTGCACGGTTGTGCTGTTTGCAAAGACGACCAAGTGTTGTCGTTTGTGGAGGATGTAGGCCGTCACAATGCCGTTGACACATTGGCTGGTGAGATGTGGCTTAACAAGGAGTCAGGTGAAGACAAAATCTTTTACACTACAGGTCGTTTGACTTCTGAGATGGTGATTAAGGTTGCGCAGATGGGTATCCCTGTTCTTCTATCGCGTTCTGGTGTGACCCAAATGGGCTTAGATTTGGCGCAGAAGTTCGGTATCACCACGATTGCTCGTGCTAAAGGTCTACGCTTCCAAGTCTTCACGGGCGCAGACAAGATCGATTTTGATGTAAAGGGTGAGCAAGCGTCGTCAGAAGACTAGATCTCCCCCCTGCTACGAGTGAATAAACAATGCCGTTCATTAAGGTTGATGAACGGCATTTTTATTTAAGTAGGGATAAGTCGTTGGTTCGCGAAACGATGATGCCCAATTTAAGTTAAGCGCATAAGGCTATTAATTCCGTTTCTTTACACAATTACATCTCCTTAACTTTCAATACGAAACCAATCTTGCTTTACGAGCTCTATAAGCTATTAGTTACATATCCATCATTTAAATGTATCTAATAACTATTAAACATTGATGGACATGAAACGTCATAGGCTAAAGGGAGTTAACCATGAACAATCCATCGGAACCTCAGCATCGTTTGCTGTCTCTTTCTATTCGCAGTAAGTTTATTTTAATCAACCTCACCCTGTTTATTTCTGTTTTTATCTATGCCATCTACGAGCAGTTCAGCTTAGACAAATTGGAATCATTGGAGATCGCTGCTACCGAAAATCTCAGAAGTTCAGTTGATTTATTAACGCTTAGGCGACATGAGAAAGACTTTTTGTCTCGCCACGATCAAAAATACGCAGAGCGTTTCGATAAAACCGCCGACACATTGAATCAAAGATTGGTGACGTTGAACCAGACTCTCACCTCGCATGAGCTGCACCTGTCTGACCAAATGACACGGATTTCGGACACTCTCCATCAATATCAAAAGCAATTTCACCAAATCGTCGAACAAGTAAGTAACATTGAACGTACGACCGCACCTTTAGGCTTTGTCGCTGCGTTAGATGGCAAAAGAACCGCGTTAAAATCAGCGATCGAATCTGAATCGAGTTTGGCTTTAGAGCTTGCGCTGTTAGAGTTGATTGAAAAAGACTTCCACTATCTCGCTCATATTAATGACCAAACACATATGGCGTTAGCTGATGCTCTTAAAGAGTTTGAACCCTATTCTCAAACGTCGGTTGCGACAGAGCAAGCCTATTCGGATTACAAAGCTGCGGTTGAAATGCTTCTGTTGGCTAACACCAATTTAGGTTTATCGGCAGAACTCGGTCTTAGAGGCGCCTTACGTAGCAACGTCCACCAAACAGAACAAGCCATTGAAGCCGTACAAACCGAGATAAGCCAAGCCATCACAGCGGCGAGTACACATACCAAAAATACATTGCATCTGTTTGGTGCCGCCATCGTCGCTCTGCTCTCTTTATTGTTGGTGTTCATTGGTCGCAACATACTTGCGCGAATCAAAGCGATAAACGTGATGATGGAATCAATCGCCAGTGGAGATGGTGACTTAACCGTTCGCATGAATGCCAAAGGCAATGACGAACTCGCACAACTTGCTCACTCGTTCGATACCTTCATCAATAAACTGCACGGTAACATCAAAGAGCTATCCGGCGTGATGACGGTGTTGACCGATAGTTCGTGTAGCTCTGAAGAAGCGGCAATCAAAAGTATGAGTAATGCTGAGAAGCAGAAGCAACAATCTGAATCAGTAGCGACGGCAGTTAATGAGCTGGTTATGACCAGTAATGAGGTGACGGCGAACATAGAAAACGCAGCGATGAACGCTGAGAAGATCAAAGACAATGCACATCAGGCGTTACAAGAAACCCACGCAACCAATGACAGCATTAATGTGTTGGCCGAGAATATTGCAGAGTCTCAAAACCTAATTGTTCAGCTCGAAGACCAGAGTCGTGAAATCAACCAAGTCGTCACTACCATTCAAGGTATTGCGGAACAAACTAACCTACTCGCGCTAAATGCGGCGATAGAAGCTGCGCGTGCTGGTGACCATGGACGCGGGTTTGCAGTCGTGGCCTCTGAAGTGAGAGAACTTTCGCTAATGACTAACGATTCAACCCATCAAATTGAATCGACCATTCATGGCCTAACGTCTGGAATAGCAAAAACGGTCGCTAAGATGTCGGTAAGCCTAGAACAAACGGGGTTAGTTAAACACCAAACCAAAGATGTGGTAAATGCGATTGAAGGTATACACTTTCAAGTTGGAGAGATGTTCGACTTAAACAGCCAGATTGCCACGGCGTCTGAAGAGCAATCCATGGTTTCAGCGGACATCGATCGGAACATTACCGATATCGCTCATTTAGCCAGTGATACTCATACCGTGGTTTCAGGGTCAGTTCGTTGTAGTGAACAAGTATCGAGCGTGAGTGTGAAGCTTGAGAAGATTGTCGCGCAGTTTAAGTATTAATGAGCAGTGTAAGTATTGATGAGTAAAGGTATTTGCGACCAACCACTCGACGTTTTTTAATACAAAGAGATTGATATAAAAAACTGATATGAAAAACAAAAGGCCTCTATCTTATTCATAAAGATAGAGGCCTTTTTAATCAGGGATACGTACTAACGTTGTATTACGTATTCATGTTTAATGCGTACTAAGCACGTGCTTTCAAGAATTCTGCGTAAGTACCGCGGAAATCGTTGATCTTGCCGTCTTTGATTTCAAGAACACGAGTCGCTAGAGAGTCTACGAATACACGGTCGTGAGATACGAAGAACAATGTGCCTTTGTAGTTCTCAAGAGCCAAGTTAAGCGCTTCGATAGATTCCATATCCATGTGGTTTGTTGGTTCATCCATTAGCAGGATGTTTGGCTTGTGCATCATGATCTTGCCAAGAAGCATACGACCTTGCTCACCACCAGAGATAACCTTTACCGACTTCTTGATATCGTCTTGGCCAAACAGCATACGACCTAGGAAGCTACGAACAACTTGCTCGTCTTCGCCTTCTTGACGCCATTGGCTCATCCAGTCAAACAGGTTTAGATCTTCTTCAAAATCATGTGCGTGATCTTGAGCGTAGTAACCGATGTTTGAGTTTTCAGACCACTTATATTCACCAGTACGTGCTTCTAGAGCACCCGCTAGTGTGTTAAGTAGTGTTGTTTTACCCACACCGTTCTCACCGATGATAGCAACACGCTCACCAACTTCGAAAATCGCATCGAACTTGTTGTATAGGTCTTCTTCAAAACCTTGAGATAGGTTTTCAACCACAAGCGCGTTACGGAATAGCTCTTTAGACTGTTCGAAACGGATGAATGGGTTTTGACGGCTAGACGCTTTTACTTCATCTAGTTGAATCTTGTCGATCTGTTTAGCACGAGATGTCGCTTGTTTCGCTTTAGATGCGTTAGCAGAGAAACGAGAAACGAACGTTTGAAGTTCAGCAATTTGTGCTTTCTTCTTCGCGTTGTCAGAAAGTAGACGTTCACGAGCTTGTGTCGCTGCTGTCATGTACTCATCGTAGTTACCAGGGAACAGACGAAGTGCGCCGTAATCAAGGTCAGCCATATGTGTACAAACTGAGTTTAGGAAGTGACGGTCATGCGAAATGATGATCATTGTGCAGTTACGTTGGTTTAGCGTATCTTCCAACCACTTGATGGTGTCCATGTCCAGGTTGTTCGTTGGTTCGTCAAGAAGCATGATATGCGGGTCTGCAAACAGTACTTGAGACAATAGAACACGAAGTTTCCAACCCGGTGCTACTTCGCTCATTAGACCGAAGTGCAGTGATTCTTCAATACCTACCGCAAGAAGAAGCTCACCCGCTTTCGCTTCTGCCATGTAACCGTCCATTTCAGCGAACTGAACTTCAAGATCAGCTACTTTCATGCCGTCTTCTTCGCTCATTTCAGGCAAAGAGTAAATGCGGTCACGCTCTTGCTTGATCGCCCAAAGCTCTTTGTGACCCATGATAACCGTGTCGATTACCGTGAATTCTTCATAAGCAAACTGGTCTTGGTTTAGCTTAGCAACGCGCTCATTTGGATCGTAGCTTACGTTACCTGCACTTGGCTCAAGTTCACCAGATAGGATCTTCATGAACGTCGATTTACCACAGCCATTCGCGCCGATTAAACCGTAGCGGTTGCCTTCGCCGAACTTAACTGAAATATTTTCGAAAAGTGGCTTAGCGCCGAATTGTTGGGTGATATTTGCTGTGGAGATCAATGCCGTTACCTTTTTAATGTGAAAAACGCCGCAACGTTACTTCTTCGGGGCTTTAACTGCAAGTCCTGATTGCAATTACTCGCCATTAAGTGAGTGATAACCTAGCCAAATCATAGTTTGAGCTGACTCACATTTTTGATTTTCTATTTGTCGTTAAAAAACCATCTACTTTCAGGAAAAACAAAATATCGAACAGCCCCCCATAATGGGCGGTATATAACGTCCCAAATCATGCCAATCATTGAATATATCGTGTACTGGTTTGTCACAGTAAAACTAACCCAATCAAAGCAACAACAGACATAGGCAAGACTAGCCTAATCTCTGACAATTTCATGACAAAATCAGCCGAAACGGGAATAAAGTACTCGCCCCCGATACGGGGTTGGATTTCACAAAGTAAGATTAACTAACTATAGTAATCCTAACCTCATAATTCTAAGAGACTTTTATGCGTTCACTTTCGCGCTTCTTAATCTTCACTTTGGCCATTCTCTCTTGGCCTAGTCATGCCAACTTGGAATATGACTTACAATCTCAGCCTCAGGTCTCTAATACTGCTGTAGATCTGGATAAGCGTATTGATTCCCTGCCTGACCCACTCTTTATGGAGCAGTCGGACAGACGCCAAGTCAACATTTTACTTGCCGAAGTTCTGCGAGTTCAAAAGCTGGAAATCAAAACCTTCGAGCAACAGGTAAAAGCCTATAGAGATAACAACGACGCAGAACAATGGTTTTCCGTGCAAACGAGCTACGTCACATTGAATAGCTTGAACGTAAGTAAACAGCATCTTTTAGAGCAGACAAACTCTGCGAATAAAGAGCGCTTAACCGGTTTTGGCCCATACGGCGTGACTCAATTTAAACAAGAGTGGGAATTAACCAAGCTCAATATTGAGTATCTTGTTTACTTCCAAATTCGTAGCTTTAAAGCATTAGTTAAAGACATTTTTATTTCTCCAGTGCCTGTCATTTGGGCTTCTCTAAAGGTGCTGTTCATTTACTTTGGTTTAGTATGGTGGCTTGCCAACAGCACTCGCTTGATTGAGTTGTTTAGAGTTAACTTTCTCGAAGCGAAAACGAACCCTCCTTTTCTGGTTCGTGTGATTTGGTATATCAGCCGCGCTGAGCGTGCGATTGCTTGGTTAATCGCTATCACACTTTCTTTGAGAGTGCTTTCTAGCATCCCTAGCCTGCAGCACCTGATTTTCCTAGAAATATTCACGTGGTGGATTCTAGGTGGTTCGATTGCTATCAGCTTTATTCTTGAATTTGCGTATCGTTTGGGTCGCACATCAAACCAAGAAGTCATCGCGCTGAGACTATCGACTATTCGTCGCTATGTTTGGAGTATTATTGTTGCAGGTCTGACTTTGCAGATATCGAGCATCACACTGGGTAAAGGCACCATTTACAGCTGGATCTACAGTGCGCTGTTTTTCTGGTTCGTGCTGGTCACGATATCGGTACTGAGATTATGGAGAGCGAAAGTCTTCGATACGCTGCAACACATCTCCGATCGTCCGGTGTGGGTTAACTGGGCGGTAAACCGTAAGGAAACCTTCTTACTTAATATACTGGCGACGGCAATTGGAATCGTCTGGTTGAGTGTTTACAACTTCCAACATCGAATCATGGCATTGCTTTCTAGTTACACGTTGTTTAGTCAGGCCTTAGCCTATCTCTTTCGAATCGAAGTGGCTAAACAGTCGGATCTTGATAAAAACCAACAAAACTTGGTTCGAATCAAAGGAGACAAAACCTATGAGTACATTCTGCCGGGTAATATCGATAGCACCTTAATTGATTACGCGGGCGATGAGGTTAAGCAACTCTCTCGTTATTTGATGTCGGACAGCCCTGCTATTTGTATTGTTTCAGGCGAACGTGGTGTGGGCGCTACAACGCTGCTTTATACCTTGCTGCATAAAGTATCCAACGCAGAGCCTGTTTACGTGAGTTGCCCTTACGCGGGTTACCAAGAGCTCTTAGCGCATCTAGCCGTGAGCATCGGCTTGGAAGAAGAAGCGACTGAGATTCAGATATTGGCGCACCTACGTAAAAGTAACACCACGTACTTAATTGCGATTGATAATGCCCAACGATTGGTTAAGCCAATGGTCGGTGGCCTGTCTGATTTGATTCGTTTAACCAACCTTCTCCGTCGTTCTAAAAAGAATCACCGTGTCGTGATATCGATTGCCAAATCAAGCTGGCGATTTGTTGATAGAGCGCGTGGCGAGCGTCTGCTGTTTGACTTGGTGTGTTTCCTACCACGTTGGACAGAGAAACAAGTTGGTGAGCTACTGACTAGCCGCATCAATACCGATCTTGAAAAGCCGTTATCGTTTGATGGTTTAGTTGTCCCTAAGCAGTGGGATCAAGATGACATGAGTGAAGAAGAACGTGCACGCCAAGGCTTCTATCGAATCTTGTGGCACTACTCTGATGGCAACCCTACCGTTGCGCTGCGATTCTTTAGGCTCTCTTTGAACCGCAATAAAGAGACAGATCAAGCCGTGGTGCGTCTGTTCCATGTTCCTGAAGCGCAGGAACTAGAGAATATGCCAAAACCTATGCTGGCTGTACTTCGCTCTATCGTACAACTGGAGATAGCGTCTCCGGAAGTGTTGTCTGAATGTACTCAGCTGAGCATTGCAGAGATAACCGGGATTCTACGTTATTTTGAAAGCCGTGGTTATATTGGTTGGCATGAAGAAAAGGCTCGAATTTCTGAGCACTGGTTCCGCCACATTACTAATGTTCTCGACCGTCAACATCTACTGGTGAAGTAAAATGAAGAAGTTATTTATCCTACTATTTGTTGGCTTGGCAAGTGTTGTCAGTTTCCCGACCTTCGCGACGGAAGAGTTAGCTAACGTAGAAAACATCTCAAAGATTGCGAGTTTAGTGCGTTGGAGCGGCGTGTTCTTCTCCATGATCGTTATTGCCGCAATGTGGTTGTTGCTTAAGTTCATCAATTCGTTGGTGACCAGTTTTGGTAGTCAGTTCGTGCAATATCGAATGCTGCTACAGAAACTGCAGTCGTTTACTCAGTTCTTTATTTACGTGAGCACCGGTCTTATCGTGTTCATGATGAGCTTTCGAATCAACGATCAAATCTTAGCTTTGATTGGTGGTACCCTCGCCGTGTCGGTCGGCTTTGCGCTTAAAGACTTGGCTGCGTCATTCATCGCCGGTATCACGGTGATGATTGACAGACCTTTTCAAGTTGGTGACCGCGTCACGTTCGAAGGTAACTATGGCGACATCATTACCATTGGTTTGCGTTCTGTTCGAATGAGAACCCTGAACGACGACATTATCACGATCCCGAACAACAAGTTCTTAAACGAAGTAACGACTAGTGGTAACTATGGCGCGCTGGATATGCAGGTGGTGATTCCATTTTATGTCGGTATGAATGAAGACATCACCCTAGCTCGAGACTTGATTCAAGAAGCGGCGTCTTCTAGTCGTTACATCCATTTGCCGAAGCCTGTTACGGTTCTGGTCAAACAGACGATTACGGATAACTACCTGGCGATACAGCTAACTTGTAAGGCCTATGTGGTCGACACGGCGTATGAGAAGCTGTTTGAAACCGATATTACCTTGCGTGTGATGAAAGAGTTTAGAAAACACAATATCAACCCTCCGAAGATTTCAGTGACTGCACATTAACAAGATTGGCTTAACACTCTTCTTTTTCTTAATGCTCTTCTTTTGTTGAGCGAGCTAACAATCCAGTTATCTACAAACGAAAACACCTCCGAACTTATCTCAAGTACGGAGGTGTTTTGTTATGGGCTTCTTGGATTCATCTCTTGAAGATAAGAAACCTGTGACCGGCATAGTCCGTTATAAAAAAACTTAGCGGTTAAACCCTAAAGTACTTCAACTGATCAGTAAGGTGTTCTGTGGTGTTGGCCATTTTCTGGCTATCCTCAGCTAACGACTGTGAAGCTTGCAGTACTTCGTTAGCCGCCAGATGAATCCCAGTAACACTTTCACTCATTTCGGTTGCTACCGTGCTTTGTTGCTCCGATGCGGCGGCGATCTGTGCGACCATGTCGTTGGCGTTATGAAGCTCATTCACTATCACATCGAGTTGTTGGCGAGTTTCGTTAGACGCGACAACACTGTGATCGACTTTCTCATTGCTGCTTTGCATTGCTTTAAAGGTACGCTCGGCTTGCTGAGTCAGTTTTTCAATCGTCGATTGAACTTCATTGGTTGAGTTTTGAGTGCGGCTTGCGAGGTTACGGACTTCATCTGCGACTACCGCGAACCCTCTTCCTTGCTCACCTGCTCGGGCTGCTTCTATTGCCGCATTAAGCGCTAACAAGTTAGTTTGCTCAGATACATCACGTATCACGCTCACCACTTGGCTTATCTCGCTAACACCCGATTGTAGGTCTCTTACCAATTCGTTTGCCGTAGATATATTTTCTGAAACTTGAGATATGGTTTTAGACGTTACTTGCATGTTCTGGTCGTTCTGATTTGCGTGCTCGACAACCTTATTGGTGCTTGCGGCAGTATTTTCAGCATTAACAGCGACATCAGAAATGGTGGCACTCATTTCTGTCATCGCTGTCGATAGCAACTCAAGCTGTGCATGCTGTGAGTTAACACTGGTCGCAGCCTCTTCACTGGCTTGTGCAATGTGACTCGCCATGTTGCTGGATAAACTTGCTGATTCATTCGCTGTACGAAGCGTGCTTTGTAACTTGTTGAGCATGGTATCAATTTGATTACTCATATCGCCCAGTTCATCTTTGCGTGTCATGTTCATGCGTACACGAAGATCCCCATCTGCAATCTTATGGGTGTTGTCGATAAGCTTGTTAAGTGGCACAAGGATATTGTTAGAAATCGCGTAGCCCATAGCAAACAACAGGCCTGATAATACAACTGCGACCAGTCCCTCTTTGAGCGCTAGTGCATAGAAAGCGTCTTGAATATCCGCAACTAAGATTCCCGACCCAACAATCCAATTCCACTCAGGGAATAGCTGTACATATGAGATCTTGTCTTTGAGTTCACCTTGCGGGCTCATCCATTGATAATCAAGAAACCCTTTCTCCTCTGGGGTACGTGAAATGGTGACCATCTCACGCCAGTGGTGTTTACCTGCACCATCTTTAAAGTTACCTGCGTTCTTGCCATTGAGTTCAGGTTTTAATGGATGGATAACAACGTTGAGTTGTTGGTTTAAGATCCAGAAATAATTGTTGGTGTCGTAGCGAAGCGTGTCAATCGCTTGCAGCGCTTGTTTCTTTGCTACTTCTTCACCGAGCACGTTACGTTGGCTGTAATAGTAGCTCGCTAAGCTGACCGCGGTTTCGACTTGAGCACTGAGTTTATCTTGGCGCTCTTGCATTGAGCTTTCACGTTGTTGCATTAGGTTGAAAGATGACGCCATTACCAATAGAACAACCGATAAAATGACGATGGAGATAAGTTTTGATTTAATAGAGAGATTACTTAATTTCATAGCTGACTGACTTTATTATATTTTTTGATTATGAATTTGGGGTCAATGTATCAAAAATCCGTACAGTTCAGATGATATGCATCAAGATCAAAAGATATACACTGTGTTACATATTCAAAAAGAGGTGCTCGTCAAACAGTCAGAGGTTGAGATTTAGTTGGCGATAGTTTAGTAGTGCAGGATTTTCGTGCTTGGGCTGAAACGTTCATGTAACAGCCCAAGCGCAGTAGAAATATTATCAGGTGCTAATATGGTTGGATTCGATTTGAGGTTAAAACTAAAAAAATTATAGGTTTGAGACCAATAACTGTGGTGTCGCTTTTTGCTGAAGGTAGATACTAAAGCGGCTTCCCTTGCCTACTTCTGATTCGACACGTATCTCGCCACCCGTTTGGCTCAAGATACTTTGAGATACTGACAAGCCTAAGCCTGTACCGTCACGTTTGGTGGTGTAGAAAGGCGAAAAGATGCGTTTCAATTGTTCTTCTTTGATACCGCAGCCTTCGTCTTCGACATGAACGATTGCACCATGAGACACGCCATTCTCCACCCAGTCTTCACTTGAGATAGTTAATGTGCCCTGTCCGTCCATGGCATGAATCGCGTTCATCTGTAGGTTAACCAAAATCTGCAAAAGTTGGTTTCGGTTAACTTCCACAGACGTTTTAGCATGCAGGTGTGATACGTAGACAATGCCTTTCTTTTTCGCGCCTGTTTTTACGAGCGTAATACTTTCATCCACTATTGGATTGATATGTTGCCACGTAATTTCGTCTTGTACACCGCCGTGTCGGCTGTATTGAAGCAAGCTTCGTGTGATGTTTCGGATTCGGTCGATCTGCTCCATGATCGCGTGGACTTCTTCGTCTACACGAGCGACTTCGTCACCGAGCTCAAACTTCATCAACTCTACATTGCCAAGAATTACCGCTGTAGGGTTATTAATCTCATGGGCAATGCCTGCCGTGAGCTCACCGAGCGCTGCTAATTTTTCATTAACCACCAGCTTATCTCGGGCTTGATTGAGAAGCTTGATATGCAGTTCCAGTTCTTCAGTTTTCTCTTTCAAGCTGGCGGTACGAGAGTGAACTTTACACTCGAGTTCTAACGCCGCTTGTTGAATCTCTTGATTACGTTCGTGCAGCAGATCTAGCATCTTGTCGAACTGTTTGGCGAGCAGAGTAAGCTCGTGTTGGTCATCTAAGCCTAACGTACCGATACGTTTGTCTTTTCCCAATTGCACGAGCTTCACCACTTTATGAATTCTTTCAATTGGGTCGAAAAGATCCCGAGCACCACGGTGAACGATCAACCCAGAAGCAAGCAACAGCAACACAATGATAATGCTGATTTCGCCAAGGTTAGTCAGGTAAGTTTCGATGAGCGGCCATATTAGATAGCCGGTATACAGCATGCCGATTACGTTATTAAACTGGTCGTGGATCGGTTGGTAAGCCGTGATGTACCAAGCATCGTACACATACGCTCGATCTAGCCACTCTTTGCCTTCGTTCAGGACTTTTGAGTGAACCTCATGAGAAACTCGCGTACCTATTGCCCGCCCTACACTGTCTTCACTGCTTAAAGGAACGTTGGTGCTCACACGAAGATCATCAAGGAAGACCGTGACGGTACCGACATGACGATTAAAGTCTTCTCTTTGGGGATAGATAAGATTGCTGATTTGGTCGACAAGTTGCGTGCTGTTATTAAGCAAAATCCCACCATCAAGAAAACCAATTACATTATCATTGCCATCTTTTACGGATACGACGGTTCGACTTACCAATCCGCGGGTCTCAACTTCTTGGCCATTAAGCATCGGAACTTCCGCTTTTTTAGCAAGATCCCGATCGAGATCGTTGAGTTCGCTACGGCTTAAGACGCTGAAAAACGAAGACTTGTGAGTCAAATTTAGATATTCGAGTTTCTTTGCCATACTTTCGACACTGCGCCAGCGCAGAAAGTCGAGCTCATAGCGAGATTTGTTTTCAGAAACCCAACGCGTGAGATCCTTTTTAGAAATATCACTCCCGAGTTTGACGCGGAAATTATAAGACTCAGCAAACGCACGAACGTTGTATGCCTGCTGATTTTGAATCAAGTGAATACTGTTCTCTGCCACGTCTAAGCGCTCATCGACATCAATCAGTGCCCCCTGCCACGTGTAATGAACAGACCAATAGAGAGTGATAGCCACAAGTGCACACAACGTAAGAATGATCGGAGCAGATGTTAGGAATAATAAGCGATAGCGAACCATGGTTTTGAACCGGAACGCCCACTTTGACCACCAATGGCGTCTAATCGGCATATTCAGAGCCTTCTGTGTTCCAATCTTTATATTTGCGCTCTAGGGTTTTACGAGCGACGCCAAGATCTCTCGCAGCAGCCGATTTATTGCCGTCATGGAAGCTCACGAGTTGTTCTATATGAGATTTCTCTACTTCTTTCAGTGTCCAAGTGTTTGGGTAACCCTCGGCAGCGTCCGCATTATTTAAGTTTGGTATTTCCGCACCATGTGACACCGTCACTGAAATGCTTGCAGGTACCGGATCGCCATTAATCTCGCGCCAATAGTGTGCTGGTGGCTTGTCTAAAAGAATGCATCGTTCGACTAAGTTTTTAAGTTCACGTATATTCCCCGGCCATTCGTATTCATTCATCGCCAAGATATCTTCATGTGCCCAATTGGGAACCGGCATGCCAAGTTCATTCGACAATAGACGAGTGAAATATGGAACAAGCTCAATCAAGTCTGATGGGCGCTCTCTTAGTGGTACAACATCAATCTTAAGTACATTGAGTCGGTAGAACAGATCGCGGCGAAAGTGCCCTTTATCAACCTCTTCCTGAAGATTTCTGTTGGTTGCTGCCACCACGCGTACATCAACGGCAATTTCCTTCTCGCTACCGACTGGACGAATCGTTCTTTGTTCTAACACACGTAACAACGCAGCTTGCATTGGCAGTGGCATTTCACCTATTTCATCAAGGAACAAGGTGCCACCACTTGCGACTCTGAACAGACCCTCACGGTTTTTCTTCGCACCAGTAAATGCGCCAGAGGTGTGTCCAAACAATTCACTTTCGAGAAGCTCCGGGGCAATCGCACCACAGTTGATTGGTACAAATGGTCCGGTACGTTTGCTGGCTTCATGTACACCACGCGCAACCAACTCTTTACCCGTACCTGACTCACCTTCTATTAAAACTGATGCTCGAGACGGTGCAAATTGACTGATCAATAGTTTGAGCTGTTTGGTCTTGTCTGAATTGCCGATCAATTCGGTCTTGATATGACGACTAACATCACGCTTTAACGCGTACTGCATTCTTTGGTCGAGTCGCTTATCCATACAACGCAGAACCGCTTGTATCATCTGTTCGAGGTTGAATGGCTTAAGAATAAAATCTGAAGCACCAAGCTTAAGTGCAGATATGGTCATCTCTAGATCAGCATAACCCGTCATGAAAATCACATCGGCGCGTTTGTCATTGTCGTTAAACGCCTCTTCCCACTCAATACCAGAACGACCTGGCAGGTTGATATCAAGGACGATGAGATCAAAATGTTCGCTAGAACGTAGTGTTTCAGCTTCTTCAACCGAACCTGCGCTTGATACCTTGCCAAAGAACTTACCTAGTGCTTTCTTTAAGATAGCCTGCATACCCAATTCATCATCCACGACCAAAACGGAAAACGCCTGATAGTGAGTCAATGTGTTCGGGTTGAGATTGGATGCAGATGAACTAGGTAAAGACATAATGATTAGCCGGTGAGGAAAGTTGGGACAGAGTGTACCAATTAACCCTTTCTCCAACAGGGATAATGTGCGACATTTTGTCCTAGCTCATGTTTTGATTCATTTTAACGGGGTAAATGGCGTAGTTTTGTCCGAAATAACAGCAATTTAATGAGATCTGATGCATGATTTATTGGCATTAAGATTGCTTGTAAGGTGTAGATTTCTAATTACAACAATTAGCGTCTTATGCACATGCCCTTCTTTGAGCCCTTTAAATCTGAAGGCATGTCATTCATTTATAACAGAATGGACATAATAATAATGAAAGCAATTCCCTTAACTATTGCAGCTCTATCTATCGTCAGTTACACGGCTAGCAGTGCGGAAGACACCACTCATATCAAGTTGGCGACAACCACAAGCACTTATCACTCTGGCCTACTGGACTACCTACTGCCTGAGTTCGAAAAAGATTCTGGCATCAAAGTAGATGTTCTGGCTGCGGGTACAGGTAAATCACTTCGCATGGGTGAAAATGGTGACGTGGATTTGGTGATGACTCACGCACCAAAGGCTGAAGCGAATTTCGTAGAAAAAGGTTACGGCGTTTTACCTCGTAAGCTGATGTATAACGACTTTGTCATCGTTGGCCCACAAAGCGACCCTGCAAAAATTGAATCTCAAAAAGCAGTGGCAGATGTGTTCAAAGCGATCGCGACTAATAACGTGACGTTTGTGTCTCGTGGCGACGACTCTGGTACTCATAAGAAAGAGATGGGTATTTGGGCGCAAACTAAAATCGAACCAAACTTTGGTGGCTACCGCAGTGTTGGTCAAGGTATGGGCCCAACTCTGAACATGGCGTCTGAAATGCAAGGTTACACCATGACAGACCGTGGTACGTGGTTGGCTTACCAAAACAAACTGGATCTTAAAATCCTTTTCCAAGGTGATAAGAACCTCTTCAACCCTTACCAAGTGATTCTCGTTAACCCTGAGCGCTACCCAAGCATTAACTACCAAGCAGCGAAAGTATTCAGTGATTGGTTGGTTAACCCTAAAGGTCAGAAACTGATTAACGACTTTAAACTGCACGGCAAACAACTGTTTGTTGCAAGCGCAGAATAGTTTGTAGTAAGTAAAGCGTAGCGTTGAAGATGTCGTCAAAACCAACAAACACTACACTTAACTAAATTCAGTTAATGAGCACGCTTAAAAACAATAGCTGGCCAATACAGGCTCATATATATTGTGTCAGCTATGATTAACATCAGTCATTACCGATAAAAACCTATTATCGATTCACACGAGATACTTCATGACCCTATGGCAAACAACGATTGATGCAATGAATCTACTGGTGAGCTTTGACCACGAATTGTGGCAGATCGTCGCGGTATCCTTCAGTGTGTCTTTGTCCGCCATCTCATTAGTGATTGTTCCTGCAATCCTTATGGCTTTCTTATTGGCTTATACCGAGTTCCCCGGAAAGTGGGCTCTGCTTTCGGTGATCAATACCCTGCAAGCGATCCCTACTGTGGTTATTGGTTTGTTGATGTACATGATGCTTTCTCGCTCTGGCCCGCTAGGTGATTGGCAATTGCTGTTTACCCAGAAGGCGATGATTTTAGGTCAGATGTTGATCTGTTTCCCTATCCTAGTCGCGATGATGCACGGTGCTCTGCAGGCCAGTGATCGCCGAGCAGTAGAAACAGCGCGTACGCTTGGTGTATCAACGACACGTGTGGCGTGTACCTTGATTTGGGAAACACGTTTTCCTCTATTGGCCGCAACCATTGCAGCCTTCTCTCGTATCGTTACTGAAGTCGGTTGTTCAATGATGGTCGGTGGCAACATTATGGGGATGACAAGAAACATCCCAACAGCTATCGCTATGGAAAGCCACAAAGGCGCATTCGCTCAAGGTGTTGCCCTCGGTATGGTGTTATTAGCATTGGCATTGGCCCTCAACTTTTTCCTTTCCAGTGTGAGAGGAAAAGGCTATTTAAGAACTTAGGAACGCTGTCATGAGTATAAAAATAACAACGCAGCAAATTTCAATGCGCTACAAAGAGCGTGTTTTGTTCCACATTCCCGAATTGTCGATCGGCCCCAACGATGCCATTTATCTCAAAGGAGACAATGGTGTTGGTAAAACGACCCTACTAAAAATCTTGTCTGGATTAATTCAGCCAAGTTCTGGACGCATTCAGTCTCCAACACAGAGCTGGCAACAAAGATTATTCCCTCGACTCAAATTCAAAGACATCATCTACCTGCATCAAACCCCCTATCTTTTTGATGGCTCGGTGTACCAAAATGTCGCTTATGGCATTCGCTTTAACAAAGAGAGCCAAAAAGATAAGCGAGCTCAAATAATTAATGCATTGAGAATGGTAGGTTTAGAAACCCTGGCAGATGAGCACATCTCTGTGTTGTCTGGGGGGGAGCGTCAACGCGTAGCAATGGCTCGAGCTTGGATTCTTAAGCCTTCAATCTTGCTTATGGATGAACCAAGTGCTTCTTTAGACAAAGAATCTATTGAAAGATTGGTGATTATGGCCGAAGATCTTCTTCAGAGAGGCGCGAGTTTAGTCATCACCAGTCACCAAACTAACGCGTTAACCGATTTATGTAAGAAGCAGTGGTGGATTAAAGACAATACTTTGACCGAATCCCCGCTTCTGCAAGTTATTCAGAAAGATAAAGCACAAGAGAATATTTATGCTGCTTCCAACGCAAACTAGTTGGGTTATTTTGGCTGGCGGACAGGCCAGCCGTATGGGCGGAAAAGATAAAGGACTCGTTGAGCTCAACGGTTCTCCGCTTATTCAATATGTTATAAACAAGCTGTCACAACAAGATGTCAGCATCACTATCAATGCCAATCGTAACTTAGACAGTTACCAAGCATTTGCTCCGGTTGTTTCCGATTTTTTCCCTGACTACCCAGGTCCGCTGGGTGGCATACATGCAGGCCTTAAAAACGCTAGCACCGACTGGGTTGGCTTTGTTCCTTGCGACAGCCCACAAATCAGTGACGACCTTGTTGAGCGCTTTTGTTCTGCGGTTAAAGAAGACAGTGACATTCTTGTCGCTCATGATGGCGAATTTAAGCAACCTGTATTCACCCTATTCCACAAACGTGTTCTGCCAAAGTTAGAAGCGTTTTTAGAACGTGGTGATCGTAAAATCATCTTGCTATACAAAGAGTGTGTTACCGAATACGTTGATTTTAGCGATTCTCCTAACTGCTTTGTCAATCTCAACACGCCAGAAGAACTCACCCAATTCGGAACGCTTCAATAATGAAAGATTCAAAACAACGCCCTAACCTTCCTCTATTGGGCTTTGCTGCTTATAGCGGTACAGGCAAAACGACCGTACTTGAAGCCTTGTTACCTTTGTTAACCGACGCAGGTTTAAAAGTTGGCGTTCTTAAACACGCTCACCACGATTTCGATGTCGATAAGCCGGGTAAAGACAGCTACCGCCTACGCAAAGCAGGCGCGAATCAAATGTTGATTAGCTCTCGTAACCGTCATGTCATGATGACAGAAACGCCAGAAGCCGAAGCGGACTTTGATTACCTGCTTACACGTTTCAATACCAACACGTTGGACTTAATTCTGGTTGAAGGCTGCAAGAACATCGCCTTCCCTAAGATTGAGCTTCACCGCGACGAAGTGGGTAAACCTTGGCTTTATCCAAACGATGACAACATTATTGCTATCGCCGCAGACAGCAAAGTTGAATCTGACCTGCCGCAAATGGCGATCAGCGACTTAGAAGCAATTCGTGATTTCATCATTGAATACGCTCAATCGTTCGACTCTACTTCGAAAAAAGATAAAGTCGCTTCATGTGCATCTTCAAAAGACAACACGCCAGTTGTGTGTTGCGACTCTTTCTCTCCAGCCGGCCTAACGGTTACTCAAGGTCAGCAAAAAATTGTTGATAGCATTGATGCTCTAGATTTGACGGAATCTGTTTCCTTAGAGCAAGGCTATGGCCGTGTTCTGGCTGAAGATGTTATCTCGCCAATCAACGTGCCTCAGAACACTAACTCTGCAATGGACGGCTACGCCATTCGTAGTGAAGATTTAGATCTAGATAGCTACCGCGTTGTTGCTGAAGTCATGGCTGGACATAGCTACGGCAAAATCGTTCAACAAGGTGAAGCCGTTAAGATCATGACAGGTGCGCCAATGCCAGAAGGCGTTGATGTTGTTGTGATGCGTGAGCAAGCTGTTCAGGAAGGTGACAAGGTTAGCTTCCCTGACGCGAAAATCTCGGTTGGACAAAATGTCCGTATGGCGGGTGAAGATCTAGAAATTGGCCAACCTGTCTTTACGCGAGGCACACGAATCGAAGCGCCAGAAATGGGCATGATGGCATCATTAGGTTTTGGTACCTGCCCTGTTCTGCGTAAAGTGAAAGTGGGAGTGTTCTCTACGGGTGATGAAGTTCAAGCTCCGGGTAGCGAGCAAAAACCAAACTCTATCTACGATTCGAACCGTTTTACTATTATCGGCATGCTTCAAAAGCTTGGCTGTGACATCGTCGATTACGGCATCATTGAAGATGACGAACAAAAGATGATGAATGTGCTGCACTCTGCGTCGCTTGAAACCGATATGGTTCTGACTTCAGGTGGTGTGTCTGTTGGTGATGCGGATTACATCAAGCTTGCGTTAGATAAGCTGGGTGAAATCAACTTTTGGCGTATCAACATGCGCCCAGGCCGCCCATTGGCTTACGGTAAAATCGAAAACAAACCTTTCTTTGGGCTGCCGGGTAACCCAGTTGCAGTAATGGTGTCGTTCATTAACTTTGTTGAGCCAGCGATCCGCAAGCTTCAAGGTCAAACGAATTGGACGCCAGTAAAAGCAAACGCAGTAGCAACTGAACAGTTACGTTCGCGCCAAGGTCGTACTGAGTTCAGCCGAGGCGTGTTCTCGATGAATGAATCAGGTGTGCTTGAAGTGAAAACGACAGGTAAGCAAGGTTCAGGTATTCTGCGTTCAATGAGTGAAGCAAACTGTTTAATCGAAATCTCACCAGCGGTTGATACCGTGAAAGTTGGCGAGACAGTGACGATCATTCCTCTACAAGGTCGCGTTTAACTCAAAGCAATTACCTAAATTGACTTAGCTGCTTTTTAGTTGATTTGGAAGATCTTCGCCAAGACATAGACGAAGCCCCTATATTGATTTTTCAATGTTAAGGGGCTTTTTGTTATTTTCGTTTGGTGAAAAACAACTTGTTCGTTTCCTAAAAGACAATTAGCTTAAATTACGCTAAACGTTTAGAACGATAATCTTAAGATTTATTACCATTACCTTGAGCCACGTACGGTTTTTATGTAGAGTGCGCGCAAAGTAATAATTCTATTGGAGAGCACCATGGCTCGTACCATTCTGTACACTTACAAAGACGAAGACAAAGAGTTACTGTTTTCAAAACAAGAACACCGCACGATCCAAGAAGCTGTTGCTGCAGCGGAAGGCATCGACATCTCTGAGTATCTAAAAACTGAGCAACAGCTTGAGTTGATTTCTGATACTAAAGCGGTTCGCAACTACCAAGACAACTACTTCCGCAAGCTTGGCTTTACTAAGCTTACGTTGAAGCAAAAAGACAACCTTGGTGTTGGCAAAAAGAAGAAGTAAGCCCTCTGGCTCTTTTCTTGATAGGTCGCTTTTCGTTTGTAGTTAGAGCTAAGAGCTAACTAAACGAAAACACCAAACAATAAAAAATGCCGCAACCTCTTTCGAGATTGCGGCATTTTTATTTATGCTTTTTAACTATCTAACCTTAGCTAGCTTAACGTTAAGTCGCGATTACTTAATGTTAAGGAATGCAGCACCACGAACGCCGCCTGAATCACCGTGTTTTGCTTTAATGATTTTAGGACACTTCGCTACAGACAGCAGGTACTTAGGCACACGCTTTGGCATCTCTTCGTAGATCAGTTCAAAGTTTGAAAGACCGCCGCCCAGTGCAACAACGTGTGGGTCAAGACCTGTAAACAGGTTCGCGAAACAGATAGCCAATAGCTCCATGAAGCGATCAACGTGCTCTGCAGCTTTTGCTTCACTTTCATTGTATGCTTGGATGATCTCAATCGCTTTCTTCTTCTCACCGAAGTAGTGCTCGTAAATCAACTCAAACCCACGACCAGATAGGTAGCTGTCTAGACAACCTTTCTTGCCACAACCACAGCCTAGTAGCGGTGCGTTGTCGCCAAGGTGGAACCATGCATCGATAGGAAGGCGCATATGGCCAAGCTCACCTGCAACGTGGTTACGACCAGAGAAAACTTTACCTTCGTAAACTAAACCACCACCGAAGCCAGTACCTAGAATTAGGCCAGCAACTGATGGTTCATCTTTAAGCTCATCATCCCACGCTTCTGAAAGCGCAAAACAGTTTGCGTCGTTCTCAATTTTTACACTACGACCAATAAGCGCTTCTAAATCTTTACGTAGTGGCTTACCTGTTGAAGCTGGTACGTTAACAACAAGCATTGTGCCGTCGTCTGCGTTTTCCATGCCAGGAAGACCAAGGCCAATTTTGCCTTCGCAAGAGAATTCGCTATCGTACTTTTTTACCAAACCAGCAATTGTATCAAGCAGTAACTGATAATCGTCTGTTGGTGTTGGAACACGCTCTGTTGCTACTCGCTCAAGTTTCTCATTGAATGCACCAAACTCAATTTTTGTGCCGCCAACATCGAAGCCGTAATACATGAAATCTCTCCAATTTTTCCCTAAATTCGGGCAAATAAATTTTTTAAATTAAACAACTAAGGAGCATTATCCATAACACTCCCCCTACAAACCGTGATAGATAACAAACTTATCTCGCGATCGAGTCTGTTTGAACAACAAGTCAGCACAAAGCGGTTAAAGGTTAGAGTGAAGTCTCACTTTTACTGTGTTCTATGAAAGCGTTCAGGCTAGGTTTGGTCGGATCTGACTTATAACGCGTCTTGCTTAGCATGTAGCTTTCGCGAAATGCTTCAAACCATAGCTGTAAAGTCTTGGCGCCCTGCTCTTCGCCCGCTTGCTTTAATACTAAGCTCGCGACTTCTGCAGTAGAAAGGTGTTGTTCGTTGTCCGACTTACGCATCATGTATTGAGAAACTGATTCAGGCTCAATCGATAACACAGGTAAATCTTGTAGATATTCTGAACGACGGAAGATACGTCTTGCTTCACGCCAACTTCCATCGATGAAAATCAGCAGCAGCTTTTTATTTGGGTCACGTATTTGTGGCAAGTCTTGAACCACTCGCGTTTTGTCATCTGTGTAGTCTTCAGGAAACACAATGACAGGCTGATACTTGTCGTCTTTCAGCACATCCAGCATCTCTTGATTCGGCTCAGTGCGGTGCCAAAGGTAGGCATAGCTATCTTTAACGGTATCAAGGATTAAACGGCCGGTATTACTTGGTTTGAGTATTTCGTTGTCCGATAAGATCAACATGGTCGCGACGTTCGTATTTACGTCTGGTTGATGTTCACAGATACAGCTGTCTTGCTTGATTTTACAGAATTCACATCGCACGACTTTACACCCGCGCGCATTAAACGGTTTGGTCGCAATGGATAAACGATGTTGATATAAACGGTGAAAAGCGTGGATTCTCATGGGCAATAACGATAAATCTAGAAAAGTGGCACGATTGTACTTACAGTGTCCTTAGAATGATAGAAGGAATTCCCATGCAAGACCCATCACTGCTTCGCCTTGTTTGTTTTATTGTCGCTTTTGGATTGTGTGCACTTTGGGAATCCCGTTTTCCACGTAAAACACTCACTCAAAGCAAATGGTTTCGTTGGGCGAACAATTTCGCTCTGGTTGCTTTAAATAGCTTTTTATTGGCCACTCTCATTCCTATCGCAGCATTTCAAGCGGCGGTTATCGCACAAGAAAACCAATGGGGTTTGTTCAATACCCTGTCACTTCCGAAAGAACTGACCATTCTGGTCTGTGTATTGCTCTTAGATTGCGCCATTTACCTGCAGCATTTGGTGTTCCACCGTGTTCCTTGGTTATGGAAGTTTCATCGAGTTCACCATGCAGACCTAGATATCGATGTCACTACCGGAATGCGCTTTCACCCTATTGAGATGATCCTTTCGATGTTGATTAAAGTGAGTTTGGTGATCGCGCTTGGTGTCCCTGTCATTGCGGTCGTGATATTTGAAATTGTTCTTAATGCCAGTGCGATGTTTAACCACAGTAATGCACGTCTTCCGTTATGGATTGATAAGCGATTAAGAAAAGTGATAGTGACACCAGACATGCATCGCGTTCATCACTCGATCATTGTTAAAGAAACCCACTCAAACTTTGGCTTCTTTTTATCTGTGTGGGACATCTGGTTTAAGACTTACCGAGCTCAACCCAAGCTTGGCCACGATAAGGTGAATATTGGTGTTCCCGAGATTCAAGATGGTAAAGAGCAACGGTTGGACTTGATGTTGCGTCAGCCGTTTGCACAATTCCCGACAACGAAAGACTAGATTCAAACTCGTTTGTGGCTCAAGCTGATATTAAACTCAAACCTATATCTAGACAAAAACGCCCTTAGATTCATGTCGGAATTTAAGGGTGTTTCTGTATCGATAGGGATATAAGCGTAGCTAGTTCTTCAACTGTTGTACTGTTTAGCTTAACTCCGCACGCTCGTTTACTTCAATACGTATTTGTGAAGCATGGCTTGTTGGTTCCCTGCTATCTCTCCGACTTGTTCTGAACTCTCGATCATAGATTCAAGTTGCAGCTTAGTATTCTCACCCTGCTCAGATACTCGGGTGATTGAATGCGTTACATCGACAGTCGCTCGTGCTTGCTGCTCAGTAGCCACCATGATTTGTTCAACACGCCCTTTGATCTGGCTAACCGCGAACTCTATCTTCTCGAAGGCCTGTTTTACATCTCCGCTGGTGTCCAGCGCATTCGCCATTTCGCTTCGCGATTCCGTTACAGAAGCTCGTGAGCGATCAGCCGCCGCCACCAATTCGTTCATCATATTACGAATATTAGTGGTTTGCTGGGATGTACCACTCGCCAGTTTTCGTACTTCATCGGCAACCACTGCAAACCCGCGGCCTTGGTCTCCTGCTCGCGCTGCTTCTATTGCGGCATTCAATGCGAGTAAGTTAGTGTTTTCAGCAATACCACTGATCACGTCAACCATTTCACGAATCTGTTTAACGTGAATATCCAAGTCCGTCATCGATTCTTGATTCAGGCTAAGAGATTGCTCAAGCGCTTGTAATCGTTGTTGGTTAAGGCCAACCACTTGGCTGCCATTCACTGACTCATCTTCTGCTATTTGTGCATCGTCGTTCGATGCGTTAGAGATACGGGCAATCTCACCAATGGATGCTTCAAGTTCAGTAATCGTAGTTATCATATTCTGAAGTGATTCGTTCTGCTCATTCAAGCTAGAATTTGTTTGCTCTGCGGCGTCATGACTCACTTCAGCTGTTTGATAAAGCGTCTCACAGTTACGCGTTACCAAACGAACCGAGTCAGCGGTTGAATCTACGACTGTATTGAGTTTCGAAGTGATAACTTGCAGCTCCAGAGGTCCCAACAGTTCACTTTGTTTGGAGAAGTCGTGATCGGCAAGTGAACTTAATTGTTGGGTAATGTTTTTAAGCCCTTTATTCATCCAACGACGTAATACGAACCATGAGATCGCAATGATTACGGCAATCACCAGCCCGCTGATAAACAACACACTATCGATATTGATGATGGTTTTATTTACAACGAGCTCGCTTTCATCAATCAGTTGGGAAGCTGTAGAAGACAACTGATTCAGTGTGCTGATAACGGTATTTGCTAAGGTAATCACTTGCGTTAAGTTCTGCTCTTGCTGTTTAACCAGTTCGAGTTTCGATAGGATTTGCTTGATTACCCCCTTTTCTGTAAAGCCCTCTTTCACCATTCCGTAAGGTGCCGTCAAACTTGCGAACTCGGCGATGTCTGGGTGCCAATCAGCAAAGTCACCGTAAGCCAAGTTAAGGCCCGCAATTCGATTTCTGAGTTGACGATATTCATCGTGTGCTTTATCAATGTCAGATTGCATCATCAACATCAAAAAGGTGTTCGCCATCGCAGACGCACTGGATGTAAATCGATTCGCAGCATCACTCGCTTCCGGGTTGTCTTCAACCAAAAACGAGCTGATTCGATTCATTTCTGGTCCGATAGATCCAACGCCATAACGGAACTCGCCCATTTTACTGTCGATGATATTTTGCTTACTTTGAATCTCAATTTGCGCTAGCAGTACCGTGTTGGTCATGTTTTGCAGTTGCGTCATGTCATCGATAAGGTTTTGTTGTTGCTCTAAAGAGATCGCTTCAGGAAAAGATTGGGAGATAAAAAGGAGTTCCTCTAGCGTGGTATTACTCTCTGTTGCGAGTTGGTCAATTGAGCCCCTTGTGGCATTCAGTGTATCTAAGTCGGTTGATTGGGTGCTGTAAGTGAGAAGTTTTACTTGTTCTAATACGCTTTGCGTTAATTCGGCATTATGTAGAGCAAGGGGTAATGCTTGTTCCGAGAGTGCGTCAAAGTGTCCCCCGACCCGTTCAACGCCCCGAATGCTAACCATTGATAAAAAACTAACAAGTAAAAGAATGGAAATAAATACAGCAGTGACGGTTTGAATGAGCGAGAATGTATAACGTGAGGGTTTTATTGATAAATTTGTGTCGGGCATGTGAAATCCAGTTTGACTACGAAAAGAGATATCCTTAAGTTAGTCCGTATACTAGAAGTCCTTGATGACGTTTTTATTTCAGTTTTTTGTCAGAAGAGTTACATATGAAAATCAGAAAAATGGCTGTAGTTACAATAACTTTAGCAACATTGGCTGCTTGTAGCTCGTCACCGTCGCCTTCTCAGCTTAGTCAAACCACACAGAAACCCCTATCAAAGTCAGAACAATTGACTACAAACGCTTATATGAGCGTGTATGAACAGTGGAAAGGCGTGCCATACCATTTCGGTGGGACCTCATTTAGAGGTATAGATTGCTCTGCTTTTGTACAGATAGCCGTCCAAAATGCGACTCAACAAGCCCTGCCAAGAACCACAATAGACCAGAGTAAAAAGGGAAAAGAAATAGCGTATGGGCAGGCAACGAGTGGCGACTTGGTGTTTTTTAAAACATCGATGACAGTGCGACACGTTGGAGTTTACTTAGGAAATAATCAATTCCTACATGCTTCTACATCGAAAGGTGTGATTATATCGAGGCTGGACAACCCTTATTGGGCTTCCAAGTTTTGGCACTTTAGGCGTTTATAGCGATTCAAAAGATTCACCGCTGAACGACATAACATAAAACGTTACGACTTAAACGCCTTTTACTATTTTAGAGTGATACGTGAATAGCTAGTCGTATTTAGCAACAGCCGTATCAAACAGGTTCTTCACTAACGCGATGTATTCATCAAGAAATACAATTTGTTCGTTGGTCGCTTTCTTAGCCCAAACACCCGCTAATACTTCACCAAGGTCAGCTACTACGGCATCTGCTTCTTTCAATAGCTGAAAACGAACGCTCGAATGCAACTCTGGGTTTTGCTCGAAAATAGCCATGATGTTCGTTGAAATCATGTCTGTGATGATGTCTTCAACACTCTCGTTGCCTGTATCGCCATTACTATTGGTAAAGACGTCCAGATTAAATGATAGGTGCTCGATCAAAGCCAAATAGCCATCGGTTTCTACAACCACAATAATTCTCCGTTTTAAGCTCTAAAGCAGATTAATACGTACTTGCCTAATACTATGTAAATGACGCTATTTGTCATCACTTTATTGCCCAAAACCGCATTAAAATGATCCTAGTTAGTTTTTCAGCTTAAATTTAAATCGATATAGCTCTATGCGGTGTACCTGCCCACTTAAACCATAAGTAAATTCACGCCTAACAAAGTTTAAGACAAACTTTGAAGTAAAGTATTGCGCCAGTTAATAATAGCCCTTTCAGCTTACTCTAAAAGTTCATCTAAATTGGTGGGGAGACAATAACAAGCTCAAACCACTTTTCCAGTTTGTGGTGATTAAAACGGTTTCGATTGTGAGACCAGCTCCAAACTGTTTCACCACGCCAGGGTTTCAATTTATGTTTGTATTTCAACGAGCTTGTATCAGTTCGAGTTCACAATTCGGCCAATTGATTCTGCATAAGCTGAAGAAGAGCTAAGAACATTGACGAGTGCGTCTATAAATTGCTCAGATTTATCCTAAACTATTGCTATTAAACAAACAGTATTTCTAACCTTCAATCTTTTTAACTTTCAGTCTTTGAGGATTTCCTATGTGGCAGGCCATTTCTCAACAACTTTCAGATACTCTTCTATTTAACTTTCAGATTACTGAGCGTACCAAGGTTTCTGGTGGCGACATTAACGATTGCTATATGATCAGCGATGGTAATGAACGTTACTTTGTGAAAGTGAATCAGCGAGAATTTTTACCTAAGTTTGAAATTGAAGCTGAGAACTTACGCTTGTTGAGAGAAACCTCCACCGTTTACGTACCTGAATTAGTGCTTATTGGCAAAACCAAGGAGTGCTCGTTCATTATTCTCAATTACTTGCCAACCAAGCCGCTGGAGACGGGCAACAATAGCTTCGATTTCGGCGTTCAGCTTGCGCAGCTTCATCAATGGGGCGAGCAAAAAGAGTTTGGTTGCGACCAAGACAACTATATCGGCAGCACACTTCAACCTAACCCTTGGCATAAGAAATGGGGTCGTTTTTTCTCTGAGCAGCGTATTGGTTTCCAGTTACAACTGCTAAAAGAAAAAGGCATCGAATTCGGTGATATTGATGACATCGTTGATGTGGTGAATATGCGTCTTGCTGGCCACAACCCTCGCCCGTCTTTGCTTCATGGTGATCTTTGGAATGGCAACGTTGCAAACTCAGCCTTTGGACCAATCTGTTACGACCCGGCTTGTTATTGGGGCGATCATGAATGTGACTTAGCTTTAACGGAATTGTTTGAAGGGTTTCCAAAAGAGTTTTATGACGGTTACCAGAGCGTAAATCCACTAGACGTTGGCTATACTGATCGCAAAGACATTTATAACTTGTACCATCTTCTCAACCACTGCAATCAATTTGGCGGCGAGTATTTAGCTCAAACTGAGGCATGCATTCAGAAGATACAGGCCGTTTAATACCAATCGCAGCTAGCTAAGTCGTTCTATAAAGCTACTACGAACTATACAAGCTATTGCGATCTATAAAGCTACTAGGATTGGGACGAGTTACAGTGAGGAGAATTTGCTATGCATAAATACACAGAAAAACATGTCTCCTGCCCCCACTGTGGGCATGCAATCAGCATAACGCTAGATGCTTCAAATGGAAGCCAAGATTTTTATGACGATTGCCCAGCGTGTTGCAATGCTATTCATCTCGACATGCAAGTAGACGAAGTAAGAGACAGAATCAACCTCTCGATTGATGCAGACGACGAACAAGTCTTCTAACACACTTACTCTCTTGTCGAGTTAGATCTACTCTCGATTTCTAGGCTAACCTAGAAAAACACAAATACACAAATACACAAATACACAAAAATAGAAAAAGAGCACAAAATGTGCTCTTTTTTAATATCTTCGACTTTTACTTAGTCATCGATTTTTGGGCAAGTGCTATTGATAAACCGCTACTACTATTTTTGGTTTGCTAGTACACGTTCAACAGTATCAACAATCGCTTGTGTTTGCGGATCAAACTCAATGTTTACTTGGTCGCCTACTCCACGGCCGCCAAACAGAGTACGATTCAGAGTTTCTGGAATCAGATGGACAGAGAAACGGTTCTCTTCCACTTCGCCAATCGTCAATGAACAACCATCAACACCAATGTAACCCTTGCTCAACACGTACTTCATCGACTCTTCTGGTAGTTCGAACCAAAGTGTACGGTTGTTCTCAGTCTTAATCACATCAACGAGATTAGCCATCAGAGTAATGTGGCCAGACATGCTATGCCCGCCAATTTCGTCACCAAACTTTGCTGCACGCTCAACATTCACTTTGTCACCAACATTCAACTGGCCTAAGTTCGTCAATCGCAATGTCGCTTGCATTAAATCAAAAGCAATCTGATTGCCTGAAATTTCCGTTACTGTTAAGCAACAACCGTTATGAGCTACTGAAGCACCAATTGCTAATCCCTCAACCATTTCGTCAGTTAGCTCGATGGTATGAGTTTGAAACAACTCTTTTTTGTTGATAGCAACCAGTGTTGCCATGCCTTGAACGATACCTGTAAACATAAGATTCCTATTTAGCATTCTAGGGCGTGTTGACCTTTTGTGGTTAAATTTTGTTCGGATGGGGGCGCCTAGTCAAAAGCGTTTTAATCGCGGCGAGGGGGAAGTAGCCTAGTCATTCTAAGTAAATCTCCCTCAACAAAGAGTAAAACGCTTTTTGCGGGGGCGCCCAGCTCGAACCCTTCGGGCAGCGTTTGCTGGTCATTTCTACTGCGTTATCGGCTTCTCATGTAGGCTAGCTACACATCGACGCCTCTGCCTTGTATAAATACCCAGCAACTCGCTGCAAAAATCAGCTCGAAAGATCAACACGCCCTAGTTTTTATTTTATTTTCCAGTGCTTAAACGGTGTCACAACAGCAGTGGAATTGCTGTGACACCGATTGAACTTCAGTCTAAGTAGACCAAAGCATTAGTCTGAATCTGAATCCGAACCAGAGTCGTGGCGGATTAATCTAGCCCCACCAAAGAATCACGAGTTAAGTCTTTGATTGTCTTGGCGCCAGTTAGAGTCATCGCAACGCGCATCTCTTTGTCGTAAAGGTCGAGTAGGTTTTCAACACCTGCTTGCCCTTGCGCTGCTAATGCGTAGACGAAAGAACGTCCAAGCAAAGTGCAATCTGCGCCCAATGCCATCATTCGAACTACATCCAAGCCGGTACGAATACCAGAGTCGACCAGAATCTTGGTGTCGCCTTTTACTGCGTCTGCGATTGCAGGTAGCGCTTTTGCACTTGATAGAACACCATCAAGCTGACGACCACCGTGGTTTGAAACCACAATACCGTCTGCGCCAAATCTCACAGCGTCTTTTGCATCTTCTTCATCAAGAATGCCTTTGATGACCATTGGGCCATCCCAGAAATCACGGATCCACTCTAGGTCTTTCCATGAGATCGATGGGTCGAAGTTGTCACCCAACCAACCGATGTAGTCTTCCAGTTTGGTAGGAGAACCACGGTAAGTAGAGATGTTGCCTAGATCATGTGGCTTACCTAACAAGCCAACATCAACGGCCCAACTAGGATGACGCATAGATTGGAATACACGACGCATTGCCGCATTTGGGCCACTCATTCCTGAGTGCATGTCACGGTAGCGAGCGCCAGGTACTGGCATATCAACGGTGAAAACCAATGTTGTTACGCCTGCTGCTTTTGCGCGTTCAAGAACGTTCTTCATGAAGCCGCGATCTTTTAGTACGTAAAGTTGGAACCACATTGGGCGTTCAATCTTAGGTGCGACCTCTTCTATTGGACATACCGACACCGTCGACATCGTAAAAGGAATACCTTTGTTGTCCGCGGCTTTTGCTGCTTGCACTTCACCACGTCGTGCGTACATACCTGTTAAACCAACAGGAGCTAGTGCGATTGGCATTGCTAGCTTTTCGCCAAACAACTCAGTTTCCAAATTCAGATCTGACATGTCATTGAGGACTCGCTGCTTGAGCGCGATCTCTGCAAGATCGGCTGTGTTGCGGCGTAGGGTATGTTCTCCGTAAGAACCGCCGTCAATGTAGTGGAAAAGAAACGGTGGCAATTTTGCTTTTGCTGCGGCGCGGTAATCAGTCGATGCGGATATGATCATAATTTCAGTCCTAAATTCTTGGGATGTTGCTCTTCTATGAGAGCTTGGCTTGGGCTGCTTTAATTCTTGAAAAGTAAGTGTTCTGTCTTTCTTTCGCTTTGAAACAAATAAGCTGTAAAACGATAAAACGATAAAACGATAAAACGATAAAACGATAAAACGATAAAACGGGAAAATGGCGTTAATACCCGAGGGTGTTGATGTGTTTTAGTATCCATTCCGAAACTCATCAACTGTCTTATTAGACGGTGTTGCAGTCGGGGAATTGAGTATTAACGCCAAGTGCTTTTGTAACGACTTATGGTTTACATAAGTGCGTCTGTCATTTTGAAGCCGTAGATAACCACTAGGCCGATGATTCCTGTCATCACCAAGTAGTAGAACGTTGGGATGATTGTCTTACGTAGTGTTGCACCTTCTCGTCCTAACAAACCTACGGTCGCTGATGCGGCTACCACGTTGTGAATCGCAATCATGTTACCTGCTGCTGCACCAACGGCTTGCAGAGCCACAACCACCGCACTAGAGATAGTCAGAGTTTGTGCTACTTCGAACTGGAATTGGCTGAACATCATGTTTGAAACGGTGTTCGAACCTGCAATGAAGGCACCTAGCGCACCAACTGTTGCACTCAGCGCTGGGAATGCGCCGCCGACTAGGTCAGCTGCGAAGTTGGCAGTGGTTACTGGCATACTTGCTAAATCAGCGCCGTTAACACCAGAGTTAATGAAGATACGAACCATTGGGATGGTGAACACCAACACAAAGCCAGCGCCAATCAGAGTCTTGCTTGATTCACCAAAAGCTTTAGCCAGCGGAGCAGCACTGCGAGATTGCATTAGAACCGCAACTAGCGCGACGAATACCAAGATGCCGCCAGGTAGATACAGAGGTTGAATTGCGGTGCTTACGCCTGTCTCGCCAAGGATGTTGCTGAAAGAAAGGCTAACGCTCTTAAGCAGGCCTTTGAACTCAGGGCTCACACGGCTAGCAACCAGAGTCACAGCGAGCAGCACGTAAGGTGCCCATGCCATCGCCATACTCATCTCCTTGTGGCCTTGGTTGTCGTCTAGATCGATTTTCAGAGAACCTAGCCACTCTGCTGGCCATTTGTCTTCGCTTTCAAAATCCCATTTTGATTTTGGAACTAGGAAGCCACGTTTTGCTGCAGTAACCACAATTGCTAGGCCAACGAGACCACCAATCAATGATGGGAACTCAGCACCTAGGAAAACACCCGTTAGTGCGTAGGGAATAGTGAAAGCAGCACCGGCGAACAGTGCGAACGGCAGGATATCAAGACCTTCAGTCCAGCTTTTGTTCTTACCGAAGAAGCGAGTTAGCATCATCGCCATTAGCACTGGCATCATCACCCCAACAGAAGCATGAATCAGCGCAACGCTTGACGTGATCTGTTGCAGGTAAGCATCCCAAGTAGAACCATGAGCAATCAGGCTTTCACCGATGTTGTGCGTGTCCAAGCCTTTGTTCACACCAACAATGATTGGTGTACCAACCGCGCCGAATGATACTGGCGTAGATTGGATCATCATGCCCATAAGTACCGCAGCAAGCGCTGGGAAGCCGATAGCAACCAGTAGCGGAGCGGCAATTGCAGCAGGTGTACCGAAGCCAGATGCGCCTTCGATGAATGAACCAAAACACCAAGCGATGATGATAGCCTGAACGCGACGGTCAGCGGATATATCCGTGAAGCCGTTACGAATAGTGGTGATAGCTCCGGTGTGCTTCAAAGTGTTTAATAAGAAGATGGCGCCGAACACAATCCAGAGAACCGACACGGTAATGCCGAAGCCTTGGAATACAGAAGCCAGCACGCGAGAGCCAGACATATCCCAAGCAAATAGGGCAATAGCAACGGTTAGTGCAAATGCCACTGGCATCGCTTTTTTCGCTGGCCAGTTCAGGCCAACCAGTAGAATCGCTGCAACAACTATTGGTGAAAAGGCCAATAGAGCTAGTAGAGTTTCACTCATGGGTACTTCCTCGTACTGATTTCAAACGTTCATGTTTGAAGTAAATAACACGTTATGGGTTGTCATCATTCGAATCGCTATTGGCCTCTTAAGCGGGAACCATTTAGGTGCGAATCTTGTAATTGGAATGACTCTTTTGTAATTGTTTTGTTAATTTGGCGTGAATTTACCCCTTTATTTTTTATTGATATAGGGAAATAATGAAAATAATTAATTCCAAAATTGGCATAATCAGATGCGGGCAGATGATTTGATCCTGTTTTCACAGGTAGTAGAGCTGGGTAGTTTTAGTAAGGTGGCAGAGCAAAATAACCTTACAAATTCGGTAGTTAGCAAGAGGATTGCGCGTTTGGAAGAAGAGATTGGTGTGCAATTATTATATCGAACTACGCGTAAATTGACGCTGACCGAAGCAGGCAAGGCAATGTTACACGGAGCCAAAAATGTGAAGCAGGCAGCTCAAGAGGCTATGGACGCAGTTTCAGGCTTTGGTGAAAATGTCAGTGGTCATATCAAAATGTCAGTGCCTACTATCTCCGGAGATTTGATACTCGCAGACGCTGTTGCCGAGTTTTGTAACATGCACCCAGGTTTAACGGTCGATATGTCTCTAAACAATCGCTTTGTCGATCTGGTTGAGGATGGTCTCGACTTGGTGATTAGAACCGGATACCTAGAAGATTCCAGCTTGATTGCGCGACACATATTGGATTCTCAATGGGTGGTGTGTGCCTCGCCCTCGTATATCGCCAAGAATGGCAAACCAATGCAGCCCAAAGACTTAGTTGAGCATAATTGTTTGCAATATGCGTATCAAACAACGGGTGCTAGCGAATGGCAGTTCCTGCACAGTAAAGATGGCTGTACCGACAACGATAAGTACATTGTGCGTGTCTCGGGCTCTTTCTCGACTGACAACGCGACGGCATTAAGAAAAGCAGCGCTGGGTGGACATGGCGTTGCGTACGTGCCGCGCTGTCTGGTTTATCACGATATTCGCAATGGTCAGCTGGTGGATATCTTCCCTGACTTGGTGGGCAAGAAGTTGGGTATTTATGCGGTGTACCCCTTTACGCGCCAGCCTCCCAATAAGATTAAGTTATTGATTGAACACATCAGAACTCGTTATCTGACGATTTCACACTATTTTTAATGTTATGAGTTTCGCCATGTTTTGATGAGTAGAGTCATAGCGTTATAGCATATAAAAGAAGGAGCATGGCAACTGCGTGGTATCTGCACACTCTTATAAGTTCATCGCTGAGCTGCAAGACAAGCATGAAGGTGGCGCACCTGTGACGATTCGTATTGATGTTAATGCGGGTCACGGTGCTGGAATGCCATTGAGTAAAGCTATCGATCTTACTGCAGATATCTATGCATTTACTCTGTTCAACATGGGCGTTGAGTCTCTTGATATGCCGTAGGGGTATCTTGAATCATTTAAAATAGATATTTCACGATAACTAGAAAGCCTCAAAATTGATGATAGATTTTGAGGCTTTTCATATATATGAAAACCAGTCAAAACTGCACCATATTTCCCTCATTTTCACACACGGCTTTCCGTGATAGACCCCGCCATTATTGATGAAATGAAAGCGATTTCAAGCTGATATTTCACGCACTTTATGTTCTAAGTTTCTGATATTAAATTAATAGTTTTGGGTATGATTTTTCTAAAAGTTTCATGGCTCTCGACCTAATTTATCAGTGTGAACAGCGACCAACTTTTCAACGCTTTCATTGCTTAATATTTCCCTGTTCGATGAAAACTCAAAAAAATAATAGGGAATTACAATGCAAAAATTTAAGCTTTTGCCAATAACGGTCGCAGTGGCGGCTTCGCTTGCTTCAATCTCTTCTTTTGCTGCAGAAACGGATCTTGCCGCTCTGGAACAACGAATCCAAGAGCTGGAATCTCAAGTTGGTGATATCAAGTATGTTGATGATCAACAACAAGCGGTTCTGACTGCAGAAACCAATGTACCAGACGGTATCGTCTTCTCTGGTTATGCTCGTTACGGCGCTCACTACAAAAGTGGTGATGAGCGTTACGTAGACATAGGTACAACAGGTCGTTCTGTTGGTCGTTTAGGTAACGAAGCTAACGGTGGTGAAGTTCAGTTAGCTAAGCTTTTCCAAGCAGATAACGGCGCTATCTGGGACATCGTATTTATGGCTGACCACTGGGAAGCAGACGCATGGGCTGATGACGGCGGCCTAAGCATGAAAAAAATGTACGCTGGTGTAACCAACGTCTTTGAAAGTCAGCCTGAGCTTTACATGTGGGCTGGTCGTGACTTCCATCAACGTCCACAACAAGGTTTGAACGATTACTTCTGGATGACACACGATGGTCAAGGTGCTGGTTTTAACAACTTCGACTTCGGTGGTGCTAAGTTAGACATGGGCTTTGTTGGCCAAGTTAAAGGTGGTTTGGTTAACGACAACGGTCGATACGCTGTGACCGCAAAACTGCACAGCATCAACGCTGGTATCGGTAACCTAGATCTGTATGCGAACTACGGCTTTGCTTCAGATGAAGCTGATGTAGCAGGTGAGCCAAAAGTTAGTGATGAAACGGCATACCTATTGGGTGCGACCTTAGGCTTGGGTGAGTCTAACAAGTTGGTTGTTAAGTATGGTGACGGTGCTGATTCGTCAGTATATGACCTGAAAGGTGACTACCAGATTTTGTATGCAAGCGTTGAAGGTAGCTATGCAGCGACAGACAACTTCATCATCGATTACTTAGTGTCGTACAAAGACAACTCTGGTTCTGATCTAGACCGCGAGAATACGGAATACGCTGGTATTGTTCGTCCACAATACCAATGGGATGATGTTCACTCTACATGGCTAGAAGCGGGCTACGGCATGGTTGATTACGATGACGACGGTGAAGAGAACGCGTGGAAAGTAACCCTGTCTCAAAACGTTTCTCTAGGTGGTTTACCTTGGAGCCGTCCAATGCTTCGCTTCTACACAACCGTGGGTGATGTAGAAACGAAAGGCAACACAGTGAAGACAACTAATGTTGATACATTGTCGTTCGGCGCAATGTTTGAAGCTTGGTGGTAATCACCGATATAGAAAGCGCAGCTCTTTGAATTCGGCATATTTTCAAAGAGCCATGCTTTCGAATATCCATGCGTTTCAATAGTACGTAAATACTGTCCATTTTAGCCCTAAAGGCAGATTGATTAGGGCACGTTATGTAACTCCATTCTTGGGCACATTCTTTGTGCCCTTTTTTCGTCTTGAATATCTGTTCTATCATTTGGGATTGCCTCTCCCTCTCCCCTCCATGACATCTTCAATACCTCGTTTCATATTATTTTAATTTATCTCGCCGTGGCCCCTGCATATCAATAGCCTCGATAATGGGAAATACTAGATATCAATCGTATTTGATACGCCAATAGATGTGTTGAAATCCCTTTATTGAACTAAGGCTTTTAACAAAATTGACTAAATGTGGATTCATGAATCCATGAAACAGTTTCATGGCGTGAAGGTAATCTGTAAGCGCTTTCATGATTTCCATAACTGGCCTTTTTAGCTCGAGGTTTAGTGTGATGTCACTCACTTCTACTTAGACTTAATTCTTTAATAATCGTTTTGTAAGCGGTTACAAGCTAATGAAGTATCGAGGTTCGAGTGGCGACAATTAAACACGTATCAGAACATGCAGGTGTGTCTCAGGCGACAGTGTCTAGAGTGATCAACGGCACTAGTAGAGTGAGTCATGACAAGAAATTAAAGGTTGAAAAAGCGATCAAAGAATTGGGTTATCGCCCGAACTCTATCGCTCAAGCCTTGGCTTCAAGTCGTACCGGAAGTGTGGGTGTTGTTGTTCCAGAACTTGGCGGCTCTTTCTATTCAGGCATTTTGCATTGCATAGAAGAAAACCTACGCCGCTTTGGTTACCACGCTGTGGTTACAGCGGGTTCGAACACCGAGCAAGGGCAACGTGAGTCTGTGGAGTTTCTGTTGGGGCGTCGTGTTGATGCTTTGATTCTTCATACTCAACTGCTCAGTGATGATTATTTAATTGAATTGGAAGAACAGGGGACCCCTGTGGTTTTAATTAACCGCTTCATCCCAGAAATGGCGATGAGTTGCATTGATATTGATAACGAAGTCGGGGGGCTACTCGCTACTCAATATCTTTTGCAAAAGGGACATACAGATATCGCGTGTATTACCGGGCCTTTAGATAAAGCAGATGCTAGGGGGCGTTTGCAGGGGTATCGAAAGGCCTTGGAAGAAGCGGGTGTGCCATACGATGAAGCATTAGTCTCGGAAGCGGGCTTTACTGAAGAGACGGGCATCAGTGCTATGAAGAAGCTGATTAATCGTAAGTGTCATTTCACAGCAGTATTTGCTTCGAATGACCACATGGCATTTGGCGCCTTCGAGGTGTTGCATCAAGAGGGGCTGTCTGTTCCTAAAGATGTATCACTGGTGGGCTTCGATAACACCATCTTCGCGCGCTATCTGACCCCTAGTTTGACCACCATTAATTTCCCTATTGAAGAGATGAGCGTTGAAGCAGTACAGCTCACTCTACAGAAGCTAAAAAAAATAAAACATGACGTGAACTTTAAATTGCTGCCGACGTTGGTCACTAGAAACTCGGTATCGGATTTACCAGTTACCCTATAAAAATATTAAGGATAGAACATGAAATTTAAGACCTTAGCGCTTTCATGCGCGGTTGCTTTAGGATTAGGTACAACAGCTGCAAATGCAGCAGACAAAGAAATTCGTTTCGACGGTTTCCCTGATTTCGATAGCAGCCTGAAGGTATTACTGCCTGATTTCGAAAAGGAAACGGGTATCAAAGTTGATTACCTTATGAACAACCACGGTGACCACCACACGAAACTCACAACGAACCTTGCAACGGGCTCTGGTGCCGGTGATGTGATTGTTGTCGACGTTGAGAAAATTGGTCCATTTGTTGGATCTGGCGGCCTAGTTAACCTGTCTGAAAACTACGGAGCAGATAAATACGAAGAACGATTCGCACCTTACGCATGGGCACAGGGCAAAGGCGCTGATGGCGATATGTACGGCATCCCTGTCGACCTTGGTCCTGGCGTTATGTACTACCGCACTGACGTGTTCGAAAAAGCAGGCATTAATGTAGAAGACGCAATCAAAGATTGGGATTCATACATTGCTGCTGGTGAAAAACTGAAAGAACAAAACGTACAACTTATCGCTTCGGCAGCCGACGTAGCACAAGCGATCATCTTCACGACGGTTCCTGAAGGTGAAGGTCTGTACTTCGATAAAGATGGCAACCCAGTGGTGACATCAGAGCGTTTTGTTCACGCTTTTGAAGTAGCAAAAGAGATTCGCGACAAAGGCTTAGACGGCCGCATTTTGGCTTGGTCTAACGAATGGTACGAAGGCTTCCGCAACGGCACATTTGCAACTCAACTTTCTGGCGCTTGGCTTCTTGGTCACCTAAACAACTGGATTGCACCTGAAACTAAAGGTAAGTGGGCAGTAGAAAACCTACCTGATGGTATCTACGGCAGCTGGGGTGGTTCATTCCTTTCAATTCCAACTCAATCAGACAACCCAGACGAAGCTTGGGCGCTTATTGAATACATGACGACTGACCGTGAAGTACAGCTTAAGCACTTCGAAACGATTGCTGCTTTCCCAGCGAACATCACAACGTATGACGATGAGCTTTTCCAAGAAGAGATGGAGTTCCTCGGTGGACAAAAAGCCCGTCTTCTTTTTGCTGAAGTGGCGCAAAACATCAAACCAGTATCTCCAGCACAAGGCGACCACGTTGCACGTTCTATTATCTTAGAGAACGCATTGATGGAAGTACTTGATGAAGGTAAAGACATCAAGACTGCGCTTAAAGAGGCAGAGCGTCTAATCAAGCGTCGCACGCGTAATCTTTAATTTGTTTTTACTTTAAGTAAGTGAGGAAGCGTGGATAACGCGCTTCCTTTTTAAGAGGTCGTTACTATGAATCATACAGCGAGCACAACGATAGAACCTGCGGACAAAAGCCTTTTTTCTCGTCTAAATTTGAAAGCGCTTACACCGTATGGATTTCTTCTGCCGTTTCTGATCATTTTTTCTGTATTTGGGATCTTCCCGCTGTTGTTCTCTGTTTACCTGTCGTTCCACGAGTGGAACCCGGTAAGAGGCATGGATGCGATGGAGTTCGTTGGTTTTGAGAACTATCACATTGCTTTAACGGATCCATGGCTATGGCGTTCATTGAAGAACACGCTTTGGCTAGCGATCACTTCAGGTGTGGCTCAGCACTTAGTCGCTATTCCAGTGGCTTACATGTTGGTTTCAATGGGTGACCGTATGCGTCACTGGCTAACATCGGCGTACTTTCTACCGTTCATTACATCAACGGTCGCAGCGTCACTGATTTTCTTCAATATGTACTCTCCTAACTCAGGAATTATTAACCAAACGCTGATGGCTCTGGCCGATAGCACGCTGTTTGGTTGGGCATTCGCTTGGGTTAACGATTTCCAACCAATCCGTTGGTTAGACGATGCCACTATGGTGAAGCCGTCTATCGCAATCATGGTTTTCTGGAAATACACCGGTTTTAACATCGTCCTTTACACCACGGGTTTAATGACGATTCCTAAAGACATCTTAGAAGCTGCACGTATGGATGGTGCTAATGCCTTCCGCCGCTTCTGGAACATTTCACTACCAATGATTCGCCCATTCATCTTCTTTGCTATCACGATGACCATCATCGGTAACCTGCAAATGTTTGAAGAACCGTTCGTACTAACACGTGGTACAGGTGGTACTGGCCAGTCTGGTTTAACTATCTCGATGTACCTCTACAAAGTAGGTTGGGAATGGCTAGAAATGGGTACAGCATCTGCTATCTCGTGGTTACTGTTTGCACTCATCGCGACTTGTACATTGGTTCAATTTTTACTCTTCGGTAAGAAAGGCTTAGGGGAACATTAAGATGTCGACATCAATTAAGACAAATACCTCACCACTAAGTGGACTGATACCAAGCGAACGCAGCATGTTCATTCTGACTAAGATCTTGATGGTCATGCTAGGTATCTTACTGGTTGTTTCAGCGCTAATTACAGTCTTTCCATTTGTATGGTCGGCACTGCTATCAACGCGTGACCGTTCTGAAATTTTCGGCACGGGCATTAGCTTTGCGATTGGCGATAGCCTGGCGATTAACTACGCCAAATTGCTTGAAATCATGCCGTTTTGGAAAGCGATGTTTAACTCGATTTACGTGGCTTTCTTAGGCACCACCATCTCGCTGCTGTTTTGTAGCATGGGTGGCTACGCGTTTGCTGTGTTTAAGTTCCGCGGTAAGAACGTGTTGTTCGGCATGCTGGTTGGCTCAATGGCGATTCCGCCTGTGCTTAGCTTGATCCCTTACTTCATGATCGTGAAATTCTTAGGCTTGCTGGATAACCACATGGCGGTATGGCTACCGTTCACCACCACACCATTTGGTATCTTTTTGATGCGTCAGCACGTGATTGCATCGATTCCAAAAGAGCTACTTGAAGCAGCGAAATTGGATGGTGCAGGTGAGTTCAGAACGTACTGGAGTGTGGTACTGCCACTGATGAAACCAGCACTAGCAACACTGGCTATCGTGCAGTTCGTTTTCTTCTGGAACATGTTTATGCAGCCTCTCGTGGTGCTTAACAACCCAGATAATTACGTGATTACACAGGCGCTACGAAGCGTTCAAGGCATTCCGAATACGCCATGGGGCGCGGTAATGCTAGGCACCACAATTTCTATTTTACCGCTCGTGATTACTTACCTGTTCGCATCGAAACAGATGATCAGTGGTTTAACGTCCGGCGCAGTCAAAGGTTAGGTTTAAGGGTTATAACAATGAATAAATATCAACTTCCAAGTGATTCAAAGTTACGCAGTAAGGAATTTGTATTCGGTGTCGCGACATCTTCATACCAAATTGAAGGCGGCGTTGAAGAGGGCGGTCGTACACCGTCTATCTGGGACACTTTCTGCAAGACGCCGGGCAAGGTCGATAACGGCGACAATGGTGATGTGGCGTGTGACCACTACCATTTATGGAAACAAGATATCGAGATGATTCAAGGCTTAGGCGTTGATGCTTACCGTCTCTCTATTGCATGGCCGCGCATCCTGCCGCAAGACGGTGTGGTGAATCAGCAAGGCCTAGAGTTTTACGGTCAGATCATCGACGAGTGTCATGCTCGCGGCATGAAAGTGTATGTGACTTTGTACCACTGGGATCTACCGCAATATCTTGAAGATAAGGGTGGCTGGCTAAACCGAGAAACGTCTTACAAATTCGCAGAATACGCAGAAGTGGTGAGTAAATACTTTGGCGACAATATCGATGTGTACACCACGCTGAATGAACCGTTTGTGTCTGCATTCCTAGGCTACCGCTGGGGCGAACACGCGCCAGGTATCAAGGGTGAGAAAGAGGGTTACCTAGCATCTCACCACCTAATGCTGGCACACGGTTTAGCAATGCCGATTCTTCGCAAGAATGCACCTTATGCTAAGCATGGTGTGGTATTTAACGCGACGCCAGCTTACCCGCTGACGCCACAAGACCAAGCGGCAGCAGACTACTGCGAAGCGGAAAACTATCACTGGTTCATCGACCCAGTATTGAAGGGTGAATACCCACAGTTAGTGGTTGAACGTCAAGCGATGAACATGCCGATGATCCTTGAAGGTGACTTAGACATCATCAGCGCACCGGTTGATTATATCGGTATCAACTACTACACACGCAATGTCGCTCGCTTTAATGAGAACGGCGATATTGAATCGGTGAAGCAAACTGAAGCTGAACACACTTATATCGGCTGGGAGATCAACCCACAAGGTTTAACCGATTTATTGGTAAGACTGGATGCTCGTTACGAAAACATGCCACCTATCTACATCACTGAGAACGGTGCTGCAGGTAACGACGAGCGCGTAAACGGTCAAGTGATGGACGACCAACGAGTTCGTTATTTCCAAGGTCACATCGAAGCGGTTCACAACGCGGTTGAAGCGGGTGTGAAAGTTGATGGTTACTTCGCTTGGAGCCTGATGGACAACTTTGAGTGGGCATTCGGCTACTGCCAGCGTTTTGGCATTGTCCATGTTGACTACACCACCCAAGAAAGAACATTGAAACAGAGCGCAATTGCGTACCGAAATATGCTGCTAGAGCGCGCTGAGGAGAACAGATAATGGCTAAAGTAGAATTTAAGAACATCAAAAAATCATTCGGTGATGTTGAAGTTGTCAAAGAGTTTGATTTTACGGTTGAAGACGGTGAGTTCGTGGTTTTCCTTGGCCCATCTGGCTGTGGTAAATCGACAACGCTACGCATGCTAGCTGGCCTTGAAAGCATCAGTTCTGGTGACATCGTCGTTGGCGGCAAGTTGATGAATAAAGTCGACGCGAAAGACCGTGACTTGGCGATGGTATTCCAAAGCTACGCTCTGTACCCACATATGACGGTGTACGAGAACATCGCCTTTGCGCTAAAACTGAAGGGCATGCCAAAAGCAGAAATCGACGTAGAAGTGCTAAAAGCGGCGAAAATGCTAGAGCTTGATCCACTACTGAATCGTAAGCCAAAAGAGCTTTCTGGTGGTCAGCGTCAGCGTGTAGCAATGGGCCGTGCGATGGTTCGTACGCCTAAGGTTTTCTTGTTTGATGAGCCGTTATCTAACCTAGATGCAAAACTTCGTGGCGTGATGCGTGAAGAGATCAAACACCTACACCGTGAACTGAAAACCACCACGATCTACGTAACCCACGATCAGATCGAAGCGATGACACTGGCGGATCGCATCGTGATCCTGAAAGACGGGTATGTTGCTCAAGTTGGCACTCCAACCGAGGTGTTCCAGCGTCCTGCAAACAAGTTTGTCGCGCAATTCATTGGTAACCCGTCAATGAATATGTTGGAAGCAAAACTGATTGAAAAAGAAGGCGAGTACTTCGTTGAAATTGGCGATGTTCATATCCCACTGCCTGAGCGTTTTAAGTCTCTGGCATCTAAGAACCTAGCACTGCATTTTGGTGTACGTCCAACAGACATTCACCTACGTGCCGAGCAAGTTGACCACGACCGCGTGCTGCCATTCCCTGTGAAAATCAAAGACAAGGAATTACTGGGCGCAAGCATTCTTCTGAAAACAGAAATTGGCGGTCAGCCGTTGATGGTTGAAACCCAAGCGGCTGAAGTGGATGTAAAAGATCTGACGCTTTACTTGGATTTGGATGCTTTCCATTTGTTCGATGCTCTGAGTGAGAACTCGCTAGCGAGCTGATTTGCAAGAGCTAGTTATTTTGCAACAGCCAGTTGATCTGCAAGGGCGAGTGAGAGAAGCCTGACTCAAACGGCTAAGTCAGTCATTGAGCTGACACCAACCAACTTACGACAAATTGTTTTGGCTCCTTCTGATTTGGGAGGGGCTAGGGATAGTGATGATGAAATTCGGATATTTTGACGATAAAAATAAAGAATACGTAGCAACCACGCCGTGTACGCCGATCAAATGGTGTAACTATGTCGGCACATTAGATTTCGGTGGCATTGTTGATAGCAACGGTGGCGTGTTGTTGTGTAAGGGCGATCCTGCACTCAACCGTATCACTAAGTACATTGCACAACTGCCAAATTCAGATTTTAAAGGCTCGACAATGTACCTCAAGGTGCGTGATGAAGCGGGCAATGTAGAAGTATTCTCACCGTTCTACACACCCACTCTGAAGCCGCTCGATAAGTTTGAAAATCACACGGGTTTGTCATACACCACCATCATTGCAGAAGCCTTTGGTGTGCGTTGTGAAGCGACCTTCTTTGTACCAAAAGCTGACCAAGTGCTGCTACAAGACATCAAAGTCACCAACATTTCAGACAAAGCGCTGCACGTTGATGTGGTGCCTGTATACGAATTCACACACTTTGATGCACTTAAGCAACTACTGAATGCTGATTGGGTTCCACAAACCATGACGCTGAAAGCACACCAGCAAGAGTCGGGTCATACCGTGCTTGAGCAGTACGCTTTCATGAAGCGTGACTACGCGGTGAACCTGATGACAGCGGATCGCCCTGCGACGTCTTTTGATGGTGATCGCCAATCGTTCCTAGGTAATTTGGGCTACGGTACATGGGCAGCGCCACAAGCATTGAATAATGATGAATTAGGCAACACCGAGTGTTTGCGTGGCGACAATATTGGTGCACTGAACCTGCGCCTAGGTTGGTTATCTCCAGAGCAGACAGAACGTACGATTGTACAAATCGCGCAAGAACAGAGCCTAGAAGCTGCACTTCCTCTGCTGGCTAAATATCGTGACCATCAAGTGGTCGATTCTGCTTTCGCTGAACTGGCTGAACATTGGGATGGTTACCTACAAGCGGTTCAGGTTGAAACGCCAGATCCTGCGATGAACTCGATGTTGAACGTACATAACCCACGTCAGTGTCACACAACCAAAAACTGGTCTCGTTACCTGTCTCTGTACCAGCTTGGTTATGGCGCACGTGGCATCGGTTTCCGTGATTCTTCGCAAGATACTTTAGGCGTTATTACACATATGCCTGAGGAAGCGCGCGAATTTATCGAGCGTCTGTTATCTGTGCAAAACACCAACGGTTCTGCGATGCACCAGTTCTTCCCATCAACCATGGAAGCGAACGCGGGTGACTCTCGTGAAGAGGAAGATCGCCCTGATTACTACGGTGATGATCACCTGTGGATCATCTACGCGGTGACGCAATATGTGAAAGAAACGGGCAATGCAGACTTCTTGAATAAAGAGATCCCGTTCTATCAAAAAGACAAAGCGGGCAACCCAGTTGAAACGGGAACGGTTTGGAACCACCTGTGCCGCGCGATTGAATTTACTTATACCAATACTGGTGAACACGGTCTACCGCTATTGGGTTTTGCTGACTGGAACGACACGGTGAACCTGCCAACAGGTGCTGAGTCGATGATGGTAGCTAACATGTACGGCAAAGCCCTGCTCGATATGTTGGATTTGTGTGAGCTGCGTGGCGAAGCGCAACTGACGGCTAAGTTTAAAGATCAGTACCAACGGATGCAGAGCACAGTGAATGAGTGCGGTTGGGATGGCGAATGGTTTGTGCGTTACTTTGATGAGCAAGGCCTGCCGATTGGTTCTCACAAGAACGAGCAAGGGCAGATCTACACTAATGGTCAAAGCTGGCCTGTGATTTCTGGTTTCGCGACTCAAGAACGTGCGACGCAAGCGCTAGATTCGGTTTACAACAAGCTGAACACAACCAATGGCATCAAGCTTTCAACACCGGGTTACAACGGCTTTGATCCGCAACTAGGTGGCGTTTCGACATATCCACCGGGTGCGAAAGAGAATGGCGGTATTTTCCTGCATTCAAACCCGTGGGTGATGATCGCAGAAGCGAAAATGGGCAATGGCGAGCGTGCTTATGAGTACTACCGTCAAATTAACCCAGCTTCTAAGAACGACGACATTGATACCTTTGAGTCAGAACCCTACTGCTACCCACAAAACATCTTGGGTGACGAACATAAGCAGTTCGGCTTAGGCCGTAATGCATGGTTGTCTGGTACCTCATCTTGGACATACGTTGCGGGTACGCAGTGGATTCTGGGTGTTCGACCTGAAGTAAATGGCTTGCTGGTGGACCCTTGTATTCCGGCTGAATGGCCTGAGTTTAAAGTCCGTCGTCAGTTCCGCGGTGCAACATACAACATTCATGTCACGAACCCGAATAACGTGTGTAAGGGCGTGGTTGAGATGAAGGTCAATGGTGATCTGATTTCAGGCAACAAAGCACCGGTGTTTACCTCTGGCGAGCACACGGTAGAAGTGGTTTTAGGTTAACAAAGAGAAGGGCGCTTTATGCGCCCTTTATTGCTCTTTCGTTTCGTTTTTCGTTGTAGTTGTTTCGTTAGCAATGCGTTCTCTGGGGGGCTGATTTCGCATACAGCAGTTGCTCTAGTTTAGCTCGATTATTTTGGTTGATAGGCAGCTTGGCATTGCCAAGTGAAGGTTTGAGATTGGTTCGGATTAAGCGTCAATAAGCCAATCTGGTTATTGAAAGCATCGGCAGGGCAAGTCATTGGTTCTATTGCAATACTTTGCTCACTCGTTGGGGTGTACAGCTGAACAAATGGGTAGCTCGCATCTTGTTGATAGTGAATCTCGGCAGATGAATCTGAGCGTGTGAAAGTCAGTTGGTTGGTTGTCTTTGAATCAAATTCAAAGCAGTGGTTTAGGCTTTGATTCGTTAGGGAATCAGCCAAAGACAAACGGTCAAAAGCCTGTTTTTCACCATTAGGCAGGTCGTTCTCGTGTATGACCTCAGCACAAGATGACATGGTAAGCCCACACTGCTTCAAGTCAGTGCCAAGCGAGAAATAAGGGTGCCAAGCATCACCGAATGGGAAGGCGAAATCACCACAATTAGAGACAGTTGTCGAGCAAGATAGCTTGCCTGTGATGTCGATAGTGAAGGTGACTTCAAGGTTAAAAGCGAACGGGAAAGCAGGGTGCAAAGATGACGTCTGATATTGCAGCGTCACACTGGCTGACTCTTCATTGGCTACGCTGTTTTTGATTGAAAAAGGTTGGTTGTAGAGCAGGCCATGTACGGCGTGATCTGACCAAGGAAAGTTAGCTGGGAGTTGATGGTTTTGGTTTTCGAAACTGTAACGACCTAAGTTTAAACGGTTTGGAAAAGGGAATAATTTAGCACTGCGGGAAAAGAACGGATGTTGGTTGATCAGTTCATCATAATTCTGATAACCACAAATAAAAGAGAATGGACTGTTATTTACAATGTATTTATTTATAACAGCACCAAACCCATTGATTATTTGAAGTTCTATACCATGCTGGTGGTTTATTAATGTGACAGAGTCAATATTTCCAAATTTTTCATTTATAATTTTAAACATGTTGATGTCTCCATTTTTGAAAGATATTAACAAGAAGAAAAAAATATTCAATGGCGGTTTTAAAATGAATAATAAAATTCCATATACAAGCTATTCAGGAAATTCAAAACACCTGTGTAAAAAAGGTGATGCAGTTGAATTTATTCAACCTTGGTACACGCCAATTTCTACGACACCAGAAAATACCGGCATGGCAATCGGTGGTATCGGTAATACATTTACACTGACGCCAAATGGCAACACGCCAAACTTCAGTTTCATTCCAGGGATATTTGTCGACTGCTCACAACAAGCTATTAATTTTAATGATTTTTATGCGTCAGTGATGGATGTGCCGACCACTGAAAAGCTCCAAGTTCTTAACGAGCAAGAGCTTAGTGTGCACCTGAAATTTTACCCAGCGCTATTCGATGGAAAGAAGATAGATAAAGAAAATATTTCGAATGCAATTAACCTTATTCGTGCCGCATTAGAAAATGGTAATTTCTATAAAGAAAATAAAGATAACTTTATAAAGTGGAATGTCGAGTTTTCTAATAAGACTACATTATTAATTGAATCCGATTCATCATCGATTGATTGTCAATTATATGTAGCCTTAGATTTCTTTAATGGTTTATTAATAAATGGTACAGCGAGAAAGTTATCACTAACTGCGGGAAATAATAGTGATATAGAAAGTGTTAATGGTAGCGATATAGAATATAAGGCTTTATATCCATTAGCTGAATATCAATATAATAGTTTTGATGGTATTAATATAAAGCGAAAGGTAGTCTCGCCGATCGTTAAGGAGGATAAACGCCTCTGTTCTTTGCCGATGCACTGGAACCACTTCCAACTTACTAACCAATCACAGCAAACACGCGTGATTACTCTTGCTCAACCTCTACAAAACTTGATCGGTTCAACCTACCGGAAAGGTCGTGATGGGATTCAAGATTCGGCGTGTACCTTGTCTCAAAACCCGATTGATCAGCAGCATCAAGCGGTGAAGCTTAATGGTGAAAGCTACGGTTTTACTGGTGTTCAGCTCACAAGTCAGTCCCCTTATCAAAGTGACATTGAGGGTGAGGTGGTGTTTGGTGTTCAAGCCGAAAACCGTTTGATGGAGTCGGGCAAGGTATCGGTGTCTGTTAAGCCAACGCTTTATACTTCGAAAGTGACCCAGCAAACCGAGTTCGCATTGAAAACCGGCCGCACTAACGCTGAATTCCAAACTGGCATTTACACAGGGCGCGAAGCATTGAGCGCACTTGTTGTGGTACAGGTTGAATTGGAGCCGGGTGAGTCTGTAGACCTGCGTTTTGCACAAGTGATGGCACATAGCAAAGTGATGCTTAATGGCTGGAACTCGGAGAAGGCTTATACGCAATTCTACCCTCAAGCTAAACCTGCCTTACCTATGTTAGAAGATGTCTTGCCAAAGCTTGAGGTGATTGAGCAGAAGCTCGTTGAGCAGCAGACTGCTTTCCTAGAGCAAGCTCAGAGTAAGATATCACAGCCTGAATCAGCACTGCGCTATGCGACGATGGCGATGAACTCACTATCATTCCTTGCTGAATCAACAGTATGGGATAAAGAAGATAAGTTCCTAGTGAAAGAGTGTGTTGATTACCCATTCTTTAACTCTTTGGATGTGTATTTCTACGGATCATTTTCATTGCTCTATTTGCTACCTGAACTTGATGGCTGCGTGATGAAAGAGTTCTCAAAAGCCATTTTGGCCGAAGACTTTACTCAGCGCCGCTACTGGGAATATGAAGCGACACCGAATGCTGAATTGATTGATGAAAAGTACCAAGGTGTGCGTGCGATTCGAGGTGCAGTAATCCACGATTTGGGTAGCCCGTTCGACATTCAGCCTGACGCATATAGCTGGCATAATGTTAAGGAATGGAAGGACTTAGCACCGAAATACATTCTGATGGTGTACCGTCATTACCAAAACACACAAGATATGTCAGTGGTTAAAGAGTGCTGGCAAGCCGTTACAGAGAGCATCGATTTCTTATCGAACTTGATTGCTGAGGGCGATGATTTACCACTCACTCGAGGTACTGACGATACCTTCGATAACCTCGCTTCACATGGTATCTCTATTTACTGTGCGAGCCTCTGGGTTGCTGGCCTTCAAGCCGCGAGTGAACTTGCACAATTAATGGGTGAAGACGATCTGGGTTCGGACTACCTAACACGTTCTAAAAAGGCATTAGCCACGGTTGAGCAGAGCTTGTGGGATGAGAAAGAGGGTTATTACCACTTCTTCGTGACGCCTGTCCAAGCCAAGCATCTCACCGGTGAAGGCTACCAAGCTTTGGAAACTCTGGGGTTGGTTTTAACGGGTGATGCGATTGCTGATAAGAATATGCTTAACGACTATCTACAAACCGATACTTCGATAAACATCGGTAAGGTAGCTCAACGTGTCTCCAAGAAACGTTTGTTGAGTGAAACGGCACCTCAAGCTTTCACGCAAGAATATCTAGACTTGGTACCCGATTCAGACAATAGCTTTGGTGATGCGCTGCTTGCCGATAGTTATCTCAAACTGATTGGCCTAGAGGGTATTTTCCCGCAACAGCGCATTCAGCGTGCATTGGACTATGTTTATAAACATAACTTCGAGATTAACAGCCCTAAACTTGGGGTGGCGAATATGACGCTCGCGGATGGTTCTCCACATGAGGCTTTTCAGGCGCAAGACGTGTGGATTGGCGTGCAATTTAGTGTCGCGACAGCGTTGAGTTTAGCGGGCAAATCGCAGCAAGCAGAAACATTAATGGATACCGTGTATACCGCGCTGTATGACTATTCAAAAATTCCATTTGCCGCACCAGAAGGGTTCAACTGTTCAGTCTCATTTGATGAGAAAGATCTTTCAGAGTCTTTTAAATTGTCACAAAGTGATGCGAAAAAGTGGATTAATGCACTTAAATTGCAAAACTGTGTGCTGTCTGACGGTCGGGTTAATCCTAGTTTGACGAAAGACAATGATAAATTTGTTAATATGGTACAAGGTGAAATTTCAGCGGATCAAGCTACGGTTCTTCACAAGTGGCTTCTGAGCACAGGTTTGAAATATACCGCGGGTCGCTACTTCCGACCGGGGATGATTTTCGCCTACTTATATTAATTAAATAGTATGAGTTTCACCTTGAGCAATGTTGAGTTGAAACTGATGGGGAGCTTTAGGGCTCCCCTTAATGTCATTGGGTTAGGGTATTGAGATGCGCACTAAAACTAAAAAAACCACCGTATACGATGTAGCGAGGCTAGCTGGCGTTTCTCCAAGCACGGTTTCTCGTTTTCTTAATCGAACAACCTATGTGTCGGATGATAAAAGCCAGAATATCGAGCAGGCAATCAAAGACACCGGCTACAAGCCGAATTTTCAAATGCAGGAAAACATTAATCGCCGTTCATTAACGATTGGTGTATTGGTGCAGCATCCTGATAGCCCTTATACCAGTCGTATTCTTAACGACATGGAGAAAACCCTGATAGCTCAAGGCTATTCGTTAGTGATAGCTACCGGGCATTGGCAAAAAAAGCTCGAAATACATGCCTTGGAGTATTTAGCTAAGAGTAATGTCGATGGCATGATCATCGTGACAGGCAGCATTACCAAAGAGGACATCGCTAAGTATGTGCAAGACATTCCGGTTGTTGCAGTGGGCTATGACATGGTTGCAGATAATGTTCGCTCAATTAACATTGATAATGTGTTGGGTGGTTACATGGCAACCCTCCACTTGCTCCAACAGGGGCACGTGAATATTGCTCATATCAAAGGGCTTTCTAGCCAGCCAGACGCAGGTAATCGCTTTGAAGGCTATAAGAAAGCGCTGCAAGAGGCGGGTATAAAAGTGATGCCAAAACTCGTCAAACAGGGTGACTTCAGTAGTGAATCTGGTTATGAGAAAACCGTTGAATTAATAGAGTCAAAGGTTCATTTTTCGGCTCTGTTCGCAGCCAATGACCAAACCGCTTACGGGGCGATTAAGGCGCTACACGATCACGGTTATAAAGTTCCAGAAGACGTGTCGGTGATTGGATTTGATGACTTGCCGACGTCTAAGTATTTCACGCCAGCCCTGACGACGCTGAGACAGCCGATTGAAGAGATTGGAGAGGTGTGTGCTCAGTCGATTTTGAACTTGTTATCTGGCGAGAGGCATGAAGCTCGACTGCCACCGATTGATTTAATCGTCAGAGAGTCGACTAAATCATTGTATCGTTAATTTCAAGACAAGCATCAAGGTGGTGCGCCCGTGAAGATTCGTATTGATGTCAGTGCGAACCGTGGCCCTTTCCAATTCAGAACATTTTTCCATCATACTTTGCTGAAGGTTGTTTGACCTACATTTTCTAATCAGTGTAGTGTCTACTGATCTGGTTTCTTGCCATCAGTTGAATTGACGAAATTACGATCTTTGTTTATCTTAATATAAACACCGACTGATTCACTCACGGTACGTGAACACTAATATTAATAGTCAAGGTAACCGAGTAGGTAGAAGACTAGGGGCTGCTCCCATTATTAGTTGATGAGATCTCAATAGAGCCATTGTGAATCCTAATTGAAGTTGTCCCATAAGGGAGGCTTCGCTGATTGTCTTGTGCTAAAAAGACAATCAGCATGTAATTAGGATATTACTATGCCTGTAAAAACACTCCAAACTTCTTCTGAAGCTAAAAAGCACTATAAAAGCATCTCTTACGAAACCCTATTAGCAAGCTGGCTATTACATGATGGTTGGGAGGTATTTATGCCCATGATCGATCATGGTATGAAGACCGATGTGCTTATTTCTGATGGGAACAAATTCTACCGCATTCAAGTAAAGTCGGTAGAGTGCTTTGATGAAAACACCGTTGTTACTGACCAATGGCAGAATGCACAGATTGATTATGTAATATATTTCTCAAGATGTTCAAACTGGGGATACATTGCGCCGCCTTTTAAGGGAAAGAGGAGAGTTAATCACTCCGAGCATGTAAGGTTTCACCAACACCCCAAGAACTTTCTCAAAGCTTTTGGTCGGGCTTGATAAACCCTACTTATGATGAAAAATCGTGAACAGTTAGTTAGTAATATAGTACTGACTAACGTTTTTTGCGCACCAACAGAATCGCTCGGTGATCACAATTGGAAATACGGACAATCGCCGTAGAGAAAGCGTTATGAGTTTTGAGGATTAGTTATGATAAGTAGTGAATATGTAGTGAAGATGACTAATGATAATGAGCAACATTTGATTATTGAATTAGGTTTGCCTGAGCCAGATCCAATTGGTGATTATCGTTGTAAATTTAGTGTGTTGGCATTGGGTATTGATGAGTATGTTTATGGGGTAGATGCAATGCAGTCATATTGTATGACACTAAAGCGCTTCAATTTTCTTGTACATGATCTTATCTCTCAGGGGGGGAAGTTTTATTATCCGGGCTTTCTCGATATGGAAGTTGATATGCTGTCAACGTACTTTTAGTTACGCAGATAACAAATAAGAATATTGTTTGCTGCCTAAGAGGATTTTCAATATTTGAAATAACCCATCGGTAATTAAGTTAGCAAAGCCTCATGAACGCCGAACGTCTTTTGCCCCGTTATTAGTTTCGCCGAGAAAACTCACAATTAAGACTAGTGCCAATTTCCCCAAATATTACTAATCTAACGAAAATCATATCTATGCATTAAAAGCGGGATTTTAGATTGGATTGATGGGTAGCTTCGGGACGAAGGCGACTTTCGAGACAGTCGCTCAGTATTGAGTGGCACTAGTCGCGAACCTAGCGTGCCACTCACCGTTGGGTATAAGGGCTCTGTTTGAGGTGATAATGAGAGGTGCCACTATCGACAAGGCATCAATAGGCCTGATAGATACGTATTGGCCCTCTAAACCAGTCCAAATTCACTATTGGTGATTTGGTTCAATTTTTTACTGAAGTTGCCTCTGTTGATACCTAAAATCCTTGCGGCCTTTGACTGGTTGCCGCGAGTATGAGTTATCAACTCAGTAAACAATATTTCTAACACCGCAGGCGTGACCCAAGACATATCAGGGTTAGCTGATTCTGTATCAAACCATATGGGTTCCAGTTCTTGTCGGATAAGCTTCTTAAAATGATCTTTGTTGATTGGGGTTAGTTGGTCATTCATATATATTTATGGTGATTAATCGATTTTTTTGTTGGGACTAATTTATCACGA
>NZ_JBGONY010000016.1:0-95724 GCF_041439375.1 Vibrio crassostreae | reverse complement strand
ATAACTCTTTACCATGCTGTTCAAAAAACACTCACGAAAGATCAACACGCCCTAAAAGATTTGGGTAAATGAGAAGGCATAGTCACTCTTCAAAAAATAATTAATCCAGTCTCTACAATAGCATGCATCAATATAAGTCGCGTACTCTCTATCGGATAACACCATCGATTGCACACGTTTTATAGAAGCAACAGATACAAAAATGACCCCACATTCACTGTAGAGCCATCTATTGATCTTTTACTTAATAGTAGCTAATTAGCTTTAAAGCAGAATCAAATAAGTCAAGAAAACCACACACAGTCCGTAGATCAGCGGGTGTACTTCTTTGCGCTTACCTGCCACAACCATCGTAAATGCGTAGCTGATGAAGCCCATAGCCATACCGTTTGCTGGAGAGAAGCTTAAAACAGTGAACATTATGGTGAAGAAAGCCGCAATGCGAGACTCTTTCTTTTCCCAGTTGATCTGACCAAGGCGACCTACCATGTAGATACCTACGACTACCATCGCCGGCGCAACCATGGCTGCCGAGAAGATAGAGAAGATTGGGTATAGGAAGAGCGAGATTAGGAACAAACCTGCTACCATCACTGCCGCTAAGCCCGTTTTCGCACCTTGAGAAGACGCAATACCTGACTCAGAGAAAGCCGTAATCGACGTTGTACCCAGAATAGAGCCAATCACAGTACCGCCTGCATCAGCCACTAGAGCCGACTTCGCGTTTGGCACCTTACCGTCTTTATCAATGATTCCTGCATCGCGGCCAACACCAACGATCGTGCTCAAGCCATCGAAGAAATCGACAATCAGGAAGATAAGCACGATGAATAATAGGTCGAACATTTTCTCAGGTGTGAAAGCCGAGAAATCAAAGATAGCGCCGAAGCTGCCTGCCATGCTTGGCGGCATCGCAACTAGCTGCTCTGGAATTGGCGCGTTTGATGTTCCCATGAATACGTCAGCAAGAATGGTCAACACGATAGCTGAAACGAACGAGATGAATGTCGCCAACTTAATATCACGAACCATACAACCCAGTGCGATGAAGATACTCACGTAAGCGATAATCACTTTTGGATCGGAAATGTCACCTAAGCCAACCAATACGAATGGGTTAGAAACGATGATGCCTGCATTCTTAAGGCCTAAGAAAGCAATGAACAAGCCGAGAGATACGGTAATCGCCAACTTTAAGTCTTCAGGAATCGACTCAATCATCGATTTACGAATATTGGTCAGTGAGAACGCGAGATACAAAATACCAGAAAGGAAGATACCAAATAGCGCTTCATTCCAAAGCACGGCAACAGAACCACTCAATAGCAGGCCTTTGAAGAAGCCATTCATGCTCATGCCCGGAGCCAGCATCACTGGATAATTGCCCCAAATGCCCATGATTAGGGTCGAAATAGCCGCAGCAAGTGCTGTTGCAGTAAACACAGCACCTTTATCCATACCAGGAATACCACCCAAAATCGCCGGGTTAACCGCCAGAATATAACTCATCGCCAAGAAAGTAATGAAACCTGCATATAGCTCGGTGCCAATCGTGGTTTTTCGTTCAGTGATTTTAAACAACGAATCAAGTGAGCCAGAAGAGTTCTGGGCTTTTAGGGTGGAATCGGTATTCACAACAAAACCTATGCAATAAATTAAGAATTTAGGGATTCAAATGCTGTGAGAATAGAGAGGTCTCTACACTAAAAACTGTAGTTACCAAGATAGGCTCGGTAGTAGAAACATCTAGTCCATATCACTAGATATATACAGCATTTAATCGTTTGCGCGGATTGTAAGGATTGAGATTAAAACTTCAACAAATTTTGTCCAGATCACATAAAAAAGTGAAGAAGACGAACCATAGCATTTATGTAAAGATCCTCATGAAGATCATTCGCCAATAAATAACGATCAAGCCAGTTGTTCTCAATCATCTAAATATGCTACTCTTCGCCTCCATTTTTCTGACCTAATTTTCACCAGTTGCTTCTATTAGTTTTACTCGTTATCTCTTTATAGACGTAACCAACGGAACAACAATTAGAGTCAGTGCTATCTTTTATAGTGTAGGTCTATTGCCTTCACTCAATCCAACCAACAGTGGAAATATACAGATGGGCAAAGGTACTCTTTACATCGTATCTGCACCTAGTGGCGCAGGTAAGTCGAGCTTGATCTCAGCAATGCTAGAAACCAATCCAACCTACGCAATGAAGGTATCTGTTTCACACACCACTCGCGGTATGCGCCCTGGTGAAGAGAATGGTGTTCACTACCACTTTGTAGAAAAACATCACTTCGAAGATCTTATTGGTAAAGGTGAGTTCCTAGAGTACGCTGAAGTGTTCGGCAACTACTACGGTACTTCACGCGTTTGGATTGAAGAAAACCTAGACCGCGGTATCGATGTATTCCTAGATATCGACTGGCAAGGCGCTCGTCAGATCCGTGAACAAATGCCTCAAGCGAAGAGTGTATTCATTCTTCCACCATCAAATGGTGAGCTAGAGCGTCGTTTGAATGTTCGCGGTCAAGATAGCGACGAAGTTATTGCGAAACGCATGAGCGAAGCAAAATCAGAGATTTCTCACTATGCAGAATATGATTATGTGATCGTGAATGATGACTTTGATGCAGCCCTAATGGACTTCAGAGCTATCATTCGTGCGGAGCGTTTAAAAGAAGATAAGCAAGCAGCGAAATACAGCGGCATGCTTACTGCTTTATTAGCGGAATAATCTAGATCCCCTAGATTTTCCATTGAGATAAGTATACGGTGATCTAGAAAGTCTCTAGTTAAACTTGTATACTTTCTCGTCATCAAAAATTTATTAGTTAATTACTATTTGGAGTCCTCATGGCACGCGTAACTGTTCAAGACGCTGTTGAAAAAGTTGGCAACCGTTTCGACCTAGTTCTTATTGCGGCTCGCCGCGCACGTCAAATGCAAACTGGCGGTAAAGATTCACTAGTGCCTGAAGAAAACGATAAGCCAACGGTTATCGCTCTTCGCGAAATCGAAGAAGGTCTTATCACTAAAGACGTACTAGATGCTCGTGAGCGTCAAGAGCAACAAGAGCAAGAAGCGGCTGAACTTGCAGCAGTAAGCAGCATCGCTCACACTCGTTAAAAGCGTCATTCGAACTAATTAACCTTCCGGGCCTTTAATTTGTATCTATTCGATAGCCTCAAAGACGTTGCCCAAGAATACCTAACAGAGCCTCAAATTGAGGCTCTGCGTCAATCTTATGTGGTAGCGAGAAACGCCCATGAAGGGCAAACCCGTTCAACGGGTGAACCATACATAATCCACCCTGTTGCTGTTTCAAGAATCCTGGCAGAAATGCGTCTGGATATCGAAACCCTGCAAGCAGCCCTACTCCACGATGTAATTGAAGATACTGAAGTTACAAAAGAGGAGCTAGAAGCTCAATTTGGCAATACTGTTGCTGAACTGGTTGATGGTGTATCTAAGCTGGATAAGCTTAAATTTCGTGATCGCAAAGAAGCGCAAGCAGAGAACTTCCGCAAGATGGTTCTCGCCATGGTGCAAGACATCCGCGTTATCTTGATCAAATTAGCTGACCGTACTCACAACATGCGTACACTTGGGGCTCTTCGTCCTGATAAAAAGCGTCGTATTGCTCGTGAAACCCTCGAGATTTATTCTCCGCTAGCTCACCGTCTTGGTATTCATAACATCAAGACCGAACTAGAAGAGCTGGGATTTGAAGCCCTTTATCCTAACCGTTATCGCGTACTTAAAAACGTAGTGAAAGCTGCGCGTGGTAACCGTAAGGAGATGATCCAACGTATCCATAGCGAAATCGAGGGCCGCCTTGAAGAAGTCGGTTTGCCTGCTCGCGTACTTGGTCGTGAAAAGAACCTGTTCTCCATCTATAACAAGATGAAAACTAAAGAGCAGCGCTTCCACACCATTATGGACATCTACGCTTTCCGCGTCGTGGTTGATACCCCAGATACTTGTTATCGCGTACTTGGTCAGGCTCACAGCCTGTACAAGCCTCGCCCTGGCCGCATGAAAGATTACATTGCGGTACCAAAAGCCAACGGCTACCAATCTCTGCACACGTCAATGATCGGCCCTCACGGAGTGCCAGTTGAGGTTCAGATCCGTACTGAAGATATGGATCAAATGGCAGACAAAGGTGTCGCAGCGCACTGGTCTTACAAAGGCAACGGCTCACGCAGCAGTAATGGCACAACCGCACAGGTTAAAGCACAACGTTGGATGCAGAGCTTACTTGAGCTGCAACAAAGCGCGGGTAACTCATTCGAATTCATTGAAAACGTTAAGTCTGATCTGTTCCCAGATGAGATCTTCGTGTTCACGCCGAAGGGGCGCATTGTCGAGCTTCCGGCAGGCGCAACAGCGGTCGATTTTGCTTACGCGGTGCATACCGATGTCGGCAACATGTGTGTAGGTGCTCGTGTAGACATGAACCCTTACCCACTCAGCAAATCGCTGAAGAACGGTCAAACTATTGAGATCATCAGTGCTCCGGGCGCACGTCCGAATGCAGCATGGCTCAACTACGTAGTGACCTCACGCGCACGTACTAAAATCCGTCAGGTTCTAAAAACGATGCGCCGCGAAGAGTCGATTACGCTAGGTCGTCGTTTACTTAATCACGCACTTGGCGAACGTTCTATTGCCGATATCGGCCAAGAGAATATTGACCATGTATTGTCTGACTTACGCCTAGAAAGCGTTGAAGACTTACTGGCGTCGATTGGTCTTGGTGAGCTGATGAGTATCGTCATTGCTCGTCGTCTGCTTGGTGATGCTGACGAACTGACTGAAGTAGAAAACAACAGTGACACACCGAGGAAGAAACTTCCGATCCGTGGTGCTGAAGGTCTACTACTGACGTTCGCTAACTGTTGTCACCCGATTCCAGATGATCACATCATTGCCCATGTATCGCCAGGTCGTGGCCTTGTGGTTCACCGTGAAACGTGTCCAAACGTTCGTGGTTACCAGAAAGAACCAGACAAATACATGGCGGTTGAATGGTCTGACGATTACGACCAAGAGTTCACCGCTGAACTTCAGGTTGATCTGCAGAACCACCAAGGTGCACTGGCTGAGTTAACTAACGTTATCTCAAAAACAGGCTCTAACATTCACGGTATTTCAACCGAAGAACGTGATGGACGCCTGTACACAGTGACTATCTTGCTGACCACCAAAGATCGTGTTCACCTTGCAAGTATTATGAAAAAGCTACGTGTGATGCCACACGCGCTGAAAGTAAGACGTCGTAAGAACTGATCAAAGTAAAGATGAGGGATTCGAGATGGCGAGATGCGAAGAGCAAAAGACTTCGTGACTCACCATCTTGGCTCCACATCTTTTTTAATCTTTTCGTATCTCGTTTACTCGTACCCCGTATCTGCTCTTCATTCCTTCGTGTCTCGTTTACCCGCATCCCGCATCTGCTCCTAATCTGCTCTTACGCTTTATCCTGTACAAAAATCCAGTAAAATGCTTGAATAGATTATCTCTCTTACGTTTATGAGCCTTGTTATGTCACAGCTTTTATCTGCTATCCCTCTCAACTCTTTATCTGGAGTCGGCGCTAAAGTCGCAGAGAAACTAGAGAAGGTTGGGCTTAACAATGTACAAGACCTGCTGTTTCACCTGCCTTTGCGCTATGAAGATCGAACGCGTATCTATCCCATCGTAAAACTGCATGCTGGTTTATGGGCAGCAGTGCAAGGCAAGGTAATGCACGTCGATACCATTTTCGGCAAACGTAAGATGCTCGCAGTAAAGATCAGTGATGGTAATGGCACTATTACCCTACGTTTTTTCAACTTCACTGCAGGCATGAAGAATAACTTTGCCGAAGGCAAACAAGTGCATGCTTATGGTGAGATCAAGCGCGGTAATATGGGGCTTGAGATCGTCCATCCTGACTACAAATTCTTTGCGCCGAGGCAACAGCCAGACGTTGAAGCCAATCTGACTCCGGTGTACCCAACCACCGAAGGGCTAAGACAAGTCACGCTGCGTAATCTTACCGATCAAGCTTTAGAGTTAATCGACAAGGCCGCAGTTAACGAGCTTCTCCCATCCGGTTTATACGACCACCAAATTACCCTCGCACAAGCACTGCATACCATTCACAGGCCGCCCCCGGGCATTGACCTAGAGCTGTTTGATGAAGGCAAGCACCCTGCGCAACTGCGCCTAATTATGGAAGAGTTACTGGCTCAAAACCTGTCTATGTTGTCTGTTCGTAGCAAAGGGCAGCAAGACAAGGCAATGCCTTTTCCTCCAGTAAACACCCTTAAAGATAAGCTACTGGCTCAGCTGCCGTTTTCACCAACCAATGCCCAAGCACGAGTGACCAAAGAGATCGAAGCTGACTTGGAAAAGCCGCATCCTATGATGCGTTTAGTGCAGGGTGATGTGGGCTCTGGTAAAACCTTAGTCGCTGCACTGGCGGCGGTTCGCGCATTGGAACACGGTCAACAAGTAGCACTTATGGCACCCACTGAACTACTCGCAGAACAACACGCGATTAACTTTGCCAACTGGTTTGAGGCAATGGGTATTCAAGTTGGATGGCTAGCAGGTAAGCTCAAAGGCAAAGCTCGTGAAACTGAACTAACACGTATTGCCAGTGGCGAAGCGCAAATGGTGGTCGGTACTCATGCGCTGTTCCAAGAGCATGTCGAGTTCAAAAACCTTGGTTTAGTGATCATTGATGAGCAACACCGATTTGGTGTCCACCAGCGATTAGAGCTACGTGAGAAAGGCGCAAAGCAAGGCTACTACCCCCATCAGTTGGTCATGACCGCTACCCCAATCCCACGAACGTTAGCAATGACGGCCTATGCCGACCTCGAAACTTCGATTATTGATGAACTGCCACCGGGACGAACCCCAATTCAAACCGTGGCAATTCCTGATACCAAGCGCGATGACATTGTTGAACGTGTGAAAAATGCGTGTCTCAATGAAGGCAAACAAGCCTACTGGGTATGTACGCTGATTGATGAATCGGAAGTACTGGAAGCTCAAGCTGCAGCTGATACAGCAGAAGAGCTACAACGCAAACTGCCTGACGTAAAAATTGGTTTAGTCCATGGCCGTATGAAACCCGCCGAGAAACAAGCGGTGATGCGAGAGTTCAAAGAGAACAAGCTGCATCTATTGGTTGCGACAACCGTGATTGAAGTGGGCGTGGATGTTCCGAATTCGAGCTTAATGATCATCGAGAACCCAGAACGTCTTGGCCTAGCGCAACTGCACCAACTGCGTGGCCGTGTCGGCCGAGGTTCGGTCGCAAGTCATTGTGTATTGTTGTATCACTCTCCGCTGTCTAAAACCGCTCAGAAACGCCTAGGTGTGCTACGTGAAAGTAACGATGGCTTTGTGATTGCACAGCGCGACTTAGAAATCCGTGGCCCCGGTGAATTGCTCGGTACCAAACAAACTGGCTTGGCTGATTTCAAGATCGCCGATCTAATTCGTGACCAACGTTTGATACCTGAAGTGCAGCGTATTGCGCGTCATATTCACGATAGCTACCCAGACAATGCTAAGGCGATCATCAACCGTTGGTTGGGTGAACGCGATGTTTACTCAAAGGCGTAATTAGCCATTATATTCCCGCTTAAAACGTAGAAAGGCTTCCTCAAGGAAGCCTTTTTAGTGCGTATAGCCCAAGCCTAAGGTTTCACAGGGAAACTGATCTGCGCTTTTAAGCCACCTTCACTGCGGTTATTGACCACTACAGCACCTTGGTGCTGGCTGACAATACGTTTCACGATCGCTAAACCTAAGCCCGTACCTTCGCTGCCACGAGCCGTGTCACCACGTGTGAAGGGTTCAAACAACTTACCGATCTGGTCTTGTGGAATACCCGGACCATTATCTTCTACCGTAACCCAAGCTAACTTGTTATCCGCCGTCATGCCGGTCGATACCTTCACCCAGCCATTACCATAGCGCAGCGCGTTCACCACCAAGTTACTCACTGCACGCTTCATTGCGATCGGGTTGCCCAACGCAGGTTTCATGGTTTCTGGAATATCGGTTTCAATCTGGACCTCATAGCCACCTTCAGAGCTAGAGACTTCTCGCGCAATATCATCGACAAACACCGCTTGGAATGAGTCTCTGTCAACAGGCTTTAGGTAATCCATGAACTGACTGATGATCTCGTTACACTCTTCGGTATCACTGATGATGCCTTCCGCTAAGTAGCTGTCTTCTGGCGACATCATCTCGGTTGCTAAGCGAATACGCGTTAACGGAGTACGCAAATCATGACTGATTCCTGCCATCAACAAAGCGCGGTCTTCTTCCAATTCTTGTATGCCTTTCGACATTTGATTGAAAGCTCGTGTTACTGAGCGAATTTCTTGCGCACCTTGAACCGGCAATGGCGGTGGAATATCGCCGCGCCCGACACCTTGCGCGGCTTTCTCTAGCGCTATCAACGGCCGGTTTTGTAAGCGGATAAACAACCAACCACCTACGACAATCAACAACGCCATGATCAGACTGTTACGAAATAGTGGTGCAAAATCTTCTTCTTGCAACTCAGAAAGAGGAATACGAATCAGAGAGTTGGGCAGCTGCGCAATGTCCATCCACAGCACATAGCTCTCTTTACCCAGAATCAACCGTACTTCGGTTTCAGAGCCTAGCTCTTTGGTCATCTCCTCGCTCATCAAGTCAATCGCAACCGCGTGGTAATACTCACCCGCCGCTTCACTGTTTTTCGCGTGAACGGTTACCCCGAGTTGTTCAAGTACACGCTGACGCAATGGCGCATCAATCTCGATATCACTGCCTTGGTCTAATACTAGGTTTAACTCATGCGCCAGAATCTTATTAAACTGCTGCAAACTCGGCATCAATGCATAGTTAAACACTGCGTAATAAGAAAAAATTTGGCTAGCAACCAATAGCGTTAAGAAAAGCACTATCGACTGAGTAAAGGAGCTACGTATGCGCATAGGGTACCCAAGATGTAGAAAGATAAAGAAGATGTTATATGACTATAACCCTAAACCATTGTGCTGAATACAAAACGGGCCATCGCATATTAATGAGATGACCCGTAAGATTCACAGAATCGGTAAAGCAGTTATAGAGCTTATAAAGCTGGACTACACAGCTTTGCCATCTGGAACGAACACATAACCCAAGCCCCACACCGTTTGGATGTAACGAGGTTTACTTGGATCTTCTTCCACTAGACGACGCAGACGCGAAATCTGAACATCGATAGAACGTTCCATCGCTGAATACTCACGGCCACGAGCCATGTTCATCAGCTTATCGCGAGACATTGGCTCACGCGCATTGGTTACTAGTGACTTAAGTACTGCAAATTCGCCAGAAGTAAGCGGCATTGGCTCTTCACCACGGAACATTTCACGTGTACCTAGGTTTAGGCGGAATTCACCAAACTCAACCACAGACTCTTCTGTACTTGGCGCACCTGGTGCTTCAATTACTTGGCGACGCAGTACCGCTTTAATGCGAGCAAGCAGTTCACGTGGGTTAAATGGTTTTGGCAGGTAATCATCAGCCCCCACTTCCAAGCCCACAATGCGATCCACTTCATCACCCTTTGCAGTAAGCATCAGGATTGGTAGCGAGTTGTTTGCGTTTCGTAGACGACGACAAATAGATAGGCCATCTTCGCCCGGCAACATCAAATCCAATACCATCAAGTGAAAATTTTCACGGGTTAACAGGCGGTCCATTTGCTCACTGTTTGCCACGCTACGCACTTGAAAGCCTTGCTCTGACAGATAGCGTTCTAACAGTGCACGTAAACGAGCATCGTCATCGACCACTAAAATTTTGTAGTTTTCTTGCATGTAATGGTTCCACCTATTAAAGCTTCAACCTAAGGTTAAGCATTCTTGGTAAATTGTATATTGGTATAAGACATTAAAAATGTAACATTATTGGAGAAAAAGTCGCCTAAATAATTGTTAACGTATGTTGCCTTTCTATATATTCTATCTTAGATCATCATTTCATTAAGTCAGATTTATGAAAACCAAACTTATCACTCGAGAAGGTTATAACAAGCTCAAAGCAGAACATGACCACTTATGGCACGAGAAACGTCCAGAGATCACCAAGATAGTCACTTGGGCTGCAAGCCTTGGAGATCGTTCAGAAAACGCAGATTACACCTTCAATAAGCGTTTGCTTCGACAGATTGATCGCCGAGTACGTTTCTTAAGAAAGTTCCTACCGGATGTCACGATCGTGGATTACTCGCCACAACAAGAAGGTAAGGTATTTTTCGGTGCTTGGGTCGAAATTGAGAATGATGATGGGGAAACTAAGAAGTTTCGCATTGTTGGGCCTGAAGAGATCTACGGCGATGCTAAAGGTTATATCTCTATCGACTCGCCAATGGCTAGAGCTCTGCTCAAGAAAGAAGTGGATGAGGAGTTTACGGTAACCACACCGGAAGGTGACAAAGAGTGGTTCATTAACTCGATTCGCTACGCAGACAATCAATAACCAAACCTAATATACACTTAGCAATGAGCTGAGTGTTCAAGCAAACCCAAACTCCAGATAAAAGAAAACCCCGCTAGGCTTTCGCCTGACGGGGTTAAGTCTCTATCGCAGCAATCCGGCTACTGTTTATCTCTTCGAGATAAGGTGCTCCCTGCATCTTTCCTTGATAGTGGCTAAATCCTTTAACCAATTTCCTTTTTGTTCATCGCCATCCTAGCGGTGTCCATTCTAGCCTGTCATCCTGACTGGCGAATCTCATCCAGAGATTGTTACTTCCTTGCTGACCACTCATCCTAAGTAATCAAATCTTCATCCTGAAGATACCTAGTCCATTAGGCTTTTTCCTGTTCCTGCCAACTCCCTGTCGACAAGTTAAATATTACGGCAATTGGGCGAGTTTCCTAGATAGTCCCAAAAAACATTTCAGGTGAGAAATATACCCGCAAACACTCAACATAATAAAATCAGCAACTTAAGTTAATATTAAGACGATTTCATCGGTTTAAAGTGACTTAGTCTCACATCACTTGTAAGAGATCTCGCACAAAGCGGGTATCACAAACGGAAATTCGACTTCTGACAGGATAATTACACAGTCAAAGCTAGAAAAAGAGTACGCTCACCCCCATGTATTTGTCATGATATTAAATAAGAGATTCATCGGATGAGCCAAGCTATCTGTCGACTGATCGCTGAAGAACTGAATGTCCGTTCTGAGCAAGTCACTGCCGCAGTAAACCTAATTGACGACGGTAATACCGTTCCCTTTATTGCCCGCTACCGTAAAGAAGTTACGGGTGGCTTAGACGATACCCAACTACGTAACCTTGATAGCCGCCTTTCTTACCTACGCGAGCTAGACGATCGTCGCCAAACGATTCTTAAGTCGATTCAAGACCAAGGTAAACTCACGCCAGAACTCGAGCGTGATATCACTCAGGCAGACAGCAAGACTCGCCTAGAAGATTTATACCTGCCTTACAAACCAAAGCGCCGTACCAAAGGTCAGATCGCGATTGAAGCGGGCTTAGAGCCACTTGCCGATACGTTATGGAATGAACCACAGCACGATCCGGAAACGGAAGCCACTAACTTCATCAGCAACGATAAAGGCATTGCCGATACCAAAGCTGCACTGGATGGCGCACGTGCGATCATCATGGAGCGCATTGCGGAAGACGCAAACCTGCTTGAAAAGATTCGCCAACACCTAAACCGCAATGCAGAGCTTGGTGCTCGTGTTGTGGCAGGCAAAGAGAACGAAGGTGAGAAGTTCAAAGACTACTTCGAGCATAACGAAGCTCTGAGCAAAGTACCGTCTCACCGTGCACTTGCCATGTTGCGTGGCCGTAATGAAGGCTTCCTAACGCTGGCAATGAACGCAGACCCAGAGCAAGAAGAAGGTGTGCGTGGTTCTTACTGTGAGAACATCATCTCTGATCACTACGGTATTACCCTAAGCAGCGCACCTGCGGATGCTTGGCGTAAGCAAGTGATTAGCTGGGCATGGCGCATCAAGGTTTCGATGCACATGGAAACCGAATTGATGGGCGCGATGAAAGAGCGTGCTGAGATCGAAGCGATTGAAGTATTTGCAACCAACCTAAAAGACCTACTCATGGCAGCGCCAGCTGGTCCTCGAGCAACCTTAGGCTTGGACCCGGGTTTACGTACCGGCTCGAAAATCGCTGTCGTGGATTCAACCGGTAAGGTTTTGGCAACAGAAACGATTTACCCTCACCCACCTCAAAAGCAATACGACAAATCGGCACACGTGGTTGAGCAGATGGTTCGTCAATTCAATGTTGATTTGATTGCGATTGGTAACGGTACGGCTTCACGCGAAACCGACAGCTTTGTGGCTGACGTAATTAAACGCGGCAACCTAAAAGCGCAAAAGATCATTGTTAGCGAAGCGGGCGCATCGGTGTATTCCGCGTCTGAACTAGCTGCAAAAGAGTTCCCGAACATGGATGTATCAATTCGTGGTGCGGTGTCTATTGCTCGTCGTCTGCAAGATCCACTGGCAGAGCTAGTGAAGATTGACCCTAAATCGATCGGTGTGGGCCAATACCAACACGATGTGAGCCAAACTATGCTTGCTAAGCGTCTAGATGCGATTGTCGAAGACTGTGTAAACGCCGTAGGTGTTGATGTGAATACCGCGTCTGCCGCGCTACTGACTCGCGTAGCTGGCCTTTCTAGCACCATCGCTCAAAACATCGTGGATTTCCGTGATGAGAATGGTCGCTTCGAAGCTCGTACTACACTTAAGAAAGTCGCTCGCTTGGGGCCAAAAGCCTTTGAACAGTGTGCTGGTTTCCTACGTATTATGGATGGTAAGAACCCGTTAGATGCATCATCGGTTCACCCAGAAGCTTACCCAGTAGTGAAAACTATCGCTGAGAAAAACCACAAAGACATCAAATCTCTGGTGGGTAACACCGACTTCTTACGTGGTTTACACGCGGTTGATTACACCAATGAAAACTTTGGTGTACCAACGGTCACCGACATCATCAAGGAGCTGGATAAGCCGGGACGCGACCCTCGCCCTGAGTTCAAGACTGCAACCTTCGCCGATGGCGTAAACAGCGTTTCAGACCTAGAACCAGGCATGATTCTAGAAGGTGTGGTGTCGAACGTTGCTAACTTTGGTGCCTTCGTTGACATTGGTGTTCACCAAGATGGCTTAGTGCACATTTCAGCGCTCACCGATCGCTTTGTCTCTGACCCACGTGAAGTGGTTAAAGCGGGTGACATCGTGAAAGTGAAAGTGATGGAAGTAGATGTTCAGCGTAAACGTATTGCACTAAGCATGCGTATGAAAGACGAGCCGGGACAAGACAACCGCGCGCAACGTTCAAGTGCATCTCGCACGCAAAACCGCCCGAATCAAAATTCACAAGGTGGACAACGCCGCCGTGAGGAACCGCAGCAAAACGCGGCGATGGGTGGTGCTTTTGCCGCTGCTTTTGCTAAAGCGAAAAAATAATCCGTTAGCGTATCTGAAAAACTGAATCGCCTAAAACAGAAAACCTGCATCCCTTAGGGTATGCAGGTTTTTATTATGTGTTCAAAAAAGACATCGAAGCTTGGTTGTATTCTGCGCGTTCTAATCACAACACGATCGTTTTACAAAACAACTAGCATCTCTGATGGAGCATGAGGCGCAACAGCATGACCATAATGATATTTTATGACCTTACGTCGTTTCTCCATCTGTCCCTCCTGAATCGCCGCATCTAAAACATGCTTTGGCAGGCGAAAACGCATGGTATAGCCCTTTCCTTGGTCAGCACTGTAAGTTCTCAGTGCCAACAAGCTGAACAGCCTATCAAAAGGATCTTGTGACTCTTCTTGGCTAATCGAATTGGCCTCTGACTCGTTCTCCATTTCATAACCAGGATGGTCTGAAGGATCCCAAGCCGACTGCTGCCTTCGCTTATCGTCCGACTTTACCTTTCGCTCTGCATTGGTTTTCGCCAACGCTACTGCGGGAGCAACAGGCTCTCGAACTCTATTATCACGCGCAACTTGCTCTGTTTGCACATTAACGGACGGGGCGATAAGTGGCACACTCACTGCAGTTGCAGGTGACACAATCATCGCGAACTCCTCAAGAATCGCCCATCGTTATTGCTATAACGCTGTTGTACTGTGAGTCAGCACAACAGGCATAGCCCAACTTACCGCAATCAGCTCAGGAGAGAGTTAGGTCTGAGTATCAAGCAACACGTTGGTGTTATACCAATCGTAGTAAATAACTGATCATCCTAGCTTGTTAAAATACTCGATAACGGCGTTAGATTTTTTGATTGTAGAATAACTACTTATCGAAACTACTTGTCAAAAAAAAGCTGCCTTGTTCTCAAGCCTTTTACCTACGCTATTTTTGAACACTTACTTACTGTGATTGGTATTAGCTTATATATCGACCAAGCCGGATATAAATTTAGCGATTATTTTTGCGCGAAGCTAACCAGTTCACTGCAAAAGGCATCGGCTTCGGTCATAAACGGCGCATGTGAAGACTGAGTAAAGATATATTGCTCGGTATGAGGCAAGGCTACGCCCAAGTCTTTCGCAACCTTGATTGGCACCAATCCATCTAATCGGCCATACAAGCGCAACATTGGTACTGAAATCTCAGGCAGTTGTTCACGCAGGTCGACATCCGACAGCATCTTTAGTCCTGCTAATAATGAATCAGGGTTCGGTAATGGGCGAGACAGCACCGCTTGCTTGAGCTGTTTTACATCTTGTCTTGCTGAAGGGCTACCCATAGCTTGCAATGCCATAAAGCGTTCGATGGTGGTTTGGAAATCTTCAACCAGTTGTTCGGTGAATGCGCTTAATACGTTTGGCTGAATGCCTCGCCATAACACTGGCTCTTTTGAGGCCGAGAATTTAGGAGAACTGGCGACAGTCACCAGCTTACTCACGTAGTCTGAGTGATGGAGAGCCATGTGCGTTACGACCAAACCACCCAGTGACCAACCCACCCAAATAGCTTGTTTAGGCGCTTCGGCCAACAGCTGCTGAGCAATCTCTTCAAGATCTTGAGCGTGGCAGTGTGCGCTGTGTCCATATCCTGGTAAATCGACAACATGCACTCGGAAATCAGCTTGTAATACATTAACGGTTTGTTGCCACACCGCACCGTTCATTCCCCAGCCATGAACCAGTACTAAATCAGGCCCTTGCCCAGAAACATGCCAATATAACCCGTCACTCATTCTCAATATTCCCTACTTTTTTCATCGGCGATTATCTGTGCTTTTCAGTATGGTGAGTAAAAGGAACACCTTAACCCAAAAGCATCACGAGCTATGTTATCTGATTGGCTACAAAAACACACACCACGTCTGGTCACACCTCAATGCCACCTGTGCAAGCTAGATAAGTCGCATAGCGATGCTCACCCTCGATGGTGTGATTCTTGTCTTAATCTCTTTGAGTCAGTTCCTCGCTGCCAACGATGTGGTTTAAAAACACTGCTCACAGTAGAGCAGTGCGGACAGTGTTTATCTCAACCTCCACCTTGGCATCGTCTCTATTGCGTTGGGGATTACACCTTTCCAACAGCACGTTACATTCAACAAATGAAGTACGCCGATAAGTTTTGGTTTGCACGCGATCTGTCAAAGTTATTGGCTTCACGTATCGAGCACCCTGCTCCGCTGATCACCAGCGTACCGCTGCATTGGCGTCGATATATTCATCGTGGCTTTAATCAAAGTCAGCTGCTTGCTAATTACACAGCTCAAGAACTTGGCGTTAAAGATGAGGTACTGTTCCGTCGAATTCGCTCAACCGCTTCTCAGCAAGGGCTGACTAAATCCGCACGCTTACTTAATCTAAAGAGCGCTTTTACGCTTCGAAAACAAGACTTTCAAGGAACTGTCCCTTCTCACGTCGCGATAATTGATGATGTTGTAACCACCGGCAGTACTGTGTATCAATTATGCCAATTACTACTTGAAGTGGACGTGAAAAGGATTGATATTTACTGCATCTGCCGCACTCCTGAGCCCTCTGGATAAAAGCTGTGAATCGCCACTTGTACAGCAATCCAACAAAAAAGGGCTGAATTACAAATCTGACAGGAGTAGAATGGCGCTAATAACCTACAAATCTACTCAGGTATTCGTCGTGTCAAATATTACTATTACAGAAACAGCTCAAACTCACTTTGCCAATCTGCTGTCACAGCAGCCTGAAGGTACAAACATTCGTGTGTTCGTGGTAAACCCAGGCACACAAAACGCTGAGTGTGGTGTTTCTTACTGCCCAACAGATGCTATCGAAGCGTCTGACACTAAGCTTTCTTTCGACGCTTTCTCTGCTTACGTTGATGAGCTAAGCCTACCGTTCCTAGATGAAGCTGAAATTGACTTCGTTACTGACAAAATGGGCTCTCAACTAACACTTAAAGCACCAAACGCTAAGATGCGTAAAGTATCAGACGATGCACCACTTCTAGAGCGCGTTGAATACGCAATCCAAACTCAAGTGAACCCACAGCTTGCTGGTCACGGCGGTCACGTTAGCTTGGTAGAAATCACTGAAGACGGTGCTGCTATCGTTGCATTCGGTGGCGGCTGTAACGGTTGTTCTATGGTTGATGTAACGCTAAAAGAAGGCATCGAGAAAGAACTTCTTCAACAATTCGAAGGTGAACTGACTGCGGTTCGTGATGCAACTGAACACGATCGTGGTGAGCACTCTTACTACTAATCACTGATTTAGTGTTAGTTGTTATTTGAAAGGTTGATGCGCAAGCATCAACCTTTTTTGTTATGTGGATAAGCAAGTTAGGACTATCGCGTTCTCTCTATACTCTCTTGCTATACAACCATATTTTCACCTCGTTACCATCTTGAGTAAGGTATTCAAGTGATCGTAATCGATTCCTGCTTCAATAATTTTCGGATATGAAAACTCGGATCTAGGAACTCAAGGTCATTTCCCCTATATTAGAATGACTTTATAAGAAAGAATTCCAATGAGCTAAGGAGCGAGCGCAATGACGAAAAGGACCAAGCCAGAGATTTTGGCTAAACAAACTGTCGCTCAATCAAGACTATTCTCTATCGAGTCTCTCGACTTACGCTTTTCAAACGGCGAAGAGCGCACTTACGAACGCATGAAGCCCAGCGGGCGCAACGCAGTGATGATGGTTCCTATTACTGAGCAAGGCGATATTCTATTAGTACGTGAATATGCAGCGGGAACTGAACGCTACGAACTTGGCTTTCCAAAAGGGCTGATTGATCCAGGTGAGCAGCCAAACGAAGCCGCCGTTCGCGAACTCAAAGAAGAGATAGGCTTCGGTGCCAACAAGCTTACTCCGCTGAAGGAAGTGATCCTTGCACCCTCTTACTTCTCTAGCAAAATGACGCTGTTTATTGCAGAAGACCTCTACCCAGAAAAGCTAGAAGGTGATGAGCCAGAGCCTCTCGATATTGTGCGCTGGCCACTTGCTCAAGCCGAAGAACTGTTAACACATCTCGATTTCTGTGAGGCTCGGAGTATTACAGCCCTGCTTTTAAGCCTTCGTGTATTAAACAATAACTAGAACATTCAGGCTCGCTCTAAGAGTAAGAGAACATTTATGCCAATAACAAAAGATTTGTCTCACCTCCTACCCTCTGTCATTGAGATTGCTCGCTCTGCAGGACAACTGATTTTAGAGATCTACGAGAAAAAAGATTACGAAGAGTTCACTAAGAGTGATGACACACCAGTCACCAGTGCCGACCTTGCGGCACACAAGCTGATCTCGAAAAAGCTCAGTGAGCTCACGCCTGACATTCCAGTGCTGTCTGAAGAAGCCGCAGACATCAGCCTAGAGCAACGCTCTCAGTGGGATCGCTACTGGTTAGTTGACCCACTGGACGGTACGCAAGAGTTCATTGCACGAAGTGGTGATTTCGCGACAATTATCGCCCTAATTGAACATAACAAGCCAGTAATGGGCGTAGTATATGCACCCGTTTCCGGTGTGAGCTATTACGCTTACAGTGGCAAAGGGGCTTGGAAGATCCCAGACCTTAATGACAGCGTTAAGATTAAAACGCATCGTCAAGAGCTGCCAAACCAGTCAATCGCAATGGCGATCAGCCGTCGCCAAGACATCAATCGCATCACTAGCCGTATGAGCTCAGCATGGAATTATGATTTAGTTCCTCTAGGCTCAGCAGCGCTTAAGGCATGTTTAGTAGCAGAGGGTGCTGTGGATTGTTATCTGCGCCTTGGACCAACCGGAGAGTGGGATACCGCCGCAACGCAGTGCATTGTTGAAGAAGCTGGCGGTCGCATCTTAAGTACTCAACTAGAACCGCTTTCGTACAATGAAAGAGAGACGCTTGAGAACCCGAACTTCATTGTGCTTGGTGATGCTGACTTACCGTGGGCAGAGATCTTACAAGGTAAAGACTAGGCGAGCTTGCTCGCTGTCACTCTCGACGATTCAAACAAAACGGGCACCTCAATGAGGTGCCCGTTTTTTATATCTCGTAATTTAGTCGCCCTTAGCTGTTTAGCTAAAAACGACCTTGATAAGTAAACTGGTACTTACCTTGGCTATCAGGGTTACCCAGCCACTTAAGCTGGCTCTGCATCGCTGGTGGGAATTCCGCACCCGGCTTAAACCATGCCGCCGAGGTGTAGCTTTGATTTGGCGTTACGCTCGCTGAGAACTCACTATCCACTTGCTCACTCTTCTGGATGCCTTTAGCTGCAATGGTGTTGTCTTCACAGGTAATATCCGCAATCACAGGGCCGAGGTCTAATGAACCCACTGGCGAGTCGACAGCTGCACCAGACCAAGCAAGCGTACCTTCGCCAGATTGGCACCAAGGCTGAACATGAACCGCATGTTTGATCGTCAGTTCAACTTGTCCTGCAATAGAAACAGGTACTGGGATAGCCGGTGCATATTTCATCACGTTTCTTGCTGGCATGGATGCGACTAAATTTTCCGCGTAAGCACCGCTCATGCTATATCCAACACGACCTTTACCGGATAAGTTCATATCGCTGTTACGACCAAAGCGAACCGCAAGCTCGGCTTTGGCTTGGAATAGTTTAGAGAACTGGAAGTCCCACTGCACTGAGCCGTAATTGACACGCTGCCACGCAATATTGTTAGCGCGACCTTGCCAAACGGTGCCCTCAACGCCTTCGATGCTTAAACCACGCACAGCGGGCGCATGCTTGAGAGCAAAAGCGGCAGGCAAGTGCAGCAACAGGCTGACTGAGAAAAAGACGATAAAGATGCCACTGAAGAGCAGGCCATACTTCAAAGATAAACCGCGTTTCACATTAACCTCGTTTAAACTGTAATCGGTTGACCTCAATAACCCCGGGGTTATCAGAGCGATCAATATCCATAAACTCAACCTCCACACCCTGTTTTTCTTTCAGGTATGTTAGCCAGTCAACGAACTTATTAAAAGGCATAGGTTTTACCCACACTTGCAACATTTCGCCACGTGGTTGCACGCGTATTAGCTCGATATTAAAGCGACGCATAGAAGCTGGTACAGATTGATTCAGAGGCTGGCTCGCACTGATGCCACCACTGCCTCGCAACTCAACCACTTCATTGGCTTTATTGGTTACCCAAGCTAGAAGTTGCTTCTCACTTTGAATACGGCTCTGCGCAAGTTCAGCTCGCTGACTGAGTGGCTGGATTAACCCCCAATAAACAACACCGACCACCAATAGAATTGAGCAACCAATAACTAAACGTTGCTCTCTTTGACTTATTGAAGTCCACCACGCTTGGAGTGGCTCAATCATATTTCTCATCACTGATCTCTTTACGCAGGTTATTGATGGGGTTTAAGAGTAAAGCTGCCAAATACGGCATCGCCATTACGGTTTAATGGACCTTGTTCGACGGTAAACCTCTCTTCGAGCTTCACTCTCGCAGTCTCAAAGTGTTGGAAATCAGAGCTTTTCGCCTGTAGTCGAACCTCAGAGCGGTTGCCATCGTAGCGAATACTTTCGACTTCGATTGACTTCACCTGCCCTAACGTTTCTGGCAGTAACGCTAGCCAGCCTAGTAAGGAGTCACCATCGCCTGAGCCGCCATATTTCTTAGCTTCATCGTTCATTTGACGCTTGAGGTAACTCACGGTCGGAATGCGTTGCTTGCCAGGTAGTACGGCTCTAAAGATACGTTCACTCTCCATGCGGTAAGCTTGTGCTTGCGCTTCGTATTGCTGAACCTTCAACACTTGTTGAGTCACAATCACAGCCACCAGCAAACAAGCAGCAATCGCTACTTTCTGCCATACGCGCCAATATTTACTGAATGAAGATTTGGTTTTAAAGGTGCCAGTCAGTAAGTTTACGCCGCTTGTGATCGCTTGCTGGCTCAGTAAAGACATCACCAATTCCGCAGGCTTTGCCTGCCAATTCGCGCCGCTTTGCTGTTGAACGTCTTCGCTCGGCATTGCTGTATAGCTGAAGATAGTCGTCGCTTGCTCTTCGTCATCAGCAACCACCCAATCACTTTGCAAAAACATCGGTAACCATGCTTCGCTGATCGATACCGCTTGATAATTGCCTTGGCGCAGTAGCCAATGCTGGTCGATCTGCAATGCACTGATGCCAGGTTCTTCAAAAGGCACGGCCAGTGTATCTGGCAACACCTTACGGAAGATAATATTAGCTTCACGAAACAGGTCTAAAGCTTGCTTTAACCATTCGTGGTCGACACCACACACGGTAGCGTGCGTTGAGTTTTTATCTAAAATCGTCAGGTGTAAGTCTTCGATATCTTGTGCGACTTCGTCTTCTAATAAAAACGGCAGCATAGAATCGAACTGGCGAGCAGCACCTTTCGGGATCTCAACACGCTTAATTAGGCATTCATTTCCCGGCAATAAAGCGATACAGCTGCGCTTTTCAGCGTAAGGCGTTAACTCATCCAGCTGTTCCCAGCTAGACAACTCGCCACTTGCTATCACTTCTTGTTGGCTTGTCGACCAAACTAACCACTGCACAGGGCTTTGTGGTTCGCTACTCAGTCGAACGGTCAGAAACTCGCTCACTGATTCCTCCAAAACGACGGCGTACTACCGTCACTGTTTCTCGATTACTACTATAGAAAAGCGTCCGTATACGTACACGTGACTGCTCAACTAATACCTCTGCATCTAGCTCAAAATAGGCGCTATCTACAGTTAAATACGCTTTCGCTTTTTTGCTAACTGCGGCACTCACGCCAACAATGGCAGGTTCAGCCATAAAAGCATCCACCGTATCCCAGCCATCAAATGGGCGTTTGTCTATTAGCTGTTTAGCATCTGACTCACTTAAGCCAGGTGCAAACATCGCCTCCAATAAAGGTGCCTGCTTTTCCGTGAGTGTATTCACGTTCAAGCGAAAATCGTCGCTAGGCAGAGCGCAAACAAACGGGCGAACCTTATTCATGACTTCACCCGTGACCTGATAAACCGCTCTTAGCTCAGATTCATCCGCCATTAAGCCATTCGCCGCCAAATAAGATGGCTTCATCGCTTCATAGGTGCTGTCTTCTACCCCCGCTGAAGAGGTGGTTCGGGTATCTGCGTCAACAAATTCCCACGTTGAGTTTGCGATAACCTCAGCCTGATAAGGCTCAACGTCTTGATTTTCTAATAAGGTTTGCCAAACCGTGATCAAATAAGGTGTCTGGTTACTTGAAGTGCTCGCCACCCCAGCTAACGAATTAAGATTAAAGCAAGCCTGAGCATCAACAATGCGGCCCTTAACTTGGCCATAATCCAATGGGTATACCTGCTCTTCTAACGCCCATGGTTGGCTTAGGTTCACGGTATCACTGTCTTTGTAACTTTGCCTAATGCCGTCTTGCACAAGCGCTTCTACACCAATGCTGTACCAATAAGCCTGTTGGTAATTCAGTTGATTACCAACACGTTTGAATTGTGTAAACAAACGCTCGGACATGCTGCCAGCAATGGTTGCCATGATCGCCAATAGCATCAAAATAATGATCAGCGCGACACCACGCTGCCTGCGCCCTAGAACAGGTATGTTCGCTGCACGCTTGTTAGTTCGATGAGTCATTATTCCCCTCATTACTGCCTGAAGAGTCACTGTTTGAAGAATCATCGGCCTGATCTAGCGTGCCACCGGGAGTGAGATAAACACGCTCTATCTCACCATAATCTTTCAGGGTTAGCTTTAATCTTACCGCTTTCGGTAGCGATTTGTCGGTTTGCCACTCTTTCCCCCAGCGGCTTCCGTCATAAAACTCGAATTCCAAGTTTTCAACATCATCAAGCAAAGGCGTAATCACACCTTCTTGGCCTGCAGGGGTATCGGGGTAACGCCACCACACACGCTCAAGTGTTTCTTCTTTAATGCGATAACCCACTTTGGTGACTTCTCCGCGAGGAAACTGCTGCTGTGGGTTATGCCAACCAAGGCGAGTGAACATGATGCCAACGCTGTCGGAATCCAGTAAATACTCTTTAATTAATATCAGCTTAGATGATGTTTCTTCACCGTTGGTACGAAATTGTCGTACCGCCATCTGGCGAAAATCATTATCTAAAATGACCAAGCTACGTTGCAGTTGATTTAAACGAGCACTGCGCTCGATTGAAAGCTCGTTGCTGCGCTGAACCTGATTGACTACCTGATAAGCCGCCATGCTTAACGTGGCAAAGATAGCGATAGAGACCAAAACCTCAATTAAGGTAAAGCCTCTCCCGTTCGAAGATAGACCTTGTGTACGAGACACACGCTTATTGGCGGACATGCTCTTACTTGACCACATAGCTGCGCACCGTGACGACTGGAGAAGCTTGTTTACTGGTTGCCACACTCACATCAAACGCCTTTAATAAATCATCACTAGTATCGATTGGCGTAACCTTCCAGAACCACTCTCTTCCAGCCAGCTCTTGTGTACCCTGTACTTTTTTTAGCTTCTCAGGGTGCAACATCACCAAGGCCATTTGATTATCAACGACCATAGCAGCAAAGGTTTTTTCTTCTAGATAACTGAGGGTATTGATGTGCTGGGTGACAGCACGAATCACACTGATCGCCGCGGTCGCAAAGATAGCGAGCGCAACCAATACCTCAAGCAGCGTCATTCCTCGAGAACCAAGGGTCATGCCACGATAACGAGAAGGAGAACGGTTATTCCTCTTCATCTTCTTCTCCAGGCTCTAGTAATCGAATGACACCATTGTCCAACACTCGAATACGCCAACCATCTTGTATGGTGTCACCCGTATTAGGATAAAACGATAGTACAAACGGTGTCATTTCAGCACTCGACAAGATGTAGATCTGTGGTGGTTTCGGCTTCTTATCCTCTTCAAGATCCGCAAACATATCTTCATCAAACAAGCTTCCTGGATTGAACAACCGATCATCATCTTCCCATGCACCACCACCTAGAGTCAGTGACAATGCGAGCTCTTCCGGTAGTTCAGTTAAAGAGGGAATTTTTTCAAATTCGACTTCTTGCCAGCCTTCAGACTTAAGCGCCATCAGTACATAGGTCGATTTCTTTTCATCAACACGAACACCAAAATCTAAGCCACTCAAAATAGCCTCTTCATTGAGTAATTGAACTCGCTGATAAAAGCTTTGAGCGTATTTTTTAGCAACATCTTTGCTATTGGTAGGGATGGTCGAGATCACCGCGACCGCCGATACTGACAGTAATACCAACACCAGAAGAATCTCAATCAAGGTGAAACCTGGCTGTGTTTGCTTAGTTTTCACCTTGTAGACTCCATTTTTTGCGTACTACCATCAATAACGTATCAAGCGACAATAACGAATCAAACAACAGGAACGTATCAACCGACAACAAGCCGAAGCTTATTGGAAGTCCTGCATGTTCCAGTTGCCAATATCCGCAGCAATACCTTCACCACCTTCTTGACCATCTGCGCCAAGAGTGAAGATATCAATTGTGCCGTTATCGCCAGGGCTTAGGTATTGGTACTCATTGCCCCATGGGTCGTTAGGTAGACGCTTGATGTAACCTCCGTCTCGGTAGTTACGAGGCTCTGGACTGCTTGGCTTTGTCACCAACCCGTCAAGGCCTTGATCCGTTGTTGGGTAAACGCTGTTATCCAGTTTGTACATGTCGAGCGCATTCTCTAGCGCCACAATATCAGTGATGGCTTTTTGTTGATCCGCCTTCTCTTTGTTGCCCAACAGGTTAGGTACAACAAAACTTGCTAGAACACCAAGGATAACGACAACAACCATGACTTCTAATAGGGTAAAGCCTGACTGTTTTTTCATTTTATTTTTCATTATTTTCTCCAAATTACAGATAGCGAGTTAAGGGGAATGATGTCCTTCTTCTCGATAATCCAAAAACTAACGTCTGATGAGCGGCAGGTTAACCACTCATCAAATTGTTCATTTCAAGCATTGGCATCAGCGTCGCCATCACGATAAACAGCACTAAGCCTGCCATCAACGCAATAAGCGCTGGGGTAAAAATGCCTAACGCGATATTAACCGTCGATTCAAAGCTTTGATCCTGGTTATCTGCCGCTCTTGTCAGCATCTGTTCCAATTGGCCACTCTGCTCACCACTGGCGATCATATGCAGCATCATCGGGGGAAAGAGTTTGGTTTGATCAAGCGCTTTACGCAGGCTTGCCCCTTCTCTAACGCTATCTGATGCCTGTAATACTTGTTGTTTCACGTGATGATTCGACATCACATCTACCGCGACCTTCATCCCTTCAAGGATAGGAATCGCACTAGAGGTACAGATAGAAAGTGTTCGTGCAAAGCGAGAGGTGTTGATCCCTTTCGCTATCTTGCCGATCAACGGGATGCTCAATAATTTGCGATCCCAGCTCATGCGAACGCCCGGCTTTTTCAGCGCAGTCTTAACCAACACAATCACACCAATGGTCAACACCAGTAATTGGATGCCCCAATTCTGGATAAATTCACTCGATGCTAATAAAAATTGTGTCGACTGAGGAAGCTCTTGTCCCATTTGGATAATAGGCTCAACGATCTTAGGCACTACCGTTGCCAGTAGGAACGACACAATCGTCACCGCAAACACCACCAGCACGATTGGGTAGATCATCGCTTGCAGCAACTTAGAACGCATCTTCTGACGGTTTTCTGCGTAGTCAGCCAATCGTTCCAATACCGCATCGAGGTGTCCTGACTTCTCACCAGCAGCAACCATGGCTCTGAATAGCTCATCGAAGATATGGGGATAATCAGACAAGCTGTCTGCTAACGAATAACCTTCAGTCACCTTAGATCTCACCGCGAGTAGCATGGTGCGAATACGAGGTTTCTCAGACTGTTCGGCAACGGCTTTCAAGCACTCTTCCAACGGCATACCAGATTGAACAAGCGTTGATATTTGACGAGTAATAAGCGCAAGATCAGGTGTACTGATGCCGCGTTTAAAGCTAGTCGATGGCTGAGCACCTTTTGCTGTTTTTGCTTTAGCCTCGGTCATCTCAACCGGCATCAAGCCAAGCTCTTTTATTCTTTGGCGAGCCTGACGAGCATTATCTGCTTCAATTGAGCCTTTTTTACTTTTGCCTTTGGCATCCAGTGCTTTGTATTCAAATGCCGCCATACTAGACTTCCTTGGTCACGCGCATCACTTCTTCTAGGGAAGTTACCCCTTTCAGAACTTTGCTCAAGCCATCATCTCGAATACTTGGTGTTGTGCCACGAATTGCTTTATCAATCGCCTGCTCACCCGCTTCACTGTGAATCAGCTCTTGTACTGAGTCATCAATCATCAGCAGCTCATGAATACCAGTACGACCTCGATAACCCTTATGGCCACACTCTTCACAACCTTTGGCATGGTAAAGCGTCAGGCTTTCTTTCTTCTTCAACCCAAACAGTTTCTTCTGCTCTTTATCGGCTTCATAAGGTTCTTTACATTCGTTACATAAGGTACGAACCAAGCGCTGAGCCAAAACACCCAGCAGTGAAGAAGAGATCAAGAAAGGTTCAATGCCCATATCACGCAGACGTGTAATCGCACCAACGGCAGTATTGGTATGCAGAGTCGACATAACTAAGTGACCTGTCAAAGAGGCTTGGACAGCGATCTCTGCGGTTTCCAAATCACGGATCTCACCAATCATGACCACATCAGGATCTTGACGAAGAATGGCACGTAAGCCTCGCGCAAAGGTCATATCAACCTTAGGGTTCACTTGTGTTTGACCAATGCCATCGATATCGAATTCGATCGGGTCTTCAACGGTTAAAATGTTTCGTTCATTGCTGTTGAGTTCTTGCAGGCCTGCGTACAAGGTCGTCGATTTACCTGAACCTGTCGGGCCGGTCACCAAGATAATGCCGTGTGGGCGCTGAATCAGCTTACGGAAGTTTTCGTGGTTCTCTGCTGTCATACCTAAGCTGTGCAAGTCTAGACGAGTGGCGTTTTTGTCCAACAGACGCATTACCACACGCTCACCGTGCGAAGAAGGCATGGTTGAGACACGAACATCAACCGCTCGACCACCGATACGCAGAGAGATACGGCCATCTTGTGGCACGCGTTTTTCTGCAATATCCAGTTTAGCCATAACCTTGACACGTGAAACCAATAGCGGAGCCAGTTTACGGCTTGGCGCTAGAACATCACGCAGCACACCATCAACTCGGAAACGGATACAAAGTGACTTTTCAAAGGTTTCGATGTGTATATCCGAAGCACCCTCTTTGATCGCCTCACCCAGCATCGCATTGATTAACTTGATGATTGGTGCATCATCTTCTGATTCAAGTAAGTCTTCGTCTTGAGGTAGTTCTTCCGCTAGTGAGAAGAAATCATCACTATCAGCACCAATGTCTTCCATTAGCTGACGAGCTTCTGACGAGTCACGCTGATAAGCATCGGTCAGCTTTTTATCAAACTCATCGAGAGTAATCGCTTGTGGCGTGAAACCATTTTTCACCACTCGACTCACTTCAATGATCGCCGCCGATTTCAGTGGCTCAACATAATAAAGTATCGGTGCGCGCTCTGGATGTTGATACTCCAACACCATCTTATAGCGATTCGCAAAGCTAAACGGCAAGCGCTGATAAGTACGTGCCGCCCCTACCAATTCAGCCATTATTCTTGTTCCATTTGATCGATGAAGGCTTGAATTTCAGCCGGGTGATTCATGTCGGCACCAAATTTAGGCAATACCGGGATGTTATCATCTGCCATTAATTTCAGCCCTTGCTCAGCCTTGTACAACTGCTCAGCACGGATGAAGTTGTATTTACGCTGAGTGATACCATCGGCTGTCATACCATCACGAATAATGGTTGGTTTGATGAAGACCATTAAGTTCTTTTTTTCAACCTGAGTACTGGTTGATTTGAACAGGTGTCCTAGAACAGGGATATCACCCAAGAACGGCACCTTAGATTCACTTTCCAGTGCTCGCTCGTCAATCAAGCCACCAAGCACCAGCATTTGACCGTCTTGAACAATCACTGACGTATTTAGCTGACGCTTAGCAAAACGCACATCAACCGCACCATTGGCGCCCAATACGTTCGATACTTCTTGTTCTATTTGCAGCTGAACTGAGTCACCTTCATTGATTTGTGGCACGACTTTTAGCTTGATACCCACTTCTTTACGTTCAACCGTTTGGAATGGGTTATCGTTACTTGAGCCTGCGGTCGAGCCAGTTAAAACAGGCACCTCTTCGCCCACAATGAACGACGCTTCGCCGTTATCCATCACGGTGATACTTGGAGAAGATAGGATATTTGAATTTGAATCGGTCGCTACTGCACTGATCAAGGCGGTCCAGTCACCCATCACTACGCTCATTGCGGCGCCATTAACGCCAGAAAGAGCAGAAGCCAATGTAGAATAATCGCCTTCTTCTGTCGTGGTTTCATTACGTAAGAAGTTATTATTTTCATCATAAACAGCTTTGGTTGTTGTTGAATCTTTTGCTTCTTCTAGGCCAACCATCACACCACCAATGGAAGCGCCAGTGTTGCTGTACTGAATCATGGCACCCGTTTCAAGGTTGCCCCATTGCACACCAAGGTTAACGCCGTCACCTTCGGCCATTTCGACAATCAGTGCTTCAATCAATACTTGTGCACGACGAATATCCAACTGTGCGATCACATCTTGTAGCGCATTCATGATGTCCGGCTGTGCGGTAATCACTAAAGAGTTGGTGTCACTGTGAGCGGAGATCATCACTTGATTGCGCTGCGATGAACTGCCTTTAGTTGAAGTTTGCTTCTCTGATTGCAGGTTATCCGACACGCCTTTCAGCACATCAACTAAATCTTCTGCTTTTGCGTATTTAAGGTAAATAACTTGGTTATTGCCCTTGGTTGCCATTTCAACATCAAGCTGTTCAATCAGCCTTCTTAAACGGCTACGTACCTTAGGGTCACCTGAGATAAGGATCGCATTGGTACGTTCATCGGCAACTAATTTAGGTTGTAGGAAGGCTGGTGTGTTTTGGGCATCTGTGGTTTTGCTTAGTGCATCAACGATACGTACCATTTCTGCCGCAGAAGCATTCTTTAGCTCAACGACTTCAATCTCTTTATCACCCGCTTGGTCAACACGCTTGATGATTTCAGCTAAACGGTTTACTACCGCCGCTCGGCCTGTAATAAGGATGATGTTGGCTGGGTCGTAGTGCACAACGTTACCCGCGCCTGCATTGTCGTTTAGTTGACGAAGCAGAGGAGAAAGTTCACGCACCGAGACATTACGAACCGTCACAACACGTGTCACCACCTTGTCGCCTTTGATCGTATCACTGTCTCCAACGACTGGAATTGCCGATGTTTTCGAATCCTTGGCCTTGATGACCTTAAGAACACCCGAGTCCATTTCGACAACCGCGTAGCCATACACTTCCAATACGTTTAGGAAGAAGCTGTAATATTGCTCTTCATTGAGTACGTCGTAGCTGCGTACATCGATTTTTCCACGCACCGAAGGGTCAACGATGATCGTCTTCTCTAGGTTACGACCAACAATATTAATAAACTCTTGAATATCAGTGCCTTTAAAGCTGGCACTAAAATCACTCGCGATGGCTGCGGGTGTGCAGATCAAGCTTCCTGCCAATAACCATGCACTTTTCTTAAACCAATGCTTCACGTACTTCTCCTACACTTTCGTCCTTCGTTAGACGCAAAGTTTTAAAATTCAATAAACACTTCATGTTGTTGACCATCTCTCTCGACCACCAGATTTAGCTCTGTTAGTTCTGAGATGGAACGGAATATGTTGCCCATAGCAGCAGGGTCTGTCAGGTCTTGTCCATTTAACTGAGTGGCAATATCTCCGTTTTGGAGCCCAACAGAGTTAAAAAGTTCTGAATCTTTGCCAGGGCTCACACGATAACCGATCACTTTATCGTCACGCTTGACCTGGGACAGTCGAACATATTGGAAGATTTGTTGCGGATCTTTCATTATCTTCGCTTTAATTTCATCAAGCTTCTCTTCTGCTGAAGCCGGATTATTACCACGAACCGAAGAAGAGCTACGAGGTGGCGCAGGCGCTGATACAGCCAAACGCTTGTACTCAATACCTTCAAGCATCAAGGTTTCGTCTCGCCCTGAGTTATCAATGATTACGCGGTCGACTAATACGGCTTTAAGCTTAGCTCGGGTGCCTTCAATCTCTTCATTAATCCCATAAGTCGCTTGTGTACCGCGATTGGCAATCACCGCTAAGCTTAATTTTGGATTTGAACTCGCTACCGCACCAACCAAAACCAAGTTCAGTCGCGTCTTTGGTGCATCTTGGATAACTTGCTGTTCAACTACAGCGGGCGTGGTTGGGTTATAAGCACCAAACATGTTGCTCTGCTGCAAAGAAGAGATATCAAAGGTCGATTGAGGAGTAGAAGACGATGAAGCTGTTGCTTTCCAAGGCACGACTGTGTGCTCAGCAGGCTCAATAAACCATGCAAGCTGTCCTAAGATCCATGCGGAAGCTGCAATCAATACACAACAGGTCGCTAAGCTTAGTTTCTGCTGAAGTACAAATCCATTATCTAATAAGCGGCTCAACATAGGAGAATTCCCTACGCGATTTTTGAGCTCTAAAAAGTTCACTTTCCTAGTCCCTTTTCATGACGACAAACGCTGCAAATCATTAAACTTTCAGCTTTTTTATTCATTCGTTCGATACCAAGCTTATTTAAGCAATAAGATCCTGAACTATATCATAGCAAATCTATAAATCGGCATTACATGGCTATTTTGTATTATGACTTGAAAAAAATGCTAACCGCCTCCACATAAAACCTCTATCTAATGTGATAAGCATCATCAAAAACATGTTGCGCACTGTTCACTACAGTTAAACCGCATTCATTTCTCACTTAATAAGGCACAGCCCTATATGAAAACTTCTAATGAAGCTGTCAGACTCGATAAATGGTTGTGGGCAGCACGCTTTTACAAAACTCGGTCTATTGCTCGTAACATGGTCGATGGTGGCAAAGTCCACTATAATGGTCAGCGCAGCAAGCCAAGTAAAATTGTCGAACTTGGGGCTGTGATTACATTGCGCCAAGGTAATGAAGAAAAGACGGTTACGATCGAGAAAATCTCAGCCCATCGTGGCGGAGCTCCGATCGCTCAAACCCTCTATGAAGAAACCACCGAGAGCTTGGCAAAAAGAGAAGAGTTTGCGACACAACGTAAACTAAATGCTCATAACCCAGCTCCAGAGCGTCGCCCTGATAAGAAGCAACGTCGTGACATCATCAAGTTCAAGCATCAATAAGCTAGAAGGAATAGCCAAATGGCAGACCCAATGTCTACAAGTAATGTTTTAAATCGCTACCTATTTGAAGACCTATCAGTACGTGGTGAATTGGTACAAATGGATGAAGCGTACCAACAGATTATTTCTAGCAAGGAATACCCAGCGCCAGTACAAAAACTACTGGGTGAGCTACTGGTATCAACAACGCTATTAACTGCGACCCTAAAGTTTGAAGGATCTATCACTATGCAATTGCAAGGTGACGGTCCAGTATCTCTAGCAGTTATCAATGGCGATCACGATCAAAAGATCCGTGGTGTTGCTCGCTTTGAAGGCGATATCGCAGACGACGCAGGTCTACACGACCTAATCGGTAAAGGCCACCTAGTGATCACCATCGATCCTAAGAAAGGTGAGCGTTACCAAGGCATCGTTGGCCTTGAAGGTGATACGCTTGCCCAAGTACTTGAAGGCTACTTCGCTAACTCGGAACAACTTAAGACTCGTCTATGGCTGCGCACTGGCGAACATGAAGGCAAAGCACACGCTGCAGGTATGTTGCTACAAGTGATGCCAGACGGCACTGGTTCGCCAGATGACTTCGAGCACCTAGAGCAACTAACAGACACCGTTAAAAACGAAGAGCTATTTTCTCTAGAAGCGAACGAATTGCTTTACCGCCTGTACAACCAAGAAAAAGTACAACTGTTCACACCACAACCAGTTCAGTTCTTCTGTGGGTGCTCTCGCGAAAGAAGTGGCGCTGCTATCATTACCGTTGCTCAAGAAGAGATCTACGACATCCTAAGCACCGAAGGAAGCGTTGGTCTTCACTGCGATTACTGTGGCACAAACTACTCGTTCGACAAGAACGATGTTGATGCTCTGTACGCAGAAGCAGCAGATAAAGGCAGCAATACGGTTCATTAATTTACAGCGTACCAAAAACACGTAATTTACCCCAAAAAGGTCAGCGCTAAGCTGGCCTTTTTTGTGATCAAAATAGCGCAAACTCCGTAACATCTCGTAATAAAATCACCGCTTAATTTTAATCAATTAATAATGTTCTCGCCCCTAGCGCAAAGGTTTGCGTACAGGATAGACTAGTTAGGCCAATATGTGACGAGACACTTAAAACCTCATGGTTAATATGGATATTTTTTGAGCTGTATCCCTGTTTCCCCCGAGTCTCGTTGCTAGCATGGTGAGCAGATAACAATAAAAAATTAATACAAAATCCCTACAAAATATCCTACAAGGAGCACCTATGACCGTTATGGAACATACTAAGGCTGCACAAATTGATCTAACTAAGCACGGACTGACTGGCGTTACTGAAGTTCTTCGTAATCCTAGCTACGAGCAGTTATTCGTTGAAGAAACACTGCCAGGTTTGGAAGGCTACGAAAAAGGCGTAGTAACGGAACTAGGCTCGGTTGCAGTTGACACTGGTATCTTTACTGGCCGCTCACCAAAAGATAAGTACATTGTTAAAGATGACACTACGCGCGATACCATGTGGTGGTCAGATCAAGGCAAAAATGATAACAAACCGATTACAACTGAAGTATGGAATGAGCTGAAAGAGCTTGTGACAACTCAGCTATCTGGCAAGCGTCTGTTTGTCATTGACGGTTATTGTGGTGCTAACCCAGATACGCGCTTAAGTGTACGTATTATCACAGAAGTAGCGTGGCAAGCGCACTTCGTTAAGAACATGTTCATTCGTCCAACTGACGAAGAGCTAGCGACGTTCGAACCTGATTTCGTGGTCATGAACGGTGCTAAAACAACGAACCCTAACTGGGAAAAGCAGGGGCTAAACTCTGAAAACTTTGTTGCTTTCAACCTCACAGAGCGTGTTCAAATCATCGGTGGTACTTGGTACGGCGGTGAGATGAAGAAAGGTATGTTCGCAATGATGAACTACCTACTTCCTCTGCAAGGTATCGCTTCAATGCACTGTAGCGCAAACGTCGGCGAGAAAGGCGACGTAGCGGTATTCTTCGGTCTATCAGGTACAGGTAAAACAACTCTATCAACGGATCCTAAACGTCAGCTAATCGGTGATGATGAGCACGGTTGGGACGACGACGGTATCTTCAACTTCGAAGGTGGTTGTTACGCGAAGACCATCCGTCTATCTAAAGAAGCAGAACCAGAAATCTACAATGCAATCCGTCGTGATGCACTGCTAGAAAACGTAACGGTTCGTGGCGATGGCTCTATCGATTTTGATGACGGTTCAAAAACTGAGAACACTCGTGTTTCTTACCCGATTCACCACATCGACAACATCGTTAAGCCAGTATCAAAAGCAGGTCACGCTCAAAAAGTTATCTTCCTGACTGCTGATGCATTTGGTGTACTACCTCCGGTTTCTAAACTGACTCCAGAGCAAACCAAGTACCACTTCCTATCTGGCTTCACTGCGAAACTAGCAGGTACTGAGCGCGGTATTACTGAACCAACACCAACCTTCTCTGCGGCATTTGGTGCGGCATTCCTAACCCTTCACCCAACTCAGTACGCTGAAGTACTTGTGAAGCGTATGGAAGCGGCTGGCGCTGAAGCTTACCTAGTGAACACAGGTTGGAACGGTACTGGTAAACGTATCTCTATCCAAGATACTCGCGGCATCATCGACGCTATCCTAGATGGCTCAATCGATAAGGCTGAGACTAAGGTTATCCCTATGTTTAACCTAGAAGTGCCTCTAGCACTGCACGATGTTGACCCAGCGATCCTTGACCCACGCGATACGTACACTGACCCTCTACAATGGGAAAGCAAAGCGAAAGATCTAGCAGAGCGCTTCATCAACAACTTTGATAAGTACACGGACAACGCTGAAGGTAAGTCACTGGTTGCGGCAGGCCCACAACTGGACTAATCCAATCATCTGCTCGGGCTTAGCCAAAAGCAAACGCCCAATTTAAAATGATATTTTTGTAGCAAGCCCCTCTTTTGAGGGGCTTTTTTGTTGCTGCCTGACTCTTTTTGTTCCACTCTATTTTGAGACTATTGAAATTTAAGGCTTCCAAGGAATGAAAAAGGTATTGATGGTGTTCGGCATTGTGTTGGCTATCGCCGTTGCAACTATCGCAGCGTTGCTATTAAGCCTGCAGACCCAATACCGTGCGGATGTTTCTAACTTTTTTATCAAACATACGATTGAACAACCTGTGTTCATTGAAGATGTGGGTTATCAGGCGCCTTATCACATCACCTTAATGGGCATAACCCAAAGCCAACCCGAAAAACAGACACCTCTATATATCGACAAGATCGATCTTTGGTTCAGCCCAGACTCTCTCCTTGAAGCCAAACTGGTTTTAGACTCTGTGTTGATCAGCGGACTACAGTTAGAAGCCGACGATCTAACAACACTCACATCAGTGTTTACCCAACCAAACCTCAAGCTGCGTCAGCTGGCGATCAATAATCTAGATTTCTCGACCCCAGACTTTAATGCGCGAGGCATCGACCTTCAGATCTCCGCACCAAAATGGGAAGACGACAACTCACTGCTACCTTATGGAAAAACCCAACTCTCTGCCTCACAACTGTATTGGCAAGGTGAAGCATTCGATAATCTGTTGATTGACCTAGATCTCAAGCCGAGTGACAGCACCCTTTATGGTGCTTCATTTGATTGGCGTGGCGCCAAAATCTCCGGACAAGCTGAACAATATCAACATGATTGGTCGTTGGTGAATGTGACAATAGATAGTTTGCGATTAAACGAAAAACAAGCTCAAAGTCTACTGAATAGAGAGTGGAATGTGGCAGGTATTCAGATCAACCACATCAACAGCTTAGATATTCTGCGTAGCGACGTAGAGTGGAAAGATGGTCACCTCGCAGCCTTTGATGCCTCTTTAGAAAATATCCAACTGCCCTTTGAACTGTGGAAGCAGCAGAAAGCCATTTTCTCTCTGCAAGCAGAAGGAGTGACCATTGATGATGACATCTTCATCGAGCCAAATATCAAGCTAAGCCTAGAGCCAAACCAGATTCTAATCGAAGATTTCTATACTCAATTCCTGCAGGGCACTATACAACTCAATGGCGAAGTCACCCCTAGCAGCATTGAATTAGAGCAGCTCGACCTGCAAGGCATAAAATGGGTCACTGAAAACCAAGATAACCCTCTAGCCGCCGCTCGCCTATTACCTTGGCTCACACAGGTCCAGAGCGTCGAGATTAGCCGACTTAACATAGAACGCAGTCAACTCATCCAACTCGCACAAAAGCCTTACTGGCAGGCCTCAGGGTTACATGTCGAAGGGCATCAAGTTCAACTGCTGCAAGATAGAAAACTGGGCTTATGGCAAGGCAAATTGATGGCGAGCGCAAACGATGCCAGTTACCAAAACATTGTTAGCGCACAGCCGGTGGTTGAGATGAATAGCGAACAAGGGAAATGGACGCTGACACGTCTGTTTGCGCCACTTAGGAATGGCTATATTGAAGCCAATGCAACACTCGATTTTAACCAAATCAGCAAGCCATGGAGCTTAGATATTTCTGCCGATGGGTTACCGATAGCACCCATGCTGCAACAACTTGAATTACCGCTCGATGCAACAGGTTATGGCGAGTTCGAACTTCAAGCCGCTGGGTTATACGGCGATTCACTGATGCTCGGCTATTCAACCACAGGACAACTCAAAGGCAGCGTTCGCCAAGGTGTGATGACCTTTAACGACAAGCTTTCTGAAACATCGACTGATAACGTGTTTGAAATCCCAGAGCTCAATGCGAATTTTGACCGTGGACGCTTCACTCTCGAACCGATGCACATTATTGGTGCATCGGCAGCAGAGCAAGGCGAACAAAGGATTCAAACGCTCAATGGTGAGGTGTCTGGAGAGCTCGACTTGCTTAAAGCCGAGCAACACACCCTATCGATTACCCTATCGGACACATGCCATCAAATCTCAGGCAAGCTCACCCAAGCTGAGTATTCTGAGATTAACGACTGCCAACAAAAAAGCGCCACTCCTCAGGAGTAGCGCTTTCAGTCAATCTTTACAGTATTACCGGTGTTAGCTATTCGCTCCCATTTGAATCTGTCGAAAGTATCTTTTTATAGTCGGGGATCAACATGTAGGTTCCGGTAAACTCTACCGCTTCCACATCACCACTGTTAATAGTCACATGAATGATGATACGTGCCTTTCTGCCCGACGCGAGGCGGTCTAAATCACCGCTGATCCCATCCAATGAGGTAGAGGCCACTGGGTTTTGCTCAACCGGGTGACGATAACGAATATTACTGTCTGCCAGCACGATATCACCTGTCAGGCCACGCTCTTTCATCAGTAACCAAGTCATACCCCAACCGGTTAAGGTCGCTAAGGTAAAGGCGGAGCCTGCAAACATGGTGTTATGAGGGTTCAAGTTAGGATTCAGCTGAGCACTACACTCAAACTGGTAACCCGTGTATTGGTTAATCTTGATGCCCATCTTGTCACTGATCGGGATCTGATGTTCCCAGCGCTGCTGCAGCTCATTACACCACTCAGGCTTACGCAGAACATCTGCCATTGGGTCAAGGTGCTTAACCATCTGTTGGTGACGTACAGGGCCACGTTGGTCATTAATCTCACCGCGACATTCAAATTCATTCTTCTCATAGAATGAGATCGCATCTTCACGTGCATTACACACCAAGCGCTTAGCGCCCTCTTGGCGAGCCAATGACTCAAGTGCGACTAGAATCAATGAGCCCATACCTTTGCTTCGGCGAGAGTTCTTCACCGCCATGTAGCGGATCTGACCTTCTAGATCTGGGGTGATATACAAGCGACCAATCGCCATCGGGCGACCACGACCATCAACAATCATGCGATGGTGACTCATTGGGTCGTATTCATCGCGCTCTGAACCTACCGGCATTCGCCAAGGTTCACGGAGCATCTGCCAACGAAAATGGTAATACTTGTTTAGCTGATTTTCGGTGGTCGGTGTTATGAGTTTAAACATGCTTATTCCTTTAAGCCTAAACCTGCAGCCAGAATGTCACTGGGCCATCATTAACCAAAGACACTTTCATGTCGGCTGCGAATCGGCCACGTTCCGTTGGCAACACTGATTCACATTGGTCTGAGAAATAGTTGTAGAGACGCTCAGCATCTTCTGGGTGAGCACCACGAGAGAACCCTGCTCGAGTCCCTTTCTTGGTATCGGCCGGCAGAGTGAATTGAGACACCACTAATACCTTACCTTCTACCTGCTTCACGTTGAGGTTCATTTTATCGTCTTCATCTCCAAAGACACGATAAGTGGTCACTCGTTCCATCAAACGTTTAGCTTTGGCTTCATCATCACCTTTTTCTACGCCTAACAGAACCAATAAGCCTTGCTCAATCTCACCAACTACTTCGCCATCAACACGGACGGCAGCTTCACTTACTCTCTGGATCAGTGCTATCACTGTTGTTTCCTTGCTCTGTGATTTTGTCTTTATCCGACGAGTGTACCATTTCTTTCGAGTCACTCCACTGTTCCTGCTCACCCAATGCAGCGGTCACCTCAGCACCCACCAGCACAATCAACCAGCACAAATAAACCCAGACAAAAAGAATTGGTATTGCCGCCAATGCGCCATAAATCAACTGGTAAGAAGGGAATTGAGTAATGTAGGCCGCGAAGCCTTTCTTACTGAGTTCGAACAACAGAGCCGCCACTAGAGAACCTGCAGCCGCATGAGAAAAGTGTATCTTTTTGTTGGGAACCAACAGGTACAGACCGAAAAACGCAAAGAAAGAGAGAATCAAAGGAAGTTTGCGAATCACGGTGTTAAAGGCGCCAGACACCACTTCGTTTTGCAACAAGCTCAATGATGTCACATAAGAAGTGGCTGCAATGCTCGCCCCAACTAAAATAGGTCCAAGCGTGAGCACCATCCAGTACATTGAAAAGGACAACACGGCTCGACGCTTTTCTGTTACTCGCCAGATGTAGTTAAGGTTCTTATCGATGTTGGAGATCAGCATCAATGCTGCAATGAATAAGAACACACTACCGACCGCCGTCATTTTTCCGGTATTGGCAACGAACTCTAACAAGGCACCGTGTACGGCATCCCCAGACGCGGGAACAAAGTTGGTAATAACGAAGTTTTGAATCACGATACCAACATCAGCAAAGATGGAGAATGACGACAAGATAGAGAGCAGAACCGTCAACATCGGTACGATCGAGAGCAAAGTAATGTACGCCAAGTAGCCCGCATTCACGTTGACTCTATCGTGCGTCATTCGCGCCAAAAGATAGCGAGAAAACTGAATACTGAGTGTGGCGACCTTTTTTATCTTCAACTTGTAACTCCCTTGTAACTCGTTCATAGTCCTAATTAATATTCCGTTACTTAACTATAGGAAACTAGGATGCCTTATTTAATAGTTATAGTCCTCTCTATTTTTACTCTTACTGGATGCCAGTCAGCTTATTACTCCGCCATGGAGCAAGTGGGTTACCACAAGCGTGACATTATGGTCGATAGAGTGGAAGACGCTAAAGAGTCGCAGCAGGATGCTCAGGAAGAGTTTACCAGCGCACTTGAAGCCTTGAGTAGCCTGACTAATTTCAGTGGCGGCGACCTTGAAGACATGTACAACCAAATCAACGATAAATACCAAGACAGCGAGAAAGCCGCGCAAAATGTCAGTGACCGCATTGCTGCGATTGAAGATGTGTCGGATGCGCTGTTTGAAGAGTGGCAGAGTGAGTTAGATCTCTACACCAGTGATTCACTGCGCCGCTCGAGCGAGCAAAAGCTTCGTGAAACTAAATTGTCTTACCAAACGATGCTGTCAGCAATGAAGCGCGCCGAGAAGAAAATGGACCCAGTGCTCAATACCCTTCGCGACAACACGCTTTACTTGAAGCACAACCTCAATGCGAGCGCTGTCGGCTCGCTGCAAGGTGAGTTTATGAGCTTAGAAAAAGACATCGCCTACGCAATAGAACAGATGAATGCTGCGATCGCCGAATCGGATAAGTTCCTTGCTCAACTAAACCAGAAATAACGCCCGTAGGCACAAATAAAGATAAGCCCGTATGAACCCAATCATTATTACTGGCGGCCCTGGCGCCGGAAAAACCACATTGATCAATGCTTTGGGTGATGCGGGTTACCCCACCTTCGCTGAGTCCTCTCGCCAGTTAATCGAACAGCAGAGTCAACTTGAGAACGGTATCTTACCTTGGTTAGACCTTCCAGGCTTTGCTCGCCTATGTTTAACCGTCATGAGCGAACACAAAGACCAAGCCAGTCAGCATCCTGTTGCCTTTCTCGATCGCGCCATTCCAGATATCTGTGGCTACTTGGCTCAGGCGAAACTAGAGATAAACACAACCTACCGAGAAGCGAGCCAAGGTTATCACCCCCAAGTGTTGTTCTGTCGCCCTGAAGCTTCAATTTATGTACAAGATGATGTGAGACCTTATCCGTTTGAGGAGGCGTTAGAGATTCACCACGCGTTAGAAAGAGTCTACCAAGAACTTGGCTATGAGGTGGTTGAAGTGCCGTTTATGCCAGTCGAAGAACGGCTTCAATTCGTTGAACGTTACTTATGTATCAAAAGCTAGATCCCCAACTCGGTCGTTCCTCCCTCTTGAGGATGACGAAATCTCGTTTAACCGTATCTAAACAAACTAAAAAACAAAAGCCCCGAGCAGCTAGGCTACTCGGGGCTTTCTTACTTATTCTAAAACGTATTGCTTGTTAGCTAGAAGCTAGTCAGCTGGCAATTAAGCCTTAGCTGGACGTGCTGCACGCTTACGTTCGTTTTCAGTAAGAAGCTTCTTACGGATACGAATGCTTACTGGCGTTACTTCTACTAGTTCGTCTTCGTCGATGAACTCAAGAGCTTGCTCTAGAGTGTGACGGATAGGTGGCGAAAGAACCTGTGCTTCATCAGTACCAGATGCACGAACGTTCGTTAGCTGCTTACCTTTCAGACAGTTTACTGTTAGGTCGTTTGAACGGTTGTGAATACCGATGATTTGACCTTCGTATACTTCATCCGCGTGCTCAGCAAATAGACGACCACGTTCTTGTAGGTTGAATAGTGCGTAAGTCAGAGCTTTACCAGTTGCGTTCGAGATTAGAACACCGTTGTTACGTTGACCGATTACGCCGCCTTTGTGAGGACCGTAGTGATCAAATGAGTGGTAAAGAAGACCAGAACCAGACGTTAGAGTTAGGAACTCAGTTTGGAAACCGATAAGACCACGAGAAGGCATCATGAAGTCCATGCGAACACGGCCTTTGCCATCTGGAGACATATCAGTTAGCTCACCTTTACGTAGACCGATGTTTTCCATGATGCCACCTTGGTGCTCTTCAAGCACGTCGATAGTCACAGTTTCAAACGGTTCAGTTAGGTTGCCATCTTCGTCTTTCTTGATGATAACTTCTGGACGAGATACAGCTAGCTCGAAACCTTCACGACGCATGTTTTCGATCAGGATAGATAGGTGAAGTTCACCACGACCTGAAACACGGAAACGATCTGGGTTATCAGTTTCTTCAACACGTAGTGCAACGTTGTGTACTAGTTCTTTCTCTAGACGCTCAAGGATGTTACGTGAAGTAACGAACTTACCTTCTTTACCCGCGAACGGAGAAGTGTTTACTTGGAACGTCATTGTTACTGTTGGTTCATCAACAGAAAGCGGAGTCATTGCTTCAACATTATTTACGTCACAGATAGTGTCTGAAATTTTCAGCTCACCAAGACCAGTGATTGCAATGATGTCGCCAGCGTTAGCTTGCTCAACTTCGTGACGGTCAAGACCTAGGTAACCAAGAACTGTACCTACTTTACCGTTACGTTTTTTGCCTTCTGCATTTACGATAGTTACTTGTTGGTTTGGCTTAACAGAACCACGAGTAACACGAGCAACACCGATAACACCTACGTAAGAGCTGTAATCAAGTTGCGAAATTTGCATTTGTAGTGGGCCGTCAAGGTCAACTGCAGGCGCGTCTACTGTATCAACAACAGCTTGGAACAATGGTTCCATGTTCTCGCCAGTTTCGCCTTCAGTCATTGTTGCCCAACCGTTTAGAGCTGAAGCGTAAACAACGGTGAAGTCTAGTTGCTCATCAGTAGCACCTAGGTTGTCGAAAAGGTCGAATACTTGATCCATTACCCAATCAGGACGAGCACCTGGGCGGTCAATCTTGTTGATTACAACGATTGGCTTAAGACCGTGTGCGAATGCTTTTTGCGTTACGAAACGAGTTTGAGGCATTGGGCCATCAACTGCGTCAACGATAAGCAGAACAGAGTCAACCATAGACATGATACGCTCAACTTCACCACCGAAGTCCGCGTGTCCCGGAGTATCTACGATGTTGATGCGGTAATCATTCCAGTTGATTGCTGTGTTCTTAGCAAGAATGGTAATGCCACGCTCTTTTTCGATGTCATTCGAATCCATGACACGCTCTTCAGCTTCACCACGAGACTCAAGAGTGCCTGACTGTTGTAGCAGTTTATCAACCAAAGTCGTTTTACCGTGGTCAACGTGCGCGATGATCGCGATATTTCTTAACTTATCAATCTGTGGAGTAGACATGGATTCTCGATTCACTCATAAAAGTAGCCGTCACTTATCTCAAAAGTTTGGATAATAACCGCTAGCTTGATTTAAAAAACGGTCAATAATATACCAGATTCTAGACAAAAACCCAGAAATATGTGATCTGAACCAAGGCTTTTTTCTTTATTAGCGATTCATATCCGCTTAACTTTGATTCAGTACAGTGTTGAGCAGCCAAATTCGTAGGACTCTAAAAAAGCATCACCGGCGAGTGGCGAGCCAAATCTCCCGCAAAATAACAAAAGTGGATTGACAACTTAGGCAATTCATTGCTGAATGGTGCTCGCTTATGTCTCATATTGGTGCACAGACAAATCATTGCACCAACAAGGTGCAACCAAAGATCATTTTGGTGCAAAAACCAGATTAGGCAAAATTAAAAAACAAGTAAATCATTGAAATTAATGGAATAATTTTTTTGGCACGTTTTTGGCTATAGATAAATCAGCATCGATTAATGCACTTATAGACATTAATCAATGCTAGTTTCAACCGAATCGAGCTAATACCGAATTAATAACACTGGAGGTTATCCAAGATGTCAGTAGAAAATGTACTATCCCTGATCCAAGAGAACGAAGTTAAATTTATCGACTTACGTTTTACTGATACAAAAGGTAAAGAGCAGCATATCTCTATCCCTTCTCACCAAGTTGATGCAGACTTCTTCGAAGAAGGCAAAATGTTTGACGGCTCTTCAGTAGCTGGTTGGAAAGGCATTAACGAATCTGACATGGTAATGATGCCAGACGCAGCATCTGCTGTACTGGACCCATTCACAGAAGACGCAACGCTAAACATCCGTTGTGACATCCTTGAGCCTGCAACAATGCAAGGCTACGACCGTGACCCACGCTCTATCGCTAAACGTTCTGAAGAGTACCTACGTTCTACAGGTATCGCAGACACAGTTCTAGTTGGTCCAGAGCCAGAATTCTTCCTATTTGACGACGTTAAGTTCTCAAACGACATGTCTGGTTCTTTCTTCAAGATTGATGACGTAGAAGCAGCTTGGAACACAGGTTCTGACATCGAAGGCGGTAACAAAGGTCACCGTCCTGGCGTTAAAGGCGGTTACTTCCCAGTAGCTCCTGTAGATTCATCTCAAGACATCCGTTCAGCAATGTGTCTAGTAATGGAAGAGATGGGCCTAGTAGTTGAAGCTCACCACCACGAAGTAGCAACTGCGGGTCAAAACGAAATCGCAACTCGCTTCAACACGCTAACAGCGAAAGCTGATGAAACTCAAATCTACAAGTACGTTGTACACAACGTTGCTCACGCATTTGGTAAAACAGCGACATTCATGCCTAAGCCACTAGTTGGTGACAACGGTTCTGGTATGCACGTTCACCAATCTCTAGCAAAAGACGGCGTTAACCTGTTTGCTGGTGATAAGTACGGCGGCCTATCTGAAATGGCGCTTTACTACATCGGTGGTGTAATCAAGCACGCTCGTGCAATCAACGCGTTTGCTAACCCATCAACTAACTCGTACAAGCGTCTTGTACCTGGTTTCGAAGCACCTGTAATGCTTGCTTACTCAGCACGTAACCGCTCTGCTTCTATCCGTATCCCAGTAGTACCAAGCCCTAAAGCACGTCGTATCGAGCTACGTTTTGGTGACCCAGCAGCGAACCCATACCTATGCTACTCAGCAATGCTTATGGCTGGCCTTGACGGTATCAAGAACAAGATTCACCCAGGCGAAGCTATGGATAAAGATCTATACGACCTTCCTGCAGAAGAAGCAGCTGAAATCCCAACAGTTGCAGAATCTCTACAAGAAGCTCTAGCAGCGCTTAGCGAAGACCGTGAGTTCTTAACAGCTGGCGGCGTATTCTCTGACGATTTCATCGATTCTTACATCACTCTGAAATCTGACGACGTACAACGCGTGAACATGGCTACACACCCACTTGAGTTTGAACTGTACTACTCAGTTTAATCTCCTGTAGAGATAAGCCATTTCTTACTGCAATCTTGTAAGAATCGCTGACTAAATATTAGGCTCGCCTCGCAGGCGGGCCTTTTTTATATTCTCTCGACGCTCCCCTCCTCGTACCATACCTTAGACAAAAGCCCTCAGAGGCTGTCGCGCTAAATACAATAAAACCAACGCCAAACGTGAAATCACCTAGTGGTGACAAAGAGGCTAAAGATATGAAAAATATACTGTTACTGATCGGGTTAACAGTCGCGCTCTCGTGCTCTGCTCAAACGGTGTATACCTGGGTGGATGAGGATGGCGTGCTCCACTTTAGTGATAACCCTAGCGCTCAAGATGCCGAGGCTCTTCGCCTGCCAGATGTGCAAGCTTCAGCACCCGCCCCTAAATTTGAGGCCTCAACTCCGATAGACACCGCTGCTTTACCTACAACTAAAACGGCAACGCCAGCTAAAAATCAGGCAAAAACAGAAACCACAAAACGTGAGGTTCCCACTCAATTAGCCCTCACCATGCTGACTCCAGTTCATGATCAAACCATTCATAGCAACCGCGGCTTAATCCCGATTCAGATAGATCTCAACCGAAAACTTGGTATCGGGGAGCAATTACAATTGATACTCGATGGCCGTCGTTATGGCGCCCCACAGACTCAACCTATTTGGGAATTAAAAGGTATCGATCGAGGTACTCACACCATTGCAATTCAAGCACATAGAAGCGGCAAGCTTATTGCATCTACTAGTCCAGTCACCGTGTATTTACATCGAGCGACGCTCAAGTAGGCCAATGTGTGAAAAGAGACTGAATTACCTCTACTTTTCACCAAATCGAAGCAGCTTTCAGCGACTCTAATGAATTATCTTTAGCTTCTGGTTGATATGCGCCATACTTGAACTTAGCTGCGCACCAATTTGGTGCAGTGGGAAAAGCACCAATTCAAGGACGAAATAGTGAATCGATCAGCCAAAAGCGACAGCATAGATACACATCATCTTTCCAGCGCCATTCTCGACAACATGGTGACTTCGACATTGATGCTCGATGAGCAATTGTATGTCCGATATGCCAACCCGGCAGCTGAACAGCTCTTTTCACAGAGCGCGCGACGCATCGTTGATCATCCACTGAGCCAACTTATCCAACATGCCTCATTAGATTTGGCGCTTCTGACTCAACCGCTGCAAAGTGGCCAGAGCATTACAGACAGTGACGTTACCTTTGTTGTTGATAACCGCCCACTGATGCTTGAAGTCACGGTTAGCCCAATATCTTGGCAACGAGAGACGCTGCTACTCGTTGAGATGCGCAAGATAGACCAGCAAAGACGCCTCAGCCAAGAACTCAACCAACATGCACAACAACAAGCGGCTAAGCTGCTAGTACGCGGGTTAGCACATGAGATTAAGAACCCACTCGGTGGCTTAAGAGGTGCAGCGCAGTTACTTGGGAAAATGCTCCCTGATCAGTCCCTTAATGAGTATACGCAAATCATTATTGAGCAAGCCGACCGCCTAAGAGCTTTGGTCGACCGCTTGCTTGGCCCGCAGAAGCCGGGGACCAAATCTGAAGAAAACCTCCACCAGATACTTGAGAAAGTCAGGCAACTCGTAGAACTTGAATCAGGTTCTACGCTAGCCATCGAACGAGATTACGACCCTAGCCTACCGGACATCTTGATGGATTCAGCACAGGTTGAACAAGCGATGCTCAATATCGTGAGTAACGCAGCGCAGATTCTAAAGGCTCAGGATTCTGGAAAAATAACCATTCGCACCAGAACGGTGCATCAAGCAAATATTCATGGGCAACGACACAAACTCGCGGCTCGTGTTGAGATCAGCGATAACGGTCCGGGCATCCCCGATGATTTAAAAGACACCCTGTTTTACCCAATGGTCAGCGGACGAGAAGGCGGTACAGGACTGGGGCTATCGATTTCTCAAAACCTGATCGATCAACATAATGGGAAAATTGATGTTGAAAGCTGGCCGGGCAGCACCACATTCACGATTTACCTGCCGATTTAGGTTACAAGAACCTCGCTATTGGACTGCGAGATCAAAGGCTTAACTCGGTAACACAAAAATTAAAGACATCATAAAAACAACAATGATTATCACAATAGATTTGGCTGCAAAGGAATTGAATTATGAGTAAGGGATACGTTTGGGTCGTCGATGACGACAGCTCGATCCGCTGGGTAGTAGAGAAAACACTCTCATCTGCGGATATAAAGTGTGAGACATTTGCTGATGCCGAGAGCGTATTGCTTGCGCTTGAACGCGAGACACCTGACGTGTTGGTGTCTGATATTCGCATGCCAGGTATTGACGGAATTGAGCTGTTGCATCAAGTTCACCAACGCTCTCCCGACCTGCCCGTGATCATCATGACCGCGCATTCAGACCTCGATGCGGCGGTGAATGCTTATCAAAAAGGCGCCTTTGAATATCTACCAAAGCCGTTCGATATTGATGAGACACTGACTCTGGTAGAACGAGCGATCGCACACAGCCAAGAGCAGAAACGCGAGCAAGCCAGTGAAGTAGCTGAAGACACCAACGCACCAGAAATCATCGGTGAAGCACCGGCAATGCAGGAAGTTTTTCGAGCTATTGGCCGCTTGTCTCGCTCATCCATATCCGTACTTATCAATGGTGAATCAGGTACTGGTAAGGAGTTAGTCGCCCACGCTCTGCATCGTCACAGCCCAAGAGCCAAGAAACCCTTCATTGCCTTGAACATGGCAGCAATCCCCAAAGATCTGATCGAGTCTGAACTGTTTGGCCACGAGAAAGGCGCCTTTACCGGTGCTAACAGCGTTCGCCAAGGGCGCTTCGAACAGGCCAACGGAGGCACACTGTTTCTTGATGAGATCGGCGACATGCCACTCGATATTCAGACTCGCCTGCTACGAGTACTTTCCGATGGTCAATTTTATCGTGTGGGTGGGCACTCAGCAGTTAAGGTTGACGTTCGTATCGTTGCCGCAACCCACCAAGATCTTGAACGGTTGGTGCATGAAGGCGACTTTCGTGAAGACCTTTTCCACCGACTCAACGTTATCCGAATCCATATCCCGGCACTTCGCGAACGTAAACAAGACATTGAAAAGCTGACTCATCACTTCCTAGCATCAGCCGCCGAAGAGCTCGGTGTTGAAGTGAAAACACTGCATCCTGAGACCATTTTAAAGCTCAATCAGCTGAATTGGCCGGGTAACGTGCGTCAGCTTGAGAACATTTGTCGCTGGCTCACCGTGATGGCGAGTGGCAGCGAAATTCTCCCTTCAGACCTTCCCCCAGAGCTGCTAGAAGAAAAAGTAGTGACAATCTCTGGAACTGGAGATAACTGGCAACAACTGCTCGCTAATTGGGCAAAGTGTGCGCTTGATTCAGGAGAAAAAGAGCTGCTGACTTATGCGCTACCAGAGTTTGAACGTATACTACTTGAGGCTGCACTCAACCATACTAATGGTCACAAACAAGATGCAGCCAAGGTTTTAGGTTGGGGAAGAAACACCCTAACTCGCAAGCTTAAAGAGCTGTACTGACCTAATATGACTCTCGATGCAGCTACTTTTTAACCAAAAAAGTGTCGCTTGGTCTGAATAGTGTCGGTACAATTACAGTACACTATTCACCAAAGTTGTAGCTAAAGATGTCTTTGAAAACACAAATTACCTTGAGAACCGCAGTGGTTCTGCCATTCGTGATGATTTTTCTATTCACTATGGGCGTAATGGTTTTTACTCAAAAGCAAAGCTACAAAGAGACGGTGAGTGATGTTAGTGCACGCCAGCTAACATCACTTACTGACCACGTTCACCAAAGCCTGTCTAATTTTTTAGAAAAGCCATTTCATGCGAACCTCTCACTCAGCCATAACATCGGCTACCACCATCTTTATCAAGCGGGCAACCTTAGTAAGGTCCAAGACTATATTTTTTATACGTTTTCAGAGCATTACACTGCTGTACCTCAACTCGATGTGATCGGCTTTGGTTCTGAAGATGGTAACTACGTCGGTTTCCGCAAAGAAGCCAACAAAGGCTACACCTTGATGGTGCAAGACGAACGCACTAATGATCAGTTGGTCATTTACCGTGGCAGCAAGATTAGTGAAGACATTCGATCGGTGATTTCAGGTTACGATCCAAGAATCCGTCCTTGGTACACACCCGTTGCGACACAGAAAAAACCGTTATGGTCACCAATTTATGCCAATGCTGACGAACGCCAAGAAATCACCTTATCTGCTCTCTCCCCTATCTATGATGATAATGAATTCAAAGCCGTCGTCGTCAGCGATATCAAAATCAATACCTTCAATGCGTTTCTCAGAAAGCTCAAAGATAGAACAGATGCCTCTGTTTATATCATCGATAAGCAGCAGCGCTTGGTCGCACACTCAGGCGGAGGCAGTGTCGTTTCATGGGGAACAGGAAAAACCAATAAAGGCCAACGCTTACTGGCAACAGAGAGTGCTACCCCCGTCATACGTGAAAGCGCCAGTTACGTAGACCAATTCCACCTAATCGATAATTTGGGCGAGCAGCGCTTTAGCTTCCGCCTAGACAACGAACGCTACTTCAACCAAATCACCCCTTACGAAGATGAACACGGCCTCACGTGGTTTATTGGGGTGTCGATCCCTGAAAGCAATCTGCTCGGTGAGTTGCCAGAAAACCAAAGAAATAGTTGGTTGCTCGGGCTAGCACTGAGTTGCATTGGGGTCATTGCAGGGTTAATTGCTTTTAATCGCGTAATCCAACCTATTACCTCGACAGCAGATGCGGCAAAGCGTCTTGCTAAGGGCGATTGGGACACGAGCATGCCAAAGACGGGGCATATCTATGAAACCAGTATGCTGGTGGACTCATTCAATGAAATGGCTAGTAACTTAAAGGCCTCGTTTCACGCATTACAGTCTCAGCTTACCTATGACTCACTAACCAAACTGTATAGCCGAGAAGGCTTTATTGATGCTGCAAAGAAAAGCACCGAAACAGAGGAAGGAACGCTTTATTTGGTTGGTATCGATCGCTTCCGCGATATCAATGACAGTCTAGGTCATTACAATGGCGACCAACTGCTGATCATCGCAGCCGCTCGACTGCGTGGCATTCTGCCAACAGAGTACTTGTTGGCTCGCACTGGTGGCGATGAATTCGCGATTTACGCACCCAATGTAACTCAAGATGACGATGTTCAGCTGCTTGCTAACCGACTACTCCAAACCTTTGCTTCGCCATTTTCCATGGAATCAGAAAGCGTGGTGATTAAGGTGTCCATTGGTGTCGTTCACGTCTCAAATGACCAAGACATTACCTTATGGCTTCGCAACAGCAGTATTGCACTGAGCAATGCCAAGCAAGACAAAGCTCGTGTCAGCATCTATAGTCCAGAAATGGGCAAGGCCTCTAGGCACCGAACCAAGATGCTAGCCCGCCTCAACAAAGCGATCGAACTGCAGCAATTCGAACCCTTTTATCAGCCTATTATTGATCTGGAGTCCGGCTCAACCATAGGGGCGGAAGCTTTAGCTCGCTGGATAACCGATGAAGGGGTGATCTCGCCACTCGAGTTTATTCCTCTCGCGGAAGAGAGCGGGCTCATTTACGATATCGGAAAACAGATTCTGCATAAGTCCTGCCGAGATACAGCAATCGCGATTGAGTCAGGAAAGTGGAGCAAAGACTTCTCGATTCACGTCAATCTATCGGTCGATCAACTAAGCGAAAGTAGCTTTGTCGAACTAGTTAAAGGCACGCTACGTGACACCAAGCTTCTAGCAGGCAACCTGACACTAGAGATCACGGAGTCACGCATCGTCGACAATGACCCGACCATCATTGACAATATGCTAACGCTAAAAGCACTCGGTATCTCAATTGCGATTGATGACTTCGGCACTGGCTACTCATCCCTAGCCTATCTGCAGAAACTGCCATTTGACTGCTTAAAGATCGATCGCAGCTTTGTCAGCAAGCTAGAAAAAGAGAATCTAGACAGCTCCATCGTCGCGGCCATCGTTAACATCACTAAGGGCTTCAAAGTAAGCTTGGTGGCAGAGGGCGTTGAAACACAGCAACAGGCTGAACTTCTCAAGCAGCTGCAGTGCCCGCTTGCTCAAGGCTTCTTATACAGTCGCCCAGTTCCGTTTGACCAATGGCCTACCGACCTCATCAACTCCAAGCAAAGTGCCAAGGTCAAACAAAATACCACTGAGAGTCTCACCTAAACCAGGCAGAAATCGAATGAGTCAGATACAAAAATGCCAGCATGATGCTGGCATTTTTTATTGTTCTATTCTCTATCGAGCGATTAGATAACGCGAGAGAATTGCTGCTGGCGAGCCTTTGCACGTAAGTATTTATCAAAACACATACAGATGTTACGGATCAGCAAGCGGCCACGCAGAGTAACGCGGATTTCTTTGTCATCGACTTCAACCAAATCATCGTTGATGAAGGTTTGTAGAAGCTCTAAATCTTCTTTGAAGTAGCGATTAAAGTTAACCGAGAACTCAGATTCGATCATTGTTTTATCAAGCTTGAAGTTACAAATCAGCTGCTTGATCACTTCACGACGTAGAAGGTCGTCACTGTCTAGAGCAACACCTTTCCAAAGTGCATGACGCAGGCCATTCACCTGAGCGTAGTACTTCTTCAGCTCTTTCTGATTTTGTGCGTAAGCATCACCAACCATAGAAATCGCAGAAACACCGAAACCAATTAAGTCAGCTTCACCTTGGGTGGTGTAGCCTTGGAAGTTACGATGCAGAATACCTTCACGCTGTGCTACGGCTAGCTCATCTTCAGGTAGTGCGAAGTGATCCATACCAATGAACTGGTAACCCGCTCCCGTTAGCGTCTCGATGGTATCTTGCAAGATAGCCATTTTCTCTTTCGCTTCAGGTAGATCTTCGTCTTTAATCTTACGCTGCGCCGCAAACAGCTGAGGCATGTGTGCGTAGTTAAATACCGATAAACGGCCCGGCTTCATTTCTAACACTTGCTTCAATGTTTCAGCGAACAAAGCTTGAGTCTGCTTTGGTAGGCCGTAGATCAAATCCAGATTAGTTGAACGGAAGCCTAGCTCGTTCGCTCGTTTAACCATCGCAATGATGAACTCTTCATCTTGCTCACGGTTAACCAGTTTCTGCACTTCTTTATTGAAGTCTTGCACGCCAATGCTCAGGCGGTTGAAGCCTTCGTTACGCAGGTGGTCAAGTACGTCTAGCTCAATCTCACGCGGGTCAACTTCAATACTGATTTCAGCGTCAGCGGTGAAGTTAAACTCTTCACGCAAAATACTCATCAAACGAGTGATTTGTGTTTTGGTCAAGAACGTTGGCGTACCACCACCGAAGTGCAATTGCGTCACTTCACGGCCATTCAATAAAGAGGCGCGTTGGCGGATTTCATGTTCAATCACATCAAGGTACTCATCCGCTTTATGCGAGTGACGAGTAATGACTTTATTACAACCACAGTAGTAACAAAGCTTGTGGCAGAACGGGATATGCACGTAAAGAGAGAGTGGACGCTCAGGATATTGAGTACACGCCATGTCGTAATCAGCGACGGTAAACGCTTCATGAAACTCCAACGCAGTTGGGTATGAGGTGTAACGAGGTCCCGAATAGTTGTACTTGTTTAAGATCTCTTGATCCCAAACGATTTGCTGATTCGTTGTTACTGGCTTGCTCGACATAGCGGTATTTCCAATTTAGATCCGCGAGAACCTAAGGTCTCTCAAATCATTTTACATACATTAAAATATAGACGGGTTATTTTGCCACACGACCTGTAAGGTCGTTCCAAGACAAAATCAATTTTTTAGACAAAAACTCAGAACTGCTAGCTTGATCACTAACAAAGCGTCGGGATTAACGAGACGCAAAAGGTAAGAAGGCTCATTTAACACTATCTATAAAGATAAGGTGTCTCAAGAACACCCTGTATTAAACAAGCCTCTATTTTAAATAGTCTTAGCGACTAGATCATCTGAATGTTGATTTGGTTGTTGAGAGGTTTAACCTTCTCTTGCAACCTTTTCAGATCTTCAATGACCGCATCATTCAAGCGAGTCTCTGCCTTATGGCGCGTGAGATTCTGCTGCATGCGCTCTTTCTTCGTCAGTTCCTGTCTTGCCTCTCCGCGAGCCATATCTTTTACGATATGGTACAGCTCAGAAAGAGCAGGATACTCAGAATCAAAATCGACACGCTCATCACCCTGAACATTATCCATAATGATACACACTCGGATACTGATCTCAGGTAAGTCACATTGCCCTTGAATGCCCGCTAAGCACAAAGTATTTACGTTTTCGTAAATCGTCGCGTTGCGTTTTTCAATGGCTAGTGCTTGATGCTGCTTTTGCAACTCCGTCTGCTTCTTCACTTGAAGTAGAAGGTAACCTGCGTAAGAGCCCAAGCCGAGAATGATAATTCCACCAGCAATTGCTAATAAGGTTACGTTCACTGGCTATTAACCTTTAAAGCTGTCTAAATCGAAATCTTCGAATTGAGATAGCAAGTCTTCGTCAGAGCTCGCTTTCTTCTTAGAGGCAACCGGTGCTTCTTCGAAGATCTCTTCTTCATCGTCTTCTGGCTCTAGTAGACCTAAGCGGCCCATTAGGTGTTCGATACGATCAAGTTTCTCATCAACAAACTTCTGTAGACCAGCACCTAGGTTTTCACCATTTTCGATACGATCTAGGAGTGTGTTCAGTTGAGCGTCATTCTCAAGCATCTCTAACTCTTGTTCGTTAGATAGCTTGCGCTCTTGTTTAGTCGGCTTCTTCGCTGGTTCAACGATCAGCGGAATTTTTTTCTTGCTGCCTAAACGTGGATCACGAGCTTGTGCAGCTTTACGCTGTTTTGCTTCGCTACCATCTGAGTGACGGCTGCCAGACTTAAGGCCTTTACGCTTTTTAACACGCTTACGTTCACGACCTTCAACATCAGATTCACTACGGTTACGAGTAACCATAGGCTCCGGAGCGCCAAGTGCTCCCGGCTTTCTTGATTTCTTACTACGACCCATTACTGCACTTTCCTCAGTAAAATTACATCATTTCCAAAAAATTCTAGTTCGAGCTTATCCCGCTCTGCCAAAAACTGGAATGTTTGACGACTAAAGAAGACGACATGTGTCGGGTCATTCTTGTAGTGCCAACCAGCAAACGCGTCTACGTCTATTACTAGTTTAGTCATAAGACCAATCCAGCCCTTGGGTTTAACTAAATTCAACCATTGCTGCCACACTTTGTCTGGGTGATAAAGATGCTCTATCACCTCCGTGGCAGTCATAAAGTCATACGTTTTTTCCAACACAGAGGGTTCTGGGTGGTAATAGATATCGTACAACTCCATGGTGTGTCCGGCTTCTTCTAACATAATAGATAGCGTAGGGCCTGGGCCACAACCAAAATCCAACCCGTGTGAGTTAGATGAAATTTTGTCTGTTAGTGGATCCGCGATGCGAGATAAAAAGCGGCGATAGCCTGCATCACTAGGATCGTTCTCATGGAGATCATAGTGTGCTTTTTCTTCTTTTGCTTCTAACCTTTGTTCAGGTTTAACAAATACCAGTTCACATTGCTGACACTGCAGATAGGCTCTGCGTTTGTCTTCAAAATAGTGATTCACGCCTTGGTGATGGCATAAGGGACAAGTATACATAGCACATCCTTAAACAGGGATGCGAAACATACCAGAAACTGAGTTTATAGTGGAGAGGTATTGGGTGTTTTTTCATCAAATCAATAAAAAAAGCGATAGGAAAACCTATCGCTCTCTAAATCTGCCTATATCGGCCAAAATTTGCATACTCAACTTGGTACACAAATCTCCATTTGTTATTGGTGCTTTCCATGCCAAATTTGTTTGTTGTTCATCGTCCTGATGAGTTTTGGCTATCCTTTTCTAACACCTTGTTGCTGGGCTGTCCTAGCCTGATCCATTTCTGTCTATACCGTTAGACTAGATGATCATCCATATCTAAGTCAGCTCCTAGCTGATGGCGGTTACTTTACCGTGTTACAAAAAGACTACAAGAGTGCGACTTCACACTTTTGTACACAAATCGATCACACATTGATAAATCAGACATAAACACAAAACGCATTAATAAAACCAATACAAAAGAAAACGCCCCGACCATTACTGATCGGGGCGTCTCTTCAATCTCGCTCGAACGTACATTCCTTTACTCTGGCTAAGAGCAAGAAACCGACAAATTAGTGTAAACCACCAACGTACTTCGATAAGGTATCAATATCAGCGTCTGTTAACTTTTTAGCTACATCACGCATCATCGCATTCATGTCGTTATTACGGTCACCATCGCGGAATTTTTCAAGTTGAGCCTTGATGTAATCTGCGTGCTGACCTGAAATCTTAGGAAAACCAGAAAGTTCGGTACCATTACCACGAGGGCCATGACAAGCAATACACGCCGTTACGCCGCGTTCTGCGTTACCCGCTGTGTAAAGAACCTTACCTTCATCTACTACATTTTCAGGAGTAGAGTTACTAGAGATAGGTAGAGAGGCGTAGTATGCCGCTAGGTCAGCCATATCTTCTTCAGATAAAGGCATCGCCATTGCACCCATTACAGGTTCGTAACGACCTTGCTTACCACCACTTGTCATACCTAGCTTAAGCTCTTTTAACTGCTTCTCTAGATACTTCTCATGTTGACCAGCCAGCTTAGGGTACTGAGTGATCAGGCTGTTGCCGTCAGCACCGTGGCAGGCAACACATGTTTGTGATTTGGCTTTACCAGCTTCAATACTACCTTGAGCCCATACTGAGCAGCTGGCTAAAAGACTCAAAATTAGCGCTAATTTCTTCATGACATTCCATTATAATTATCAAGCTTCCAGTACCACTCTATGTTGCCACTCATGGTACAATAGGCGACCTTATGCCGAGCACGGTTATTTTACACAAATTCACAAAAAAGTAATCAATCGACTACACAAAGTCGAGATGGAGTTAACAGTGAGCGTAAAAATTCATTATCAAAACACGCATTTCATTACCAGTGCACCTGATATTCGTCATTTACCAGAAGACGAAGGGATCGAAATTGCGTTTGCAGGACGCTCCAATGCTGGTAAATCTAGCGCGCTAAATCGCGTTACCAACCAAAAAAGCTTGGCGAAAACCAGTAAAACACCCGGTCGAACTCAGCTAATCAACCTATTTAAGGTGACGGACGGTTGTCATATCGTCGATTTACCTGGGTATGGCTTTGCTCAAGTACCGCTTGAAATGAAGAAAAAATGGCAGAAGTCGTTAGGTGAATACCTACAACGACGTGAAAGCCTGAAAGGTTTAGTGGTATTGATGGATATCCGTCACCCAATGAAAGACCTTGACCAACAAATGATCTACTGGGCTATCGATAGCCGCATCCCAGTACAGGTTTTGTTAACAAAAGCAGACAAACTGAAAAGTGGCGCGCGTAAAGCACAGCTACTGAAAATCCGCAACGATGCAAAATCTTTCGGTGGTGATGTTGCGGTTGATGTCTTCTCTTCTATGAAAGGCATCGGCGTAGACCAACTGCGTGCCAAGATGGATGAGTGGTTTGCCCCTGCGCTTGCTGATCAAATCATTGATGAGCTAGCGGACGAAGAGCACAACGACTCAGAGTAGTTCCCCTACTTATCACTATAGGTTAGAGCACTTACAGCAAGTAATTTAGCCTTATCAATACCCCTCCTTATATAGGTGGGGTATTTTTTTCCCTAAAATTAGCGATTTAAACTCAAAAACTGAGAATCAAAGACAGGATTAACCCGTTACGACCAACAGAAGTGAACCATACTAAAAGACATATCTAAATAATCAGGATAATGAGAAAGGAATACTCATGTGGAAAACACCGTTGGCCATCATTGCACTTATGTTGGTCTCACTGACAGGGTTTGCTTCTGAAGCAGAACAAGAACAAGCCCCACTGATCAATGTCGATATGACCTTGGACTTAGATGGGATGGAAAAGTACGCCCAAGATGCGAGTGAGTCTCTTGAGGTGATATCGCAATCTTTGCAGGCGATAGTCAACAACCCCAACCTAAGCGAAGACCAGCAACAAGCCTTGAATCAAACCGTTGAAAGCATCAATAAGCTTGCGAGCTCCACCAAGACATCCCTCAATCAACTGCCACAAGCCTTAGACCAATCTCGACTCGCCTTTAAACAAACCAGTCAAATGCTGTTGGATGATATTCAGACCAAGATCATCATTGCGCTGGCAGCCGTTATCGCCGTCATTATTATCGCTTTGACCGCTATCTATCTGCTTATCCTGAAACCCATGCAGCAAACCTTGGTAAAAGCGACCAACAATATCTCTTCGATGGCGCAATCCATCCAGATCACCGCCGAAGCACTGAAATACAGCACCGAGAAACAACAGAAAATCATGGATTACATTGAGCATTCACCGACTCAATACACTGATAAATAAGGCGTGAGCCATCAATCCTTTATCGATCACTTGTAAAATAAAAGTTATTTCAAGCGATAAAACAATCAACTTAGAGACGGATTTAAATTACCAAAAGCTGGTCGAATTCCAGATCTAAGGCAAATCAGGGGTTTATCACTGTGCTTGAGAAAGAGTAATGAAAGGCACTAAAAACGAGAGGTTTTTTGGGGGATAGCAGGTTGGAAATATTTTTCTTTCGCACAAGAAAAAACGCCCCAGTCAAATACTGACTGGGGCGGCTGAATCAGCCTAATCCAATAACGTGAAACAAAAGGTCTGAAAGATAGAACATCTTACCTCTGTACCCTACGAGATTTAATGTACAACAATTGCTCAGAAATGAAAACAATTTTTGTAGTTTTTTTTCACGAATGTTTTATTAAAACATCCAAATGCTTCTTACGACTCAACTTTATTTGAGACAAAAAAAAGCCAGTGTTTGTGCACTGGCTCATACTAATTTGCTCAATAAGGTCAAAAACTGATTAGTGGGCTTGATCCCAGTTGTCACCGTGGCCAGCTTCCGCAACTAGCGGAACTTCTAGCTCTGCAGCGGATTCCATCAATTGTTGTACTTTACTTTCAATTTCGGCTAAAGATGACTCTTCCACTTCAAACACCAATTCATCGTGTACCTGCATAAGCAGTTTTACACGACCATCGCCTTCCGCTTGAATCCACTCATCCACCAACAACATCGCTTTCTTGATGATGTCCGCTGCTGTGCCTTGCATTGGCGCATTGATCGCCGCGCGTTCAGCAGCTTTACGACGCATGCCATTACGAGATTGAATCTCAGGAAGGTGCAGTCGACGACCGTAAATGGTTTCAACGAAGCCTTGCTCTGAAGCCGCACTGCGCGTGTCTTCCATATACTGCATTACGCCAGGGTAACGCTCGAAGTAAGTGTCCATGTAGTGCTGTGCTTCGCCACGAGGAATACCCAGTTGCTTAGCCAAGCCAAAGGCACTCATACCGTAGATAAGACCGAAGTTAACGGCTTTAGCACGACGACGTTGTTCAGTGGTCACACTCTCAATATCAACACCAATGATCTCAGCAGCCGTTGCCGCGTGGATATCTTTGCCTTGTTGGAATGCTTCCAGAAGCGCTTTATCACCCGAAAGGTGCGCCATGATACGCAATTCAATTTGAGAGTAATCGACCGCTAGAATCTTCCAGCCATGTTGTGCAACGAATGCTTGGCGGATACGACGACCTTCTTCATTACGAATTGGGATGTTCTGTAGGTTTGGATCTGTTGAAGACAAACGACCCGTTGCTGTCACCGCTTGGTGATAAGACGTATGAACACGGCCGGTTTCAGCGTTGATCATCTTCGGTAGTTTATCTGTGTAGGTAGACTTGAGTTTCGCAAGGCCACGATACTCAATGATCAGCTTAGGTAGCGGGTAATCAAGAGCCAGGTCTTGCAGCACTTCTTCGTTGGTTGAAGGTGCACCTGATGGCGTTTTCTTGATAACAGGCAGACCCATTTTCTCAAACAGGATCGCTTGCAGCTGTTTTGGCGAGTTCATGTTGAACTCTTGCTCTGCAATCTCGTAGGCTTTCTGTTCTAGCTCATCCAATCGAACCGCAATCTCTTGCGATTGAGCGCCTAGCAGCATGTCATCGATGAATACGCCAGTGCGTTCAATGCGAGACATAACAGGGATCAGTGGTACTTCGATTTCTTCATAGATGGCTTTTAGCTTTTCATCTTGCTCAATGTTTTCCATCAAACGGTTATGAAGACGTAAAGTCACGTCAGCATCTTCTGCTGCGTATGGAGACGCTTCACCCAGCTCAATCTGGTTGAAAGTAAGCTGCTTCTTACCTTTACCTGCGATTTGCTCAAATGAGATGCAGCTGTGCTGAAGGAAACGCAGCGCTAGGCTATCCATATCATGCTTGCCGCCAACGCTATTAAAAACATAAGACGCTAGCATGGTGTCGTGCTTGATGCCTTTCATCTCGATACCGTAGCGCGCTAAAACGCTCATATCGTACTTCAGGTTTTGACCGACTTTAGCCTGTGCGTCATCTTCAAGAATCGGCTTAAGCTGTTCAAGTACCCAATCACGGTCGAGTTGTTGAGGTGCATCTAGGTAATCATGGGCAACCGGTACGTAAGCGGCAACGCCTTCTTCGGTTGCGAATGATAGACCAACAAGGTTAGCCACCATGTAGTCCAAGCTGTCTGTTTCAGTATCAAAGGCAAACACCTCTGACGCTTTCAGTTTCTCTAGCCACGCATTAAAAGAGGCTTCATCTAAGATGGTTTCGTAGTTGCTGCGATCAATCGTCACTGCAGAGGTGTTCATTTCTACGGTAGAAGTGGTTGATGCCGTGCTGCTACGCACAGCACCCGACTTTTCATCCGCCTCAACCACGCCGCTGCCGCCTTCAAGTAGCTCGTTCAACCAAGATTTGAAGACCAGTTGACCGTATAGCTTAATCAGCTCATCCGTGTTTGGTTGGGTTTTTACGAGTGACTCTGGTGTCTCTTCTAGCTCGACGTCCAGTTTGATCGTTGCAAGCTCGTAAGACATCTCAGCGTTGTCTTTATTATCAATCAGCTTCTTAGCCATGGTCTTTGAACCACGGAAGCCAAGCGCCGCAATATCATCTAGGTTTTGGTACAACTTCTCGATGCTACCAATGCCTTGTAGTAGAGCAGTTGCTGTTTTGTCACCAACACCTGGAACGCCAGGAATGTTATCCACTTTATCGCCCATCAGTGCAAGGTAGTCGATAATCAGCTCAGGTGGGATGCCAAACTTCTCTATCACGCCTTCGCGATCCATAACCACGTTGGTCATGGTGTTGATCAAAGTAACGTTGTCATCAACCAGCTGCGCCATATCTTTATCGCCAGTACTGATCAAAACCGGCATGCCCGCTTTAGATGCTTGAGAAGCTAGCGTACCAATCACATCATCCGCTTCAACGCCTGGGATCGAGATAAGTGGTAGACCCATTGCGCGAATCACGTTGTGCAAAGGTTCGATCTGACAACGTAGATCATCCGGCATAGGTGGACGATTAGCCTTGTACTCTGGGTACATGTCATCACGGAACGTCTTTCCTTTTGCATCAAAAATAACCGCAATACGATCAGAAGCAAATTGACGCATCATGCTGCGCAGCATGTTAACTACACCGTAAACAGCGTTAGTTGGGATATCACCATTGCTCATTGTGCCAGGGTAAGCATGGAACGCGCGATATAGGTAAGAAGAGCCATCGATCAGAATCAATGGATTATCAGGAATACGAGCCATAATGTTTGTGTATCCAGTAAGTACAGAAATTATCTGTTAAGAATGCCACGTCTGTTGGTTGGATTCCACGTTGTCGATCTGTATCCGTTCACTCGGCTGTGTTCGTTATAATCGATTTGTTGTTATTTTTTGTTCTTAGACGCAAGCGTTCTGTGGATAACTCTGTTTATATTATTTATCCACCCTGTTGAGAACTACGGTGAACAACTCAAAAAACACCAATAAACAACTGAAAATAAAGAATAATTTTACAGATCGAACAGATGATCAACGATCTTTTCTCGATCTTGCGTTGTGGAAAAGAATGCTGATGGCGTTTTATTCATAAAAATACGTGCCACTAAATATGCATCTTGTTGAAATGGTAGGTATAAAAAAAAGCGACACCCGAAGATGTCGCCTAGCAAAAACCGGTAAAGCCATTCAAATTGAATACCACAGCTTTACCTAAAAGCTATAAATTACACTGGAAGCAATGTGAGCAATGTCGTGTCAAAAAGAACTTAGTACAAGTTCGCGAGAATTCTGTTGGGTAACCAAGTAGATACTTGAGTACTTAACATCCTTGTGAACATTTCCTCATTCCCTAAGACGAAGTTAATAATAATGATTCTCATTTAATAGTCAACAATTAAATGATAATAAATCTCATTTGATTTATAAACCGTTAACAACAGTGCTTAAATTTGCTTCAAAAAATGGATTCTATGGTCATTAATGTCTTCTTTTTCTTCAAATTTTTCGATTAAGTAACCGTTTCTTAATAACAGGCGCAACATTGCAGGGAACTGGTTACGGGACTTAACCTTTAACTGCCTATAGCCCTGCTCTTGAACCCACTGTTCCTGAGCATCTAATTGCGCCTGTGCAACGCCTTTGTTCCTCGCGAGCGGTGACACGCCACCAAACCAGCTGTAAAAAGTATCTTGATCCAATTCATAGCCGATCTTAAAACCGAGCAACACGCCAGATTCTTCAGCCACTAAGATAAGGTTCTTTTTCCCTGTCAGTCGCTCTGAAAGGGAAGCGATACTTTCTTTTTTAGCGAACTCAGAAATCTGATCGACAACAGACACCACCTCTTCTAACGAGCCTTCACGTACAACAACTGACATCTTATTCATCCTTATAAACGAAAGGGCTGGCACAATGGCCAACCCTTTACTGATCACTTAAGTGAGATCTACACGGTTACTTTTCTTTTAAATGCTCAGCAGCTTGTGCGTTATCTTCAGCAAGCCACTCTGCGACATCTTTAGCGAAGTAAGTAAGAATGCCATCAGCGCCAGCACGCTTAAAGCACAACAGTGATTCCATGACGGTTTCGCGCTCTTTCAGCCAGCCGTTTTGAATCGCCGCTTTGTGCATCGCGTATTCACCAGATACTTGGTAAGCAAACGTAGGCGCTTGCAGTTCGTGCTTAACACGACGAACAATATCAAGGTAAGGCATGCCTGGTTTCACCATCACCATGTCCGCACCTTCATTAAGATCCATCGCGACTTCATGAATCGCTTCATCGCTGTTGGCTGGATCCATCTGGTAGTTCTTCTTGTTACCACCTTTCAGGTTCGAAGCACTGCCAACTGCATCACGGAATGGGCCGTAGTAGCACGATGCATATTTTGCAGAGTACGCCATAATCTGAGTATGAATATGGCCCGCTTCTTCTAACGCTTCACGGATCTTACCAATGCGACCATCCATCATATCCGATGGGGCAACTACGTCAGCACCCGCTTCAGCGTGTGATAATGCTTGCTTGATCAAGACTTCAGTCGTCTCGTCATTCATCACGTAACCATCTTCATCGATGATGCCGTCTTGGCCGTGAGTGGTGAACGGGTCTAGTGCTACGTCAGTAATAACGCCCATGTTTGGCACATGCTCTTTTAGTAAACGTACAGCGCGCTGCACCAAACCTTCTGAGTTATGAGCTTCAGCTGCGCATAAACTTTTAGCATCTTGGTTCACGACTGGAAATAGAGCAATCGCAGGAACACCCAGCTTTGACAGGTAATCTGCTTCCTCAAGCATGTAGTCGATCGACAAGCGTTCAACACCTGGCATTGACTCGACAGGCTCGCGGCGGTCTTTACCCATCAGGATAAACATTGGGTAGATTAGATCATCCACAGACAATTGATTTTCTGCCATTAGGCGACGGCTAAAGTCGTGCTTACGCATACGGCGCATACGGCGACCTGGGAATTGACCTTGAATTGAAACAGACACTAGATTCTCCTTGCCTAGTCTAAGCACCGAAATACTTAGATATGAAAAGTGCTAAATACAGGCAAAAGCATATCACTGATGGCTCAGGACGCTAGCAGTAAAATATGAAACCCACTCAAAAACAGGGATAAATGGCAAAAAATGACCTTCTCCTCACACTGCCGTATACTCATGACAACTCAGTAAAGACCGCTTTCAGGACAAAACAATGATCGACACCCATGCTCATATTTACGCGAGCGAATTTGATGAAGACCGCGAGCAAGTTGTAGAGCGCGCACTGGCTCAAGGGATTGATACCATTCTATTGCCGAACATCGATTTAGAATCTATCGAACCAATGCTAGCGACGGAAGCTCAGTTTCCTGATGTGTGCCGTTCAATGATGGGCTTACACCCTTGTTATGTGGATGCGAATATCGAGCAAACCCTCAAAACCATTCGAGCTTGGTTTGATAAGCATGATTTTATCGCTGTGGGTGAGATTGGCATCGACTTGTACTGGGATAAAACTTTCAAGGTTGAACAAGAGATGGCGTTTGTGACTCAACTGCAATGGGCCAAAGAGCTCGATCTACCTGTGGTGATCCACACTCGTGATTCTATTGAAGAGACACTTGCCCTACTTCGTAAAGAACAAGATGGCAGCTTACGTGGCGTATTCCACTGTTTTGGCAGCAGCTTAAAAGAGGCTCAAGCGATCAACGCGCTCGGCTTTCACCTCGGATTAGGTGGTGTTTCGACCTTTAAGAATTCAGGAATGGACAAGGTAATCCCACATCTTGATATGGATTACGTCATTCTAGAGACAGATTGCCCATACTTGGCACCAACACCGAATCGCGGTAAACGTAATGAGCCAGCCTATACAGAATTGGTGGCAAAACGCATCGCCGAATTGCGCGGAATTACCCTTGAAGAAGTCGAAAACATAACCAGCACAAATGCTAAGGCATTGTTTAATCTATGATGAATCTATTAATAAGTAATTATTACGGATTTATCCTGAATTTATTTGAGAAAGCTAAGTGATATGTATAGTATCAACCACCTGCATATGGAGGTAGTTGATTATGTGTGACCATTCACAACACTTACAACGTCAACATCGAACCCTATGGCATAAGATTTTGGGCATCAAAGAGCTCTATATATGTCAGAACTGTGGCTATCAGTTAAAGATTCGATAAACAGACATAATAAAAAAGCGGCCCTAGGCCGCTTTTTTATTATGTGATTCTTACTGAAGCATTCCGAATTAAGATTCAGCTTCTTCCTCTTCATCCGCATCTGGCTTACGCGTATAAAAACGTGCGAAGAACAGACCAATCTCAAACAAAATACACATTGGAATCGCCAACAGTGTTTGCGAGATCATATCTGGTGGTGTCAGCATCATACCTATGATGAAAGCACCCACAACAATGTAAGGACGCTTTTCAGACAGAGATTGAGGCGTTGTTGCACCCGTCCAACACAACAAGATAATCGCAACGGGCACTTCAAAGGCAATACCAAAAGCAAAGAACAGCGCGAGTACAAAATCAAGATAGCTTGAGATGTCGGTTGCGAACTCTACCCCCCCTAATGATATGGCCGTAAAAAAGCCAAATACCAACGGGAATACAATGAAGTAAGCGAACGCCACACCACAGTAAAACAGCAATGAACTTGAAGCCAATAGCGGCATGATCAAGCGTTTTTCATGCTTGTATAAACCCGGAGCAACAAAAGCCCAAACCTGATACAAAATAAACGGAACCGCGAGGAATATAGACGCGATCAAGGTTAATTTCAGTGGTGTGAAAAATGGCGATGCAACATCGGTTGCGATCATCGTCGCCCCTTCAGGTAGACGATCTACCAAAGGTGCTGATACGAATTCATAAATATCATTAGCAAAATAAATTAGCCCGACAAATATCACTAGCACCGCGACAATCGCACGTAGTAGACGATTACGTAGTTCTAGAAGGTGGCTAATTAAAGGCTGTGTCTGCTCAGTCGAAGACATGTCAAACCTCTTAAACAGGAAGATCGAAAAGGAGCCGCGCGTGTATCTATCCAGTTGAATTGGTATCCACTTGAATAGTTATTTACTTGAATAGCTATCTATTTAAACATCTAGCGACTCAAGTATCCGGCGACTCCTCCTTGCGAGACTATTCGGCTTTCTTATCTGACGGTGCTGAAGCTTCGCTGTTGACCTGAATGGTTTCAGATTCCACAGTTTCCGTGACACTAGGTTTAGTCTCACTTGGCTTATCAGACTCAGGCTTAGCATACGGACGTTGAACCTCAGCAGCGGCCTGCTTGAGCTCATCGACTGACGCTTTAAGGTCTGGAGATAAATCTTCCATGCCCATTTTTTCCGCCTTGCGTAGGTTTTCTTGCAGCTCCTGCACCTTAAGCTCATGAGAAAGTTCATCTTTCACACTATTTGCCATGCTTTTCGCTTGTCCAACAAACTTGGAAATACTGCGAATCGCCACGGGCAAACGCTCAGGCCCTAAAACCACTAACCCAACGACAGATATTAATACCAGTTCCCAAAAACCGATATCAAACACGATTTACGCCTGCTCTTTGTCTTTCTTTGTTTCAGCAGTTGTTTCAGCGTGAGCTTCTGTCTTCTGCTGTTCAATATTCTTTGGTTCGAAGTCTGCATCTTTCTTATCTGCAGGCTTGTCTTCATCGCTCATCGCTTTTTTGAAGCCTTTAACCGCTGAACCTAAGTCACCACCCATACCGCGCAGTTTCTTTGTTCCGAATAGCAAAATTACAATTACAGCAATGATTAGAAGTTGCCAAATACTGATACCACCCATTGTCATTGTCCTCGGGTCTGTCTACACATAAAAATATTAAGAGAGTCTACTGTCTAACGACGGTAAGCTCGCCAACTAAGCAACCAAAATGTGACACCTGCGATGCCACAGCCCATAGATAGCTGCTCATAAGGGCTTGAAACTAATATTGCGGAGCATACGACTAAAGTGGCTCCAACGCCAAACAAAAACTTTCCAGTTGCTTGCTGACGCTTACTATCTCGGTAACCTTGATAAAGCTGATCCATTCTGTGGTTCATCGCTTTACCTTGGCGCAAGCTGTCATAAAGTAGCTCTGGCAGCTCTGGCAGTTTTTCTGCCCAGAATGGCGCGCGCTCTTTTACTGCGTTGATCACAGCTTGCGGCCCCACCTGATTCATCATCCAGGTTTCAAGGAAAGGCTTGGCGGTTGCCCACAAATCAAGTTGCGGATACAACTGACGACCTAGGCCTTCCACATACAACAAGGTCTTCTGTAGAAGTACCAACTGAGGCTGAACCTCCATGTTGAAACGTCTTGCTGTATTAAATAAGTTTAGCAACACATGACCAAATGAGATCTCGCCAAGTGGTTTTGCAAAAATTGGCTCACATACCATACGAATCGCGAACTCAAAATCATTGACGTTGGTGTCGTGTGGCACCCACCCCGAATCAACATGCAGCTCGGCAACTTTACGGTAATCTCGATTGAAGAAAGCCAACAAGTTCTCGGCTAAATAGCGCTTATCTTCGCTGTTGAGCGTGCCGACAATGCCGCAATCCAAACCAATCCACTGAGGGTTATCTGGATTCTCTGGGTTAACGAATACGTTGCCCGGGTGCATGTCTGCATGGAAAAAGCTGTCTCGGAATACTTGGGTGAAGAATACCGTCACACCGCGTTCCGCGAGCAATTTCATGTTGGTGCCGTTGGCTTCTAGCGTCTCAATATCGGAGACTTGAATACCGTAGATACGCTCTGACACCATCAGGGTTTCGCTGCTTAGATCAGGGATAACCTCTGGAACATACAGCTCTTCACTGCCTTCAAAATTACGTCGCAGTTGAATGGCATTGGCCGCCTCACGGCGCAGGTCGAGTTCATCAAGTAACGTTTTCTCGTACTCGTGAACCACTTCAACCGGTTTCAAACGACGTGCTTCAGGAAGCGACTTAGCGACTATACGCGCCATTCGGTGCATCAGTTTTAGATCTGCGTCAATCACCGGGCGAATATCAGGTCGAATTACCTTCAGAACAATCTCACGACCGCTCTCTTTAAGCTTTGCGGTATGCACCTGAGCGATAGAAGCAGAAGCCAGTGGCTCGATATCAAAGTCGGTAAACCAGTTGTCTAAACTGCCACCCAACGCCTTCTCCATATCTTGCTTCGCCAGTTGACCATCAAACGGCGCAACTTGGTCTTGCAACAACGCCAACTGATCGGCGATATGAGGAGGGAACAGATCACGACGTGTCGACATCATCTGTCCAAACTTGATCCACACTGGACCAAGTTCTTGCAGCGCAAGGCGCAAGCGATGACCCAACTCTTTATCTTGATGCTTGTTCTTAAGCCAAAACAGTGACTTTCGCGCCAACAAAGGAGCTTTAGTCAGTTGGTGTTCCGGCATCAACTCATCAAGGCCATATTCCAACTGTACCTTGATAATATGATAAAGACGTTTCAGTTCTGCTGGGGTCATGCTTTCTCCAACAGAGCGTTCAACTTAGCTTCAAGACGAGCAGCGGAGCTTTTTACGTCATCAACTTGGTCGCAAAAGTGCGCAACTTCTAACGGTGCAGGTGCGATCTTCCACTCTTCAGTCAGAACTTGAGCAACATGATTTTGATGCTTAGTTGCCTGTTTTGCTACAAAGCCACCGACGTTTTTAACGCCTTGCACCAAGGTATACGCAACCACATCACCCGTTACGCGCGATAGCCACTCTTCTAAGTCCGGCTTGCAGTCTGTCATCAGCTGAGCAAATTTTTGTGCGAGTTGAATATCACCTTCTAAGATCAGCTTATCTTGCTTGATCAGCTTGGTGATGTTCGATTGCTCACGCAGTTCAGGTAACACCGATAGGTTCAAAGATAGGTAGCAGTCAGGCTGCCCTTCGTATTCTGACAACACATCAATCTGTTGGCTGAAAACGAAAGTGAGTGTTTTATTCAACTCTTTCAAATTAACTTGAATGATCTGCCCCTTTAAACGAGACAAACGACGAACCAAGGCTGGATCATCGTTCACGAAAGTATTTAAAGAGGTTTCAATAACCGCGGTTACCAATGGATCAAATGGCATGACTGTCCTTACCTTTGAAAACGGATAAGCCTTAACCTATCCGTTCTGTCTTTATTCTTATTGTTTAGCACGCCCTACGAGCCTGCTACCAAGTTCGACTAGAACTTGTAACCGCGGTGCAGCGCAACAATGCCGCCCGTTAGGTTGAAGTATTTAGTATTCTCGAAACCCGCTTCCTGCATCATGCCTTCCAAAGTCTCTTGATTTGGGTGCATGCGGATTGATTCTGCAAGGTAACGATAGCTGTCTGCGTCGTTGGCAATCAGCTCACCCATTTTTGGCAACAGGTGGAAAGAGTAGGCATCGTAAACCTTTGATAGTGGCTCAAGCACTGGCTTAGAAAACTCAAGAACCAACAGACGGCCACCCGGCTTAAGTACGCGGTACATAGAACGCAGCGCTTGGTCTTTATCGGTTACGTTACGCAGACAGAAGCTGATCGTAATGCAATCGAAGTAGTTATCTGGGAATGGCAACTCTTCAGCGTTCGCTTGTACGTAGTGTACGTTGCCAACAATGCCGCTATCACGCAGCTTATCACGGCCAACATTCAGCATTGAGTTGTTGATATCAGCAAGAACCACGTGGCCTTTTTCACCAACGATACGCGAGAATTTCGCAGTAAGGTCGCCAGTACCACCACCAAGATCTAGGATACGCTGACCAGGGCGAACGCCACTGCAATCAATCGTGAATCGCTTCCACAAGCGGTGAACACCACCCGACATTAAGTCATTCATGATGTCGTATTTAGCGGCTACAGAGTGAAATACCTCTGCTACTTTCGCGACTTTTTCGTCTTTTGCGACTGTTTCGAAACCAAAGTGTGTGGTTTCTGACTCTACTGCTGAATTTGTCTGCACGCTTGTGTCCATAATGCTGTTATCTACCATGGTAAGTTCTCATCGACAGCGCTCTTTGTGTTTAGAGGCGCTGCGGCCGATTAGTTTACTTTATCCTCAGCAGGTTGTCTTTCTACTAAGGAGGCATTTTCTGAAAAAGCCTCATTTTGCGCCATTTCAGCCAAACCAATCGAGATCGGTTTCTTCACTTCAACACCCAATTGCTTGAAGCTTTCGGCCTGACGAATCACGTTGCCACGGCCTGTTACTAGCTTATTCATCGCACCTTGATAGCTTTGGTTGGCTCTATCTAACGAGCTACCAAGGCCTTCCATATCATCCACAAACAAGCGCAGTTTGTCGTAAAGCTTACTTGCACGCTCTGCGATGACTTGAGCGTTCTGGTTCTGTCTTTCATTACGCCACAGGTTATCAATGGTACGCAGTGCCACCAGCAAGGTCGTTGGGCTGACCAAGATGATATTTTGCTCCATCGCGTCTTTCACCAAGCTAGGGTCGGCTTGAATAGCGACTTGGAATGCTGGCTCAACCGGGATAAACATCAACACGTAATCCAAGCTTTGGATGCCTTTGAGCTGATGATAATCTTTCTGGCTCAAACCTTTGATGTGCGCTCTTAACGACACCAAGTGATCACGCAATGCAGCATCACGCTGCTGGTCGGTTTCGGCATTGAAGTAGCGTTCAAATGCCACCAACGCCATTTTGGAATCGACCACCACTTGCTTATCTTGTGGCAGATGCACAATCACATCCGGTTGATAACGCTTGCCCGCATCGTTTTGCAGGTTCACTTGCGTTTGGTATTCGTGGCCTTCGCGCAGTCCTGATTCAGCAAGCACGCGAGCCAGCACCACCTCGCCCCAGTTACCTTGTTGTTTGTTGTCACCCTTTAGCGCTTGAGTCAGGTTCACCGCTTCACGCGTCATACTCTCATTAAGACGTTGCAGGTTTTTAAGCTCATGCACCAAAGTATGACGCTCTTTGGCTTCTTGGCTGAAGCTGTCGTTCACTTGTTTCTTAAAGCCTTCCAACTGCTCTCTTAGTGGAGACAACAAACCTTCTAGGCTCTGCTTGTTCTGCTGATCGACCTTGGCGGTTTTACTCTCAAAAAGTTGGTTCGCTAACAATTCAAACTGCTGCTTAAGTCGAGATTCAGCTTGTTCTAGCAACTGCAGCTTTTCGCTATTGGCGAGGTTTTCTTGATCATGCCTTGCTTCTTGTTCGCGCAGTTCGGCTTCCAATTCAGATTTATGGTCTTTCAGCACATTGATCTCATCAGCGTACTGCTGGCGCTCTTGCTTTACCGCCTCAAAGTAGCGCAGCTTTTCCATCGCAGCCATCACCTTACCGTGTGCTTGCTTGAGCTCGAATGCCGCTTTGTCTCGGTCATCATCTAACTCATTGAGTTCTTGTTGCGCCTCTACGAGTGATGATTTGAGCTGAGCTTGCTGAGATTCATGCAACAAACGATCGGACTCTAGCTGCTGCTCGAGCAATCGCTGCTGAAAAGAGAGCTTCTGTTTAATCCACCAACCCACGACGCCACCGCTGACGAGCGCGCCAGAAATTGCAGCAATAAGCGTTGCCTGATGTTCGATAATCCATTGCATGATAATGATTTAGCCTAATTGGAAATAACTCATTAAATGGTATTTTGATACTGGATAAATGTCCAGTTTGCCGTATTAAAATTCGACAGATAGACTAGGCGCTCCGTATTCTGTCCCATCAAATTAGAATGAGTTGCCATGAACGAACGTCGTGCCTTAGGCTTTGGCCTTTCCGCAGTACTGCTGTGGTCAACGGTCGCTACTGCTTTTAAGCTGACCCTTGCTGAGTTTTCACCTATTCAAATGCTGACTATCGCTAGCATTGTGTCGTCGATTGCGCTGATCGCAGTCTGCGCCTTTCAGGGCAAGCTTTCTCAGCTGAGTACTACGTTCCTTTCAAACCCTTGGTATTACTTACTGCTCGGCTTGGTCAACCCATTGGCCTATTACCTGATTCTATTCAAAGCATACGACCTGCTTCCCGCTTCACAAGCTCAAGCCATCAACTACAGCTGGGCGATCACGCTAACCTTAATGGCAGCGGTTTTTCTAGGGCAAAAGATTCGTAAACAAGATTGGATTGCGTGTACCTTCAGCTATGCGGGTGTGGTAGTTATTGCGACCAAAGGCGACGTGTTAGGCATGCAGTTCGATAGCCCACTCGGTGTGGCGCTAGCGCTGCTTTCAACTTTGCTTTGGGCGGGATACTGGATTCTCAACACCAAAAACAAGGCTGATCCCGTGGTGGGGGTACTGCTTGGATTCTTAGTGGCATTACCCTTCGCGATCGGTTTAACCATTTTTGAGGGCGAAAGCTTTAGCCAAATTACGGCGAAGGGTTGGATGGCGGTGACTTACGTTGGTCTATTCGAGATGGGCATTACCTTTGTATTGTGGTTATCAGCACTCAAGCTAACCAACAACACAGCTCGTATCAGCAACCTGATTTTCGCATCACCATTTATCTCGTTGATGCTACTTTCCACGATTATCGGCGAAGAAATTCACCCAGCGACACTGTTTGGCTTGGTACTGATCATTGCTGGTTTAGTGGTTCAGCAGATCAAATTTTCAAAAAACAAAACTGCGTAAATAAGAGCGAAAAGACTCGATTGATCGAGAAAGTCATCAATTGAGTTACTTTTAACTCTAAACTAGATACAAAAATGGCGAGTCGTATGACTCGCCATTTTTATGTAATTTTAAATCTATGGGTAAGCTTAAACCCACTGACCTGCTGCAAAGCCAGAACTCCAGCACCACTGGAAGTTATAACCTCCAAGCCAGCCTGTTACGTCCATCACTTCACCGATGAAGTAGAGGCCAGAGACGCTCTTACATTCCATGGTTTTTGAAGATAGGTGATTGGTGTCCACGCCGCCTAGAGTTACTTCGGCCGTTCGGTAGCCTTCGGTACCGTTTGGCGCGATTTTCCAATTTTCTAGGTGCTCTACGATATCATTCAGCTGTTTTTCATTGAACTGCTTAAGCGGCTTGTCTTCCAGCTCTTTACGATCAATCAACACTTCCACAAAACGCTTCGGTAGTGCTTTCGCCAAGGTATTTTTCAGGCTCTGATTTGGGTGCTTCTCGCGAGAGTTAGCCAGCAACTCAGCTAAATCGACTTCAGGTACTAGATTAATCGAAACCGACTGACCCGCTTTCCAGAACGAAGAAATTTGCAGAACTGAAGGACCCGATAGGCCGCGGTGGGTAAAGAGCAACGCTTCTTTGAACAAGGTTCCGTCTTGCGCGGTGATCTCGGCAGGAATTGCGATGCCAGAAAGCTCAGCGAAAGCTTCTTTATCTTCTTTATGCAGAGTGAATGGCACCAAGCCTGCGGTAGTTGGCATCACAGACAAACCAAATTGCTCGGCAATCTTGTAGCCAAATGGCGTTGCGCCCAGCTTAGGCATTGATAAACCACCGGTCGCTACTACCAGTGAGTCACACTCAACTTGGTCGGTATTGAGGTGCATCTTGAAGCCAATATCCGTCTTTTCGATGGAGTGAACGTCACAACGGTAGCGCTGTTCAACTTTCGCCAGCTTACACTCTTCAAGCAACATGCTCACAATGTCTTTTGCGGTGTGGTCATTCACACAGAACAACTGACCGTGGTCTCGCTCTTCGAACTCTATACCGTACTTGCTCACCATCGAGATAAAATCCCAGTTGGTGTATTGAGATAAAGCTGACTTCACAAAGTGAGGGTTGTTACACAAGAAGTTGTTGGCTGAAACATCATAGTTAGTGAAGTTACAACGGCCGCCACCTGAGATTAAAATTTTTCTGCCTGGTTTCTTTGCATGATCAACCACCAACACTCGTCGGCCGCGTTTACCAGCTTCCGCAGCACACATTAAGCCCGCGGCGCCCGCACCAATTACGATTACATCAAATTTTTCACTCATGTGGTTCTGCTTTTCTTCACTTTTGCAGCCCGAGTACGCCCTGTTCTCGAAATGCCATCAATAAAAAAGGATGTGCATAAACAGCACATCCTTACTAATTGCTCGCTATTTTAGCGGCAATTTTAAACTTTGCAATTGATGTTCAATTGTACAATTTGCAGACAACATCAAAACCACGACTTGGCTTAGCAAACCAACAACCAAAGCTTTACATCAAAAACTAAGTTCTACTTCACACGCACTAAATAACTTAGACGATGAAAGAAGCCAGCAACGTTACACCCAGAAGGGCGGAAGAGAGTATGAATAACTGTCTCACACGATCACACTTGGAAGTGAACACTTCATCATGGTGATGGTGATACTCTTTGCTTTTGATGTAACTAAACAGACGAACCTGTTTGGTCATATTGCCATGAGTTGTGAAAAAACCGCCTCCGTCTACTTGTTGATAAAGTAGAGGATGCGCTTCTCGCATAATATAAATGAGCGTTCTTAGCGCAGTAAAATAACGCGCCCAGTTCACGCAAGTCACAACCATTAGTGCAAATAGAATAGTGTCGCCGCTGATCATCCTTTCCTCCCTACATCTTCATAAGAAAACTCAAAAGAAAAAGATAATCAGTGTCTTTCTCGTACTACCTAAACGGCAGGAGCTTCCATAATTGAAGATGAACCATCTTTTGCCAATTGCGCTAGGTCTTTATCAATAAAGAACAGTGCCTTACCGTCTTCACCAACAAGTTCTAGCTTATCCAATACACCTTTAAACAACTTCTCTTCTTCGTGTTGCTCTGCAACGTACCATTGCAGGAAGTTAAAGGTTGAGTAGTCTTGTGTGCTGAAAGCAACGTGAGCCAGTTTGTTGATCTTTTCAGTAATCATCTGCTCATGTTCATAAGTTTCACGGAACACTGCGCCAAGGCTTTCGAATTCGTGTTTTGGTGCTTCAATTGCACCCAGAATTGGCATTGCACCTGTTTCGCTTACGTAAGTGAAAAGACGCTGCATATGTTCCATTTCTTCTACTGCATGAACACGCAGAAACTCTGCTGCACCTTCAAATCCTTTGTCTTCACACCAAGCACTCATTTGTAAGTATAGATTGGATGAGAAAAATTCTAGGTTAATTTGATCATTCAGTTGCTCAACCATAGTTTTTGACAGCATTTAAGACTCCTAATTACATCCTCAATTTTCTCTACTATATCACTTTTTAATGAATATCTCGCAGGCCATTAGTTAACCAATATTTCGAGCTGTCATTACGCAAGACAGTGGATATGAGATCACTTCAGCAAAAAAAGCCACCGCATAGTGCTAATCTTTAAACAGACAATGAATAAAGGAGGTAGAGATATGAGTTACAAACATATTTTGGTCGCGGTCGATTTATCAGAAGACAGCAAATTAATTGTGGATAAAGCGGTAGCACTGGCAAAGCCATTGGAAGCCAAAGTCTCTTTTATCCATATCGATATTAACTACGCGGAACTCTACACTGGCCTGATTGATATCAACATGGCCGAAACGCAACATAACGCGATGGAAGCATCTCGTATTCAGCTGCAAAATTTTGCGGAGCACGCTCAATACCCGATCACCCATACCCTGGTGGGCAGTGGCGATTTGAGTCATGAGCTGTGTGACACCATCAACGAGTTCAATGTTGATCTCGTGGTTTGCGGTCACCATCAAGACTTTTGGAGCAAACTGCTTTCTTCAACACGACAACTGATCAACGCCTCTCCGGTTGATATGCTGGTCGTGCCTCTAAGAGATTCAGAAGACTAATGATTTAAGGTTAGGTAACATACAGCTCATATCTTATTAACGAAGTTTTACTATGAGCTATTTAGCTGGTGTTACCCTCCTATGGGCCTTCTCCTTTAGCCTGATCGGCGTTTACCTTGCGGGTCAGGTTGATTCTTGGTTCTCTGTTTTAATGCGTGTTGCCCTTGCTGGCGTCGTATTTCTTCCTTTCCTAAAGTTTCGCGGCGTATCACGTAAGCTGATCGCTAAATTGATGACTATTGGTGGTATCCAGCTTGGCCTGATGTACTGCTTCTACTATCAGTCTTTCTTACTGCTATCTGTTCCTGAAGTCCTTTTGTTTACCGTTTTCACGCCAATTTACGTCACGCTGATTTATGACTTTCTTAAAGGGCAATTCTCTCCGTGGTACTTAGTGACAGCTGCAATTGCGGTATTGGGCGCGGTATTCATTAAATTCGCAGGCATCAACGAAAACTTTTTAGTTGGCTTCCTTGTCGTACAAGGCGCGAACCTCTGTTTTGCTATCGGTCAGGTGGGCTACAAGGTGGTGATGGAGAAGGAATCGACCGAGTTGCCTCAGCGAACCGTATTTGGTTACTTCTACTTAGGGGCGCTATGTGTCGCGTCAGTGGCTTTCATGCTACTAGGCAACCCAGAGAAACTGCCCACCACCACACTTCAATGGGGAATCCTGATCTACCTTGGCTTGATTGCGTCGGGGCTGGGTTACTTTATGTGGAATAAAGGCGCGTGCATGGTGAATGCTGGCGCGCTGGCAGTGATGAACAATGCCTTGGTTCCTGCTGGTCTGGTGGTGAATATCCTGATTTGGAACAGAGATGTCGATTTGGTTCGCTTGTCTATTGGTGGCGCCGTTATCTTATTCTCTTTATTCGTCAATGAGACGTGGGTGAAGAAGCGCGTAGCAAGATCCGCAAGCAACGCTTAGCTGATTTGAACGAGCTACATGAGTCAGCTCGGATAACCCCAATCGAGTAGGAGGAGGCCTCACGACCTCCGTCCTCTCACACCACCGTACAAGCGTGGGTCGCATACGGCGGTTCCGAATATATTTTCAGTGACTCATACCCATCTCGCAATGAGTACAGGCCCAACTCCTCGAACCATTTTATTGGCATGGCGTGATTTAACTGCGGCGTTAAGGCCAAGTGCCACCACCCTTTATCTGACATCGCTACCTTCCACGCATTGCGCTCCGTTACACCTTGTTGTTGTAACCATGTCGCTATGCCGTATCTGCGTTTGCGTTGTTTTAAGCGGTAACATCGTAGCCGTCGCCGTATCCATTCGTCTAAGCGCTGCAAGCTGCTTTTCCGTATGGCGAGTTTGAAGTAGTGTTGCCAACCTCTTAGGTATTGAGTTAATTCCGCTATGACTGCTTGCAACTCTCGCCCTCGGTTTCGCTTCGTTATCTGCCGCACTCGCTTCTTCATTTGAGTTTGTGCTGCCTTCGATAGATGGATTGTTCCATCTATCCCGAAGCGGTGGCTTAAGTAAGTCCGCTCTGTCACTCTTGTCGCACCACTTTTCTCTCGATTTACCGTGAGCTTCAGCTTTTGCTCCAAGAACTCCGTTATCGACTCTTTAACTCGATAAGCGGCTTCTTCACTATGAACGTAGATTTGGCAGTCGTCTGCATATCGACAGAACTTATGCCCTCTGCGCTCTAACTCTTTATCCAGTTCATCTAATACGATATTGGATAGCAACGGGGATAATGGTCCACCCTGTGGTGTCCCTCTTTGTCTCTGTTCAACCATCCCGTTTCGCATTATGCCTGCCTGTAGATATGACCTGATGAGCTTCAACACTCGTTTATCACTGATGTCCTGTGACAGTCTGTACATCAGTCTATCGTGATTCACTGTGTCGAAGTATTTCGCTAGGTCGATATCTACAACATAACCTCGACCTTCTCGGATGTAATGACTGGCTGCCGTTAATGCATGGTGCGCACTGCGGTTTGGTCTAAATCCGTAACTGCTATTGGAGAACTTGGGGTCATAGATATCTGACAGTACTGAGGTCATTGCCTGTTGGACAACTCTATCAAGCACGGTTGGGATACCTAGTTGCCTTACGCCACCACTAGGTTTAGGGATTTCTACACCAAGTACCGGTTGAGGTTGGTAGCTTCCTTCCAGAAGACTCTGGCGAAGCGCTTGCCCATTTGAAGCCTGTCGAAGTGTTGAGATAGTCGCATCTATGTCGAGTTTGTCGACACCTGCACATCCTTTGTTCTTCTTCACTCTTCGTAGAGCTTGATTCAAGTTGGTTGAAGAGCAGATTTGCTCCATCAACGACGTCGAGATCACCAAGACTCGTCCTCCTGTTTACGCCAATCATGCTTGTCATTCTTCATCACCATGAGCTTTACTTGCTGTATCGCCCATTGGGACGTAGAGATGGTTTTCATCTTGCTATGACCCCACATGATTGAGTGTCTAGTGACTGCTTCTTGATATATTCAGTTCGGGCCTTCCCTTAAGTTGTACTTCCTTAAGGTACTATGCCTTCTGCTGACTTCTTATTGCTCGTCATACCGCATCGCTGCTGTATTAGTCTCTATCGAGACAAGTAATAAGATCTCCCGAGGTAAGACGTTGCTCTTTCCCTTGGCCGTGCCTGATTTATCACTACACACTTCCCGTCGAGGCATCGGGCTATTCTATCTATTGCTAGGTTGCCCAAGTTGTAATGACCTACTATCAGATTTCTGTTCGTCACAACCAAGTTTTGCCATTTGCTTCCTTCAGATTTCACCTCACGGTGAACGCCCTTGCATAGGCTAACGGTTCTCGCTCGACTGAGCCCGTAGAGGACTTTCACCTCCTAGATCAACGCCATGCTCGGCGCACAAAAGCAAAAGAGCGACCTAAGGTCGCTCTTTTTAAATCATCGCTGTAGCAATAAACCATTCAAATCAACTTCAGTGGATTTGATTGTGGCTCACTACCTGAGTCTTGGTTTCAGTGAAGGCAACATCATCAAGTTGTAGGTTGATTCGTTCCAATTCACTTTCCAGCTTCTGACTTTTCTTAAACAGCTTTTGCTGCTTCTTAATCATCTTCGCGAGCTTTTTGTTGTACTTCTCTTGTTTCTTAGCCGCTTTCTTCGCTTGTTTGAGTTCAGCTTTCTCATCACCGCTCGCCTTCGCCATCAGTTTTTTCAGCTTGGCTTTTTTCTGTGCGGCTTCTTTTTTTGCAAGCTCAGGGGCAATATCAGCAGCGGCTGGATCGAACATTTGTACGCTCGGCTCAATTGTCTCGCTGATTTCCGCAAGCGATAGCTCTGGTACAGGTAATGTTTCCGCTAGTAGGCCGCATGCGACTTTCTCTTCAACGGGTTTGTTTTGACAACCAAGAGGTGGAATTGCGGTTGGTTTACATAGGTTCGCTTCGTCCGCCGATGAACGTGCACAAGAGCGACACACAAACTTAGGTTCAGTAACCAAGCTGTGGATCTCGCCTAGGTGTTCGGTAATATCTCGACGGTTTAACTTACAAAAGCGTTTAGCCATGCTACAACTCCAGCTAAGAATAATAATGATTCTTAGTTAGATATACATCCGTAACGCGACTATCGCAAGTATTAAATAGCAATTTATCGTATTTATGACGGGAAATTTTCTTAGCGCATCGCTAAGTCATTGATGCTTTCACATACACGTCAAAACGGTTCTTTTTGGTTTCGATCGCCATACTCGGTTTTTGCTCATCTAACCAAGCCGCATAATCGGGTCTTTTGACCACAACTCGCTTTGATGCGAGCTTCATCGCAGGTGTCAATAGAGCATCAGCATCTAAGTCTGCACCGACCAAAGATTGGAATACGCGCATCTCTTTTTTGACTAGAGCCGATTTCTTTTTGTTCTCTGGGTGTGGGTACATTGGATCTAGATACACCACATCCGGTTGCTCAAAGTTAGGATCGTCACTGAGTTTATCCAGCGCATCGTGGCTTGAAGCGTGAATCAATTTCATACGTTCGCTAACCCAACCACCGATATCAGGGTCTTGCTGCGCACGCTGTAATCCATCATCAAGCAGCGCTGCAACAACAGGATGACGCTCGACCATCTGCACCTTACAACCTAAAGAAGCCAGTACAAATGCATCGCGCCCTAAGCCTGCCGTGCCATCAAGAATGGTTGGCGTAGCCCCTTTATTTAAACCTGCCGCCTTGGCGATAGCTTGACCTTTGCCACCACCAAACTTACGTCGATGGCCAACCGCGCCACCAACTAGATCAACGAAGATAGCGCCTAACTTGGGCTCGTCTACTTTGCGCAGCTCAAGTCGCTCGCTAGTCAGCACCAAAGCAAATTCGCTGTTTTCATCGTGAGATAAATTCCAACGGGTCGCTAAGTCATTCAGATGATCGATTTGGGTAGCATCTTCGCAAATCAGTTGTAGTTGCAAGGTCGTCTCCAACAGACAGTAGTATTCAAAACAAAAGAGGCAACCAGTTTACCTGATTGCCTCAACAATACATATTAGCGGTGCAAACTATTAGCACCGAAAGTAGCGAGATTAAAACAAGGCCCGTACACAAGGCCTAGTTAGTTTGCATTTTCTAGCACTCGCTCTTGCTGAAGTTCATCAACCAGCTCAGCAAGTGGCTTAGGTCGGCCAATAATGTAGCCCTGTGCATAGTTCACACCAAGCTCAATCAGCTTGTCGATGATCTGGGTGTTTTCAACGAACTCAGCCACTGTGTGCTTACCCATCTGCTTGGCTAAATCATTGATAGAGCGAACCATCACATGGTCCATCTCATTGACATCAATATCACGCACGAACAAACCATCGATCTTAACGATGTCGACTGGCAGTTTCTTCAAGTAACCAAACGACGATAACCCAGACCCGAAGTCATCGAGCGCAATCATACAACCGAGGTCTTTAATGCGAGTGAAGAACTTGATCGCCTGTTTCATGTTACTCATCGCCGCTGTTTCGGTGATCTCTAAGCAGATCTTATGACACGGAATCGGCGAGTTACTCAAGCTTTCAATCAAGAACTCAACAAACTCTCGGTTACCCATCGAGTGACCAGAAAGGTTGATAGAACACATCCCTAAATCATCAATCAGATGTGGACGTTGTTCCAACCAGCTCAGTGTCTGGCCGATCACTTGGCGATCAATCAAATGCGCAATGTTGTAGCGTTCAGAAGCTGGCATGAAGATCCCAGGAGAGATGTATTCCCCATCGACGTTCTTAATGCGGACCAAGATCTCGAAGTGCATTTTGTCACTGTCTTCATCTAAGCCTAAAATACGCTGTGCAAACAACTCCAAGCGATCATTAGCTAAAGCTTCATGTACTAAATTGACGCACTCCATCTCTAGGTGACGACGACGCAAGTCTTCATCATCTTGATGGTAAAGGTGATAACGGTTACGCCCTTCCTCTTTGGCTGCATGACATGCCGCGTCTGCCTGAGCATGTACCATTTGTGGTGAAGCCGCGGTATGGTCAATCAATCGAATGCCGATAGAGCAAGTCAAGTTTAGTCGGATGTCATCCCACAAGAATGGATTGTCGCCCATCATCGAGATAATACTGCGACACACATTCACCGCATCTCGCTCAGTACAGTCTTTGATGAGTACCGCAAACTCGTCACCCCCCATACGCGCCAATACCGCATTGTATGGCAGTACCTCTTCCAATAACTGCGCGCTAAACAAGATCGCAGCATCGCCCGCTTCATGCCCGGCGGTATCGTTCAGTACTTTCAGCTGGTCTAGGTCTAAGAACAGCATTGCGTGGGTACGCATGTGGCTCTCAACTTCTTTGAGTGCCTTTTGCAGTTCTTGCTCAAAGTGGTTGCGGTTAAAGGTATCAGTCAGCAAGTCATAGCGCGCCTGATACTCCAATTTTTCAGAAAGCTCATGTGTCTCGGTGATGTCCTCACCCACAATCAACAGCTGATCAGACTCCACCAGCGGACGAATATTTTCTCGAATCCAGATCGTACTGCCATCAGCATGACGATATTCAATATCACGACGCCAGACGCCACGAATCTTATGCTGTGGCTGCAACAAGATATGACGTGGAATCATCGCGTTCTCATCGACGTAGAACTCTCTAGGGCGATGACCTAAAAGTTCATCCAGTGGGTAACCAAGCAGCTCTTCGGCAAACTGGTTCACTTGTTGGATGCGGTTATTACCATCCAAGGTAATCATCATCACGGGTTGCTTGTCGTAATAGAGCTTTAGGTTCGCTTCTCGCTGGAATAGTTTATTCTCAGCCAGCTTACGTGAAGTCACATCGCGCGCCTCAAACAAGAACTGAATATCACCTTCTTCACTACCCGGCATCGGTTTTAATGAGATATCCAATACCATGGCACCGCGATCTCGGCACCAAACCTCAGCTTCAAAGCGCAAAGATGGGTGATCATCTCGCTCAACAAAATACTCTTTCAACACCTCACTGGCAGAATCTTCCCAGTGCTGATGTTCTTGCAAAGGTGTTCCTAACTTGTAACCCTGATTGTAGAGCAGTTCATGCAGCTTGCTGTTACTCGACAGCAATACACCGTCTTTGTCGATAATGCCCATAAACTGAAGGCTCTGGTCGAATATCGATTCCAACAGTCGTTGGCTTTGGCGGCTTGCACGTTCGCTTTTCTTAAGACGATTGAGGTAATACACCAAGGTGGCGATCACGCACGACATACCAAGGAACATTAAACCTATGGTGCGAATTTCATCGCGGTAGCGCGTCAGGAAAGACTTGGGCTTGTTGAGGAATGTCACTGCAGCTTCATTCTCAGCGCCGAGATCCCAACGCGATATTTGTTGATAGTCGAGCTTAATCTCCGGTGCACCAGCAACTACAGGAGGTAACGGATCATTAGGATTCGCCAACACCTGCAACAAAACGCGCCCAGTGTTACGCCCTTGAGTTTCACCGCTTTGAATCACCCCGCCAATGGCCCCAAAACCTAGGCCTAAGTCGTGCACCATATACAGCGGCATTTGCGTTTTAATGTTCAGTTGTCGCCAATCTTCATCACTGCTCACTTCACCTTTCGCATCTCGGTAATACGCCCAAAACAGCAAGCTTTTCCCTAGGTCTGCACGCTGCGAGAAAGTCGTCAGTTCTTGGTATGAGTCTGGAACATAATGTTCAATCAAATCTGTAAATTGAGGGTTAGTTTCAATAAACAGATCGATTTGCGCACGAATGGCCTCACCAGTCACCGAATGATCGGTCACCATGTAGACTTTTTTCACGGTCGCTTGGAGGCGCTTGATCAGTTCGATGTTACCAACCAGATCGATGTCTTCAGTGATACCGGTTGCGTTCAAACCTTCGATCATTTTAGGAGAGAAGTTGTTGATGCCACCAAAGATGACCGGGGTTCCATCGAGATCTGACGCTAAACGCTTCATCAGGTTTAGGGCGTTGTTATCACTCACCACAACCGCTGCAAACTCTTCGTGCATTAATTTGGTGTGGTAAAGCTGGTACACGCGCTCTAGGTATTCAGGATTTTGAGAGCGTTTGCTGTCGAGGTAAACGACGCGGTAAGACAACCCGTCGCGATCGAGTTCTTCGGATAACCCTTTATGGAAATCATCCGTCCAGAAAAATCCTTGATGGTAGGAGTGGATAACCAATACATCTTTTGTCTGCGCCGAAGCGAATACGCTCCAACACATCGCAATAAATAACACCCAAAATCGCACTGAATTCACCCTAACACCATTGTTGCTGCTAATATTATCACCCTTGGCTATGATATGTACTCTAGCCGATATATTTTCATTAAATCTAAGGGTTACGCATGTCCACAACCACCGCTCGTCTCGATGACCTAGACCGTGCCATTCTGAAAACCTTGATGGAAGATGCTCGTACGCCTTACGCCGAGATGGCCAAGCAGTTTGACGTAAGCCCTGCGACTATTCACGTCCGTATCGAGAAAATGAGATCGGCCGACATTATTGAGCGTACCGAGGTGGTGGTAAACACGAAAAAGCTAGGTTACGACGTATGTTGCTTTATTGGTATCAACCTGAATGCAGCCAAAGATTACCACTCGGCAATCGCCAAACTGAATGCTCTAGATGAAGTAGTTGAAGCCTACTACACCACTGGTGCCTACAATATTTTCGTTAAGTTGATGTGTAAGTCGATTGAAGAGCTGCAGTTCGTCCTGATCGATAAGTTGCAGGCAATTGATGAAGTGCAATCAACCGAGACGCTAATCTCACTGCAAAACCCAATCAATCGTAATGTGAACCCATAGTCGCTTGATAAACAGATACAAAAAGAGCCTCTCTAGGAGGCTCTTTTTACATTCTAACCAGCACAATATTACGCGCTGATACCTGCATGGCGCAGCATCGCATCGATTTGCGGCTCACGACCACGGAAGCGTTTGAATAGCTCCATTGGCTCTTCACTGCCGCCCATTTCTAGGATGTTATTCAGGAAGCGATTACCCGTTTCAGTGTTGAAGATCCCCTCTTCTTCAAATGCTGAGAACGCATCTGCTGATAACACTTCTGCCCATAGGTAGCTGTAGTAACCCGCGCTGTAACCACCAGCAAAAATATGGCTAAAACTGTGCGAGAAACGGTTCCAATCTAGGCTTGGTAGTACTGCCACTTTAGACTTCACATCAGCCAGTGTTTCAAGTACGCGCGCGCCCACTTCTGGGTCGTAAGTAGTGTGTAGCGTAAAGTCGAACAGGCCGAATTCTAGCTGACGCAAAATAAACATCGCTGATTGGAAGTTCTTCGCCGCTAGCATCTTCTCTAGCATCTCTTTTGGTAGCGCTTCACCGGTCTCGAAATGACCAGAGATGAACGCCAATGCCTCTTCTTCCCAACACCAGTTTTCTAGGAACTGACTTGGCAACTCAACCGCATCCCAAGGCACACCATTGATACCTGCAACCGCGCTAGCTTCTACTTGAGTCAGCATGTGGTGAATACCATGGCCGAACTCATGGAACAGAGTCACAACTTCATCGTGGGTGAACAGCGCTGGCTTGTCACCAACCGGTTTATTGAAGTTACACGTTAGGTAAGCGACTGGCGTTTGTAGTTCACCAGCAACGGTAATACGGCGACCACGGCAGTCATCCATCCATGCACCACCACGCTTGTGTTCACGAGCGTACAAATCTAGGTAGAAGCTGCCACGCAATGTGTCATTGGCATCAAAGATATCAAAGAAACGTACCGACTCATGCCATGTGTCGACGCCTTCACGCTCTTTCACTGTCATACCAAATACACGATTCAGTACTTCAAACAGGCCCGATACCGCTTTCGATTCAGGGAAGTAAGGGCGTAGCTCTTCATCTGAAATTTGGAATAGGTGCTGCTTCTGCTTTTCGCTGTAGTAAGGGATATCCCAAAGCTCTAGCTCAGACACACCAAACTCTTTTTCAGCGAACTGGCGTAGCTCTTCAACTTCGCGTTCACCTTGCGGTTTGGCTTTTACTGCTAGGTCGTTTAGGAAGCCAAGTACTTGGTCTGGCGTTTCTGCCATCTTAGTCGAAAGAGATTTTTCGCTGTAAGTACTGAAACCCAGCATGCGCGCGATCTCGTGACGCAGTTTAAGTTGCTCAGTGATGATCTCAGTGTTGTCCCACTTACCTGCGTTTGGACCACGATCAGAAGCACGCGTTACGTACGCTTCATAAAGCTCTTTACGTAGCTCTTGGTTATCACAGTAAGTCATCACAGGTAGGTAAGATGGGATATCTAAAGTCAGTAAGTAACCTTGTTGCTCTTTAGACTCAGCCGCCGCTTGTGCTGCCGCCAGTGCTGATTCAGGCATACCTGCCAGTTCAGCTACGTCTGTGATCTGCTTGCTCCAACCCATGGTTGCATCAAGCACGTTATTTGAGAATTGAGAGCCTAGCTCCGACTGACGCTTGCTGATCTCGCCGTAACGATGCTGTTCATCTGCAGGTAAGCCAATGCCCGACAGTTCGAAGTCACGCAGTGCGTCAGTAATGGTTTTTTGTTGAGCTCGGTTCAGTGCAGAAAATGCTTCACTCGCCTTGATCGCTTTATACGCTTCGAACAAGCCTTTGTGTTGGCCAACCCAAGTGCCGTATTCAGATAGCACAGGTAAGCAGCTCTCATACGCTTCACGCAGTTCGTCACTGTTCACGACAGAGTTCATATGGCTTACAGGTGACCAAATGCGACCTAAGCGATCATCCACTTCTTCAATTGGAGCAACTAGGTTGTCCCAGCTTGGTGAAGTATTACCTTCAAGTACTTGTTCTATCTTGTTGCGACACGCTTCAATCACTTGCTCAACTGCTGGCTTTACGTGCTCTGGCTTGATCTGTGAAAACGGAGGTAAGTCCGTGAAGGTTAATAGCGGATTAGACATATAAACATTCCTTTGGCTTTAGAGACTTTCGTCTTTTTTGTAATGAGGTCGTCTTACAGTCATCAGGCTAAAGTTCGCCCTAAAAAATCACCTGCGAATAGTTATTAAATAGTGCCCAACAAGGCAAATTTCAATAGTAGAACCAATAACTAACTGCATATTGCTAGCGACTGTTCCTGAATTGTTCGAGAATTTATGGTCCATTGAGGGTTATAATAGTCTGACTAACCCCACCTACACTAACCACACTCTAATTCGAGAGTGTTACGAGAGTTTAATTTGTTAAGTTATCGCCACAGCTTCCACGCAGGTAACCATGCCGACGTAGTAAAGCATATCGTACAGAGCCTTATTCTTAATTCTTTGAAACAGAAGGATAAGCCTTTTGTTTATCATGACACTCACTCTGGTGTAGGTCGTTACGACTTAACGCATGAATGGTCTGAAAAAACCGGTGAATACAAGCAAGGTATTGCACGCGTTTGGGAACAAAAAGACCTTCCTGAAGACATTCAAAGCTACCTTGAGTCTATTTCCATTCTCAATAATGGCGAGAAACTGCGTTACTACCCGGGTTCTCCACGTGTTGCACGTGCACACCTGCGTGACCAAGACCGCATGGTACTGACTGAGCTTCACCCAGCCGATCACCCGCTGCTTGAGCAAGAGTTCCACCGTGATCGTCAGGTATCTATCTACAAAGAAGATGGTTTTAAGCGCTTAAAGGGCAGCCTGCCACCAAAAGAACGTCGTGGTTTAGTACTGATCGACCCGCCTTACGAGCTGGCAAAAGAGTACCGTGATGTTGTGACAGCAATCGCTCAAAGCCACAAGCGCTGGGCAACCGGTATCTACGCAATTTGGTACCCGGTAGTAAATCGCTGTGATATCGAAGATATGATCGAAGGTCTCGAAGGCTTAGGCATCAACAAGATTCTACAAATCGAACTTGGCGTATCACCAGACACCAACGAGCGTGGCATGACGGCATCAGGCATGATCGTGATTAACCCGCCTTGGAAGCTAGAAAGCCAAATGAAAGAGATTCTTCCATTCTTGAAGGAAGCAATTGCGCCGGCGACCGGTCACTTCAAAGTAGAGTGGATCGTACCCGAGTAATCTCGAATCCACATCATAGACAGAAGAATCTTCAATAGACTGTGATGTGGACGAATAAATTTTAAACAGGGAGATTGAGTTCAACCGATCTGCCCTCAATATAATAATTAGACAATTTAAGAATCTATAGGACGTAGGTATCCGGTGCTCTCACTGTGACTACAACCTTCAATAAATGGAGAAAGTAATGGCGACTCATTTTGATTACATCTGTATCGGCGGCGGTTCAGGCGGCATCGCATCAGCAAACCGCGCAGCAATGCACGGTGCAAAAGTTGCACTTATCGAAGCTCAAGACCTTGGTGGTACTTGTGTAAACGTTGGTTGTGTTCCTAAAAAGGTAATGTGGCACGGCGCTCAAGTCGCTGAAGCGATCAACCTATACTCTGAAGACTACGGCTTTGATGTTGAAGTGAAGAAGTTCAACTGGAGCAAACTGATTGAGAACCGCCAAGCGTACATTGGTCGTATCCACCAATCTTACGATCGCGTACTTGGTAACAACAAAGTAAACGTAATCAAAGGTTTTGCTAAGTTCGTTGACGAAAAGACGGTTGAAGTTAACGGTGAACACTACACAGCTGATCACATCCTGATCGCGGTAGGTGGTCGTCCAACGATTCCAAACATCCCAGGTGCAGAATACGGCATCGATTCAAATGGCTTCTTCGACCTGATGGAGCAACCAAAACGCGTTGCGGTTATCGGTGCAGGCTACATCGCGGTTGAGATCGCAGGCGTACTAAGCGCACTTGGTACAGAAACACACCTCTTCTGCCGTAAAGAATCTCCACTACGTAGCTTCGATCCAATGATCATCGAAACGCTAGTAGAAGTAATGGAAGCAGAAGGTCCAACACTTCACACGCACTCTGTACCTAAAGAAGTAGTGAAAGAAGCGGATGGCACGCTGACTCTGCACCTAGAGAATGGCAACACTCAAAACGTTGACCACCTAATCTGGGCTATCGGCCGTCACCCAGCGACTGACGCTATTAACCTAGCATCAACTGGCGTTGAGACAAACGACCGTGGCTACATCAAGGTAGACGAATTCCAAGCGACTAACGTTCCTGGCATCTACTGTGTTGGTGACATCATGGAAGGCGGTATCGAGCTAACTCCTGTAGCGGTTAAAGCAGGTCGTCAGCTTTCTGAGCGCCTATTCAACGGTCAAACTAACGCGAAAATGGACTACAACCTAGTTCCTACTGTTGTATTCAGCCACCCACCTATCGGCACTATTGGTCTAACGACTCAAGAAGCTGAAGAGAAGTACGGCAAAGACAACATCAAGGTTTACACATCGGGCTTCACTGCGATGTACACAGCAGTAACCAAGCACCGTCAACCTTGTAAGATGAAGCTAGTATGTGCTGGCGAAGAAGAGACAGTAGTCGGCCTACACGGCATCGGCTTCACGGTTGATGAGATGATTCAAGGCTTCGGCGTTGCAATGAAGATGGGCGCAACCAAAGCAGACTTTGACTCTGTTGTGGCAATCCACCCTACAGGCTCAGAAGAGTTTGTTACCATGAGATAATCAACGTCTTAGTTGATCACTCTTTAGAAGCAGGCCTCGTGCCTGCTTTTTTTATATCCGCTCTGAACCTTAGTTACCGATTCGACGTAACACAAATATCCACCTACCTAGAACAGCAATGGAGTTTGTGATGAATCTACTAATTGAATCATTTGAAAGCGGGATCTACTTAGCTTACCAAATCATTGGCGAGCAAAAACAGTTAATCAAAGACGACCACCAGCACCCAATGAAGTTTTTGAGTGTTAACCAAGCGCGCGACCACTTTAGTGACCAAGGCGTAGCGTCGGCCACGCTTATTCATAACAGTGCCTACGACGAGATGTGTGGTGAGCATTGTGGTAACACCCAACCATTCGAGATTGATTTGAAGTGGAGTTAAATCAACTTCAAAGCAATCGCGATAAAAATTGAAAGGCTTGCACATCTGCAAGCCTTTTTCGTTGGGGTTTTATTTCTTATCGTGCTGTACGTTTTTGTCTGCGTTTGATGTTTTGCTCTTTCACAATAAAGTCGAACAATGGAGCAAACAAGTTAGCAAACAAGATAGCCAGCATAATGCCCTCTGGGTAGGCTGGATTAAGCACTCTGATAGCGACCGTCATTACACCAATCAAGATCCCGTAAGCCCACTTACTCTGGTTGGTAAAAGCGGCAGAAACTGGGTCGGTCGCCATGAAGAAGGTACCAAACGCAACACCGCCCAACACAAAGTGCCAGTAGAACGGCATCGAGAACATCGAGTTGGTATCAGAGCCAATCCAGTTCATCAAACTTGAAGTCACGACGAGGCCAATAATCACACCAGCGACAATGCGCCAAGAGGCAATTTTCATGACAATCAGAATCAGCCCCGTCAACATGATAAGCAATGAAGAAACCTCACCCATCGAGCCGGGTATATTGCCGATAAACGCGTCCATCCACGTTATTGTCTCGCCAGTCATATTGTTAATCAGAGAGGTACTGCCCCCCTCATACCATTGACTCAGTGGAGTCGCTCCTGAATAACCGTCAGCGGCAACCCATACTAAGCCACCCGACATGTTGGCTGGATACGCGAAATAGAGAAACGCGCGGCCTGCGAGTGCAGGGTTGAGGAAGTTTCGTCCTGTACCACCGAACAGCTCTTTGGCGACAACGATACCAAAGGTGATACCTAGAGCTGCTTGCCATAACGGAATGGTTGGTGGAAGAATCAGTGCAAACAGCACCGAGCTAACAAAGAAGCCTTCATTAACTTCGTGCTTGCGAACGACAGCAAACAGTACCTCCCAGAAGCCACCTACCACAAACACCGTGGCATAAACGGGTAGGAAATAGAGTGCACCAAGCAACACCTGACTTACCCAACCACTTGCCATCAGTGACTGTGCATCACCAAATGCCTACGACAAGCGCCAACTGCTGTCGATGATGGAGGCAAGCTCAGCGCCAGAATAGGTAGCTGTCAAACCCATCACGGCTTGATGACCTACGTTGTACATACCCCAGAACATTGCAGGAAAAGTTGCCAGCCACACCAGAATCATGATTCGTTTGAGATCGATGCTATCTCGAACATGGGTCAAGCCTTGGTTTACGTTACCAGGCGTATAAAATATCGTCGCGAAAGCCTCGTATACAGGATAAAGCTTTTCGTACTTCCCTCCGGCTTCAAAGCGTGGAGCCACGTCTTCTAATCGTTTTTTTAAACTCATAATCTCAATCACCTTATTGCTTGAGTTATGGTTTTCTACGCATCAACCGTGCTATTTGAACAATTTTTAGCTATTTTTAATCAAATTCGTCTTGAAGAACGAGTATCTGAAAGTCGAACCGATGTTGAAAAAGAAGAATGTATAAACAACAAAGCCCCAGCAATGGCTGAGGCTTATTTGGTATAACAACGGTCGTCGTTACTTAACGCACATCACATTGAGCAATGAAGAGCCTTTCAATTGGTTAACGTTACCGTTGGTAAACAGGCCTTTCTTATCTGCGCCCCAATAAGGGAGGTGCATTGGCCAGTTCTGTTTTTCCATAACCTTTGAGCTCAAGATGCTTTGCCATTGCTTTTCACTCATCAGCTTCATGTTGACCTGATTACACACTAATTCAGCGCTATCGTAATCTAGGCGGCTCCAAGGCTTACCTTGTTCCATGTAGAACTGTTGTTGATGGTCTAGAAGGTAAGGAATCGCATATTGGTTACCCGCAACGTCTGCTGTCACGCGAATCTCGATTTCTAGATCACCATCTGAGCGCGCATTACCGCTTGGTAGCGTCTGAATAGCAGCAGCACTCGTTACCGCGGCCGCTTGCTTAACGGCCACAGGTTTTGCTGTTGGTTTTGGTTTTGGTTTTCCAGGAGCCTTAGGCTTAACCATTTTTGGCTCTGCCGGTTTTGCAACAATAGGCTGTGACGAGGTCTGAGACTTATCAACCATACGAATGAAGGCTTCACTGTATCCAGACACTTTACGGACCTGAGCTAGGTCTTTTCTTGCATCGGAGAAGGTAGAATAAGGGCCAATTAAACAACGATAGTCTCCGCCTTCCGGCTTCATCCATACATTGGTCGAGATCTTCTCATATAGGGGCTTTGCTCGGTTCAGTGACAAAGGCTTATTCAGCAAGCCACATTGAACCCAAAACAGCTCGTTATCTGAATGACGTTTAGGCGCCTTGCTCCCCCAAACACCCTTACCGATCGGACATAATTGCTCTAGCTGTGGTAATTGGTTGGTGCTTGCCTGAGTTGCATCACATAGAACCGACTCTGCATTCACTTGGCTCGATACCAAAAGAGATGCAGCGATAAGCCCCATACGATAATTTCTCGTCACAGCACGACATACAGCATTCATTGTCAATTTCATAACCACCACTTAAACCCTTACGGGCTAATTATTACCGAATCTATGTCGATAAAACATGAATTCCATTTTAAGTATTATTGACACTATCAATAATACTAAGTTCCAGATCCATTAAGCAAAAAAAGAGCCGTAATTGCTTACGGCTCTTAGTTTAGTGACTTTTTTTACTAAAAATCAAACCGAGCTATCACCCTTTATAAATTTTCGGGTTAAACACGTCGCGTAACCAGTCGCCTAATAGGTTAATAACTAGAACCAATGTTACCAAAAGTACACCTGGGAATGCTGTGATCCACCATGCTCCTGAGAAAATGTAGTTAAAACCAGTACTGATCAGGGCGCCGAGTGACGGTTGGTCTACCGGAAGACCCAAACCTAGGAAAGAAAGTGCCGCTTCTGACATGATGGCATTTGCCACCTGTACCGTAGAGATAACCAAAATCGGTGATAAACAGTTAGGCAGAATATGACGGAACATGATACGAGGAGCTCTAAAGCCCATCACACGTGCCGCTTCTACGTACTCTTTCTTCTTTTCTGCCAATACCGATGCACGAATAGTACGAGCATACTGCGGCCATTCAGCAATACCAATAATCACCACCAGCATAACAACGGCATATTGCGCGTAGAAGTCACTACCGAAACTCGCCTTAAAGATGGCCGAGACAATGATCGCAACCATCATGGTTGAGAACGAAAGCTGAACATCGGCAAAACGCATCAGAAAGCTATCAATACGACCACCGAAGTAACCCGCAGACAGACCAATAATAATACCAAGAGTCAGCTGAAGACCTACCGCGAGGAAACCAATCGTCAGTGACAGACGCGAGCCGTAAAGCATCGTAGATAAGATGTCACGACCTTGCTCATCAGTACCCAGTAGGAAGCGTTCTTCTCCGTCTTCCATCCAAGATGGTGGCAACTCAGAATCCATGATGTCGATAGACGTCACGTCATACGGGTCTGTTGGCGCTAAGATCGGTGCCGCTAATGCCATCACTAGGAAGGCAGCAAAGATCGCAAAGCTCACCATTGCCACTTTATCGCGTAAGAAGTAGTACAGAATGTCTGACTGCTTAAATCGCTCCCAGCGAGATGGAGCTGTTGTTGTTTGTTCCATGATTATGCTCCTTTCCCTGTAATGTTCACTGTTGGGTTAATGATGCCGTACAGCAGGTCAACAATGGTGTTCGTTACTACGAAGATCAGACCAACGAAGATAACGTATGCGGTAATCAGTGGAGTATCCACTCGGTTAATCGCTTCAAGGAATAGAAAGCCGGTACCCGGCCACTGAAATACAGTTTCCGTAAGAATGGTGTAAGCCACCATTGTACCAATTTGAACACCACCAACCGTTAGTACAGGTAGCATTGTGTTCTTCAGAGCGTGTTGGTAGTAAATCTTGTTCAGCGCTAGGCCTTTTGCTTTACCAAACTTGATGTATTCAGAACTAAGAACCTCGAGCATTTCAGAGCGTACTAGACGAATGAACAGAGGCAGCATGATAGATGCTAGAGCAATACTCGGCAGCACTAAGTGCGCAAGGCCATCTAGCGTTAGGAAGCCAGATTCCCAGCCGAACCAGTTTGCGGTATCACCACGTCCGAATGACGGTAGCCAACCTAACTCAATCGAGAACACATACATCAGCATGATTGCGGTTAAGAAAACAGGTACCGAGATGCCGACACTACTGCCCGCCATCACCAATTTAGTGAAGAAACTTTTTGGGTGTATTGCAGAATAAACGCCGAGTGGGATCGACAGACAAACAATGATCAGAGAAGCGCCAAACACAAGTTCAAGCGTCGCGACCAATTTATCTAAGATTACGTCCACAGCAGGGCGTTTAAAGAAATATGAAGTACCAAGATCACCTTGTAGAGCTGCGCCCACAAAGCGAGTGTATTTTGTAATGAAGGGATCATTTAAGCCGAGTTCATCACGCAGCGCTTGACGCTCCGATTCTGAAACAGATTGACCAACTAACTCACGCAACGGGTCGCCCAGGTTATCCTGAATGGCAAACGCCACCAAACTGATCACAAACATCACTATCAGTGCCTGAAACAGGCGCTTGACCAGAAACGTAACCATTCCTTGCCCCTTATCTATCCATGACTATCTAATCGAAATCCACGACTAGATAACAAAATTCAGTCTTAAAAAAGGTATTTAGCCAGACTGAAGGAAGACCAAATACCGAAACTTAAATCTATTTCTTAATAATTTGAGAGCCTGAAAAACTTCAGGCTCTCGATTCTAGCAAGCTAGATTATTTTACAACTAGGTCGCCGAAGTAAGGCATAACCATTGGGTTTACTACGTCTGCTGCACCTACGTTAGACTTCGCGCCCCACGCTTCACTCTGCCAGTGTAGAGGTACAAATGCTGCGTCGTTGTACAGTGTTGCTTCAACGCCTTTCAGCATTTCAGCACGCTTAACTGGGTCAGTTTCAGTGTTAGAAGCTTCTACAATCGCATCCATTTCTGGGTTTGAGTAACCAGAACAGTTGTATTGACCACGGCCAGTCTCTTCGTTACGAGTCATAGTTAGGAACTCGTTGAAGTTAGCTGAATCTTCAGTATCTGAGTGCCAGCCGATCATCATCATGTCTGCTGAACATAGGTCAAACTCAGGCCAGTACTGTGCTTTAGGCATAGTCTTAAGATCAACTTTGATACCAATCTTAGACAGCATTGCCGCAGACGCTTGCGCTACTTTCGCATCGTTCACGTAACGGTTGTTTGGAGCCATCATAGTTAGCGTAAAGCCATCTTCGTAGCCCGCTTCTTTCATCAACTCTTTCGCTTTTTTCAGATCGTAACGAGGAACTAGGTCTTCGTTGTGACCCGCGTAGCCTGTTGGGCTTTGCTGACCAGCAGCTGTTGCGAAGCCTTTCATGATCTTCTTAACGATACCTTCGTTGTTGATTGCGTGAACAATCGCCTGACGAACGCGAACATCTTTAAGAGCTTCGTTGCTGTTTTGGTTCATTTGGAACGTGATGATACGAGTACCAGGTAGCGTTACTAGATCGATGTTCTTAGCGTTTTTAACACGCTTGTGATCGTTTGGTGCTACTGGGTGAATCATATCAACGTCGCCAGAAAGAAGTGCTGCAACACGTGTCGCGTCTTCTTTGATTGGCACAAGTGTTAGCTTGTCTACGTTACCTTCAGTTTCTGTATCCCAGTAATCGTTGAAACGTTCGAACGTTACTTTAACGCCTTGCTCACGCTGCGTTACGATGAAAGGGCCAGTACCTGAAACGTTAGTCGAAGCAAACGAGTTACCGTGCTTAACTAGCTCAGACTTGTCTTTACCTTCCGCTGTTTGGCCAGAGTAGAACTTGCTGTCCATTGGGAAGATGTAAGTTGCTGTTTGTAGTACTAGTGGGTAAGCCGCTTTTGATACTAGCTCAACTGTGTAGTCATCCACTTTTACCATTTTTTCGTATGGCGTGAAGATAGACTTAAAGTCTGGAGAAGCTTGTAGACGTTCAAAAGTCCACACAACATCATCAGCAGTCAGTTCGTTACCAGAGTGGAATTTCACACCTTTACGTAGGTTGAAACGGAAAGTCGTTTCATCAACACGCTCCCAGCTAGATGCTAGGCGGCCTTCAAAATCCATCTCTTTTGTGAAACGTACTAGAGGGTCAAACACCATGTGAGACATTTGCAGTGTGCCACCAGACAGCTGCTCGTGCGGGTCAAGTGATACAGGGTCAGCTGCGTAGCCAACGGTAATATCTGCTGCTGCTGCACTAAAGCTTAGGCCAGCTGCCATTAAAGCTACTGCTAATTTGCTTTTCATGGTTTTCATTGCATAACTCCTTCATGCGGGAATCCAGATCCCTAGTTGTTGTATTTGCGTCTGTTTATTGTTTTTAGCAAGCTAAACTCCAGCCTGCTGATTTTTATACCGCGGCTTGTGCCACTGCTTTTTCTTCTCTTAAACCTGTAAATTCAGGCATTAAAGAAATTAGGTGTTTGCTGTACTCATGCTGAGGCGATTGGAATAGCTGCTCGGTTGGCGCGACTTCCAATAGTTCTCCCATTTGCATCACACCAACACGGTCACACATTTGGCGAATAACCGGTAAATCGTGACTGATGAACAGCATGGTTAGGTTTAGCTCATCTTGTAAGTCTTTTAGTAGGTTAAGGATCTGAGCCTGTACCGACACATCCAGTGCCGAGGTAGGTTCATCACAAATCAAAAGACGAGGGCGAGTTGCCAAAGCGCGAGCGATAGAAATACGCTGACGTTGGCCACCTGAGAATTCGTGTGGGTACTTAACCCCGGCCATTACGCCTAAACCAACGTGCTCTAGCAGGTCGTTCACGATCTGACGAGTTTCATTCTCGTTGCGCGTAAGTTTATGGAATCGGATAGGTTCAGCAATGATGTCGAATATCTTCATTCGAGGGTTCATTGATGTGTAAGGGTTTTGGAAAACCATCTGCATTTGACGACGCATAGGGCGACGTTCTTTTTCAGATTTAAGACCAGTAAGATCAACGCCTTCAAACGTTACCTTGCCTGAATTCGGTGCGTACAAGCCAGCAATCACACGAGCAATCGTTGATTTACCTGAACCTGATTCACCTACTAAGCCAAACGTCTCACCTTCATGCACTTCAAAGCTCACGTTGTTTGATGCTTGAACGTACTCACGACGACTCTCAAAGAAAGAATCTTTGGTGGTAAAGCGTAAGTGCACGTTTTCAACATTCAACAATGGGCCAGTGTAATCACGGTGATCTTGGCTTTGGCCTAACCAGTGGTTTTTCACATCTAGAGGCTCCATCTCGTGCGCTTCTTCGATGTAGCTCACAAGAGGGAAACGATCAAGTTTACGGTCTGAACGTGGAACCGCTGAGATAAGACTGTGTGTGTATGGGTGTTCAGGAGTACCAAGGACTTTCGCCGTCGGGCCAAACTCAACTAAGTCACCACGATACATAACGGCTACGCGGTCGGTAACGTTTGATACCACGCCCATGTCGTGCGTAACCAACATACAACCTACGTTTTTCTTAATACATAGATCGCGAATCAAACCTAAGATTTGATCTTGAATAGACACATCCAGTGCCGTCGTTGGTTCATCTGCGATGATAAGGTCAGGTTCACCAGCCAATGCGATCGCGATAACCACACGCTGACGCATACCGCCAGAGAACTGGTGTGGGTACTGCTTTAAACGGTTTTCAGGTTGTGGGATACCCACTTGGTTCATCAAGTCTAATGAACGCTGGTAGGCTTCTTGATCCGAAACCTTCATGTTGGCATGAATCGTCTCTTTTAACTGCTGTTCTACTGTGAATAGAGGGTTAAGAGACGTCATTGGATCTTGGAAGATAAAACCAATCTTTGAGCCGCGAACAGAACGCATCTGTTCAGGAGATAAGCCAGAGACTTTTTCGCCATCCAGAAATACCTCGCCGCTAGCAATGCGGCCGGGAGGGCTCAGCAAATCGATCACAGCATTACCTACTGTTGATTTACCTGCACCAGACTCGCCTACAACACCAACGATCTCACCACGTTCGATGTTGAACGAAAGCGATTTAACTGCGGCGTGAACTCCATGACGAGATGGGTATTCGATACGAAGATTTTTTACTTCTAAAAGTGACATTACCAGACCTCTACTGCTTTGGCAGCTTTCTGCCCTGTCTGCAAAATTGAATCCATTCTTACCAGAATATTGTTCTGATATTTTATACGGTTGACAATTTGGCAAATAATTCACAGAAAAGCAACAAAAATAGGATAAAAAGTCGACATTAAACGCTTAGCAAGCAAAAGTGCCACATAACTATTCATCCAGAGAGCATATAGTAAGAAAAATCAACATTATATTATCGGCAAGAAATACTCACAAACTCCTTACCACTGCTTACTTGTAGAGTTAAACCTGTGCTTCAAAGCAGATCTCACTACCATTCAATAAAAACAAATAATTATTCCAAAAAACAATTAACACTATAGAAACAAACGCTAACTTTGTTAATTTAAACAAATAAAACAACTAGATACACGCCAAGTAACCATACATTTAACCGTTTGTATTTTTTTGATAAATACAAACCAGAGAAACGAAAGGCTTAATAAATCTGAGGAGTTTTGAACGACCAAATGCGTAGAAAGCTGTCAAATACATGGGTTAGTGAGCAGATTAAGGGCCAAATTCAACTTTTCACAAAAATCTCTAGACCAGACCTATTAATTTGTCGAATTATTGAGTGGTTATTTTATATAAAATTAGATATAGATCTTTCCGTTTGATAAATGAACTACCTCCATACAGACGTAATAATCGAGGAGATCGAAGGTGGGATTCTTGCTTCTAAAAGGAGTTTATTAAAGAGGAGCGAGTCGAACTGGACCAATTCAACACTGTGAGAAGCAATAATTGAAGAATACTGACACGACATATGCAACAAAGCCCATCATTTCTGATGATGCTTCTTAAGTGAGCGGTGAAGAGACATTCTTTGAACATCAGGCGAACCCATTTGGGTTCCTATCTAGTGATCTACAGATGAAAAAAAAGCTCATCATTTCTGATGAGCTTTCTTAAGGTGGTCGGTGAAGAGGGATTCGAACCCCCGACCCTCTGGTCCCAAACCAGATGCG
>NZ_JBGONY010000015.1:0-99531 GCF_041439375.1 Vibrio crassostreae | reverse complement strand
GAAGGTACAAACAACCTGAGTGACAATATCTGATATCACCTTTGTCACTCGCGCTCGTTAAAATGTAGAAATCAAGAAGCCTCCAGCATTGGAGGCTTCTTTATATTCACAATGTGTAAAAGGACTAAGCTCGGATGGGAAGGTGCAGTGGATAAATGAATTTGCCCTCAAGGTTAGAGGTTTTTCGATAACTAAGATAACCCGCTAAATGCTAATTTAGAAATGACGCTAACAAGGTTTTGTCCAAAAACGAGTTGAACGAATCTGCTCTGCGACTGTGATCCGACTATCAGCTAACCCTGTTTAATGTCCGTCAATTTTAGAAAACCTTCATAATCACTGGCTCGAATCACTGAGTTGATTTTTCATATACGCCAGAAACGAAAAATGCCGCATCCATGCGACATTTTTCTTTTGGCGGCCAAACCAGTTTTGCTATATCCATTCTAGATTTCAATCCATTAGGAGATTATTCAGAATGTACATATAAGACGCTGTTAATCTTGATTAGTTCCCTTTACGCGGCATTTTTTTTCGATTTATTTTCTAAGTCGAATGACGCTGCGATGAGTTTCTTGGTGTAGTCGTTTTTCGGTGCATTGAAAATCTCTTCTGCAGACCCTTCTTCCATCACTTCACCTTTCTGCATCACCAATACACGATCCGATAAGGCTTTGACTACCGAAAGGTCGTGGCTGATGAATAGGAAGCCGATATTGTGCTTGGCTTGAATGTCTTTCAGTAGGTCAATCACGGTCAGTTGTACAGAGCGATCGAGTGCTGAAGTCGGTTCATCCAATAGAATGAAAGACGGCTCAAGAATCAACGCGCGAGCAATCGCAATACGTTGTCTTTGTCCGCCCGAGAACTCATGCGGATAGCGGTTAATTGAATTGGGTTCTAAACGAACTTCAATCAATGCTTTGCGAGCTCTTTCTAAACGATCTTGTTTAGAGAGGTGAGGTTGATGTACCGTTAAACCTTCAGTGATGATTTCCCCAACGGTCATGCGTGGTGATAAAGAACCATAAGGGTCTTGGAATACCATCTGAACATCTTTCTTGAGCTTGTGACGTTCTTTATCGGTTAACAAACTTACGTCTTGGCCTTTGTAAACAATACGTCCTGTACTTGGCAGTAAGCCGATCAGTGCGCGTCCCAGCGTTGATTTACCTGATCCAGATTCACCAACAATGCCTAACGTTTCACCTTGTTTTAGGGTCAATGAGATGCCTTTAACTGCTTCGAAGTACTGGTTCTTACTTTGGATAAAGTGAGATTTGATCAAGAACTTCACGCGAATATTTTCTGCACAAAGCAGTTCAGGTGCGGATGCCTCAACAGGAACCTTAGCGCCTTTCGGAATGGAGTTAATCAGCATGCGTGTGTAGTCGTGTCTTGGGTTTTCGAATAAGGCTTGAGTCACCCCTTCTTCAACCAGTCCACCTTTACACATCACCAGAACACGGTCGGCAAAGTGCTTCACTACACCGAGATCATGGGTGATGAACAAAATCGCCATGCCCATTTTGCCTTGAATCTCTTTGATAAGAGAAAGCACTTCCGCCTGAACCGTTACGTCCAATGCGGTTGTGGGTTCATCGGCAATCAGAATATCTGGTTCATTGATCAGCGCCATTGCGATCATGATGCGCTGTAACTGACCACCTGAAAACTCATGCGGGTACTTGGTGTAAGCCTGCTCTGGCATTGGTAAATGAACCAGATTGAAGAGCTCTAATACGCGCTGTTTTGCTTTTGATCTCGATACCTTACGGTGACACATAATGGCTTCTGCCACTTGAGTGCCGACACGCAGGTATGGATTCAAAGATGTCATTGGCTCCTGAAAGATCATGCCGATTCTATCGCCACGAATCGACTGCATTTCTCGCTCAGTTTTGCCAAGAATCGATTGACCTTCAAACTCGATATCTGATTGTTCATCGATAATCGCGTTATCAGGCAGCAAACGCATCAGCGCGTTGGAAGAGACGGATTTACCTGAACCTGATTCACCAACAATGGCTAAGGTTTCGCTTGAGTTAAGGGTAAAGTTAATCTTTTTGACCGCATCAATGATTCCATCATTGGTTTTGAAACTTACGGAGAGGTTATTAACTTTAAGAATGGCCCGGTCCGACATGATATATCCTTATCAATTTAAGACATTAGGTGAAGATTGAACTTCTGACGTTGTTTTTAGTTGCCCAAAATGGTGATGAGCACGTTGAATTTGTTCTAGTTCGAGCATCCAATGCGAACTGCGCTGAGCACTGCAAAAAGCGATCAGGTGATTGAGTAAATCTTCGCTCTGCTTTTCCAGTAACCCAAAGGTACGTTGAATCAGATCAGTGTTCTCAAGAGAGATAAATTGCATCAGCGCGTAAGATTGATTCAAGGTATCGAAGGCTTGTTGATGCTGACCTAAGCGGTTGAGTATCTCGGATTGAGCGACACTGGCGTCTCTCAACCCGGCAAGCAGGCATGCAAATTGGCAGGGTTTGATATCGCTTTGGTATGCGGCATCTTGGATGTGATGAGGAAGAGAGGTTAGAACATCACCATAGAGGCGCTGTGCTTCGGGCCAGTGACCTTGTTCCATTAACTGTTCAGCTTTTAGGTAGTGCATCCAACATCGTTCAATTTCCATATCCACATCCTCAATTTATAATATCTTAAAATGTTAATGATATTTATTATCAATTGCAAATTAAAATCATTCACATGTTAAGTTGGTGAATTAAATGACGGGCTATTCCTAAATATGGCTTAAATTGTGTGTTATTTGTTCGGTTGAACAGCTGTGTAGCGTAAGTCACTAAATTTGTAGGAAATTACATCTACACTGATTTTATCTACACCCAAGTAATGAAGGACTAAGGAGGCGGCGATGGCGATGCAAAGGCTCAATACAGAACAACTGTATCAGGTAGCGGAATTAGACAAGCTACCATGTAAGTCGACCAAAGAACTGGCTCCAATTGACGAAATCGTCGGACAGGAACGGGCACAAAAAGCCGTTGAGTTCGCGATGTCAATTAAGGAAAAGGGTTACAACATTTATGCGATAGGGCGAAATGGTCTGGGTAAACGCACCATGATCTTGCGCTATCTAAACCGTCACCCTCAAGAAGTGCAGGAGCTTTTTGATTGGTGTTATATCGCGAACTTCGAAGATATTCGTACACCTAAGGTACTGAAATTGCCTCGTGGCGTAGGCAGCAGCTTAAAGCAAGATATTGAAAAATTGATGCGTAAGTTGCTAAAAGGTATGCCTCTAGCGTTTGATAACGAGATGTACTTTAGCCGTGCTGACAGGCTTAAAAACCAATTAGCAGCTAAGCAACAAGCCGCGTTAGAAAGCATTAGCCAAGAAGCGAAAGATAAAGGTATCAACCTGACGATCACCACTCAGGGTGATTACCAGTTCGTGGCAATGAATGGTGATGAGCTCCATACCGAAGAGAGCTTCGATCTACTTTCGCCGGAAGAGCAAGATCAATTTGATAAAACCATTGATGGATTGGAAGTCGGACTGCGAACCATTTCTCGTGAATTGACTGAGCTTGAAGAGACGTACACAGAGAAAATTCAAAAGCTAAATGATGATACGGCGCGAGATGTGATTACTCACTTTATCAAGCAGTTGAAGCAGGATTACAGTCAATATCCAGAGATCAAGAAGTATCTCACGGCATTACGTAAGGATATTGTTGATAACGCCGATATTTTTCTAGAAGAGAGCACAGAGCAAGCCGAAGTTGCAACGGCCTCTTTGGATAAGAAAATGCCGCGTCGCTACAAGGTCAATGTGATTGTGAGCCAGAAAGAGGAAGCGATGCCGATCGTGGTAGAGGAGAATCCGAATTACCACTCTCTGTTTGGCCATGTGGAAACCGCGACCTTTAAAGGCACCGTATTTACTGACTTTTCATTGATTCGCGCAGGTAGCTTGCACAGAGCAAACGGCGGCGTACTGTTGATGGATGCGGTCAAGGTACTTGAGCAGCCGTACGTTTGGGAAGGCTTGAAGCGAGCGCTGCGTTCACGTCAATTGAGTTTCACTTCACTAGAGAAAGAGGTGACCTTAACGGGGGCGGTATCGCTTGATCCTAAGCCTATTCCATTGGACGTTAAGATCATTCTGTTTGGTGATTACCGAACTTACCAGCTTCTGCAACACTACGATGCGGAGTTTGGTGAACTGTTCCGTGTGACAGCCGATTTTGAAGATGAGATGAAGCGTACTCCCGACTCTGAAATGCATTACGCGCGTTTCATTTCGAGCATCGTGCATGACAACAATATGCTGCATTGTGACCGTAAAGCGATTGCTCGCATCATTGAGCACAGCTCTCGTCAGGCGGGTGACCAAGGCAAGCTTTCCCTGCACTCAGCACACATTGCTAACCTGCTTCGTGAGTCAAACTACGTGGCTAGAGGATCAAAATCGAACCTGATTCGTGCAACACACGTCGACCAAGCGCTATCGAACCAACAGATGCGTGTCGGACGACTGCAAGACAGCGTGATGGAAACCTTCACTAATGGTACAACGCTAATCCATGTGGATGGTGAAGCGGTTGGACAGGTCAATGCTCTGTCTGTGTTAAGTACAACTGACCATATGTTTGGCGCGCCGAACCGAATCACGGCTACCACGGCTTACGGTGACGGCGAAGTAATTGATATCGAAAGAAACGTCGACCTAGGTGGCAGTATTCACTCGAAAGGTGTGATGATCTTGTCGGCTTATCTTTCTTCTGTGTTTGGTAAGACAGCGAAAGTACCGCTTACCACTAACATCACCTTCGAGCAATCGTATGGTGGCGTCGATGGTGACAGTGCGAGTATGGCCGAGTTCTGTGCGGTGGTGTCGGCGTTTTCTAAGCAGCCAAACCGTCAAGATATCGCAATTACTGGCTCGATGAACCAGTTTGGTGAGTCTCAACCAATTGGTGGCGTGAACGAGAAGATCGAAGGCTTCTTTGATGTGTGTGAAATTAAAGGTCGTTCAAGTGAGCAAGGTGTGATCATCCCGCGTTCGAATGTTCATAACCTGATGCTGCGCAGCGACATCGTCAAAGCGGTTGAAAAGGGAGAGTTCAACATCTGGGCCATCGACCATGTAACAGAAGCGATTGAACTGTTCACAGGTAAAGCTGCTGGTGAGGCTAGTGATGAGGGGAGCTACCCAATCGATACTATCTTTGGTATCGCGCAAGCTAAACTGAACGCACTGCGTAAATAACCGTATAGCTAATTAGTTTAATGCTTAGATAAACAGTTAAACAAATAGCTAGAACACAAAAGCCATCGATTTTAGAGTCGATGGCTTTTTTATTTGTTGAGGTTTGGCTCGCTAGGAGCCATTTGTTTTTGGTCAGCTTACGGTATTCGGAGAAAGTCGCGTCTTAAAAGGCGTTAACCGTTTCGTAAGCAGAGCTTGGTGCCATCGAACTTCAACTTTGCCAATAAGTGTTTGGCGTTAGCTCGGCCAATATCATCAAATTCAACACCGTATCGAGCGTAGTGCGTCGATTTTTGCAGATTACAGATAATGCCTCGCAATGGCGGAATCAGCGGACCGTTGTAATTCTCAGGAGTTATCTCAATAGACACTCGATCGGCAATCTGAATCGCACGAGAGGTCGGTGAGGTCACAAAGCGACAGCCACTTTTCGATAAGTCTCTTATCTCGCAGTTTGCTCGTTGGTCGTTGAAGATGATTCTTGAAGCTAAATTCACTTCATAGCGTGTCTCTTTACGCAGCTGAGTCACTTGCATCGTGCTTGGTGTAGACAGCACAAGAATAGGGAAGGGTTCACCAATCTTGTGGTGAATTTGGCTTCTAAAGTGGATAAGCGCACCTTCACCTCGTAGAGAATAAGCCCGAGCGGTCATCCAAAAACCTTCTTGAAAGAAAAAGTTCAGATCTTCATTGGATACATCAGGAACCTCAACCACAATACAATTATCACTGTGCGTACCGATAAATTTGGTGGTGGCGAGAAACTTAGTGCCAACGGGAGTTGAGACATTTAATGTCAGTTCACTGCCGTGCTCAATCATCGCTAGCGCATCAGTGCTATTGATGGTGGAAACGGTGCGATTACGAGGGTCTTGAAGTGCCTGATTATGCTCCAAAGGCTTCTTCAGGGGTGCGTTCATTATAGGTTCTCCATGCGCCAACATGCGTCTGTTAGTTATATTGGTAGCTTGCTAACAAGGGGTTATTACGTGCTAGATTTAGTGGACGTACTCACATAGATTTATAGAGTGCCTTTATCATTGCTGATTTTATATTAAGCCGATTGCACTAAATTATTTACTGTGTTTGTAAGTACTTAGTTTTATTTATATGCACTTGCGTTAGTCTATTACAAGGAACTCATACTTCAAACTTTTATTGTTTGTCGTATCAATTATTTGCAGGAGTTGAGAATGCAGGCAGTAAAATGGGATCAAGAAGTGAACCAGATCACGGTTGAGCTAGAACCCGACCAGTTCGCAGTCGTTAAGTATAAAAAGGACGGAGATGTACTACATATCACCTCGACACGCATTCCTGATGAGCTGCAAGGCAAGGGCTTTGGTAAGGTGATGATGGAGTCGGTTTTGCCCGAAATTGAACAAGCGGGCTTCAAAATTGTGCCGGTTTGTAGCTATGTTGTTCACTATATGAATAGGCAGCCACAGTGGTCACATCTTCTATCCGACAAAGCATAACAACGAGTAATATGTCTCAATCAATATCGTCGAATAATCGAGCTCAACTTCAAACTAGCTCAGATAAAAATCAGTCGGAACTCTATCAAAAAATTGCCGTCTCACTTGGCTTTAACCAAGGGTTTGGTGTCCAAGTGATTCAAAGCCTGTGGGGCGGGTATGGCGAGTTAGTTCGCTTGGTCTTTTCTCAAGAAAACAGTGCTGAACTCAAGAGTGTGATTGTTAAACATGTCGCATTGCCAGATAAAGCCGAACACCCAAAGGGTTGGAACACCAAACTCTCTCACCAACGCAAGGTGCACTCTTATCAAGTTGAGACGGAATGGTATCAATCGTTCACTCAAGAATGGGATGAGCGTTGCCCCGTACCTGTTGGGCTGCAATGTGAGTTGCAAGAGAACGAATGGCTGATTGTGATGCAAGACTTAGCGGATATCGGTTTTCCGTTAACCTCTCAATTTGATGTGCTTGCTGTGTCTGACGATCTGGCAACCAAAGATACTCAGTCTGAACTGGCGTCTGCTTACACTCTAGAAGAGCAGAAACAACGCGATGCTTGCCTTAAATGGCTCGCTAACTTTCACGCAAAGCACATCAATGTAGATCAAGAACAATCAGCCTCATTGTGGCAAGTCGGTACATACTGGCATTTAGACACACGCCCTGATGAGCTGAACGCATTGTCCGATTTACAATTAAAGCACCAAGCACAGCACATCGACCGCATACTCCGAGAGTGTCCATATCCAACCTTAGTGCATGGTGATGCCAAGCTCGCCAACTTCTGCTTTGATCCTGAGAGTGAAAAAGTCGCTGCAGTCGATTTCCAGTACGTCGGTCACGGATGTGCGATGAAAGACGTGGCTCTGTTTATGAGCAGTGCTGTCAGGCCGCAAGATTGCGCTGAACTTGAGTCACATATGTTAGAGACATACTTCCGATACTTGGAAGAGGCATTGACGTACTATCAGCCACAGCTTTCGTTTGATGAAGTCGAAGCCGCTTGGCGACCAATGTTCTATGTGGCGTGGGCTGATTTTCAACGTTTTGTCAAAGGTTGGAGTCCAGAACACTGGAAGATCAATCCGTATACTGAGCAATTGACTCAAACGGTGATTGAGCAGCTAGAAAGCCCAGAATAAATTGCCTTATATCTGTAAACCACAAAAGAAAAAATCGCCCAATTTATGATTGGGCGATTTTGATTTTATCTAGCGTGTGTTTTTAATTCGTTAGGCTATCAGCTTCTGTCGTTCGTGTGTAAGCGAGCTTATTGGCAAGTTTGAGTTTGTTATTGAACCCCTCTTTATCAATATCCCCCATTACTCGCGCAGGCTTTATTTCACCGCTGGCGGGTGAGTAAAAGAAAATCGCTGGAGGGCCAAATACATTCTTATCATTGAGCCACGCCATTTGCTCTGGAGAGCTTTCTGTCACATCAAGTTTTATTGTCTTCCACTCTTTAAGTTTTTGGCTCACTTGTTGGTCGTTGAACACGTTGGTTTCAATCACTTTACAAGACACACACCAATCTGCGTAAAGGTCGACTAGCACCTTTTGGTCGCTGCTCGCTGCGGTTTGCAACTGTTGTTCTAGCTGAACAATAGAGTCTGTTTTTTCAAAGGGAGTGATCGCAATGGATTGGACTGAGTCCCTGTTTTCAAGTGGGTTCAGAGGGTCTGTATTACCTAAGAAAAATCCGACAAATAAAATTAAACCATAGCTCAATGGTAGCAAAGCAGAGAACTTACGAGTACGCGTCCAACCCGGTTGTGCGGCTTCTAAAGCACCGAAATGTACACCAGAACCGATGGCGAGCAGCGCCCATAAGATCATAATGACCGATGGAGCGACAAAGCGGCTTAATAGCACGATAGCAACAGCCAATAGCAGCACGCCAAACACTTGTTTAACTGAAACCATCCAAGCGCCACTTCTTAATAACAGACGCCCGCCACTTGCGCCGATAGCGATAAGCGGTATGCCCATACCAAGCGCCATAACGAACAGAGTCGCCCCACCAAACATCCAATCTTGAGTTGTTGAGACGTACAGCAACGCACCAGCCAATGGAGCACTGACACAAGGTGACACAACCAAGGCTGATATTGCGCCCATGGCAAAGACACTGGCGATCTTACCGCCTCCAAGCTTGTCTGAGCCGCTGTTGAGCTTTTGCTGGAGGGCGGCAGGCAGTTGGAGTTCATAGAATCCGAACATCGCCAATGCGAGCAGAACAAAAACCGCTGCAAAGCTACTTAACAACCAAGGCTGTTGCATCGCGGCTTGCAGGTTGACGCCTTTTGCCAAGGTGGTGACTAAGATCCCCGTCATGGCATAGCTGGTCGCCATACCCAGAACATAGGAACTGGAGAGTGCCGCACCTTTTTTGCCTGTCATCGCTTTTTCGCCACCGATGATACTGGCTAAGATTGGAATCATCGGCAGTACACATGGCGTCAGAGACAAGCCTAGGCCAAGCAAGAAGAACACAAGAAGCGCTTGTAACTTACCGGCTTGGGATAGGAACGAAGATAAGCCATTCGTATCCTCACTGATCTCACCTAAGGTTTGATATAGAGAGTTTGATGTCTCCTCAACTTGGGCTTCAGCTACGGTTTCGAGCATCGGCAAATCGAGCACTAACTTTTGCGGCAGATAACAAAGCCCTTTGTCTGCACAGCCCTGATAGCGGACAGTGAGCTTGCCACTTTCTGTGTAAGGCACGGTAACGGTAAGCGGTTCGTGAAATACGATGACGTTACCAAAGTTAGGATCCTCTTTCTGTTCACCTGGCAGCGAATAACTCGGTTCTAACGTAGATAATGACGACTCACCTTTGAACGAAAATCGAGATTGATACAGGTAGTAACCCTTGTGCGTATCAAAGCTGATTACCGCGCCTTGGTCTGTGGCTTCCCATGTGACGGGGAAGGCCTCTTCAACGGGAAGAAACTCGTTTTCTTGAGCATGTAACAATCCGCTAAACAATAGAATTAACGTAAGTAGGTAGCACTTCATGGATGAAGGAACTCCGTGTTTTGGTGAATGTGTAATTGATCGTCGATGTAGATAACAGCGCTATCTTCAGGTACTGATATGTTGGGATTCAATGTCAGTGAAGTACTGAGCACGCCTGCTTCTAATGTGGACGACGAGATAGCGGTAACAGAAAGGATCTTCTGCTCGACATCTTGCTTTGACAGAATATGAGAGGTGGTCTTGTCACCAAATTGCACCTGGCGTTCACTGTGAGCTGAGGTCGTGAGCGCTGCGTTCGTTAACGGAACTGCGAAAAATGGGGTCTTGTTGTCTCTTGGATCTAAGACAGCAATGTTAAATGCCGAGCCATCCGGTTTGGTTCCTAGCGCATAGATGTCACCGCCAAAATTCACTAACATCGACGTCGCGCCGAGTTGTTTTCCGATCGCTACGGCTTGGTCAACGGCGTACTCTTTGATGACGCCGCCAAAGTCGAAGCGAGTGCGTGAATCAGGGACGTGTAGCCTTGTCTTTTGTAGATCGAGGGTCCCTTGTAGATCGACGGCCCCTTTTAGATCCATTGTCCCTTTCAGCTCCCACGCTTGCTTACCCAAAGCAGAAGACAGGGCTTGGAAAGCATGACTGTGCAACATCTTCGGCTTTTGTTTTAAAAGATGTTTGATGCTGCCGACCGTAGTATCAAAGGTATCGAACGTGAGTTGACTTAATCGGTCGAGGTGTTGGAAAACCTCGGCAGATTCAGAATCGAGTTCGACATCACATGATGCTCGCTGATTAATGCGCTGTGTTAGCCACGAGTCGTCGCAGTAGAAGTTATATTTGTCTTCCAATCGGCGTGTGTTTTGCTCTATCTCAGTCGCTATTGCTGTTGCGCTTGCCTCTGGAAAGTTAGCCAAATCCATCGACAAAATTTGCACTTCACACGGCACTGTCATCGCATGAAAGCGGTGCACAAAGGGTAGATTAGAACTCATAGGTTGCTCCAACCGCCCACCATTGCGCTTCAAAACCGTTGCTCTGTTCGTAATATGCAGCAAGCGCATTTAAGCGTAATTTCTTATGCACCTTGATACTCGCACCTAGCTCATAGGCATTGGCGGTGAAGTTACCTAAGCGCAGATCTGAAGTTGCGTATCCGGATGATGCAAATGAAGGATCCGCATTACTTGGGTCGCGATAGAAATCGGCCGCATCTTGCGTGTACCAGAAATAACCCGGTGCTAACGTTAACCATTCACTCACTCGCCAAGATAATTTACCGCCTAACTGGTGAGACATTACGCCCCAATCATCCATAAACCATTTGTATCTTGGTCGGATTTTTAGATTGTCGGATAATGAGTAAAAGGCTTGGATATTGATACCGCCAGAGAGTCGCGTATCCGGTCGAGAATCTTGCCCCAAGAACACTTCATCATCATCGATTTTACCGTCGTCATTGATATCGACTTCACGCAGAACCGTTAAATAGTGATTGCTCAAATAGCCACTGCGGTAACCAGTGTAAGCAGTAAAAATGCTGTATAGATTGGGCGTGAAGGTTTGTGATAAACCAGCTTCTAAACTACCAGTAAAAATATCTTCCCAACTCTGGCTGTTTGATGAAGCCAATGAGTATTTGCCGAACGCTTGAGTCTGATCGAAAAGGGCAGAGCCACCTAGACTGTAAGAGCGGTTTTTAGTGCTGTCGGCATAGACCAAACCTTTGGCGTTAATGCCAAGGCTTTCATAATCTTTTTCTTGAGAGGCGTTGCCACCTAAGGTCCATTCGTTACGTAAGGTATCGCGATAGGTCGCGCTTAAGCTGATGGACTTTCTGGTGTCTTCAAGCCCTACTTTTTGGATTTCATAGCCACTGCGGTGAGGATCATAGCCTGCACGAATAACCTCGTCGGTTTTATTTTGTGCTTGTTGAGTTTTCAGGGCGCGGTTTACCTGATCGGCATTGGAAGCAGGAGGTGTTGTAGGCCCCCATGCTGGAGAGGCGCCTGAAACACTATCGTAGCTTATCTCTGCGTTGAGTGTCCAATCTAAGCCGATACTTTTCTCAATCGAAACCATGGTGTCATTGGCTGATACTCTGTCATCGTATTCCTCATAGCTAAGGTAATGAACAGAGATATGATCTTCAGCTAATGCCACGTTAGCCACTGCCGCTGCACTCAGCAGCGTAATTGGTAATTTTTTCATTTTTTTCTTATTTTGTTTTTTTAAATACTGATTTGTTCGTTGATGGATCGGTTAGTTACAACCACAGCCACCGCCACCAACACCACTGCCGCCGACGGAACCTTGTTTGTAAGCGAACACCTTTTCAGAAAAGACGTCGAATTCAGGCACCGTGCCACCGGGTTTCATCTCTTTTTGAGCCAATGTGCCTTTTTCCCAAGGCTTTACGGGTTCAATACCAAGGAACTCATCAACGAAAGCCAAAGCAGAAGGTTTGTTACTCTCTTCTGGTGCTTTCTGTTCGATAACCAGTTGCTTTGCCTTGGGTTTAACCATTTCAATGTTTCGTCTGGTTGCACGTTTTGCTTCTTGGTTTGAATAATCACCGCCACTTGAATAAACGGTGCTGGAGATGATCTCCTCTTCAACGAGAGGACCTTCGTTTTTGTCAGTGGCTTGCTGCTCAACGGGCTTTTTGCCCAGACCACTGAGGTCGAGTTCTAGCGTGGCATTAGCCGTCATTGGAATAGCGAGTAGCCCAACAAGGGTGACTTTGATTAGCATTAAAGTTGCACTCCCATCTTGGTGAGGTCATCAGTAATCACGTCACTAATGTGGTTAATGGCACCAAAACGAATCTTGATAACCTTGCCTTGGTAGATGTAGTAAAGCGCAGGCATGCCGATAGGTTTAAACTCTGCGATCAACGCTTGTTCAGGGTCGTTAACAACAGGGAACTCCAGTCCGAGTTGTTTTTGAAACTCCAAGCCAACCTCAACATCTTCATCCACATCAACGCCTTTAAACGTGACGCCTGTGCCTTTGAGTTCGGTGTAGAGCTGATTGACTTCTGGTAGCTCTTCGCGGCAAGACACGCACCACTCTGCAAAGAAGTCGACAATGGTCAGTTCATCCTTGTTGAGTTGAAGTTTTTCGATGACGTCTGGCGACAACGAATCCCCTTCTTGATAAGCCAATGCAGGTAAAGAAAGGCACAGCGCCAATAGCGCTAGGGCTCGTGTAAACATGTTTTTCTCCATATTGTTTTTAACTTGTTTGTTTTTAATTCAATGCTTAAATTCAGGTGTTTCGAATCAAACGCTTTGTTTGGATTAGCGAGTGAGTTTGATGGTTGCCGAGTATTCAACCGCTAAAATATCGGAAAAGTACTCGTTGAGTTGAGCCGTGCTGGTGGCACTAAACACGCGTTGTGGATCCCCGGCACAGTTCTCGAATTGAGCGATTCGAGAAGGGTTGACGCCATAGCCGATGAAATTCATTTCGATGCCATATTGATTGATTGCGGTAGTACAGAACCCGGCGTTAACCAGTTGGGTAAACGCGTCTCCACTGTCATCACCGTCGGTAAAAAGCACCAATTTTCTTCTGGTTTCGGGTACTGTGCTGGCGTTCAATCCCCACGCTTTTTGCCAGCGTGGGATAAGCTGTCTCACTCCCCATACCAAACCGTGATAAGAGCGAGTGCCGCCATTTGCTGTTAGGTTGTTTATCGAGTTTTGGACGCGGGAAAATACGCTGGTCAATGGCAGCATTGGTGAGTCTTGATTGCAGTCGCTTAACCATTGACTTGGCGGTGTAAATTTCACTGGTCGCTCTGAGTGAAGCGTCGCGAGGTTATCGACGGTCAGTGCCGCAGAGAAATTGCCATTGCGATAGCTAAGCCCATCAATACAGTAAATTCCTGCCGCTTCTTTGGATAACCAAGGTGGGCGCTGCGCTGCGACTCCAGAGTCGAAGGGAACGATTGAAATGCTTACAGAATCTAAATCGTTAGCGTTATTGCTCTGAGATTGAATCGTATTCAATGCATTGGATAAAATGGATTTCAACGACTGGATGTTTGAACCCATCGATCCAGACACATCAAGTACTAAAACCAACTCCGTTGGAATCGAAGATTGCTTGCTTTCAACCACACTTTTATAACCACCACCCGTCGCCGTTACCTTGGTTGCATAGCTCTCATATTGGAAGTTGGGCAGTAAGGGTGACAATGAATAACCTAGGCTAATACGGCATTCTGAGCCTATGATTTCTGGTTCTAAGCCACTCACACCTTTTAGGGTTGGCTGATAGTACTCTTGGTAAGCCCGCATCATTGGGAGTGTGGCTGTATCAGCAAAGGCACAAGCTAATGCGGCAGAATCGGCGGCTTGCGCTGCTCGGTTTGAAACCATTACTTGAGCCGAGATCATCAGGGTGCCAACGGCAATGAAAAGCGCTGGAAACAGTAACGCCAACAATGAAATGGTCATGGAGCCTTGCTGTTTTTTAAGCGCAATGCTGCCGAATATTGGTTTAACCATAATGCTTTCCTATCACGGCTGATGAACTTGAGAGTGTTTTAGGAAGATTGAGTCGCTTGTAGTCAAACGGTGTATTCACACATAAAGTGAGTTGAACCAAGGTGGATGGTCTTCCAACTAACGCAGGGTCGCCGCTACCCTCAACGATAAGTGTCTCTAGTTGATCGATGGGTGTGTACTTTTGACAGATGATCCCGGCATGGATGTGCTTGTATTCCCAGTTCGAAGCAGTGGTATCAAATACACGGCTTTCAAGTACCAACCCAATATCGCTGCGCTTGATGTCTTGCGGAAGATAACGTTCGGCGAGATCGAGAAGCTGATCCTTTAACGTATTAGGTAATCCGTTTGGGCCTTGCTCTGGTTTCAGTTGCGTTAGTGAAACGGCGTTGACTAGGTTATATGTTACGTTGTCGAGCTGAGTCTGTAGGTTGAATAAGCGGTAGGTAGCAACAAGCCCCCACAAAATGATCATGAGTGCGAGTACAACGAAGGGGAATTCAATCGCTGCTGAACCCGCTTGTTTTTTTCGAGGTGTTTTATTTGTTGTCATAACTAACCAGTACCTTTCTTTTCAAGGTTGTCATGTTGCCGATAGACTCAGAAAACTGAGTTGATAGATTAGGTAATAAGGCAAATGAAAATGAGTAAGACACCTTGTACTCGCCTAACACTGCTCTGCTTTTGGATACCGGTTTCTCATTAACTAAATCTGAGAAGTTTTCGGCGTATAGCGGCGATGGATCCAAGACGAGCTTGCTCTTATCTATCAGTGGGAACTTTGCGATAGTCTCGGCAAAAGCTTGGTCTGAAATAGGACTAATCGGCCGTGTCTTGGCCTCACGAACACCCGCATTAACGGCTACATCAAGGATGATGTTGACCAACAGCAGGCGGCAGATCTCAAAGAACCCGATGATCAGTATCAGGAACGGTACCACCAACATTGCAAACTCGACGGTCTGTGCACCTTTTTGACGTGAGAGCATCACTGTTCTCCTTGCTCAGTTTTAGCAGCAAGCTCTTGGTAATACAGACTATTGTTGGCGAGCTCAGGTTGAGATAGATTTGCACGAGCGATACTTTTCGCGGACGCACTGTCTCCAGAAAGCGCATAAGCCAGTGCTAGATTGAGTTGCAGTTTTACGCTCGCTTCACCTCGGACAAAGATCGGGTGCAGAATTCGAATCCCTTGCTCTGGTTTACCATCGAGTATCCAAGCCATGGCTAAGTTGTTGCGATACTCATTACTGGATGGCATCAAGCTGAGGGCATGAGAGTAAGATTCACGCGCTTTTGAATACTGCTTATTGAGCGAGTAACTTACGCCTAAACTGTTGTGGGCGACATCATCAGTTGTAACTAATCTGACAGATTCTTCGAGTGCTGATGTGGCTTGTTCAAGCTCACCAAGCGCCAACCACGCGCGGCCAAGTTCTCTGTAAATCGCGCTCGATTGATTAAGCTCGATACCGTGCTTTAGATAATGCAGTGCCTCATCATAACGACTGGCTTGATTCGCAGCGGACCCCATTAGCAATAGTAACTGTGGGTCATCAGGCTTCGATATCAGCATCTTTCGGTACAGATCCATGGCACTTTCTGGTTTGCCATTCATAAGTGCAACCTCGGCGACTTTCATATCTTCAGAGGTCTCTTTTTCAACGTTATTCGTTGACTGACAGCCAACCAAAATCAGCGCTAAACCCAACAGAATAATCTTGTTCATAAGCCCCCCAGAGTTTGTTTAAGGGATAACATGATTGGCACGACAATAATGCCCACGACAGGTAGCATGATGAAGACCACTAAAGGGAATGACATCTTGGCTGGTATTTTTCCTACCCACTCTTCAAGCTCTAAGAAGTGATATTGGCGGCTATCAGAGGCAATCAGCTTTAACGCTTCAGCGAGAGGCGTACCGTATTGAAGCGCTTGATTCATGGTGGTCACAATATTGTTGATGTCAGGAAGCTGGACTCGTTTGTCTAGGTTTGAAAGTGCCGTTTGTGGTGAATCAAGAACCGATATCTCAGTCGCAGTGAGTAGCCATTCTCGTGACAACGCTGGAGAGATCGCACGCATCTCTTCACCGACACAGCGAAATACCGCTTCGAGTGTTAGACCTGATGCGACACATACCACCATCAGATCGACTGCATCAGGAATAACGCGACTAATTTGCATTCGGACTTGGTTCACACGCCAATCTAGAATGCGGTCGAACAGGATGCCAACCACAATGGCGATTGCGATACATTCGGCCACAGAGTTCATGTTGAGTACTTGGATTCGAGTGACATACCAAGCAATAGATCCCGTCACCATCGTCAGTAGTCTTAAGCCAAGAAAATAGATCTCTGCATTAGGACTCAACCAGCCAATGAGGATTAACTTCTGGCGTCGTGGTTTTGCACCTTGGAAGCGCCATTTACTTGAAGCGGTGGTGTACTTAGAGGAGTAGCTCGATACGCGAGTCAGTCGTTCAGCGACAACATCTCGTTTGAAAGAAGACAAGTGTGCGACAACTGTCAGTAGTAATGCACATCCCAACAGAAGCAAGGCAACATACATCATGATGAGAACCTTTTGTTACGAGTCAGAGCGTTCAAAATGAGTGTGCCTGAGCTAATACTAATGACGGCGTAGGTCAGTACACGCTGTCCCGATTCTGTGTTGAACAATTGGATTATCATGGTGGGTTCCATCAAATAGATACCACCCAATAACCCCAAGGGTAAGATAGAGAGAAAGAGGGCTGTCATACGAGGCTCCGAGGTTAAGCTCTTGACCTTTTTTCTCATCGCTCGGTTGTCATGCATGGTTCTGCTTAAGCTTTGAAGAATGTCGCGCAGTTGGCCACCATTGGATTGATTCAGGATTAACGCGACCGAGAAGTAGCGGAAACTGCTGTAAGGAAGACGAATGCACGCATCATCGAGACTCTGACGAAGACTAAGGCCAAGCGCGAGATTATCGCGAAGGTAAGAGAACTCTCGTCCTAGCAAACCAGGTTGCGTTTGTGCCACTTGATCAATCGCTTGTGGGATGGATAACCCTGCTGATACCGCTCTAGAAATTAATCCAAGGACGTTGATGATGTCTTTTTCAAACTCTTCTACTTGTCTCTTTCTGCGATAAAACACAATGGCGCAGGTACATATGAGCCACAGCCCAACCGCTGCAAGTAATCGAAGGTGTACTGGAAGCTCTGGCACTAACAGGTAACCAGCAACTGGCAAACCAACAACCATTGAGGCGATAAAATACTTATCCCAAGCAGGTAGCAAAGCATTTATTCGCAGGAAAAACGCATGCAGTTTGTTGGTGCGCTGGTGGCTCGACTTTTTGATAGAAACGTCTGCAGGGCTTGCTTTGTATGAACCAGATACCAAGGACAGTCGCTTATTAACAATGGCTTGTTTTGAGTTGAGCTTTATTAGCCAAACCGTAGCCAGCAGCGCAGAAATAGTAAGAACAAAAATCATCCGGCTTCAAGCTCCATTGCCACCCTTAGTTGAGCGTCTAACTGGTGATATTTCGCTTTTTCGTTGAAGCTTGGTACGCACTTGGCACTCTTATATTCACCAATTAGGTTGCCTTGCTGGTCTTCCGATAACGTTTTAAAGGCGAACAGTTCCTGAGTGACGTATTGCTCGCCCTCTAACCCTTGCACTTCGGTTATTGAAACAATGCGTCGCTTACCATCGCGCATTCGTTCTACTTGGATAACCACATCAATGGTGTCTGCGATTTGGCGACGCAGTGAAAATAGAGGCAGTGTCGCCTGGCTCATCATTAGCATGTTCTCCATTCGCACCAGTGCGTCCGTTGCAGAGTTGGCGTGAAGTGTACACAGCGAACCATCGTGGCCTGTGTTCATCGCTTGCATCATTTCAAAGGCTTCATCGCCACGAACTTCGCCTAAAATGATGCGATCTGGTCGCATACGTAGAGCATTTCTCACCAACTCTCGCTGGGTAATTGGCGTTAAGCCCTCGGCATTGGCTGGGCGAGTTTCAGCGCGCACAACATGAGGTTGCTGTAGACGCAGTTCTGCGGTGTCTTCAATGGTAATGATGCGTTCTTGAGGTGAAATGCTAAAAGACATCGCATTGAGCAGTGTGGTTTTACCTGCACCAGTGCCTCCCGCAACAAGCACATTAAGGCGTGAGCGAACAATAATATCGATAAGCTTAACCATCGATTTCGACATTGCGCCAAACTGAGCCAATTGGCTGAGTGTTAGCTTATTCTCATTGAATTTCCGGATGGAAATGTAGGTTCCATCCAGCGCTAGCGGTGGGATCATCACATTGACACGGCTACCATCATCCAATCGAGCATCGACTAATGGATTCGATTCATCGATTCTTCGTCCAACCTTGCTGACGATGCGTCGCGCTAGGTTGAGAAGTTGTTCTTCATTACGAAATTGAACTGCCGTTTTTTGCAATTTCCCTGAGCGTTCTACGTAGACTTCACGGTACCCATTGACCATGATGTCGGTAATGCCTTGGTCTTCAATTAAGGGCTGCAGTGGGCCTAATCCTAGAAACTCATTGAGCAATTGTTCCACCGAATGAGCGACATCTTTGTGACCAAGTGGTAACTGCTTAGAGACCACGATATCTGACACCATTTCGGCAATTCTAGCTTCAAGATTGGGTGCGCTTAAGCTCACTACAACCGATGGGTCGATCGCCTTGATGACCTCTTCATGAATCACATGATAATGCTCACGAACTGAGGGTGTTGATGCGAGGGCTTCATGAGACCGAGCTCTATTCGTTACAATCGGATTTATGGCTTGTGTGTTCTGACCAAACATTATGCGCCTCGCTTCCAAAAACGGCGGCTGCCTTGTTGCGGCTCACCAGTGACTAGTTCAAGTAGAGAGTTAAACGCGAGCTTCACTTTCCTATTGCCTTTATGGGCAGGCTGACCAAGCGATGACTTGCTCAAGAAATGGTTTGGCAAAAATGGAATCATGACGTCTACAGATGTACCAAGTGATTTCTTAACATCATGGGCTGAAATAAGGGATGCGGAATCGGACTTACAATGGTTCAACACCACAATGGTTTGTGAAGCCGCTTGGTTTTGAAGTCGTTTGATTATCTGACCGGCATTGCGAATGGAGCTGAGTGTAGGTTCAACCACAATGATTCGAATATCGGCACTTTTAAGCGCTTCAAAGCCAACCTGGTCACGCAATGAATAGGTCGGAATGTCGATCAGTAAGTAGTCTGAACTTTGCAGGCAGAACTTTGTAAACTGATCGAATACACTCTTTTGTGGCCAAAATGGTGTGGTGTCTAAAGGTAGATAACCGGTAAAGAGCGTGTGCTCGGGTGACACACTGATCCCACTGCGCTCAAACACGAGAGGTTCTAATCTTTCTGGGTATTGTAAAAGCTCTACCAACGCCGTGTTGCCTTCGACATTGAGTAGCAAATCTAAATCACCCATCGAAAAATCGAGGTCCATACAAGTTACTCGTTTATCGAGTTCGGCAAGCTGCTGCGATAACGTCGCTATAATGGTGCTGCTTCCTGAGCCACCTTTTGCACTGACAATGGAAACGATTTTTTCATTTCGTTTTTCGTTGTTGAGTTGCAAAGCAGCAAAGGAGACGTGTTCAAGATCTTGTGGTGTCACAGGGTTGACTAAATAGTCACTGGCACCGGATGCGAGCATTCCACGGTAAGCAAAAATTTCGGTTGAATGACCAATCGCGATAACTTGGCACCCAGTACGTTGTATTAAACGTTGCACAACCTGTTTCGACTCTGGCAATTCGCTATTCAATACATCGAGGAAGATGGTTTTAACGTCATTCTTAAGTACCTCTCTCACCACGTCATCTTCTTGATTCGAAGAGGTTGTGATGTTGTTGATACCGAAATCATTCAGTGTGTATGTGAGCGTTAATGTATCGAGTTGCTCCGATGCCGCGATCAGTACCGTTAAGTTGTGTACTTGATTCATTGTGAACCTCCTAGCGTGGTATTCGAAGAGCCAGAGTTTGTCTGTTGGTTTTGTGCTGGTGGCGCAAAGTAGTTATCGATGCTAGACACCGCTTTTTGTCCTTGTGCACTGTCGATGGGCTGACCAACAATCAGGTCTTTTGGATTTGCGACCATTTGCGCCAGTGCATTGGCATTCGCACAGCCAAAATTGCGCTGAGTACGATAAGCGTTGAGTGTGGTTCTTGGTGTTTTACCCGCGTCACATGCCGTTACTTTGGCACGATAAGATTCAACAAAAATCGTGATGTCGCCTTTACCTTGCGCCGCAGTGTCTGACACTGAAATTTGCGAAGGGTAGAGGCCTGACTCGATCAGACGAAGCCTAACTTTTTCACTTTGGCTTTCTCCTTTCTGAGTCGTATTTTCAATCTTGACCATTAAGTTGGATAGCGTGCCTCGGCGAGCAATAAAGTCAGAGATATCAGCTTTCTCTTGAGCCGATAACGTTTTACCCGACAGTGTTAAAGTCAGCTTGTTTGTCACGGACACCACATCCACAGAAGGTTGTTGGGTTGTAGGCGTTGGCGCGCAACCCGCAAGCGCAAAGAGAGCGGGCAGTAATAAGGATAATTTGTTCATGATGTCCTCAGTAGTAGAACCCGTTGTCACCCAGTAAGCGAGGCTTCTGGTTGTCGGTATAAGTCGCTTTATTATTTGATGTTTTTTGTTGCTCTCTTGGCCATGCCAGTAAACGTTCAACATCGCTCAATGGGATTAAGCCATCGGTTGGTAGTGGCATTGTGTCCGAACGAGTCGGTTGAACTAGGTAAGCCGTTACAATGATGATCAGCTCTGTTTCTCTACGAGTGAATTCAGTCGAGCGAAACAGGCTACCGAGTACTGGTATCTCACCGATGAGCGGTACTTTTTGTAGTTGTTCGATGTCTTCCGATTTCAATAGCCCACCTAAAGCAAAGCTCTGCCCACTTGCCAATTCAATGGTGGTGGAGGCGCTACGAGTGGTAAAAGAAGGGAAGTTAGTTCCGTTTATCACTTGTTGGCTCTCGATTGAGATGTTACTGACCTCGGGATTTACTTTTAAGCTGATACGGTTTTGACTGAGCACGGTTGGGGTGAAGTTCAGTTTTACACCGAAATCCTTGTATTCGATTTGAGTGGTGTCAGCCGTAATCAGTGGCAGCGGTACTTGCCCACCCACCAAAAACTCCGCATCTTCGCCTGACATCGCGGTCAAGTTAGGTTCAGCAAGCACAGACATCATGCCGTTGGTTGCTAGCGCATCAATCAGAGCAGTAATGCTCGGCTTGCCCCAACTACTGACATTAGGCAGCTTTGAAAACGAAAATTGCCCCACACCGCCAGCGATTGAACCCCATTTGATGCCCAACTTATTGGATACATTTCTTGAGACTTCAGCGATTTTTACACGAATGTTGACCTGATTTGGCATGGTGACAACCAATTGATTGATCAGCTCATCATCATTGGGTTGAGTCTGCTGATTTTGATTGGTTGAACTACTGCTGTTGTTACTGTTTCCCTGTGAATTCGAGCTCTCTGGTTGTTCGGTAGAACCGACAATAGGGGATAAGTAGCCTTTCGCGATCGACACGATATTGTGTGCCATCATCGGAGAAGGAACGCGTCCTTTAAGCCATAACTTTCCGCCCAGAGATTCCGCGTTGACTGACGCTTCTGGGAACTTGTTTTTAACCAGTTCATTGAACTCGCGGCTGTTATGCGTGACGCGAATCTTGTTGGTATAAATCACGCGTTCTTGTTCATTCAAAACGGTGATCGTAGCGCTGCCAGCTTGCTTACCGAATATCATCACCTTGGTATTGGTTAAGGTTTGGTAATTAGCGATATGGGTGTTAGAGATGAAAATGGATTTCGCTTTTTCAGGTAAGCGAATCATTCTCGCCTCATTGATCGTCACATCAAATGTTGATGCTGCAGATGCAAAAGAGACACATAGGCTTGATAGTAGGAGAACACCCCACCAACGACAGATATTAGCCATTGTTATCAGCTCCAGTTTTATTATTGACGGTTTTATTTTCGGCTCTAAATTCCACTAAACCCACATCAGGTAATACCTGAGTTGTGTCTGGAGAAATGACTTTCAGCGTCACGGCATTTGCGTGTTGAGGTTGATCTTGAGCCTCGTTTTGCCCGCGTAATACAAGCGTTAACTTTCCTAATTGCTTCGCAAGTACTACTTGGTTTGCTTGCTCGGGTGTCACTTCTAAAGAGACACTGCTGTCGTCAGGGACAACTTTTTTATGTTGATTAGATTCACGGGCCTTTTGATAAGACTCTGCCGTTTGTTTGTCATTAAATGCCAAGACTCTTGCATCATGTACTATCGTTGTAACGTACAATCCTTGAGATGAATTACCGTAACGAAGTAGCTCGCCATCTTGTGAACCAAGTAGGAGAATATCCACTCGGTCGCCCGGTTCAATGAAGCCTGAATTAGACGTGACTTGATCGACAGGAACCGAAATCGCGCGATAGCCCGGTTGCAACTTCAATGAGAGCGAGTAGCCACCTTTAGGTTCTGTAATATCGGCCTTCGATAACACTGAGTCTTTGACTAACTTGGTACGTGCTAGCCCTGACATCGTGTGAGCCGCAGAAATATCTTCCGGTGTCACGTGGTCGATGTAGTTCTCTAACTCTTGCTGTGGAACTTCTTTCCATCGGAACGAGTTTGGTGTGTAGGCTTGACCTATCTCGATAGTGCGAGTTGGAACCAGCACTTTGACCGTTTGCTTAACGGCTTGTTTAGAAGAGGTGCTCGCAGACTCGTTATTGGTTTGGCTCAACAGTAAAACGGATATTCCGAGCACCGAGCAAAATAACGACAGCAACATGAGTCGCTTGGCAGTCATAACTATTCCTTTAATTTACGGTAAACGGGCTTATTCTGATTTTTGAGCGTCTTTGAGCTGAACGACGACAGTTTGGTAAGCGTCAGTAATGGCTTCGGTTAGATCACCATTCTCGCCGCCTACAAAATTAAGCAAGACCACTGACATTGCTGCTGCGAGGATTGCGTATTCGATAGCGGCCGCGCCGCGCTGCTTTTTTTTGTTAAACATGTTGTTATTTCCTAGATAAAAGCAGCCTCAGCTGAGGCTGCTGTGGTAATTAGTAAAGGTGTCGTTAGTCTGCAACTAATCGATATAGATAAGCTGATGAATAGCTCGCGGTAGACACATCAGTCTCCGTCATGGTTGTCATATTTAACCCTTTGAAGCGGCCATAAGGTGCAGGGTCGCTGGTGATGTAGTAGCCATAGTTACCACCAGTTGCTTCGTTGAACTCAAACACTTCGTTGTTAAGTGGCAATAAGCTATAGAGTTCAGCTTTTGCCGGGTAACGCCAATTAGCTTTGCCACAAATACTCTTGGTATTTTGTGCTGTGATAAGAGGAGCAATATCTACGTATTTCTTGAAACGGCTACTATCACCTCGAGAGAAGAGTTGCCAAACCAAGTTGCTGTCTGTGTCTTGAGCACACACTGCATTTTGTCGGTTGGTTACTACCGTTCCTTGCGCATTTAGATACTGATAATTAGCAGACTTTTCTCTGAATAATCGAGCTAAGACGACTTTGTCTTCAGAACCATCGGTACGAGCTTTATCTAAGGTTTGGCTACTTTCTTTAGTGTCGTAACTTGTGATGTATTGTTGATCACCGCTTGCTGCACTAGACCAGTAATAAAACGTGGTTCCATTATCGAAATAAGATTTGTCGTATTCTGGCTTGAGTCCCAAGTAATTTGGAAATACGTCTGTATCCAAGGTCATTTTCGAATTTGAACCTTCGACAGCTTTGGTATTAATCGACAGCAGCTGTGCTAAGTGCGGAACTTCCCAGTCACTAAAACCACACAGCTTGTTGTTATTAGTGCTCGCGAGTAATTCGTTACTGCCTAGTATGCTCGCGTATCCGGTCGCTGAAGCATCATAGGCAAGATCGTCAGCACCATGCGGTAGTCCATCTTTGAGCAGTGCCCATACTCGACGTTTTCCTGTAATTTTCGTGTCTTCAACACAGCGCCAACCTTGTTGATAGGTTGTGTCGCTTGGCAGGTAGTTTCCTAGTTCATCCAACTTGGCGAAGCGATTACTTACCATTGCGTTGGCTTGAGAAACACTAAACCCATTGTCTGCCGCTTGTTTTAGCCCATCTTTTGCTAACACTTTGGATTGAGCGAGATCGTGGAGTGTGGCTGTTGTGCTCATCTCTTTGATGAGTGTTTGATATAGAGCGATGAGCGAATCAAACTCAGAGCTAATTCCGTTAGTTGCGGTATTCAGTTGGTTAATGAAGTCAGTGACTTGCGCATATTGGCTCTCTAATACTGAAATGGCACTGTAGAGGTCCAAACTTGCTTGATGCAGCTCTGAAGCCAATGAGGCTGAGCCTATTGCACTTGTGGCATCGGTTAGCATCACCGAGTTTTTCTGGATGAATGCCATTTTTTGAGCAAACTTAGCACCTTCAACTAGTGCATTTAACCCGTTCGAGTTTTGCTGTAGTTTCGCTGCTTTTTCTTTGTAAGCTTTTACTTTGGTAATGAACTCAAGGCTCTCCGCATCAGTACGGCTTTGAGCAACCGACACCTGAAAGTCGTAAATAGTGAGCTTCGTGGTCACTGCACTCAATTCGTCAAGCCATGGTTTAGTAAAGGCCGCCAGTTCAACAGCTTTAGCTTGTGCTTGGGTTTCTAAAGTCGCGTAGCTTTGCGCTTTTTTCTGATTGTTTGCTAGCCATGTTGTTAGGTAAGCCTCAGCCGCCTTTACTATTGAACTTTGTGTATTGAGTAGGGTTTCAACAGCAGTTGTTGAAGCATCAATGTGACTGACTAGCTGCGGCCCAGACGGTAATTCCCATTTAGCGTATGCGTATTTTGAATAATATTGCTCAACAGATTCCTGGCCTTTGTTGATAGTGACAGCGACGCCATTTTTATCCGCTAATATATTCATTGACTGATTCGATACCAAGTAACCACCACTTCTTAGATTTGATGGCAGTGTTGCAGGATCTCGTTGCGATAGCGTAATCACTTCATTGGTGTTTGGAAGCGTCCAACCAGCGATATCACAATCATCCATTTGTGCGACTTTATCGAAGACGGTATCGGTTTCTGAAGAGAATCGCTTCGTCCAAAACGTCGGCTCCCCTTGTCCTTTGTCATCGTATTCAGCAATACAATTTAGGGAGTAGGAATTCCATGAGCCACCGTAACTAAAATCAGCGGCCTGCGAACGGGTTTTCATCGGTACGAATTTTAATGCAGTGAAGCTACTAACAGCATCTGTAGCCCAAAGGGTGTCACTGATTGAGTTTGATACACCTTGCTTCGCATTCCTTTTTAATCGAATTCCGACATTGGTTTTGTCGTACGCTTCTGGGCCAATAAATTGAGGTTTTGAAACAACAGGATGCCAAGTGAGGCCTTGGTCATTGGTGAACTCATAGTATTCGGCTTCATCAAAGCGAACAGATTGGCCATCAACGTTGGCAGTTAAGTAGTCCCACTCAAAACCATTGGTCTTGATTGGGTTTGAGCTAGTAAAAGTGTTAGTAATCTCAGGCGATGTTGGTGATGGAATCTCAAACACTTTGGTGAAGGCTTGTGTTGTTAATGCTGACGCGCCGTGAGGCATACCATTGTTAGGGTTTGCACTTACTCGTAATTGTACTTCAGCGATGTTCTTGTCGATATTGCCAATCACTACAGGCTTAGCGGTTACTTTTGTCCAAGTTGAGCCGGAGTCGAGCGTGACTTCGAAGTGCTCGGGCTGAGTGAATTCGCCGAAGTATGTCCAATCGAGAGTATTGTTTGTGTCGTTAACCACCAGATCCGTCGGGGCAATTGGTGCTGACGGACGAACAGTAAACGCCATATCGTTGGTTAACTCTGAACCACTAGGGCGACCCGTAATCGGATCTCGTTTAACGCGTACTTGGATTGAATCAATAGCGTAAGCTTGGTCATTTAGCTGATATGGCTTTGTGGTAACCACTGCCCAGCCGGTGTTGAGTGTATTGATCTCGTAATCCGTTACCTCTGAAAACCCGGTAACAAATGTCCAGTCAAATGTATCTAATCCATCATGAGAGATTGGTGATGTCGGTGCGGCAGGCATACTAGGAGTAACAGAGTAGCCCTTGTCTGAACACAGCGCTTCGCCAGGATCATGTTGAGGATCTGTACCTGCTTTTACTCTTACACAAATTTGCCCTTTGGCAAACGCCTCATCTGGGATAGCTTGTGGGTTGCTAGTTACAGGGGTAAAAGTAATGCCTCTATCGAGAGAGTATTCGTAGAAATCACTTCCTGTAAATCCTTCAACGTCTGTCCATGCGAATGTGTTTTCTGCATCGTCAACAATCGGTGAGGTTGGTGCTATAGGTTGATTTTCTGAGCGAGTGAATACAGAGCTGATAACCAACGGAACTCCCGCGGGGCGGGCATCCAGTGCATTTGACTTAACGCGAACCGAAATCGTGTTTGCAGGAAGTGAAACATTGCCAACAAGATACGGCAGTGCAGTTACGTCCTGCCAATCATTACCTAGATTAATCTCGTAGAAAGACGGATCCTTGTATCCATTAACCCAAAGCCAATTGATTTGATTGGTGCTGTCGTTAGCAAAATCTAGTACTGGTTGCGCGGGTTGGACTGGGGTTACCGTCATCGATTGTTCTGATGCTGAACTTAATCCTGTTGGGTGACCTAGCGAGTCATCCTTGGCTACACGAACTTTTAGATGTCCAACTGGAATATCTAGATCTGGAATGTCTTGAGGTTTTTCAGTTGCTTGCGTCCAGCTTGAGCCGTTATCTAATGAATATTCATACAAACCTAGTTCATTAAACGAGTCGACAAATGCCCAATCAAATTGATTGATCGCGTTATTCACACTAATCCAAGCTGGAGCAGCAGGCACTGTCGTTAGCGTAAACGCTTTGTCTGAAAGCATGGGCTTTCCGGCAGGGGTATTACGAACGTTAGATGCAGCAACTCGAACTTGAACGGCTCCTTTGTCGAACGCCAGTTTCCCTATAACAATCGGCTTACGAATTACCGTTGTCCAAGTCTTCCCTGAATCCAATGAATATTCGTAATCTGTGTTGTGAGTGAAGCCACGCACAAGCTGCCAATCGAAGGTGTCTGAGGCATCATTGACTTGACCGTGCTTAGGAGCTGGCGGCCTAGTGATGATTTCATTTCCATCGATGTCTTCTTGGGAAACTTTGAGTTGGTCTCGGTATTCCTTACCAAGTTGTTTCAATGCGCTATCGGTTCCTGATGCGCCATGAGACAGCAAATCGGTCTTGGCTTTAAATTCTGTTAAATCAAGCTCTGCCAGCTTGTACATAGATCCTTTTCGAGCATTTACTTGGTCGACACCTGCATCAACAGAAGCCATTTGTGCTTCCTGAAGTACGCGAGTAACACCGCGCGCAAACATGTGTACTTCACGGCTTTTGGTTGAGTTTGATGCGGAATAATCACCAACAGCCAGTTGTTTATCTATGCCTAAGTCGCTGGCTACAAGCTGGGTTGCTTCATCAAAACTGATTCCACTGGTTCTCGATACACTTGCAATGAGAGACGTCACGGGGCTAATCACGTCCGAATTGCTACTCGGTACTTCTAGCGTAAATCCGGATTCAATAGGCTGATTCGGTGAATCCATATCGATGGTTATACCGGCAACCGCTTCGACCAATATTGGGTATTGGGCGACATCATTGTCGACGTCTAGTTGGAATCGTCCTTCGGCGTCCGTAGTGGAAATTTCTCCATCAGCAGAGTCGCACATAGCATTGCTGTTTCTGTCTAAACAAACCTTCGCGTTGCGTAAATAACCATCCAAAGCAATGCCCGAAATATTCTGAGAACTTGGCTTAGTTTGTGACTGTTTGAGCTTCGGATCTGACTCTGCTCCGCCACAAGCAATCAGCATTGTGGAAACGAGTGAAACACTCATTAATTTGTATGGATTCCTTACCACCTGAACTCCAAATAATTTATAAATTACCCATAGGAAAGGCGGAGGATATTAATTTAAATGATAGTAATTATCAATATCATTTGATCTTTTATTTCGTTAAGTGATTTAATAGCCAAATTAAATACTATCAATCCAATAATAAACTAGGTGAATCGGTCGAAAAAATGCACAATAAATTCTTAATATGCAAATTGTCACTAGCAATCTCTAGTGCCTTGATGGTCTCAGGATGTGGAGGCAGTTCTGATAGCGAAAACCCAGTTGGGTCTACGGCTTCAGGCTATGCGTTTTTAGATTCATTAGTCTGCGCTGATGCAGATCTGAATGGCGTATGCAGTGATCAAGAGAAACAGATTGCTGATGTTTCTGGGTACGCACAGCAAAGGCAATATGATGGTGCAATTTTGACTGCTTCTCCTGGTATGAAAGTGGTGACGCCTTTCACTACTTTGATTCATAGCGAGATGATGTTTAACCCAACGGTAAGTAACGATGTAGAACAAGCAAAAGCATCACTTCAAAGTAAGTTAGGCGATCATGTTGGCATCAATTTTAGTGTGCTGGACTCAACTCATGGAACTAAAGATCTATCAAATCTGTTGTTAAAATCGCTGAAAAAGGCGCAAAGTGACGGTAAGCAGTCTTCTTATACGAATATTGCTCATGCTCTTGATTTGATGATAGAACATAAGACTTTAGACTTATCTAATATTGACGTTGCTGGTACGGTTTCTCGACATCTACAAATTGAAGATTCTTTGGTTGTTCGCGGTTCACAATCGGTACCGCAATTGTCTAATGCGAAGTCGATAGCTCTGAATCCAGCGAGCAGTCAGATTGTGTTTTTAACGGCCAATGATGTGGTTATGCAAATTGATAGTTCTTCACGCAATAAGCCGGTGACAATCAATGGTGACAATGCATCTCAAGCGGTTTCTAGTCTGGTTAGCATCCGTTCACACGACGACGATGATTACGACGACCATGATGACGATGATGATGACGACGATGATGATTACGATCACGGAGGTGGTACTGGGGGTGGAGAAATACCGGTAGACTCAAGTGAAATCATTCAGTTAGTTCCTGCGTTAAATGGTGTTCAGGCATACAAGGTTTATAAACCGACCGCTTACGTCTCACCCACATCGAGTGATATTTGTAATAGCCAAGGCGCTAATGGTGTTTTCCTTACAAGCCTCAATGGTTCGAATAACAACAATGTTGGCGTGAAGGCTTTTGCGATTGATACATACAGCAGTCGTAGTGGCGGTACGCTTCCACCCATTCCAAAACCTAATCCAGCCGTGCCGCCTAAATCGAGTGAGTCGTGCATCAATGATAACTTCGCAGCAGTGGTTCCTCTGTTACAAAGTGGCTCGTTACTGGCGATTAAAAATACTGGAAGTTCGATATACTCACAGCAAGAACTCAAATTGCTAAGTGCTAATAAGCTTGATATGAAAAGCTGGAGTCACGCATTGAAAGCTTCCTCACCGCAAGTCATGTCATCTTACGACGAAAGTGAAGCATTAATTGTTTATAAGAATTACTTTTCAAACAGTAATTTAGCGGCAGAAGTTATCGATACGGCTAACCTATCCACTAAAATGACGATTGATAAGTTAAACCTTAAAACAGCCAATATTGTCGTGAATCAGCAGATATTGTTGGGGTTGGATAGCAATAAGGTTGAGTGGGTGTCTAACTCGATACAACAAACTGTACTTGGGGAGCTGACCGTTGATTCTGCTATTAGCAAGATCGCGACATCGCGAGACGGAAAAACCAGTGCGATTACCACAGCAAGTTCTCTTTATATCGTTGATAACATGACGAGAACCTTACTTGTAACAGAGTCTCTGAGTAACAATGCTATCAAGTCTTTGTATGTGTTAGAAGATAAGGTGATTGTGTTAACTTCTTCGGGTGCGGACTATTATCAGTTCCGAAATATCATCGGCCCGGCTCTAAAAGTTGGCAGCCAACTGGTGACCAAAGAACTCCTCAAAAAGTGGGAAGACAGCGGCAATTCAAGTTGGAGTTCAACGAACTTGGGCTACATTCTTTCTCAAACGGGTACAGAAAGTGAACTCTCCGATAAATTTAAAAACGTAAATCTCTCGTTTTCTCCGACCAATGCGACAACTTCAAGTGGCATCTCTGGTGTGCACGTCAGTGGCTTAGAACGAGGTGAATGGCTAACTTTCTATAAAGGCCTTTAACGGTTTATTGCTTCAAAGAAGGGAGGCTTGCTCCCTTCTTATTCCTCCTTTTTTATTTCACCTCTCTTTTTCATAACGACCTATTTCTCTTGTTTATTTCTTTTCGCACCATGCATTTATGCTCTGTATAAACACTAGAAAACAAAAGTTAATCGTTTGTTAATTCCCATAAAACCGGAGTATGATACTGGATTACTATTTAGGATTTGGCTGTCATGAGTGCATCAACCGCGAGCTGGAAAACGCCGCAAAACTTCTTATTACTGATTTCGATTGTTGTCCCGATCGCGTTTTCGAGCTGGATGGCTCTGCTGAATAACTTCGTGATTGAGAAAGCGAACTTTGATGGTGCCGATATTGGCTTGCTGCAAAGTGTTCGTGAGATCCCAGGCTTCTTAGCGTTTACTGTGGTGTTTGTTTTAGCCTTCATTCGAGAGCAACGCTTTATGTTGATATCGCTGGCGATGCTGACTGTAGGCACGGCGATTACCGGTTTATTTCCTACACTCACAGGCTTGTTGTTGACTACGGTTTTGATGTCTACGGGTTTTCACTATTTTGAAACGCTGAAGCAGTCTCTGTCACTGCAATGGTTGAGTAAAGAAGAAGCGCCAGAGATGCTAGGTAAGATGATCTCCGTTGGCGCGTTAGCCTCGTTAATCACTTACGGATCTATCTGGGTGATGTTAGAACAGCTCAAACTCGATTTTGCTTGGGTGTATGGCATCACTGGCGGTATTGGCTTGATTTTGGTTTTGGTGATGACCTTTGGTTTCCCGGAGTTTCAGACCAAGACCCAACAGAATAAGAAATTGGTGCTGAGAAAGCGTTACTGGCTCTACTACGCTCTTACCTTTATGAGCGGAGCAAGAAGGCAGATATTTACCGTGTTCGCGGGCTTCTTGATGGTAGAGAAGTTCGGTTACTCGGCTGCTGACATCACGCTACTGTTTTTAATCAACTATCTGTTTAACTTCTTGTTCGCAAAACGCATTGGTAAATTTATTGGTGTCGTGGGTGAGCGTAAGGCTCTGATCTTTGAGTATGTGGGTTTGATTGGTGTGTTTGTTGGTTATGGCTTGGTGCAAAGCGCTGAGTGGGCGGCAGCACTTTACGTGGTAGATCATCTGTTCTTTGCGTTGGCATTGGCGATCAAAACCTACTTCCAGAAAATTGCGGATCCTGCTGACATGGCATCAACCGCGGGTGTCTCTTTCACCATCAACCATATTGCAGCGGTTGTTATTCCAGTCGCGTTTGGTGTGATTTGGCTGTCTTCCCCTGCAACGGTTTTCTACATTGGTGCAGTGATGGCGGCGGTTTCTTTGGCACTGTCTTTAAACATTCCTAAGAAGCCTGAAGAGGGTAACGAAGTCCGGATGTTCAGCTGGCGCTAAGTTGTTTTCAATCTGGTGAGATAGACAAAAAGCTCCAATAGCGATATTGGAGCTTTTTTGTATGTGCTATTTGGTAGTCAAAGGCGTGACGTACTAAACGGATTACTTCTTATGCCACCTGTTTTTCTAATGAGCCTGAAAAGCGCTTCTTGTAGCTGCGTAACATGCTCAGGCTGAATATGGCTGTTACGGTTTCCGCGAACAGGATACTTGCCCAAATTCCTTGTTCTGGGAATAGCTTTGGCAAAATTATGATGCCCAAGGCGACGAACACAAAGCCGCGGCCAAGAGATATCAGTGTCGCTTGTTTTGGCTTAGCTGTTGCCTGAAACAGGTTGGCGATCACTAAGTTGATGCCCATCAGTGGTACAGCAAAGAAGAAGAACGTTAATGCATTGGCTGACAGTGCAATCAAATCACTTGAATCACCCAAATAGAGGGCTGCGATTTGAGGCGCAAGCAGGTACACAATAACCATAAACACCAAGCCGCTACCAATGGCACTTTTTAAACCTAAGCGAAAAATCGCTTCGATTCGGTTTGGCTGGTTGGCACCATGATTAAAGCTGATGATTGGCTGGCAGGCTTGAGCGATTCCGACCATCACAAACAAAGCGAATACCCCGATATTTGCCGTTAAGCCATAGGCGATAATATGATTCTCACCAAACTGATGCAGCAACACGTAGTTGAACAGCAAGATTGTCATCGCGGCGGTTACCTCAATAAAGAAGGTCGGTGTACCTATTTTTAGGATGCTTGGCAGTTTGTCCAAACCAATTCCTTTTAGGCTCAGTTCCAAGGTGCCTTGTTTACGTACAAAGTGGCTCAATAGAATACAAGCGATAACACCTTGCGCAATGGCTGTACCGTAGGCTGCCCCTTTCATACCCCAGCCCCACTTTAAGACGAAGAAGTAATCCAACACTAGATTGACCACAGCACCTATCGACATCGCGTAAGTCGCCAGTTTTGGGTTGGTGTCGTTACGAACAAAGCACGACATGACCCAAGCTAACGAGTACAACACAAAGAATGGCAGCATTACAGCCAGGTAATCGTGAGTCAGTTCAGCCATGTATCCAGAAGCGCCCATTAACGCAATCATGTCGTCTAGAAAATACAGAGCAATGCTGACTGAAATGGTGCTAAGCACGGCGGTACTGAGCATTGATTGGCTAAAGAGGGTTTGACCCGACGCTGAATTTCCTTTGCCAACTTCGATAGACATAAGCGCTGCACCGCCAATGCCAACCATCATCGCGATAGCGGTAAATATTGAGAAAGCAGGGATGGTCAAAGCGATAGCACCAAGTCCATCAGGGCCAACACCACGTCCGACGAACCATGCGTCTCCCATGATGAAGAGAGACTTGATCACCATGCCAGTTAGCGCTGGCCAAAGGTACTGATAAAAGGATTTAGATATAGGATCGGTTTTAAGGTTGATGGCCATTCGAGAGTGCTCCCAACAAGTTGGATGTAACCAAAGTGGATGAAATAAAGAGGGAGCATTATCCGAACTTAACTGGGTTCTAAAAAGGGATGATCTGCGTGTTATGTTGCACTATCTGCACATCGAGTTCGAAACTCTGCAGGTGACTCATTCATCTGGCCACGGTAAAAACGGCTGAAATAGGCGGGGTCTTCGAAGCCAAGTTCAAAGGCGATGGTTTTAATTGTCTTGGTCGAAAAAATCAATTCTCGGTTCGCTTCCAAGATGATTCGATCGTGGATCAATTGGGTGACCGTCTTACCTCGTTCAGCCTTCACGATCTCATTGATGCGCTTGTTAGTTATCGATAGCGCTTGCGCATAAAACTCACAATGTTTGTGGGTAGTGTAGTGTTGCTCAATCAAATCGACCACTTGGTTTACTCGGCTGTCGCGCACTTCGCCTTTCAATGATGATTGGCTGGCGAAACGTAATATGTAGCGCAAAAAGCTATTCATGAGGGACTCTACCAAATCCCAGTCGCTCTCTTCTCGTGCACACTCCTCTTTAATCATAGTGAAAATAGGCAGTAGGTAGCGGTTGCCTTCTTCACTGCAATCTAAGTAGGGAGGACGACTTTGATGCATGGCAAAAACGGTGTCGACCAGCTGTGTGTTGCGATGGTTGGTTTTGACAAAGCCCGGCGTAAACACCAGTAAACGAGCGCTTTCTCCCACTAGTTCAGATCGGTGAACCTGACCCGGAGCAATGGTAAAAATACGGCCGACCTTGTTGTCATAGTCTACAAAATCAATGCTCTGACTGCCTAAGCTATCTACGCACCACACCAACTCCCAGTATTCATGTCTGTGCGGTTCTAAGAATGCGTCGTCGCTGTTAGTCAGTTCCTCAACCCTACAAGGTTGACCTTTAATCAGGCGCATGTGTTTGATGGGAGTTCTCATGACATTCCTTGGTTGAAGACAGATGGTGCAGTTAAGACTAGAGTCGGTTGTTCTCAGCGTTTCTAATGTAGTCGATTGCGACTTTTAAGTCATTCGCTTGCCATTATCAATGAGTGATGGGCAGTGAAAGAATGGACGCGGTGAAATAGATAGGAGTGTGAGAGGGGAGTGAGTTAAAACTTAGATTTGAGCCGCTAAATAGAACCCTAGAAGCGCATTGCGGGCTTCTAGGGTAAATTCATAGAACTTAGTTGCTACTTACTGTTTTCAAAGAAGAGCGCAGCTTGAAGATTCCCTTTGGTGCCTTGGTCAGCAAGATGCCACAAAGTAGAGGGAGCATCATAAGCAGAGACTGTTCAGATAAAACCTCACCATTGATGTAGCAAGAGATCAGCAGCGCAACCACTGGGAAGATTAGGAAGCAGATAGACGCTTGGAACGGCGTCGAAACCTGTCCTAATTTAAAGTAAGCCACAATGCCGCCCACACTCGCCACAAAACCTAGGTACACGACTGCTGAGATTGAATCCCAAGTGAAGGATTCAACATTAACGCTTTCACCCATCGCTGAAACTGCGAACAAAAATAGAGAAGCAATTAAGCTCGGAACGGCGTTGTAGGTAAGTACTTCGATGCCTTTACAGTGCTTTTGAACTAAAACATACATCACTGCGTGAATGGCAACAGCAAGGCCTAAACAAACCGTGCCAATAAGGTAGTCATCACCACCCATTTGCATTTCATTGCCAAGGATTAAACATAGGCTCACAACAGCTGTGACTAAACCAAAGATTTGATGTTTCGCCAATCGTAGGCCTAAGAATAAACCCGACATCAGCATGACAGCGACTGGCATGTTGGCGAAGATGATCGATGCTAGACCAGAAGAGATGTATTGCTCACCATAGATCATCAAAGTGAACGGAATAGCAAAATACATCAGTGCCACAATGAGCAACCATTGACGCTTACCCTTTGGAAATAGCAAAGGTTGTTTAAAGACTTTCGCTAATACCGCGAGCAACGGTGCTGCAAGTAAAAAGCGTAACGCAGTGGCAAAAATAGGTGGGATAGAATGCAATACCACTTCCATAGCGAACCAAGTGGTTCCCCAAATTAAGCAAACAGAGACAAAAAGCAAGATAGTTAGCGACTTCGAATTCATGGTGACTACTCATTAATAATTATTTGAATCATAGGCTTGTGGCGCCTTAATGACGTGGCACAGTATAGAAAGGTAGTCGGAGAAAAGTTTTGCCTTTTTATCTCTAATTTTAGTTTATTGTGGAAATTAAATCTCTAATATAGTTATTTTGAAGAAAATTATTTTATTTTAGATAACTTAAACAAAGTCATTATTCTTTGTGAGGTTTAATGTTGGTCGATAAATCGTCAGTTTAGCGACGTATGGAAATTTGGTTGAAAGATATTAAGAATAAGATTCAGCGTGTTGTTTTAGGTGTTCAATAAAGGCGCGAATTCGGGCTGGCACCTGTAACCCATAATTATGGACGACATAGAAAGAGGCTTTAAGAACTTGATCTTTGGGCAAGATGTTTACCAATGTCCCTTTTGTCAGGTCTTCTTCAATTGCTTGTTTAGGTAAACAGGCAATCCCCAACCCATTTAAGGCCATCATGCGGATGGTCGGAACGCTATCTCCGATTCGACTTGCCCTGAATTGATACGTGCTTACTTTGCCCTTATTAATTTCAAAGCTTCTTTGGCTGTTGATTCCTTCCCACTGATTGGCAATGTAGTCATATTGGGAGAGGTCACTTGGCGTGATTGGCTGCGGTATTTGCGCCTTAGTAAGATAATCTGGGTGACAACACAGTACCTGATGAAGCTCTCCGAGCTTAATTGCACGAGACGTTGAATCAGGAAGAGCCCCAACAGTGACCGACAGGTCTATGTATTTCTCGATAAGATCTACGCGCATATCGTTAGCCAATAGTTGAGGCTCGATACGAGGGTGGCTTTTCATAAACTCACACATTGCAGGTCCAATAAGATGTGTCATCAATGTGTGTGGGGATGTGATGGTGATAGTGCCTGCAAAATCAGAACAGGACTCGCGCACTTCTTCTTCCGCAAGCGACATTAATTTTCGCATTTCTAAGCATCGTTGATAAAAACGTTGTCCAGCGTCGGTTAAGGATTGGCGACGTGTTGTTCGAGTGAGTAATTTCACACCAAGCTGTTGCTCAAGCCCTTGTAAGTGATGGCTAACGACAGACTTTGAGAGATCTAGCTTATCAGCTGCTTTCGTTATGGAGCCCGATTCTACAATTTGGGCGAACACTTGCATGCGATGCAATTCGTTTTTCATGGTGGTTTATTGTCTTGTTGAATCGAACTATGTTTCAAATATTACTGTATTTATCTATTTTAACAAACAAGTAAGATTCTCCTCGTACCTTAACAAAATAAGAAAACGGAGAGAATGATGACTATTTTAGTGCAATTTACCTTGAGCCATACTGAAAATAAAACGGCAGAGATCGGTGAGTTTTTTAACGAAATATTGCCAGATACTCGTACTTTTAACGGCAACCTTTCTGCGGAGCTTTATCAAAAAGATTTGGCAGAAAATTCCTTGGTTTTATGTGAAGAATGGGAAAGTACCGCTCACTTTAATGAATACATTGCTTGGCGCAAAGATATTGGTGATTTTGACCGTTTAGGCGCGATGCTTACGGATATGCCAATTATCACCGTCATGTCAAAAATCGTCACAGCCTCTGAGGCGTAATGATGAATAAGATATGGAGCCCTTCTTCAGTACCCGCTCCAGCCGCTAATTATCATCAATGTGCTTTGATCCCCGCAGGTTCAACGCGGTTGCACATCGCTGGGCAACTAGGGATTGATAGCGAAGGGATGGTGGCTGAAAGTGCGGAACAACAGATTGTACTGGCTTGGGAAAATCTGAGAGGTGTGCTTCAGGCAAACCAAATGGATATCGAAGATTTAATCAGTGTAAGGCTGTACTTAGTTGACCGGAATGATATGTCTGACTATCAAGCCGCAAAGCAGCGATTGCCTTTCGATGTTGGTGGTCTCCCAACGACATTACTGTTTGTACAAGGGCTCTTTGATGAGCGATGGAAAGTTGAAATTGAGGCCGAAGCGGCGAAACTGATTTAAGTCGATCGCTGTATGCTCAATTGATACGAAAGACATGATATGAAGCAAAAAGCCCCTTTATTTAATCGGACTATAAAGGGGTGATTTCTTATCTAGAAATATTGCTACTCAGCGACGCATAGTGATTTGGTTGAAATCGATCCAACCATTCGCCAGCTGCTCAACTGGATTAACTGTTTTAGCATAATTGAGTTGCTGTTATACGTGGAAAATCGGTCTATAAACACCGAACTCTATTAATTGTGCCTCAAGCTCTAGAAAGGCCGATTGTCGCTGGTGGTAGTCATTGAGACCCCATACCCCATAGCTGTTCAAGGCTTTTGTTACGCCACTGTTTTTGCTCGTCAGTTAAACAAACCTCTAAGGCAATAGAACTTTGTAGCCATCCCATCCAGCTGCTGTCGAGATTGTCTGAAAACACTTCACCACTGATCAATATATCCGCATTTTGTAGATTGCTTTGTTGGCAAAAGTCCGGGAATTCGAGCACTTGATATTCGCAAGAAAAACCAAGTTCATTCAATCGCTCACAATAATGGCGAGCCATTTTGATGTGATCAAACAATTGGTAGGTTAGGATCTTTATTGGTTGGGTCGGTTTAGTTAGTGAGTCAGCCAGATGCCGGGCGGCTTTCAATACGTCTTGGTCACTGTTGTTAATAAGTTTAGAGCTTGATGGCTGGTTAGACGTAGCAAGCATTCCGCAGGCGTAGCCGACAGTGTCTAGAGGAATATCTTTAGCGACACCAAGTATGCGGAGTAATTCATTTAGTGATTTAACGCGCTTTGCTTCTCCGAACCAAGGATGGCGATGTGGGTTTATCAATGCGTGTTCACAACCTTTTTCCCACTGCTCCATCTCTGCTAGTTCACCGATGGCCTGGCCACCAACAAAAACGCGCCTATGTAAGGCGCGTTTTTATCAATACGTTTAGGAAACAGTATCTACTGCGTAACAGGCTTAACTTGTTTAGTTTGTCTTACCGCAAGGATAAGCTGCGGCAGCAGTGACATCACGATCATGCCAGTCATTAGTGAGTATTGGACTGGAGTAAATGATTCACTCATTAACACCATACCGGTCACGATGCCTGCAACTGGGTTTGCAATACCACCGAAGGTGAAATCAACCACTGACATACGTTGTAGCAGCCACACATACATGCCATAACCCAGAGCTGTGTTTAGTCCAATCACCCACAATAGCCCCATAGCATTACGAGAATCGAAATGAGTGACAGCGTTAACATAAGGCTGCGGGTCGATGAACGCATGAACGCCAGATGCGACAGATAAAATCGTACCGCCTAGAATCAGCTGCCACGTTAATACTTTCCACCAGTGCATGCGATTACCCAGTGATTTGGTAATGCTGCTGCCGATAACGATACACATGATTGCCGCGAACATGGCACCTAAACCGATCGGGTTTAATGCGATCTGACTTGGATTAAACAATATCCACGCTAAGGTGATCAAGCCAATACCAGACAGGGCTTGAATCAGATGTGGGCGTTGCTTTTTCACTACCCAGTGGAAGATCATCGCGAACACCGGCACAGAGATCATACCCACGCCAGAGATCGCCGAAGGTAGCGTTAGCGCCATTACGAAGATCAAGCCAAAGAAGGTCGCAATATTGATAAGGCCCAATGTGAAAATGATCTGCCACTCGCCTTTTTTAGGCAGCGTTGGTTTTACCGCTAGCAATAACAAACCAGCAGGTAATGCACGCAAAGCACCCAATAATAATGGTGGCCACTCCTGTAGCGTAAATTGCGTCACTGCATAGGTTGTTCCCCAAAAGAATGCGGGGATCATTGCTAATAATATGTTCATCTGAAATATCTTTACGTTAAGATAACTATTGTGTGAACTGTATACTGAGAACTAGTGGTTGTAAAGTATCTTTATGTTAAACTAGTTTGAAGTAATCAGACTAATAACGGAGCGAGATTGCAAATGGATGCTATCGACCGCGTAGTAGAGCAATGGGCAAAGGAAAAGCCTGAGCTAGAAACTGAGCCTATGGCAATGATGGGCCGGATTATGCGTATTGCCAAGTATATGGAGACGCAAGTTGCCGAGCTTCATAAAAAATACGACATGAAGCTGGGTGAGTTTGATGTGCTGGCGACGTTGCGACGTTCTGGAAAGCCTTACCGACTGACTCCGTCAGAACTGATCGGGTCGATGATGCTGACATCAGGCGCGATGACCAATCGCCTTGATAAGCTAGAAGCCAAAGGGCTGATCAGTCGTGAGCACAGCAAAGAAGACAGACGCAGCGTGAGTGTTCAGTTAACAAAAGATGGTCTTATTCTGATTGATCAAATGATGACAGAGCATGTCGAAACGCAAAAAAAGCTCGTTAAATCACTGTCTACTAGTCAAAAGAAGAATACTAACCAGTTGCTTAAAACATGGCTGAGTGCTTACGAGTAATTGACTGGCTGGATCGGCTTGCTGAATTTATTGAACTGAGCTAACTCAAACTGATTTGAAAACCGAAGTGATGAGCTTCGGTTTTTTTGTGCTTGTTTAAGAACTTCAAGTACAGCGAATTCGCGAGTTAAGCTTGCAGCATCTCGTCACTGAATAGCTCAGCACAACCAATACCATTAATGGCGCAGCTCTCGTCGATGTCTGAGATGTCACCGCTCACTCCAATCGCGCCAAGTACCGTTTTATCCTTATCTCGAATCAGTAGGCCCCCTGGCACTGGCACCATATTTCCGTGTGCCAACACGTTTACGGCGGAGATAAATGCTGGTCGGTTGTCAGCATCTTGGGCGAGTTTTCTAGAGGAACAACCCAGTGCGAGTGCCCCCCACGCTTTAGCAATCGCGATGTCTGGTCGCATCATGCTAGAGCCGTCTTGACGTTGCAGAGAAATCAGTTTGCCACCGCTGTCTAAGACGGCGACCGTCAAAGGCTCAGTGTGGATCTTGTTTCCTGCTTGTAAGGTGCCATCAATGATGGTTAACGCTTGTTGTAGAGTCAAACTTCCCATGTTATCTCCTAGTTTTTCAAGGGGCCGTGTACCAAGCTAAGTCAGCCAATTATGACTCTTGTTGGTGAGCATCATTGACTGATTCAGTTCGGTACAAGAGTCCTAACTGGACTCTTGTAACAGCCCATAGCTGGGTAAAGTTAGGAAGGCAGCGAACTCATCGGCTGTAGAAAGTTGATAGAAAAGATCAGCTGTCTCTTCAAATCGACCTGCTGCATAGCGCGAGTCTCCGACTTCATGTTTTATGGTGTCTAGCTCTTGGTAAAGCCAAGAGTGGAATAGTGATTTGGTAAAGGTTTGGCCATCATCGAGTGTTACCCCGTGGTGGATCCATTGCCAAATATTGGCTCTCGATATCTCAGCGGTAGCGGCATCTTCCATAAGGCCGTAGATAGGTACACAGCCGTAGCCTTGAATCCAAGCCTCAATGTAATACAGCGCGATGCGTATATTCTTACGAACGCCCGCTTCATCGCGGCTACCTTCACAAGGTTTTAGCAATAAGTCTGCATTGATCACATGCTCTGGGCTTTGGAAATCCATTTGGTTTACTTTACCATCGAGGTGCTTATCGAATATCGACATCGCCAAATCAACCAGTGCAGGGTGTGCGACCCATGTGCCATCGTGTCCGTTCTGAGATTCTCTCTGTTTATCTTCAATTACTTTGGCAGTCACACGCGCCATCTCTTGCGGGTCTTTCGCTGGAATAAAGGCTGACATGCCACCCATCGCCAGTGCGCCACGAGCGTGACAAGTGCGTACCAACAGCTGGCTGTAGGCATTTAGAAACTCTTGATCCATTCCGATCCCGTGGCGGTCAGGCAAGATACGATCTTTATGGTTTTTCAGCGTTTTGATGTAGCTGAAGATGTAATCCCAACGGCCGCAGTTCATTGCTACGATATGATCACGCATGGCGTACAAGATCTCTTCCATCTGGAATACGGCAGGTAGCGTTTCGATCAATACTGTCGCGCGAATAGTGCCTTTGGGTACTTGGAAATAGCTTTCGGTGAAGCTGAAAATATCGTCCCACCACTGCGCCTCTTCCATGCTTTCTAACTTTGGAATGTAGTAGTAAACCCCTAAACCTTGTTGTGCACGTGATTGATAGTTGTGGAAAAAGTACAAGGCGAAGTCCATCAAGCAACCGCCGATAGGCTGATTGTTGAATTGAATAGACTGCTCAGGTAAATGAATACCACGTGGACGAGCGATCAGCAGTGCTGGATCGTCGTTTAATTGGTAACTCTTCTGCTTCTTCTCATCGAAGTAGCTAATGGTGCCAAGGTTGGCGTCTCTTAGGTTGATTTGCCCTTCGACCATATTGGCCCAAGTTGGGGAAGACGCATCCTCAAAGCAGCACATGAAGACTTTCGCGCCTGAGTTTAGCGCGTTGATCACCATCTTTCTCTCGATAGGACCGGTGATCTCTACTCTGCGATCCAGCAATTCTGGCGGCGGCGTTGCCACTTTCCACTCTTTATTCTGGCGAATGGAAATGGTGTCTTTTCTGAAATTGGGTAGCTCTCCCTCGTCATATTGAGCTTGTTTTATGTCGCGGTCACTTAGCAGGGCATGACGGCGATCTCCAAACTTATTGACGAGAGCTTCTAAGAATTTTAATGCATCTTTAGACAAGATCTCTTTGTACTCGGGGTTGTCCATATTCCCGAGTACCTGCATACATTGTACTTCTTCTCTCTCTTTTACGTCATTCATCATTGTTGTCTCCTTTGAACAATACGATGTCACTTTGTATACAAAATGCTATTTTTAAGGATATTTATATTGCATAAATTGTAAACAAGCAAAGGGTATTTAACATTTATTTATCATTTGGTCTTTTTGGAATTTATTTTTACGTAAAGATATTTTATGTAACGTAATGAATTGTAAGCTTTTCAGGGTTGATGCTTACTCAAAATGGCAGTGTGATGTAACAAAATTGTTTCATTTTGGGGTTGATAAATAGCGAGGATGGTTCATAGTACACAAAAGTTAGTTTAATTGTATACAATCTGAACTGGAGGTTCGAATGGCAATTATGAAAGCGATTGAAGCAGCGGTAGAAGTGCTTAAACGTGAAGGAGTAGACATCGCATTTGGTGTTCCCGGCGCAGCAATAAACCCTATGTATGCAGCGATGAAAAAGCTCGGAGGAATCGATCACGTCTTAGCTCGCCACGTAGAGGGTGCATCCCATATGGCTGAAGGGTACACACGTACCAGTCAAGGAAATATAGGTGTGTGTATTGGTACTTCTGGCCCGGCAGGAACGGACATGATCACGGGGCTTTATTCTGCATCAGCTGACTCGATCCCTATCCTATGTATCACTGGTCAGGCTCCGCGTGCTCGCCTTCATAAAGAAGACTTTCAAGCGGTCGATATCGAATCGATTGCCAAACCAGTCACTAAGTGGGCAACCACGGTGCTGGAACCTGCACAAGTGCCACGCGCATTTCAAAAAGCCTTTCATTTAATGCGTTCGGGTCGCCCGGGTCCAATCCTGATTGATCTACCGATTGATGTTCAGTTGGCTGAGATTGAGTTTGATATCGATACCTATGAACCGCTAGAACCTTATAAGCCACAAGCAACCCGCGCGCAGGTTGAGAAAGCATTAACCATGATGGCTCAGTCGGAAAAACCGCTGATTGTATCCGGTGGTGGTGTGATTAACGCTGGCGCATCTGAATTGCTGCAGCAGTTTGCCGAGATCACTGGTGTTCCTGTAATTCCAACCTTAATGGGTTGGGGATCGATCCCGGATGATCATGACTTAATGGCGGGCATGGTAGGGCTACAAACTTCCCACCGTTACGGTAACGAAACCATGCTCAACTCTGACTTTGTGTTTGGTGTGGGTAACCGATGGGCTAACCGTCATACCGGTTCTGTAGATGTTTACACTGAAGGCCGCAAGTTCGTACATGTGGACATTGAACCGACTCAAATCGGCCGCGTGTTCTGCCCGGATTTAGGCATAGTCTCTGATGCGAAAGCTGCGCTAGAGCTAATGGTTGAAGTGGCGCAAGAGTGGCGTGATGCAGGCAAACTGCCGAACCGAAATGCTTGGGCAAGTGAGTGTCAGGAACGCAAGTCGACCATGCTGCGTAAAACCAATTTTGATGAAGCACCAATGAAACCGATGCGTGTTTATGAAGAGATGAACAAGGCATTTGGTCGTGACACTTGTTATGTGAGTACGATTGGTTTGTCGCAAATCGCTGCCGCTCAGTTCCTGCATGTTTATAAGCCGCGTAACTGGATCAACTGTGGTCAAGCTGGCCCGCTAGGTTGGACAACACCAGCCGCATTGGGTGTCCGAGCGGCTGATCCAAATCGCGATATCGTCGCTATCTCTGGTGATTATGATTTCCAATTCATGATCGAAGAACTGGCGGTAGGTGCTCAGTTCAACCTGCCATACATCCATGTACTGGTGAACAACTCTTACCTAGGTTTGATTCGCCAAGCGCAGCGCCAATTTGATATCGATTATTGTGTACAACTGGCGTTTGATAACCAGAACGCACCAGAGCTTGAAGGCTACGGGGTAGACCATGTCGCAGTTGTTGAAGGCCTAGGTTGTAAGGCGATTCGAGTTCGTGAACCAGAGCAAATTGCAGCAGCGTTTGAGCAAGCAAAAGAGCTGATGAACAAGCATAAAGTCCCGGTTGTTGTTGAGCTAATTCTTGAGCGAGTGACCAATATTGCGATGGGCGTAGAGATCAACGCGATCAACGAATTTGAGCCACTTGCCGAAAGCCGCGGTGATGCTCCAACGGCGCTGGCGTACAAGTAATCATTAAGTAATGTGTATCCGTAGAGCTGAGGTTTAGCCCTACGGAAAGCCTCCGATAGAGCGAGGCTTTACTACAAACAACCAGATTTTTACAGATAAAGAATAAGGACAGAGTCATGGCAAAATTTGCAGCAAACTTGTCAATGTTATTCACGGAAGTCGATTTTATGGATCGCTTTGAAGCCGCCGCAGAAGCGGGCTTTCAAGGTGTCGAATACCTTTTCCCTTACGCCTTTGATGCCGATGAGATTAAACAAAAGCTCGACGCTAATAACCTAGAGCAAGTGCTATTTAACCTGCCCGCGGGTGATTGGGATGCTGGCGACCGTGGTATCGCGGTCGACCCAGCACGAGTCGAAGAGTTTCAAGCGGGTGTACCTAAAGCTATCGCTTACGCTAAAGCACTCGGTTGTACTCAAGTGAATTGCTTAGCCGGGATTGTCCCGCAAGGTGTTACTCAACAAGACGCGCAATCAGCGTTTGTGATTAACCTGCATTACGCGGCAAACGCGCTAGCAGCAGAAGGCATTAGCTTAGTGATAGAAGCGATCAATACCCGCGATATTCCGGGCTTCTTCTTGAACACGACTGAGCAAGCCAAAGCGATCATTAAAGAGGTAGGGAGCGATAACCTTTCTATCCAATACGATATTTATCACATGCAAATTATGGAAGGCGATCTTACGCCGACCATGCAACAAAACATTGGCCAAATCGCACACGTGCAACTGGCGGATAATCCAGGCCGACACGAACCGGGTACTGGCGAAATCAATTACCCATTCGTGCTCAATTATCTTGATGAGCTTGGCTATCAAGGCTGGGTTGGCTGCGAATACAAGCCAAAAACAACAACGACAGAAGGCCTTGGTTGGCTGCACCAGTACCGTTAATTGCGTCTGGTAACCCTCAAACGTTAAGGAGAACAACATGTCTAAAATTGCATTTATCGGAACTGGCATCATGGGTAAACCTATGGCGAGTAACCTTCAAAAAGCGGGTCATGAATTGATTCTGTCGGATCACTTTAATGCAGCACCTGCCGATCTTGTGGCAGCGGGCGCAACGGTCTACCACTCACCAGCAGAAGCGGCAGAGGCGGCGGATGTCATTATCCTAATGGTGCCTAATACGCCTCAAGTGGAAGATGTCCTGTTTGGTGAGAACGGTGTCGAGCAAGGCCTAATGGCGAGTGGCGCAGCTGGAAAATTGGTTATCGATATGAGTTCAATCTCGCCAATCGCGACCAAAGCGATTGCCGCACGAATCAACGAAGGTGGCGCGTCATACCTAGATGCTCCGGTATCAGGTGGCGAAGTCGGCGCTATTAATGCAGCGCTGACTATCATGGTTGGTGGTGAGCAAGACGCCTTTGATAAAGCACGTCCGCTATTTGAAACCATGGGTAAAAACATCACGCTGGTGGGTGATAACGGTGCTGGCCAAACGTGTAAGGTTGCCAACCAGATCATCGTTGCTCTGAATATCGAAGCGGTATCCGAAGCCTTAGTTTTTGCTTCGAAAGCCGGTGCAGATCCAGCACGCGTGCGTCAGGCGCTACTAGGCGGCTTTGCTAACTCTAAGATCTTGGAAGTACACGGCGAGCGAATGGTTGAAGGTACCTTTGACCCGGGCTTTAGAATCTCGCTTCACCAGAAAGATCTAAACCTTGCGCTAACGGGCGCACAAGAGCTAGGCGTTGCGCTGCCAAACACAGCTATCGCGCAAGAGCTATTTGGCGAATGTGCTGAAATGGGCGGTGAAGGTTGGGACCACTCTGCGCTGATTCAAGCGATAGAGAAGCGTTCTGATCACTCAATTCGCTAATCCTTAACGAGTAATCCGTCTAAATAATTGGTTTTGTCGTTTCTGCTGAAACTAAAACCAATGAATCCGGGCTAGCTTCGAGAAGTTAGCCCCCAGTTTCAAACAGTTTGTTTATAAATCGCGTAGTTTCGTCTCCTTTTATACGCGTTCCTGATATGAGGCAGAGGTTGAAGTTGTTCCTTTCCAACTTGATCTTAGCAGGCACCCTTTAGCCTTGTATCGGGGTTCTTTTTTTCTCCGTCAACTAAGGAGTGGCTGATGGACATTGATGCTAAGCAGTTTCTGCAAACCCTTTTCTCAAGTGCTGTTAATCAGGCGCTACCTAAAAATCACATCGAACCTTTTCTTCCTCAAGACATTTTTTATCGCTCTGCTAACCAAGCTGGGCGAACTGTGGTGATAGGAGCAGGAAAAGCAGCCGCATCAATGGCAGCTGAGCTTGAAGCGGTTTGGCAGGCAAAGAAACAACAAGACCTTGCGTTGCGTGACCTTGAAGGCCTGGTGGTGACTCGTTATGAGCACACCGCCCCTTGCGAACATATTGAGGTGATTGAAGCGGCGCACCCAGTTCCGGATGCGATGGGCTTAGAAGTAAGCCAACGTATGCTGCAATTGGTGAGTGACTTGAGCGCTGACGATACGGTTATTTGCCTACTGTCTGGCGGTGGCTCTGCATTACTAAGCTTGCCCGGTGGCGACATCAGCTTGGCAGAGAAGCAACAAATCAATAAAGCACTGCTTAAATCTGGCGCGGCTATTGATGAGATGAACTGTGTGCGTAAGCATTTATCGTCAATCAAAGGTGGGCGACTAGCAAAGGCCGCTTACCCGGCAAGAGTCGTCTCATTGGCGATTTCAGATGTGCCGGGCGATGACATCAGTGTGATTGCATCGGGCCCAACCGTACCAGACACCACCACCCGCTTTGATGCGATGGCAATACTGGAACGTTATCGAATTGAAACACCACCTTCGGCATTTGAATGGTTGAACAACCCAGAATCAGAAACCGTGAAACCAGATGACGTCTGTTGGAAGAACGCCGAGCATCATATTATCGCAACCCCAATGTCAGCATTGGAAGCTGCCGCTGCAGAAGCCGAAGGCTTGGGTATTCCGGCTTATGTGTTGAGTGATTGCATAGAGGGGGAAGCGCGAGATGTCGCGAAGGTTCATGCTGCGCTGGCTAAGCAAGTGGCAAATCATAAGCATCCATTTGAGGCGCCTTGCGTGATACTTTCTGGTGGCGAAACCACAGTAACCGTTAAAGGCAATGGTCGCGGTGGGCGTAACTGTGAGTTCTTGTTGAGCCTATATAACGAGCTCAAAGGCCAAGACAATATATTTGCATTGGCTGCCGATACCGACGGGATTGATGGTGTGGAAGACAATGCGGGCGCGTGGATTACACCTCAAACATGGCAACAAGGTTCGAGCCTGTCGCTTAAAGCGCAAGACTACCTCGATGCCAACAACAGCTACGATTTCTTCAAGCAAGTCGATGTGCTTCTTACCACGGGCCCGACGTTGACCAATGTGAATGACTTCCGCGCGATATTGATTCTTTAATTTGAACAGCTCAAAAACACGGTATGGAATGGTCGCTTCTTAACAAATAGAGCGACCATTTTATTGTTATCAATGCTGTGACCTTGAGTTCTGAAATTATCTTCTGGACTAATGAAGCACGTTGATTACTATGATTTCAGTAACGAGCTGTAAAGGATGCAATATGTCTAGGATCAGACAAAAGAATCAAGATTTAATCATCGAAGTCGCGTGTGAACAATTCGCCACTCATGGTTATGCCGCAACAAAAATGGCCGATATCGCAAAAGCGGCCGACATTCCCAAACCTAACGTATTCTATTATTTCAGCTCTAAAGATAAGCTCTACAGCGCTGTGCTTGAAACCGTCACTCAGCCCTTACTAGAAGCGTCTCGTCCGATTGAAGAACTCAGCGATCCTGTTGAAGCCTTGTCTCAGTATATTCAAACCAAGCTGATCATTTCTCGCGACCATCCACACGCCTCTAAAGTGTTTGCCAATGAAGTGATGTCCGGCGCGAAAGTACTACCGAAAGAGATTGGTGATGAGCTGTATAAGCAATCCCAGATGATTCTTGATAAGTTTTCAACTTGGTCGGCGCAAGGTCTAATGGACGATGTCCCCGCACACCACTTGATGTTTACCATTTGGGCAGCCACTCAAACTTACGCCGACTTTGGCTGGCAGATTTGCAGTGTAATGCAGAAAGAGCAGCTCGATGATAAAGACTATGCCGATGCCGCTGAGTTCATTACTCAACTGGTGATTAAAGGCTGTGGTGTGAAAAGCTAACGTTATTTGAATGTTTTTTTTGGGTCTGCGATTGCAGGCCTTTTTTGTTTGTGCATTTGAGTGAGCATATGTGCAAAGCTACTTTTGTGACCTGTTGTGCAATAACTTATTTATCTTGAATTTGGCTCGATTAGGTATGCCATTTTATTTAAAGTTAGCGTTATAGTATCGGCAAAAATTCAATTCCGTCATTTTTATCAAAGCTAGAAGCTAATATTAGACTTCTATATTTATTACACGCACAACATATAGGTTTAGCAATGACGCTTAAAAGCTTGGCATGCACCATCAGCGCTGTTTTACTGGCTGGCTGTGGTTCGACAGTGGCAACTCAAACATACAACGCCGATCTGATTATCACTAATGGACAAGTCCTAACTATCAACTCTGAAATGGATGTGATTGAAGATGGTGTTGTCGTCGTTAAAAACGACCAGATCATCGCGGTGGGTAATGAGAACTTGATTACTCAATATCGCGCTGAAAAGGTGATTGATGCTCAAGACGGTATTGTTATGCCAGGTATGGTCAATGCTCATAACCACCTTCCTATGATTGCGTTTCGCGGTTTAGGTGAAGAGGGTATTTCCAACCGATTATTCGCTTACTTCTTCCCGCTTGAAGCCGAAAAGCTAAGCCGTGAACTGATTTATAACGCGACCAAGCTAGGCAGTATCGAGTTGGCACAAAGTGGTGTCACGACTTATGCCGACATGTATTACCACATGGATGAAATGGCAAAAGCGACCAAAGAAGTTGGCCTGCGTGCGGTGCTCGGCGAGACCGTGATTAAGTTCCCTGTGGTAGACGCTAAAGAACCTTATGGCGGTATCGATTATGCCAAAGGCTTCATTGAGCAGTACCAAAACGACGAGCTGATTACACCTGCTTACGCACCACACGCGGTGTACACAGTGAGCAAAGACAAGCTTCAAGAAATCAACAAACTGTCTGCTCAATATGATGTGCCGGTGTTAATTCACGTTGCTGAATTCCCAAATGAAGAGAAGCGCATCAAAGATGAAACTAAGGCCACGTCGCCAGTCGAATACATGAGTGAAATTGGTGTGCTGGACGAGCGTGTAGTCATTGCTCACGGTATCCACCTTTCAGAGAGCGATCAAAAGCTTCTAAAGCAAGCTGATGCAGGGATCTCATACAACCCAATGGCGAACGCTAAAGGTGCAACCGGCATCGCACCAGCATGGGATATGTACCGTGCTGATATGCGAATCGGCTTGGGAACCGATGGCCCAATGAGCTCAAATCAAGTCGATATCATGCGTACCCTAAGCTACGCTGCAAATATGCAACGTTTAAAGCATTCTGACCGCACTATCATGATTCCTGAGCAAGTGATTGAAATGGCGACCTTAGGTGGCGCTAAAGCCTTACACATGGAAGACCAAATTGGTTCTTTGGAAGTCGGTAAAAAAGCAGACATAGTGATTGTCGAGACACAATCAGCGAACATGATGCCAAGCTACGACCCATACGCGACCTTGGTTTATCAAGCGAACCCAAGCAACATCGACACGACCATTGTTAACGGCCAAATCGTAATGGAAAACCGCGTGATGCAGACGGTTCAACTGGACGACATCCGCCAAAGCGTTGATGAGTTTGAAGCCGACATTACTGAGTTCGCGAAAGAACTGTCTAAGAAAGCGATTAAGTCGAAGAGCTTGATGGATTAGGACTTAAACCTGGCTTTAGTAATCGAACAGAATGAATAAGGCCGACAATATGTCGGCCTTTCTTGTTTAGATAAGCTCAAAATACACGAACTTTAATTATTCATCGCCAGCTTACCTAGCTTCATGGCTGCCGCATGGTGGCGGTGCATCAGTTGCTCCATGTCTACGCCAATCACAGCGCCATCGTTAACTCGCCACTTGCCGGCAACCATCACTTTATCTGCTTGTTGAGCACCACAAAGCAATAGTGCAGCGAGTGGGTCGTGGCTGCCAGAGAAGCGAATGTCATCAAGCTTGAACATCGCGATATCGGCTTGTTTGCCAACTTCTAACGTGCCGATATCCGTTCTGCCCATTGCAGCGGCAGATCCTGAGGTTGCCCAGCGCAATGCATCAAAGTGTGAAACGTTGGCGGAACCGTATTGCAGGCGCTGTAGGTACATCGCCATGCGTACTTCGGCAATCATATTGGAGCCGTCATTCGAAGCCGATCCATCCACACCAAGCCCCACTTTTACGCCAGCCGCTTCAAGGTCGTTGTTCTTACAAATACCGGAAGCCAACATCATATTGGAGGTAGGGCAGTGGCTAATACCGATTCCCGCTTTACCTAAACGTTTGATCTCTTCTGGATTGAAGTGAATGCCATGAGCAAGCCAAGTGCGTTCGTTTAACCAACCCACATCCTCTAGGTAATCCACAGGGCGCAGGTCAAACTTCTCAATACAGAAGTCCTCTTCATCAAGTGTTTCACATAAGTGCGTGTGCATCATTACGTTCTCACGCTCACTTATCTTAGCGGTTTCTTTCATCAGATCTGTGGTGACAGAGAACGGCGAACAAGGCGCGAGTGCGATTTGAATCATCGCCCCTTCATCACGCTGGTGGTAATCACGAATCAAGCGTTGGCTGTCATCAATGATGGTCTGCTCGGTTTGAATGGTGTGTCTTGGAGGTAGCCCACCTTCATCTTCCCCTAGGCTCATAGAACCGCGAGTGAAAATTGCTCTTACACCCAGCTTCTCGGCCGCCTCGACTTGTAAATCAATAGCGTGCTCAAGCCCGTTTGGTAATAAGTAATGGTGATCGGAAGCTGTAGTACAACCCGACATCATAAGCTCAACCAGAGCAAGCTCTGTAGCAAGGCTCATCATCTCCGAATCGAGGTTGGCCCAAACCGGGTAGAGGCTTTGTAGCCAATGGAAGAGTTCTTTATTGAGTGCGCCGGGGTAGGCACGCGTTAGGGTTTGGTAGAAGTGGTGGTGCGCATTGATAAGCCCAGGAGTCACAACATGACGAGAGGCATCGACGCTGTAATCTACGGGTAAGGTTGGCTCTTTGTGTTTGCCAACCAGCTCAATGATTTTATTACCTTTAATGACAATGCCGCCTTCTGCATCAGCGTGTGAGCCAGTGTAGATTGCGAGAGGATTCTTAATCCAGATGGTTTCCATTCATAGTAGTCCTTAGCCATCTCAGCCTTTTCAGGGAAGAGGGTCTTTATTTGGTATTTGTTGTTTAAAGATAAATTTGAATCTAGGGCGATGAAATATTCAGTGTTCTCGTTACGCCCGAGATTCTACGGAAATCGGTTTTACGCTCGTTAGCGGTTCATCTAGTTCGTTTTTGGCTCTGGGTTATCTGATGCCGTTTGAACGTCAGTTTCTGTTGTTGCTTGTTGAATTTCTAATTGCTCGTTTGAGTGTAGTTCTTCTTCAGCCTGTTCTTTCATTTCTAGCTCAACTTGCGCTTGGCTCTCGGCTAACGCTTCTTGTTCTTCAGCTTTTGATGATTTTGGTAACACAAGGTTTAGCAGAACCGTCATGATGGTGCCTGTGGTAATGCCCGAGTGAAGGAAGTTCGCCAAATCATGCGGTAAGTGTTGTAGCAGTCTTGGTTCGAAAGTTACCGCCAAGCCAGACGCCAAACCGACACAGATTACCAAGGCATTTCGCTTGGTGTCTGCGGCCTTGATCAACATGCGGATACCCGCGTAAGCAATCATCCCGAACATCACAAAGCCCACACCACCCAAAACAGGTTTCGGAATCGTGACGGCAATAGCGGCTAATTTCGGGAATAAACCACCTAAAATTAACAAACCACCGGTTGCAGCTACTACATAGCGACTTGCTACACCTGTGATACCCACAATACCGACGTTTTGGCTGAATGACGCCAGTGGCATCGCTGTTAAAATCGAAGACAAGGTACTACCAAGACCATCGCCTAGCAGTCCACGTTTTAGATCTTTACCGCTGACTTGGGTTTGGCAGTTGTTGCCAAGCGCCATGAAGTCACCGGTTGCTTCAGCGATAACCACGATGTACACCAAGCTCATGCTGATGATGGCACTAGCAGAAAACGTAAAGCCATACTTAAATGGTTCTGGGCCACCGACCCAAGCAGCAGAGCTGATCTGCTCAAGATCGACCATGCCGAGTGACAGCGCCACAATGTAACCACCTGCTAGGCCAATCACGATAGCGGAGGCCGCAACCGCGCCTTTACAGTAAACCGATACGCCAATCACTATCCCCAAAGAGACCAGTGCGAGAAACAGTTTTGGTAGCGTGGCGAATTGTTCCGTGTTGGCAGGAGAATCGCCAACCCAGTTCATGGCAACCGGTAAAATGGTTAAGCCGATTAGGGTAACCACCACACCACTTACCACGGTCGGGAACAGCTTGCGAACCTTGTCCATGTAGAAGCTGGCACCAATTACCACGAATGAGCCGATAAGTGCTGAGCCCATGATAGCGGCGACACCACCTTCGTTACCGATGGAAATAGCCACACCTAAAAAGGCAAAGCTTGAGCCCATTACAACAGGCAGTCGAATACCAACAGGGCCAAAACCGAGACATTGCGCGACAGTCACAATACCAGAAGCCAATAGCGCCGCATTGATCAGTGAAACGATCTCTGTGTTAGGTAGGCCGATAGAAGCACCGACAATAAGCGGGACAGCGACGATGCCACCAATCGAGGCGAGCATGTGTTGTAAAGCAAGTAGAAGGGTTAGCCCATGGGGCGGTCTTTCATTAAGGGTGTACAGAAGTTTCATTTGATATTCCTCTGCCTGCGTTTCCGTTTACAGGCGATTGGCGGTCAAATAATGACTTCTACAAACTGCGTAGGGTCATAAAAAAGTGCACTGAATCGGTAGGGTTTCTGCTCTCTCGTCATCAATGCAATTAGCTTTCTTAAAAATCATGTTGTTGCTTGGCTTGCGAACCAGCCAAGCAACGTTGTGAGCAATCAAGAAATGACTGCTCAGGAGCTTTAGGGTTAACCGATGAACACTAGCTTGGCGATGAAGATAGCCGCTAGGAAGTACATCGAGATAGACACATCTTTGGTTTTACCTGTCGCCAACTTAAGCACTGTGTAGGTAATGAAACCCAATGCGATACCGTTCGCGATAGAGAAGGTCAGTGGCATCATTAGTGCGGTAATCGCGGCTGGAGCACCGTTAGTGAAGTCTTTCCAATCGACGTGCTGCATGCTGCTCATCATCACGAATGCGACGTAAATAAGAGCACCAGACGTTGCGTAAGCGGGGATCATACCTGCTAATGGCGATAGGAAAATCGCTGCTAAGAACAACACACCAACCACAATTGCTGAAAGACCAGTTCGTGCGCCTGCTGCAACGCCCGCTGCACTCTCTACATAACTGGTTACTGGCGGACAACCCACACACGCACCTGCCACACTTGAGATACTGTCAGCTTTCAGTGCTTTGCTAAGACCTTCAATTTTGCCCGTTTCAGGGTTAGTTAGGTTTGCGCGCTCTGCCACGCCCATCAAAGTACCTGCGGTATCGAACATGTTTACAAAAAGGAAAGCCAAGATAACGCTGATCATCGAAACATCAAGCGCACCCATAATGTCCATTTTTAGGAATGTAGGCGCTAAACTTGGTGGTGCTGCGAAGAAGCCGTTGTAATGCACTAAGCCAAGCATCATGCCGACAAGCGTCACACTCAAAATGCCGATCAGCACCGCACCAAAGACTTTACGCTCACTGAGAACCGCGATGATAAGAAACGCGATAGCAGCTAATAGTGCTTCAGGTTTGGTGAAGTCACCTAATGAAACCAAAGTTGCTGGGTTTTCGACGACAATACCTGCTGTCTTTAAGCCAATTAGACCTAAGAACAAACCAACACCCGCTGTCATGGAATAACGTAAACTCACAGGGATACTTTCAATGATCCATTGGCGGACTTTGTAGAAGCTCATTCCGACGAACAAGATACCGGAGATAAACACCGCACCCAGTGCCACTTCCCAGCTGTAGCCCATTTCGCTTACTACCGTGAACGAGAAGAAGGCATTCAAGCCCATGCCCGGCGCAAGGCCGACAGGCCAGTTCGCAAATAACCCCATTAACAAACAACCGATAGCTGCACCAATACAAGTTGCGACGAATACCGCTCCTGCATCCATACCCGATGCGGCCATAATTTGTGGGTTAACGAATATGATGTAAGCCATGGTTGCGAAGGTGGTGACACCGCCGACCAACTCATTTTTCACACTGCTTCCGTGGGCCTTAATTTTAAAGAGTTTCTCTAAAATTCCGTTATTCGCATCTTGGTTGAGTATTTCTGTTTTACTCTCACTCATGTCAGCAAGTCCTTTTATGTTGTGATCCATTTATTGAATACAGCGAGATTTCAATATTAAGTTTTAAGGTTTTTTCCTAGCCGCTATTTCTTTAGCTATCAGTTGATTAGTCATCAACTCTCTAACTAATAACGTTATTAGTATTTTTATATGAGCGTGTTTAATGAGCGCGCATCATTTTAGATGCACGCACTAATCTGCTTAATATTTGTCGGTGAGCCTAGTTAGAAGCTCTAGGTCACGAGACTAACTGCCCCGATAGGTTGAGAAACTGTAAGGCGAGACGAGAAGAGGAACGTGATAATGCGCTTCTGGATCATCTAGACCAAAGCGAATAACAACATCGTCTAGGAAAGGCACGCCATCCAATTCCACGCCTTTACTTCTGTAGTAATCGGCTACGTAAAACACCAATTGATATTTCCCCGGTCGGAAATCATTCCCTGCCAGAATCGGAGCATCGGTTCGGCCATCGGAGTTAGTGATTACCGTCGCCAACTTTTCTGTTGAGTCTTCATTGACCTTATAAAGCTCTACCTTGATCTCTGCACCCGGTAAGCCGTGAGTCGTGTCTAATACGTGTGTTGTTAATCTTCCCATAGTCCTTTAATAGCGCTTTTGGCGCTCCTCTGTTCCGTGGTTTATCTGTCTGTTTCGACCTTGCAAAGAATGCAACTGGTCACTTTGTTATCACTAACTATGTACGAACTGTACACAATTAGTAAAGCTAATTGTTGGAAAAATGTTAACCATTGTGTCGTTTTTTCTGACTTTATAGATCTTGATTATCGTTTTTTGGTGAGCTTTGACTTTATTAAGCTGTTGTTTTTAAATGGCAATAGTGCGTAAATTTAACTTGAATAACAAAATCTTTACATTGAGATAAATAATTGTATACAATAAATGTACAGGGGTAAGGTTGCTCTGTTTATCGAGAATCCATTTGGTTGAATCATTTGGCGACTCACTTAAAGAGCGGCTAAGCCAACCACTTATGTTAGGAGTACTTGGATGAATAAGGATTATTCAAGAAATTTGATCGGTTACGGAGCTAACCCTCCAAACCCTCAATGGCCAGGTAATGCGCGCGTCGCGGTTTCTTTTGTATTGAACTATGAAGAGGGCGGTGAGCGTTGTTTGTTACATGGAGACGACGAGTCTGAAGCTTTTCTTTCAGAGATCCCGTCAGCACAGCCGATTAAAGGCGAACGTCACATGAGCATGGAATCCATCTATGAATATGGTAGCCGTGCGGGTGTGTGGCGTGTTCTTCGCTTGTTCGATGAATATGAAATCCCACTGACCGTCTTTGCGGTTGCAATGGCGATTGAGCGTCACCCAGAGGTTGCCAAAGTCATGGTCGAAGCGGGTCACGAAATCTGTAGCCACGGTTATCGCTGGATCGACTATCAATACATTGATGAGTCTGAAGAGCGCGACCACATGACCAAAGCGATCGAGATCATCCAACAAGTGACGGGTCAACGCCCACAAGGTTGGTACACAGGTCGAACGGGTCCAAATACGCGTCGCTTGGTTGCAGAAGAGGGCGGTTTTCTTTACGACTCTGATGCCTATGATGATGACCTGCCTTATTGGCACACCGAGACTGGTCATCCGCAATTGGTGATCCCTTACACACTTGATGTGAACGACATGCGTTTTTCAACGGCGCAAGGCTTTAACTCTGGTGAGCAGTTCTTCCAATACCTGAAAGACACGTTTGACACCCTTTATATGGAAGGCGAAACCGCACCGAAAATGATGTCGGTTGGGCTGCATTGTCGTCTGATTGGTCGTCCCGGTCGTATTGCTGCATTGAGACGTTTCTTAGATTACGTAAAACAGCACGACAGCGTGTGGTTATGTCGTCGAATCGATATCGCCAACCACTGGCACCAACATCATCCATATCAACCAAATAACGCTAATCATCAACAGCAAAAGTAGCAGTGAAGCAAGGAGGCTTACGTGACTGAATTTCGATCATGCCAACCAACAACCATGGACCGCGATACCTTTGTCGCTCACTTCGCTGATGTCTACGAACACAGCCCATGGGTTGCAGAAGTGGTGTATGACCAAGGTTTGAATGCCGAAGATGACCATATCGAGAATCTTCATCTGAAAATGGCATCGACCTTGTTAAGTGCAGACCAAGGCAAACAGTTGGCTTTGATCAACGCTCACCCGGATTTAGCCGGTCGAGCAGCAGTAAACGGCGAACTCACCGAGTCGTCGACCAAAGAACAAGCGGGGGCGGGCATTGACCAGTGCAACGCCGAAGAATTTGAAAAATTCACTTCTTACAACAACAGCTACAAAAGTCGCTTCAATTTCCCTTTTATCATGGCGGTGAAGGGAGCCAATCGTTACCAAATTCTTGAGTCGTTCGAGATGCGATTAGGAAATGATAGTGAAACTGAGTTTGCTACGGCGATTCAAGAGATCAACAAGATCGCGATGTTTCGTCTCTGGGATATGTAAGTTAACGGAGTTAACAGCTATCTCAGCCCAGTCTTAGTGCGCTAAGAGCACGCTTTATAAGCGAATAAGCCACTGAGTTCTCATTTTATTATTACTTGATTAATTGGATAGGATTACACGGACATGACCCAAACATTTGAACAATACATAAACCTTGCAGACGAAAAACTCGGCGCGGAAGCTATCTTCGCAACAGACGATTTTTTCGCCGATAAAAGCCGTCTTCTCAGCCACGCTGCGCCAGAGTGGAAAGACGACTTATACGACGATAACGGCAAGTGGATGGACGGTTGGGAAAGCAGACGCAAACGTGGTGAAGGTTACGACTACTGTGTCGTTCGCCTTGGCCTAGCTGGCACTATTGCTGGCGTTGATATTGATACCTCATTCTTCACAGGTAACTTCCCACCTTCGGCATCAATTGACGCGTGTTATTCACCACAAGGTGAGCCAACAGACGCAACAGAGTGGCAAGAAATTCTGCCTTCAATGGCACTACAAGGTGATCATCATCATCTTGAAGCGATTGAAAGTGACCAAGTATTTACGCACCTACGTTTGAATATCTATCCAGACGGCGGTGTCGCTCGCTTACGTGTTTATGGCCGACCAAGTGTGGATTGGGAAGCAATAGATTCTCAGCAACAAGTTGACCTAGCATCGGTTGAACACGGTGGCCGAGCATTGGCCTGTAGCGATGAGCACTACGGCAACAAAGCCAACATCTTAGGCCCTGGCCGTGGTGAAAACATGGGTGATGGCTGGGAAACAGCGCGTCGTCGTACACCAGGTAACGACTGGGTTATCGTGGCACTAGGCCACCCAGGTAACATCGAACGCATCGTAGTGGATACGGCCCACTTCAAAGGTAACTACCCTGACAGCTGCTCAATTCAAGCGGCTTACGTGAAAGGTGGTACCGACGACCAAGTAGAAACACAAAGCCTATTCTGGCGTGAACTGTTGCCTGCACAAAAGCTGCAAGCGCACGAAATTCACGAATTCATTTCTGAGGTAAACGACCTTGGTGCGATTACCCACGTACGTGCAAACATATTCCCAGATGGTGGTATCAGCCGTTTGCGTCTGTTTGGTACGAAAGCGAAATAGGTAAGGAAATGAGTATGAGTAATGGAATACGTCGTTTATCCATCGAACCGTTAACCAAGCAGGCTTTTGCAGAGTTTGGCGATGTTATCGAGTCCGATAATAGTGATTTCTTCATGATCAACAGTGGATCAACACGTCGCTACCACAAGCTAGCGACAACGGATGTGCAAGACCAAGACGGAGAAGCCATCATCAGCATCTTCCAAGCCACACCGTTGAGCTACCCACTGACCATCAAAATGTTAGAGCGTCATCCACTTGGCTCTCAAGCATTCATTCCATTACTTGGTCAACCCTATTTAATTGTTGTTGCGCCAAAAGGCGACGATCCAACATTAGCCAATAGCCGAGCTTTCTTGAGCAATGGCCGTCAAGGAGTGAACTATCACAAAGGGGTGTGGCATCACCCAGTTCTCGCCCTCACCGATCAAGACCAGTTCTTGATCGTCGATAGAGGTGGCGAAGGACACAACTGTGACGAAGTTTATTTCGACAGCGATCGAGTGGCGTTGCATTTGGACGATCTGCCAACGGACGACAATAAGGAAGAGCAACGCTTAGCTAAAGCGTTGTGATACAGGAGTTTATTATGGATCCGCATATTACAGAATGGTTGAATCTAGCAATACGCTGGGCTCACATGATTGTTGGTGTTGCGTGGATAGGCGCATCATTTTACTTTGTTTGGTTAGAGAACAACCTTAACCGAGTAAACCCAAAAACGGGCCTTTCAGGCGACTTATGGGCAATTCACGGCGGTGGTATTTATCACCTAGAGAAGTACAAACTTGCGCCACCAGAGATGCCAGAGCACCTGCACTGGTTTAAATGGGAAGCTTACTTCACGTGGATCACCGGTGTGTGTCTACTGGGTGTGGTTTACTACCTTAATGCCGAGATTTACCTGATTGCACCGGGCTCTGGCCTTGATTCTACAACGGCAATTGCGATTGGTATTGGTTCATTCGTTGCCGGTTGGTTTATCTATGACTTACTGTGTGACTCACCATTAGGCAAAACACCCGTGTTGCTTGGCGTTGTGTTGTTTGTGCTACTCGTCGCTGCAACTTACGGTCTAACCCAAGTATTCAGTGGACGTGGTGCCTACATCCACGTTGGCGCGATCATTGGTACCATCATGGTGGGTAACGTATTCCGCGTTATCATGCCTGCGCAGCGCAACTTGGTGAAAGCGATTGAAGAGAAGCGCGAACCGGATCCGGCACTGCCAGCGAAAGGCCTACTGCGTTCTCGTCACAACAACTACATGACACTGCCAGTGCTGTTCATCATGATCAGTAACCACTTCCCAAGCACTTACGGCTCGGAATACAACTGGCTGATTCTTGCTGGTTTAGCGATTTTCAGTATCTTGGTGCGTCACTACTTCAACACCCGTCATGGTAGCCAGAAGTTTGCATGGACAATACCAGTAGCGGCATTGGGTATGATCACGCTTGCGTTTGTGACTTCACCTTACGCGAAAAAACAGATGACTCCAGTTGTACAAGCTCCAATCGTTCAAGAAGTGCAAGTAAGCGCGACTGAATCGGCTACTGAAGAGATCGTTTCGAACATTACGGCCTCGACAACGACCGATGAGGCTCCTGCACACGCAACGCAATCTGCTGCAGGCGTAAGCTTTGAAACCATCAACAAAGTCATTCAAGAGCGCTGTTCTGTGTGTCACTCATCAACCCCTAGCCATGCCGCTTTTGCTGCTGCGCCAGGTGGTGTGATGTTTGATACCCCAGAAGAGATTAAAGCCAACGTTCCAAGGATTGTTGCTCAAACCGTAACAACCAAGGTGATGCCGCTCGGTAACATGACTCAAATGACTGACGAAGAGCGTGCTCTTATCGGCACTTGGGTAGAGCAAGGCGCTACGCTTCAATAACCGTACTTTTCAATAACAGTACTCAGCATCCTTTACCTAAGAGCATGAGTCTTAGGTGAGGCTTGGGGAGAGTTTGGTCTTACGGGCACGCGCCAAACTCATCCCACCCTGTTTCCCCGGTTCCTATAACCGGGGCTTTTTGTTTTTGGCTGCATAGGGGCTAGGTTGTATGTGAACAGGCTTCTTGTTAAATATGTCTATTAATCCAGCGAAAAGTGAGAACTACAACAACAAATGTATCAACCTGACTAAGGACTAATAGCTAGGCACCAATGATTATATTATCATTCGCTAAACTAATACTTTTCTGGATGCGTAATGGAGCACTTATTACAAGGGTTGCTTAAGGCCAAGTCGAGCTCTGAATTATTCTATAGTTCGTTAAACTTGATATATAAAAAATACAAACCTAATCATTGCTTTATTGCTGATACGAATCGCGACGACTCCATTGCCTATACTAATTGCTACTTGCAAGAGGGGAGGTTAGTAGAAAACTTTTCGTACCCTTTACTAGAGACACCTTGTGACATTGCGTTAAAAGGCTTAAGTAATTACTGCTTTTACTCCTCTGATATCCAAAAGAAATTCCCTAAAGATATTGCACTAGAAGTGTTGGGTGCTCAAGCATATATAGGTTTACCATTAACTGCTCGTAATGGCGAAAGAGTGGGTTTGGTTGTCATGCTTTATGATAGAGCTATGCCGAATCTAGAGTTGGATAATCAACTGATCGAACAATTGGGATACATCCTTGGGCAGGAGCTATACCAAAACAAACTTAACCAAAATAATCAAAGGCTTATAAGGCAGTTTGAGCACGTTGAGTCATTGAGTGATTTGGGTTTTTTCCAATGGGATATTCAAAGACAAACTTTTGAGTTTAGCCCCAATTTTTGGAGAGTTCTTGCTGTAGACCCATATCAATTACCATCACTCGAGTTCCTGTTTTCGACCTATATTTTCGCGGATTCCGAAAGAGCCTCTGAATATATAGCAACAGTACTATCTAACCTAGAGAACCCATCAGTGGCGATTGTGAGTAAAGATGAATCGCTAGTGAATAAGCACCTTAAGCTAATTTGTCACAATAACTTTGATGCGCAAGGTGTACTTACCAGTATCGAGTGGGTCATACAGAATATTACTTTGCATCAAGAGCTTACGCATGAGTTTAATATGGCTTGTGAAGCGTTGAATCAAAGTAATGATGCGATACTAATTACTGATGCAGAAAATAAAATTGTTCAGCTAAATGATCGTGTTGAAGAACTTACAGGCTATTGTAGAGAAGAGCTGATGGGCAAAAACCCATCCTTGTTTTCTTCTGGTTTACAGGAGCCAGATTTCTACAAGAAAATGTGGACGGACCTCGAAAGTAATGGACGTTGGGAAGGTGAACTATGGAATAAAACTTGTCATGGAACGATTTTCCCTGAGCGTTTGAGCATTACCACATTGAAGGATGAGAATCGCGCTATATCGCATTATATTGCGGTGTTTAGGGATATCACACGACGAAAGAATAATGAGAAAAAGATTGAACAGTATCAGAAGTATGAGTTTGTTACTGGACTTAAGAACAGACAAATTTTTATTCAAGATATTGAAGACAGGCTACTTAGTGGCGAGAAAATTTCAGTAGCTTTATTTGACATAAAAGGTTTCTCATTGATTAACCAAATACATGGTGATGAGATTGGCGACCAATTGCTCTCTTCGGTTGCAGAGCGGTTAGGTCAAGTCATGGGTGAACAGTGTATAGCATGTCGTTATGGTTCCGACGAGTTTGCTATTGTTATCGATGAAATGCCAATTGAAGATGTACTCAGTTTATGCAATGACATCCGTCGTGAGCTTTTAGTCAGTTACTCAATCTTAGGGAGAACTATATCCATTGGTTGGAATGTAGGTGTTTCTACCACCTTAAATAATGTCTCTGAAGCCAACCCGATGATGCAGGCGAAACTAGCACTAGAGAAATCAAAAATTCGAGATGGCCAGCCAGTTGTTTATACTTCAGAACTGGAAGATCAATCTGTTCGTAGATTAAAGCTGAAAGTGGCACTGGAAGCCGCAATTAAAGAAAAGCATATTCAAGTTTACTATCAGCCGATTTATCATACCGAGAGTAAGGTGGTCAAAAAGTTCGAGGCATTAGCTCGTTGGAAGTATGGAAATGAATATATTTCCCCTTTTGAGTTTATAGGTATTGCCGAAGAATACGACCTGATTATTCCACTTGGCCGCTGTATTCTGGATCAAGCGTGCGCCGATTTAGTTACACTGCACAACCAAGGTTATACCGATACTGTATTTTCAATTAATCGCTCAATAAAAGAGCTCAATGCAGTAGAGCTTCAGCATAATTCGATTATCGAAGTATTGAATCACTACCAGTTACCGGTGAGTGCAATTGTTGTCGAGATTACCGAGTCGGTATCTCTTGACGACAACCCAATCGCAAAGCAAGTTCTTGATAAATTAAAACAAAGTGGTATTAAGTTGGCTATTGATGACTTTGGTACTGGTTATGCTTCATTTGGAAATTTACTTAGTCAAGAGCTAGACTACCTGAAAATAGATCGCTCGTTTATTAAAGATATTATGCACGATAAAGGTTGTTCTATTCTCACTCAAACCGCGATCAGTTTGGCAGACAAATTAGATCTAGATGTCATAGCTGAGGGGGTTGAAACTGAGAGTCAATTAACCCTTTTAAAGGGGCTAGGTTGCAAGTTTGTTCAAGGGTACTTTTTGGGCAAACCAGCGCCGTTCAAGGAGATCTATCGCCATCTCCCCTCTCTTTGATTGAATGGCAATATTCATTGGGAATTGAACTACATGAAAACGCTAACGCACAATGTTAGCGTCTTCGGTTCCATCTGCCGTATCTAAGGGGGACTTAGATATCTTAGTTGGTGTTAGTTACGTGAGCTTGAAGATGCTATAGAGCGACTCACAACACTCGGCTTTAAAGAGAAACTCGACGCGTTGAGAACACTTGAACTGTGTATGTTGGAACTTATATCACTCAAATGAGTGCCGCGAAAATAAGTCGAGTTTTATGGAGCATGTATTGGCTATGAAATAGCGACAAGTTTCAATCGGATATTATTCATCCAAACTCTAACTTTTGGTGCTGTTTTTACTTTCCCCTTACACTCCTTTCAAATATCGAACCTAGTATCAAATTTCTCTTTGTCATACAGGCAAGTCTCTCATTATGAAGAACTTCTTTGATAGCGAACTCATGCTCTCTAGCTCCTTGAATTTCGTTTTGCTATCGCTTGGGTTAACGCTCCTTTTTCATCTTCCGATTTGGTGTGGGTTCAACTTGAGCCGACGAAAGTGGAAGCTCATGGATTATTTATGGCCGTTTCTAGCGGGTATCGGGATGCTGGGTGCAGTGTCTGAGATTCGTGCGAAAGTAGCGGGTGATTGGGTTGAAACCGAACAAACCAGAGCGGTGGCGATTTTAGAATCGGTTCAACAGTTTTCTTTGGATAAGTTGAGAAGTGATACCTGCACAGGTCAGCCGTCTTTAGATAATCACGCTCAGCATCATGAAGCGTGTTTGTGGTATTTGAATACAGCGATCACGTTCAAAGATGTCGATTTCACTTTGTTACCCAACGCATCGGATTTTACGGTTCCTGCGCCGAGCGTATCGCTGGTTGAAAGTGATGCGGTGTGGGTGGATGGTATGCTGAGTCAGTATGAGAAGCAGAAAAACCAATACATAAAAACCAGAGAAGCGCAGGTGAAGCAACCGTTAGAAAGTATCTTCTGGTATGTGAGCCCTTACTTAGTCTGCTTTGCAATAGCGCTGCGCCTTACTAAAGTGACGGCAGAGCTTAAACTGGATAAGTGCGTAAAAAATTAACTCGACAAAGACAGCGCGAACGTCAGCAAAATAGGCAAGGTGACAACACTCAGGAAGTTGCCGAATAACACCATAGACGCGACCTTGGGTGGCTCTACATTGAACCTTTCTGCAAACAGGTAGTTCATTACTGCGGGTGGCAGCATGGTGAACAGCACCATCATTTGTAAGTGCAAAGTGGGTAGCGGAATGAAGAAGTAGATGATCGTAAAAGCGATGGCGCCAGTAAACAGCGATTGAGCGGTACACAATAAGCCGACTTTCAACCCGCTTAGCCTCAAGTTGACCATTTGTGAACCCAATGACAACAGCATGATAGGAACAGCAGCTTGCCCAAGCAGCGATGTGGCTTCGTAGATTGGGTTCCACACCGCAATGCCGGATAAGTTCAGTGTCATCGCCAATGCTGCCGCTAAAAATATCGGCATCTTGAGGATCTGTTTGATTGGGTTGCCTTCGCTTAGTAACGCCAAGCCCACACTGATATGAACACACGCCGACACCACAAACAGCAGTACTGCTGGGGCTAATGCACTTTCGCCAAAGGTATACGTGAACAAGGGAATCGCGAGGTTGCCACTGTTGCGAAACATGTGTGGTGGAGCCCAAGCCTTGAAGTTGAGCTTAAAGATCTTACAGATCGGAATCATCAACAAAGCTGGCACTAATACCGCGATCAAAGAGGCGGAGATGAGTGGCAACTGTTCGGTGTCGAGCGGCATGGTGGTCAGCGATGCAAACACTAAAGCAGGAATACAGACATCCATATTAATGCGATTGATTGGCTTGAAATCGGGCTTAAGCCATCGACCTACAGCAAAGCCAGCACTGGCGAGTGCAAAAACGGGAAACAGAATGCTGACGACCTGTTCGAACATAGAATTCCTTTCTAGATTGAGTGCTTCCATTTAGCTGAGAAACGAATGTTTTAGAGAGACGCTAAAGTGAAGTATGAAGTCGATATGTATAAACATTAACCTATCAATATAATGACTTGGCGTCACCGAAGATCGTTGTTTGTGAACGGTTAATTTATATTTCTTTGAATGAAGCACAAAAAAGACCAGTGGCATCAGCAACTGGTCTTTCAAGGCTAGATAAATCTGGACGGATTTTTAATTAACGACGGCTGTCGCTGTCTAGCGATTGTTACTCGGTTTTCAGTCTAGCTAACGAGCTTTTGATAATCTTTGAAATTCACATCGTAGGCTTTCTCGCCGTAGATGTAAGTCTCGCTGACGGTTCTGTCGTCACCCAGGCTCATCAATACAAATAGCTTCTCTTCAAGCTTGGTCGCTTGTTCCATTCTAAAGCGCATCAATTGTGTGGCGTGTAAGTCCAACACCACGAAATCGGCTTCTTTTCCTACTTCCAAGTTGCCAATCTTGTCTTCTAAATGCAGTGAACGTGCACCACCTAATGTGGCTAAGAATAGCGACTTAGCTGGGTGCAATTTCTTATGTTGAAGCTGCATGATCTTATAGGCTTCACTCATGGTTTGTAGGATTGAGAAGCTAGTGCCTGCGCCGACATCAGTCCCCATACCAACACGAATGCCGTGCTCTTCCATTTCTGGTAATCGGAATAAACCTGAGCCTAAGAACAGGTTAGAGGTCGGGCAGAAAGCAATGGCAGATTCCGTGTCGGCTAGGCGCTTACATTCGCAATCAGACAAGTGAATGCCATGGGCGAAAACCGAACGTTTGTGCAGTAGGCCATAGTGGTCATACACATCCAAATAGCTGTCGCGCTCTGGGAACAGTTCTTTTACCCATTCAATCTCTTTCTCGTTTTCAGAAAGGTGCGTGTGCATATACACATCTGGGTACTCTTCTAGCAATTTACCAACGGTAGCCAATTGTTCTGGTGTACTGGTTGGCGCGAAACGAGGTGTCACGGCATAAAGCAAACGGCTGCGGTTGTGCCATTTCTCAATCAGTTCTTTGGAGTCGGCGTAGCCAGATTCTGGCGTGTCGGTGAGGTAATCAGGCGCATTGCGATCCATCAAAACCTTACCCGCAATCATACGTAGGTTGCGCTTCTCAGCTTCTTCAAAGAAAACGTTAACCGACTCTTTGTGTACCGTGCCGAACACGAGTGCCGTGGTTGTGCCGTTGCTTGCTAGTTCGTCTAGGAATAGCTTCGCCACTTTGTGTGCGTAGACTGGGTTTTTGAAGCGCTTTTCTTCTGGGAAGGTGTAGTTCTCTAACCAATCAAGAAGTTGCTCACCGTAAGACGCGATCATCCCTGTTTGAGGGTAGTGGATGTGCGTATCAATAAAGCCAGAGGTGATCAGCTTATCTTTGTATTCTTTTACTTCGAGTGTTTTAGGCTGACGTGCCAATACGTCATCGGCATGGCCTAAGTCGACGATGTGGCCGTTTTCAACCACTAAAACACCGTCTTCAAAATAGTCGTAAGACTCATCGATACCGACGTCTTTTGGATCGGCTACGCTGTGTAAAATACTGGCGCGATAAGCTTTGCGTTGCGTTGTCATGTTTACTTCCTTTTAATGACTTCAGTAACGTTATGGCTACCGAAGCTTTGCGACTTGTATTAGGCGATCTTCTCTTCCAAAGGTGGTTCGCCTACATCGCTTGGTTGACTGTGTTGCTCGGTCAAATCCTGATTTCGATATTGTTTGGTCGGGCGCTTTTGTTCAAGCGCTTGCCCTTGATAGTGTGCGATCAGTTCACCCGCAACTGATACCGCGATTTCAGCGGGATGTTTGCCATTCACAGCGCTGATGCCAATCGGGCAAATCATAGTTTCAATTTGCTCTTGGCTATAGCCACGCTGCTCTAGGCGGAAGTCAAACTTCTTACGCTTGGTCAGCGAGCCGATCATGCCGAAATAACGGCTGTCTTCACGGTCGATAATGGCTTTCGTTAAATCGAAATCAAGCTGGTGGTTGTGGGTCATTACTAGGTAGTAGCTGTTCGGTGGCATGTGTTTAACTTCGCCAACCGGATCGTCTGTGACTAGCTTTTTGACACCGTGAGGAAGCGTGTCAGGGAACACTTCTTCACGTTCATCAATCCAGGTCACACGGAAGGGTAGGGTCGCGACAATGTGCAGCAGCGCCTTGGCCACATGACCAGCACCAAACAGCACGAGATGGTTCTGTTGAGTGCCAATCGGTTCAAAGCTTAATGTTGCCATTCCGCCACAACATTGGCCTAAACGAGCACCGAGGTTAAAGCGCTCCACTTTGAGCGATTTTTCACTAGCAATCAGCATTTCACGCGCCATTTTAGTGGCCACATGTTCAAGGTGACCACCACCAATCGTAGCGATGATTCGGTCGCGAGTGACAAGCATCTTGGTACCCGCATCACGTGGCACTGAGCCTCTGTCTTCAAGCACTGTCACCATGACACATGGTTCGTAGTTCTCTTCCAGTTTTGCCAGTTCGTGAATCCAATTATCCTTAAACATATGTCCTCCTAAATCCCTTTTGTGCTTCCCTAGCTGTCCATTACGCCCTAAGCTGTTTCTGATTGAGCATCGACCGAGGTCGGGGCTGTTTCAGAGACTTCCTGAATCGCCATCAGAATACGCTCTGGCGTTGCTGGTGTGTTGAGCTTAGGAATTGCGCCATCAACGGCTACGTAGCTAATCGCATCTTTCAATGCACTCCATACCGACATACCCAACATAAAAGGTGGCTCACCCACGGCTTTCGAGTTGAATACTGTGTCTTCTGGGTTGCTGCGGTTTTCCAAAAGGTGCGTTCTGAAATCAATCGGCATATCAGCAATCGCTGGGATTTTGTAGCTTGCAGGGCCGTTGGTCATTAAGCGGCCTTGCTGATTCCACACCAACTCTTCTGTGGTTAACCAACCGACACCTTGTACAAAGCCACCTTCGACTTGGCCGATATCAATCGCAGGGTTCAGTGAAGCGCCCACGTCATGCAGAATATCAACACGCAGAATCTTGTTTTCACCGGTTAGGGTATCGATGATGACTTCTGAACAAGAAGCGCCATACGCGTAGTAGTAGAACGGACGACCGCGTGCCTTCTCGTGATCGTAATAGATCTTCGGAGTGCGGTAGAAGCCAGTGCTTGATAGCGAGATTTGGTTAAACCAAGCCAGTTCAACAAATGAGTTGAAGGTCATGATCTCATCGCGGATCTGCACCATGCCGTTTTTAAACACCACTTCTTCAGGCCACACTTTGAAGTGCGAAGAAGCGAAGTCGATCAGGCGCTGCTTAATGGTTATTGCGGCGTTTTGCGCGGCCTTACCGTTGAGGTCGGCGCCCGATGAGGCTGCGGTTGGTGATGTGTTCGGAACTTTGTCTGTGTTTGTAGCGGTGATCTGTATACGTTCGACATCGACTTGGAACTCCTGTGCAACGATTTGTGCCACTTTGATGTTCAAGCCTTGCCCCATTTCCGTACCACCGTGATTCAAATGAATACTGCCATCGGTGTAGATATGGATAAGCGCACCTGCTTGGTTCAAGAAAGTCGCAGTAAACGAGATGCCGAATTTCACCGGTGTGATAGCAAGACCTTTCTTCAAGATAGGGCTCTGCTTGTTGAACTCGGCAATGTCTTTACGACGTGCGTGATAGTCACTGCTGCGTTCAAGCTGTTCGGTTATCTCAGGTAAAAAGTTGTCTTCAACGGTTTGGTAGTAATGGGTCACGTTACGGCCTTCTTCGCCGTAGTAGTTCGCCTTACGTACTTCCAAAGGATCTTTTTTCAGGTAACGCGCAATCTCGTCCATGATGTGTTCGATAGTCATCATGCCTTGTGGACCACCAAAGCCACGATACGCAGTGTTCGATGCTGTGTTGGTTTTGCATCGGTGACCGACCACAGTTGCATCGCCTAAGTAATAAGCGTTGTCTGAGTGGAACATTGCGCGGTCTACGATAGAACTTGATAAGTCTGGTGAGTAACCACAGTTACCTGCAACGGTAATGTCGGCACCTTGAATCACACCATTGTCGTCAAAACCAATTGTGTATTGGTTGTAGAACGGGTGACGTTTACCCGTCTGCTGCATGTCTTCACTGCGCAGCAAACGCATTTTGGTTGGGCGACCAGTGAGGTGAGCAATAACCGCAGCCATACACGCTGGAGAGGCTGCTTGAGTCTCTTTACCACCGAAACCACCACCCATACGACGCATATCAATCACGACTTTGTGCATTGGCACACCAATCACTTCCGCAACCAGTTTTTGAACTTCGGTCGGGTTTTGAGTCGAGGTGTAGACGATCATACCGCCGTCTTCGGTTGGCATCACGCTACTGATTTGAGTTTCTAGGTAGAAGTGCTCTTGGCCGCCGATCTCTAGATCACCAGAGATCACGTGTTTTGCTTTTGCCAATGCGGCTTTCGAGTCACCACGCTGCTGGGTGTGGCTCTCTGTGACGAAGTGCTCTTTCTCTAGCGCTTCTTTCACATCAAGAATCGCAGGTAGCTCTTCGTATTCAATAACGGCTGCATGTGCGGCTTTGCGTGCGGTTTCTAAATCGTTGGCTGCCACGGCAATTACAGGTTGGCCGTAATATTCTACTTTGCCGTCGGCAAGCAGTGGGTCACCCGGAAGGATAGCACCGATATCCAGTTCACCCGGTACGTCTTTGGCTTGAATAGCAATCGCCACGCCTTCGAATTCGTAACACGGTGATAAATCTATCTTGGTGATGTTGGCGTGTGCTTGAGTGCTCAGGCGTGCGTAGACGTGCAGCTGATTTGGGAACTCTAGGCGGTCATCAATGTATACCGCTTCGCCCGTGACTTGCTTGGCTGCACTGTCGTGTTTAACGCTTTTACCTACGCCAGTTTTTAGGTCTTGTTTTGCAATGGTAACCATCTCTTCGTGGGTCATCGCATGCTCGTGTGATTTAGACATAAGATGTTACCCTTGTTTCGATTTGGTTGTTTTTGTTCTGCTGTTCAATGAAGTAACGACGCAACATATTTGCTGCCGACAATGAACGGTATTCTTGGCTTGCACGGAAATCAGATAGTGGCTCAAAGTCGTTATACAGTTCCTGCATTGCTAACTTAATATTAGCGTCTGTCCACGGTTTGCCTAATAACGTATTTTCACAACGCGCCGCGCGCTTAGGTGTTGCAGCCATACCACCGAAAGCGATACGAGCGTAAGAAACCTTGCCATCTTCGATTTGAATATCAAACGCACCACACACTGCAGAGATATCATCGTCTAAACGTTTAGACAGTTTGTAAGCTCGGAAGCTGTCGTTGGTTGGCTTAGGAATGATGATCTGTTCAATGAACTCACTCTCTTTTTGCGCTGTCACTTTGTAGCTGATGAAGTAATCTTCAATCGGCATGGTGCGTGACTCATCACCACAACGAAGTTTGATCTTCGCGTTCAGGGCAATCAGTAGAGGAGGGGTATCACCGATAGGTGAAGCGTTGGCAACATTGCCACCGATGGTGCCTTGGTTACGAACTTGAAGTGAAGCAAAGCGGTGCAATAGTTCCCCAAAATCTGGGTAGTGTTTTTTCAGTAGTGAGTAAGAATCGCTGATAGGTAGGTTGGCACCAATGATTAAATCGGTGTCGGTCTCTTCGCATACCTTCATGTCTTCAACAAGGTTTACGCTGATCAGTGTTTCAATCTCGCGATGGAATTGTGTCACTTCCAGTGCTAAATCCGTGCCGCCAGCAACCAGCTTCGCGTTCGGATGCGCTTGAAAAAGCTTGGCCAACTCGTCAGTGCTTTTCGGGGAAAAAGCGGTGAGGTGACCAAGGCGTAAGTTGGCCTCGGTGTCTTGAATACCTTCTAGCTTCTTGATGGTGTTGCGTTCAAGCTCAGCAAATTGGTCGATCAAAGGTTGGTCTGTTGAAAGCGACATCGCGGCATCAACGATTGGTCGGTAGCCTGTACAACGACATAGGTTACCCGCCAGTGATTCCATGACGTCTTCTTTGCTCGCATCGGGTTTGTTCTTGCCTAGGGCAAACATCGACATGATGAAGCCCGGCGTGCAGTAACCACACTGTGAACCGTGAAAATCGACGACCGCTTTCTGTACCGGGTGTAATGACTTATCTCGGTTTTGCAGATCTTCTACTGTGATCAGCTGCTTACCGTGTAACGCTGACACAAATGTAAGGCAAGAGTTCACCGAACGGTATTGCAGTTGTCCATCAACTACTTCACCGAGAACGACGGTACATGCGCCACAGTCACCTGACCCACAACCTTCTTTGGTACCGGTTTTATTAACCTTGGTACGAAGGTAGTTGAGCACTGTCATGTTAGGTGACAGATTGTCTTCACGTCTTATTTCCTGATTGAGCAAAAAAGTAATCAAGAGACCTCCTTGTAAATCGACATATTTCCATGTGTATTCTTTTTGACTTCTAGGTCAATAATTATCCATCCTGACCCTGTGGTCAACTATTTATTTACAAAAATGCAACAAAGAGGTGTTGTGGTAAATTGTGCACAATTCACTTTGTTATCTATTTTGTTGTTTTATATAGATTTGATGGTCTTTTGATAAGTTTAATGTTGTGAATGTGTTTTTGACGATGTATACAAAAATGTAGGGATTTAAGGAGGCGAGCGCATCAGTGTTATTCAGTTCTATAGCTTCGTTCAGGCTAGTAATAACAAGGCGAATAGGGGAAGTAGTGGTGATTTTCTAATGATGGAATAGGGTTTCACGCATAAAAAAGAGAAGTAAACGCTGAGGCTTACTTCTCTCCTATTTTGTTAATAAAAAGTTGTTAACAAAAGGTTTGGCTATCTAGTTAGCAAAGCTATGACTTGCTCTTGAGCAGATCAGAGAACACCACGTGCAGGTCACTCGAAGCTGTGTTGCTGTCTAGGTTGAGCTTGGAGCGAATATGGCTTAAATGCTCTCGCATTAGGTCAACGGCTTGCTCTTCATCGCCAGACTCTATCGCATCAAGTAACCCTTCATGCTCATCGAGAGAGCAATTTGAGTGGCTGCCGGTTTCGTACTGGGCAATAAGCAGCGAGGTTTGCGATACCAAGCTGCGTTGGAAAGCGAGCAGTGGTGTGTTTTCTGCCATTTCAGCCAGTTTGATGTGGAACTCACCAGATAAACGTAAGCCAGAACCATAGTCACCTTGGTCAAAGGCGCAGTTCTCTTTCGCGACCAGTTTTCTACACTCTTCGATTTGAGCTTTGGTTGCGTTCTTAACCGCTAGCTCAGTGATAGCAATTTCCATCACTTCACGTGCTTTAAATATCTGCTTGGCTTCGTCTACTGTTGGGGCTGCAATCACAGCACCTCGATTAGGGCGGATCACCACAACTTGTTCTAAAGAGAGGCGCAGCAAGGCACGGCGGATAATAGTACGGCTAACGCCAAAGATTTCTGCAAGTGCTTCTTCGCTCAATTTAGTAGCTGGTGGCAGCCTTTGTTCTAGTATCGCGTCGAAGATATGGCAGTAAACAACATCGTCTTGAGTCTGGCCTGTTACTTTCGTTTTTACACCTTTGGAGACAGAATTTTTGAGAGCTGTCATAGAGATAAGGGCCCTTGTTTAGTCGAGTTGGATTGGTCGAGAATAATTCATGAGTGTTACTCTATATTGTATACATTTATCTATACAATGCCACCGGATGAAAGTGCGATGCACGCTTATTTGTTAATGACTTATAACATTTAGTTTGCAGGGAACTGTGTGCAATCTAAAGCTTTAAGCCATTCTTATTGAACTAGACGCGATTATCGCCACAGCTGTAGGCGACGATCTGGCTTATTTCGCTCAGGGTACGACCTGATTGCTGCTGCCACTCGTTGAAAGCCTTACTTGCCGCGACTTGTGCTCGTTTGGTGTTACGACCGCTATCAATCACATCTGTGCTGCGCAGGTGCGCTTCAACGTCAGAAGATAAGATAAACGTGTCTTTGCCCATTTGGCGCAAGGTGTAAGCACCTGTGTTACCACCTAATCGCTTACCGTGTTTCTTCAGATAATCCCAAAGTTCTGTAATTCGTTCTGATGGCCAGTCGGCAACCATTTGTGAGAAGGAATCCGCTTCACGCTTGGCATTGTGGATCATCATTGCGTTGGCAGGGATGGTCATCACCTTGGTGAGGTGGCGAATAATGCGTGGATCTTGCGCTTTTTGTTCCCACATCTCATTCGGCAGCATCAGCATTTTTTCGATATTGAATTCAAAGAACACTTCTTCAAATTGCGGCCATTTCTTTCTCACCACATTCCACGAAATACCACACTGGAATACCTTCTCGGTAAAGGCGGCTAGCCAACGGTCGTCGGTAATTTGTGATAACTCGGTTTGTGAAAGAGGTGCACGAACAATCTTCTCGAGCTCTGCTGCGCCACCTTTACGGTGAGCGGCACGTTGGTAAATGGTGTCGAATTTTTCTTGGGCCATTGAAGGTTCCAAATTACATCTGTGTAGCCAATGCTTAATGATATGGGGTCAAATCTGGCAATTAAAACGATTCTGTTAACTAAAGTAAGTCTGTTAATTAAAACGATCAAGCTGAGTAAAGGATGCTAGCCGAGCTTTAATTCCATCTGATACAAGGGCCAGGTATTGCCATTGAATTCTTTGAATTTTGGTTCTTTGTCGACCACTTGAAAGCCCGCTTTGTCGTAGCAACGTTTCGCACCGTGATTCTGTTGGAATACCGCTAAGCTGATGGTGGTGACATCAGGGATTTGTTTTGCGGCTTCTAATGCACTTTCTATCATGGACTGCCCAAACCCTTTACCACGCTGACTTGGATGAATGGCGACTCGGCAGAATCGAAGTTCACTGTCTGACATACGTTGAAACTCCATAAACCCGATCAGTTCTGAGTTATTGCCGTTCGAACTCAGTTCAGAGAGAGCACTAGGTTCAGAGAAGGTATAGAGATCGACATGAGGCTCTTGAGAGCGTTTGATGATTGAGGCGGCTTCCAACGGCCAACCAAATGTTCGCCCTCCCCATAACACGTAGTCTTCTAGGGATGTAAACCAAGTGACGATCTCGTCGGCGTCGGATGCTTTAAAGTGGTTTATTTCCATATCCTTTTTCTCCTTGTCGTGTGTCTCTTTTTCTAAACCATTAAACTTCCGTACTCAACTGCTCAAGAAAGCCACGCATGTAGTCGGTGCGCTTGTTGGCTTCTAACTTGGCGGACTCTGTATTCATGGTTTCAGCGAGCTTAAACAGCTTCACGTAGAAGTGGTCGACGCTGTAATGCTTGTCATCTAAGTCACGATGTTCCGCGAACGGGTCTTCGTGATTATAGAGTTCAGCGTTAAAGCTCTGACCCACATACAAACAGCGAGCGATACCAATTGCACCGAGAGAATCAAGGCGATCGGCATCTTGGACGATCTGAGCTTCTAAGGTTTCAGGTGTGATGTTGGCGCTGTAGCTGTGCGTGACAATGGCATGATGGATCTCATCAAGATAGGACGCGGGATAGTCGATAGATTTGAGGAAAGAGATCGCCTTATCTGCTGCCATTGTTGAGCTTTGGGCTCTGTCTGGGTGGTTCTTAGGAAAGGTGAAGCAATCATGAAGATAAGCTGCAGGTAACACGACTTCAAGCTTAGCTTGTTCTTGAGCACACAAAGCTTTGGCGGTTTTGACTACGCGTTTGATGTGGCTGATATCATGCGCCGCATCTTGTGTCATTTCTTGTTGTGCAAACTCAAGCAGTTGGTCTTCAAACTTTTCCTTCACGCGTCTCTGTCTCCATATTTAGACGTTAGCAATCTTGCTGATTACTTAGCATTTATCCCAAATCGACTTTAACAGTTTCAAGCGCGAGTTTTTATCTTTTATAAAAACTATACCAACAAAAAAACCGACTCTGTGAGTCGGCTTAATAGAGAGGCTTGTCTACGTTGATAAAAGCATTATCAACGGCAGTGAGAGTCTAAGCTGCAGCTTGTTGAAGCTGTGCTAGCACATCATGTAGAGAAGGGCTGATGGTGTGTCCAAGCGCTTTTACTTCGTCACATGGCTCTACTAAATCAGGGATCTGGAAACTGATCATGTTGGCTGCCATAGAAGCGCGAATGCCGTTGTTTGAATCTTCAAACGCCAAGCAAGTTTCAGGCGCAACACCTAGGCGTTCTGCCGCCAATAAGTAGATCTCTGGGTGAGGCTTACCGTGAGTCACTTCGCAGCCTGTGCTTAGTGAAGTGAAGTAAGAATCTAGGCCTGCTAGCTCGAGCTTTTTCTTTGCGATATCTAGCTGAGTTGAGGTTGCCACCGCGATTGGAATATCATTCGACTTTAGCCATTCAAGCAGCTCAATAACGCCATCTTTTACTGGGATGGCTTGGTTTTTAACTATCGCACTATAGCGGGTGCGCCATTCATTATTCAGTGCTGGGTAGTCTAGGTTTTCACCATAGCCATTTCGAAAAATCTGTTCGATGGTTTTTGCGTTACAACCAATGATGCCTAGGTAAACATCTTGCAAAAACGGAACACCTTGCGCGTGACATGCTTCTTCAAAAACCTGCATACAAAGTCGCTCGGTGTCGAGCAGCAGTCCATCCATATCAAAAATAGCAGCTTGAAAATTCATATTCGTGGTTCTTTCTGTATTGTCATCGTAAGGGCGGATATTTTGACACAGTGTATGGGGATAGGCGAGTTAGAGTTAAGTCAAAATGGCAAGAATTGTATTACAAAAATTGAGGAGAATAGGGGGAGTACGTTATGGGTTTCTGAATGGGTGATAGCGTTTAGTTATGATATTTAAATTTTATAGATTCAGGCGTTCTAAAAGAAACAATGAACATCAGAATGCATAACAATCCTAGAGTTTCACTTGAGTGAAAAATTACATTTTAGATACTTAATCGCCTGTTATCGTGACCCTAATCTTATAAAAAACAATCCATTAAAACGCTCAATGATTGTGTGATCTACCAATAAGTAACGCATTGAACATAAAGACAAAATAACCCTAGTCCACATTTTTAGCAGGGTTGCTTATGTTGTATTTTGAGTTTCTATTTTTACTTGTCGTTCTCTATATCGGTTCTCGGTATGGCGGTATTGGTTTAGGGGTTGTTTCTGGTATTGGTTTGGTTATTGAAGTCTTTATCTTTAAGATGCCACCAACGTCACCACCTGTCACCGTAATGCTGATCATTCTCGCGGTGGTAACCTGTGCCTCGATCTTGGAAGCGGCTGGTGGCTTAAAATACATGCTGCAAGTGGCGGAAAGGGTGCTAAGAAAGAACCCGAAACGTGTCACCCTAATAGCCCCATTTGTTACCTATTCGATGACGTTCCTGTTGGGTACTGGCCACGCGGTTTATTCGATCATGCCTATCATTGGCGATGTGGCATTGAAGAACGGGATTCGCCCTGAGCGCCCAATGGCGGCAGCTTCTGTTGCATCTCAACTTGCGATTACAGCCTCACCAATCTCGGCAGCCGTCGTTTATTACTTAGCGCAGCTATCGGATATTCAACACTCTATTACTTTGCTTTCAATTCTATTGGTGACGGTGCCAGCAACGTTGTTCGGTACGCTGTTACTTTCTCTGTACAGCCTAAAACGCGGTAAAGAACTGAATGACGATCCTGAGTACCAAGAACGTTTGAAAGATCCTGAGTGGAAAAAGCGCATAGAAAGCACCACAGCAACATCTCTCGATGAAGTGCTACCTAGCTCGGCTCGTAACGCGGTATTAATTTTCCTACTTTCTATTGTCGTGATCGTAATTGTGGCGATGGTGCCAGAGATCAGAACCATTGTAGACGGCGACAAGCCAATCAAGATGTCGGTCATCATCCAAATGATGATGCTCTGCTTCGGCGGTATCATTTTACTGGCAACCAAAACTGACCCACGTGATGTGCCAAATGGCGTGGTATTCAAATCCGGTATGGTGGCAGCAATTGCTATCTTCGGTATCGCTTGGATGTCGGATACTTACTTCCAATACGCAATGCCGCAGTTCAAATCGGGCATCGTGGAAATGGTGACCAACTATCCATGGACGTTCGCACTAGCGCTATTCATCGTATCGGTTGTGGTGAACTCTCAAGCGGCTACTGCACGTATGATGCTACCGGTTGGCCTTGGCTTAGGATTAGATCCAGCACTACTTATCGGCTTGATGCCAGCGGTTTACGGCTACTTCTTCATCCCTAACTACCCATCAGATATTGCAACGGTGAACTTCGATGTTTCTGGCACCACCAAGATTGGTAAGTGGTACTTCAATCACTCATTCATGTCGGTGGGTTTAATCGGTGTCGTCGGCGCATGTTGCTTGGGCTACGCACTGGCTCAGATTTTTATCGCTTAACCTAGCTTTCGGTTGCTTAATTTAACTAGTGATAACGAGATAAGAAACGAAAAACAGCGCCTGAATTGGCGCTGTTTTTGTTTGGGATATTTGAAGTATTGGTTTTCCGAGTCGATACTAACGAGCTTCAAAAGCCAAAGACTGAATTGCTTCTTCAATCGTTGGGAAGTGGATCTTCATCAAGCACACTTCTGCCTTCTGGAATTCATGATTTCGAATCAGTTTAGTCACGCTTTCTACTGAATACTGCTCAGTTCGTTTCGCTAGCGACAGTTGATTTGAGTTCGATTGAAGTGCGTAACTGTCACCTTCAGAATCGATGAGGTAATCATCTTCACCCAAGATCATGTCTGAGCATTCTGCCTGAAAATCTTGTTCTGACGCGACGTAAATAAGCTCATCGTCACCGTCGAGTTTTACCAAAGATGGCCAACTGATCATTACTGCTCTTTCTATGTGCTGCTTACTGCTTTTAATAGTGGTGACGACAAGCAATTATGTAAAAGTTATCGTCATCTGCTTTATACACTAATCGATTCTTGTCATCGATTCGTCTTGACCAAAAGCCAAACAGGTTGCCGACTAGTGGTTCCGGCTTTCCAATCCCTTCAAAGGGCGTTTTTTTGGCAGCTTCAATCAACTTGTTTAGTTTCTTGAGCGTTTTCTTGTCTTGGGTTTGCCAGTATAGGTAATCTTCCCAAGCATTATCTGTAAATACAATCTTTCGATCATTCGTCATTATTCAATTCTCGAACGGTTGTATTTCCGGTTTCGAGTTGAGCAATGGATTCAGCCAATCTTTCAGCGTTTTTAGGCGAGCTCATTAGGTACAAGGTTTCTTGCATTGAATTAAAATGATCAAGAGACATTACCACGGCATCTTCTGAATCTCGTCTGGTTATTACCGTAACATCAGAATCGTCTACTACTCTATCGAGCACAGACTTAAGGCTATTTCTGGCCTCAGTAAAAGAAACAATATTCATCACTTATTTACCCTGTTGTTTTTGGATATGTTTAATCTTTCAATATATACAGAATAGTTAATCATTCATGAGTTAACTATTGTACATGTCCCGCTTGTTGTACATGTTATATCAGAGATTAAACATGATCAACTTATGGTACATGTCACTCACTGTAAATCTGCAGAGTGCTACTGACTCAAAATGCTATTTACTTAAAGATCGGCCCAACGGCGCGAAGTAACCTTGAAGCGCTTGATAAATCTCTTTGCGATGCGCCATATCAGGATACACGGGGTACATATCAGGCTTGGTTGTGCCATCGACTAGATAAGCGTTCTTGATCTCTGAACAGGATTCAATCACCGACTCAAAAGCTCGCGCCATCATCTCTGTGGGCAAGGAGAAGTAACGAGCAGACATCGCTTTGTCGGCAATAACGCTGCGCGCCACGTAATCGTGTTTATCCAAGTTGTTGTCGCTGAGCAATGTGGCGTCAAACAGAGACATCAAACTTTCGTTTAATGGATGAGGTCTTACTTTTCTATCGTGTAACCAACAATCACTGGCGAACAAAATGTGTTTTCGAGGGCCAGAGGTATCACCAATTTCAAACGCCTTTTCAGCAATGTAGTGGTCAAACGCATGCCAGAACTCATGCGCTAACGCACCTGCCCCTGCGTTTTTAGCGAGGGCTAATTCTCTTTGGTTTGGCGCGTAGTGTGCTTGTACACCCTTTCTGCCACCACTGCCGAACGCTAAGCCTAATGTGCCACGCAAGCCAATTGCTTCTGGTGGCAAAGCCAAGATGTAAGCCAAATCTGCTAGCGAATCGAATATCAGATTCGCAGCGAGCTCTTTCTCTTCTTTTGTTACCCAAGCGCCCACACGAATGCTGCCCATACCGAAGGTCTGTTTGATGTCCATGAAAGACACCTGATCGCCATGTCGGTAGTTTGGGCCTTTGCGCGTTTTGTATTTAAAGTGAGCTAACTTCAAAGGGGTCCTTGGAGAAAGAGGTTAGGTGGAAATTAAGTGGAGCGTTTTTATCGGATGCTGGGCATTGAACCATATTCTTAAAACACACCGTTATGAACCGTATTTAAGAACGAAAGTTAGCACCTTTGTGAGTAAATTACCGAACAAAATGAGTTAGGTTGTGTTCGAAAGCTTCCCACGAGGTTGGGGTGCCTTCGTGAGTCAGCGGAAATAGAGACTTGTCTGGCTTGGCATAACTTAAGCGATGAAGCCTTTGCGTGACATGGTAGCTGTCTAGCCCTGAAATCGTGACTAAATCTAGCGCTTCTAAATCAAGGTAGCCATCCGGCATCACGGCACGTTTGGGTGCTTGAATCGTAATGACCTCTCCAATCAACATTTGCGTTTGATTGCTTTCAATCGATATCTGTTCTTTCAAAACTAACCCTATTTTGAGACTGCTTTCTAAAACAAATGGAGCAGGTAATGCATCATCGTAATAGGGCGTGAGACCAACTGCGTTAAATTCTGAGATTGATTTAGGATAACGAGCGGAAGTTTGATGGGCTTTATGAACAAAGTCAGCACCGATACTATTGATGGTGAAGTGCTGAGTTTCTAAGATGTTCTCTAATGTATGGCGGCGACTTTCTGTTGGTCGGACGATGAAGCCAAGCAAAGGTGGATTCGACCCTAGGTGAACAACAGAGCTCACCACAGCAAGATTTTCTAGCCCTTGTTTATCGCACGTACCAATTAGGTTGGCGCTTTTGAATCCTGATAAGGAGTTGATTAAGCGAGCGCGTTCTCGCTGATCCATTGTTTGGATATCTTGTCTTGAAAGGGTCATGTCCTTCATATCTTTCTCTTCTTCTCACTTTTGTTTTCGACGACTTGTTCACTAATCAAATGACATTTACGCAGAAGCATCTTCTATCGATCAGCAGAGTGCTTGGTTTGGTCGTGGGCAACCTGTCTCTTTTATCTCCGTTACAGCAAAATGAGCGTGTGTCTTTGCATAGATTTACGCATGTTGACGTCGCTTTACATCACGCAAGCTAAAGTAATGATGTCGTCTTTATGAGTGTTAAAAAATGATAACAGTCCGCAATATCATCTGGGCAATGATTGCCACAATGTCAGCCTTTTGGTTTGCGATGGAACCGCAACTATTCGCTTCAAGCAACGTATTTGAATGGCGCTCGGCCATGATTCAGTACTCAGGTATTTTGTCTCTGATGTTAATGTCCATCACCATGATCTTGGCGACGCGTCTGCCTATGGTCGAGAATTGGCTTAAAGGTATGGATAAAGCGTATCGAGTACATAAATGGCTTGGCATCGGTGGTGTGGCGATGGGTGTCACACACTGGTTGTGGTACAAAATTCCTAAGTCACTCGTGATGTCTGGCGTATTGGATAAGCCAGTTCGACACAATGGTTCAGGGCCACAAGCGGTCTTGACTGGCTGGGAGTTGTGGATCAATGAACTGCGCGATATTGCTCAAAGTATCGGTGAATGGGGCTTCTACTTATTACTCGTTCTACTTGTGGTGTCACTATGGGCGGCAGTGAAGTATAAACCGTTTAAATTATCTCATCGCCTGATGTCGGTCGCGTACCTGTTTATCGCTTTTCACTCGGTGATACTGCTTAAACGAGCGTATTGGGGAGAGCCTATTTATTATCTAACCGTAGCATTTGCTTTGGTTGGATCTATCGCAGCGATTTATAGTTTGTTGGGTTTGGTAGGGCGTCGTAATCGTCACTCAGCGACCATTGCTTCGACTCGCTATTTTCCACAGGCTGAAGTGATGGAACTGGTGTTAAAACCGGATGCATCTTGGCAAGGTCACAAAGCAGGGCAGTTTGCGTATCTGCGTTTCGGTAATGAAGACCCGCATCCGTTTACGATTGTGTCTGGCAGTGAAGATCCAGAACTGCGTTTCTTAATCAAAGAGTTGGGTGATTTTACTAATGGCCTTTATGAACGAGTGCAAGCGGGCGATGCGGTTACGGTTGAAGGGCCCTATGGTCGACTTGATTTTGACCTAAGCAAGCCACAAATTTGGATTGCGGGTGGCGTCGGGATTGCGTCGTTTTTTGCAACACTTGAAGCACTCAAAACAGAACGAGATCATCCTCGTATTGAACTGTTTTATTGTACTCGAGGTGTTGATAAGCAATTAATCGATGAGTTGTGGCATCTTGCAAACGCGGTTGGTGTGAAGTTGACCGTGATAGATACATTACATTCACCTCGACTGAACGCTGGAAGAATTGTCAATCAATGTGGTGTTCTCAACGAATACGAGATGTATTTCTGCGGGCCGGAGTTGTTCTCTACGTCATTGAAAAAAGAATTAGACATCTATCAATTTGATATTGAAAAGCACTACCACGAAGAGCTGTTTGTGATGCGTTAAAGCCAAGTCTTGGGGCTGTGACTGCTAAATTCGTTAATCGACACAGTACAAAAAGGCGTAAAGTCACTCAATTTGTTATTGCAGCGGTTTGCTATTGAGCGATACCATATAGGGCTGTTTCTTTGGTAAAGATGTAATTATGTCAGATGAAAAACTCGCACTCGAATGGATGCGCCAACAAGCTCATAAAGTTGACCCATACGTTATCGAACCATCGTTTGATGAATGCGTTGAGTTGCTTGATCCTGCCTTCAAGAAGGGCAAGAGTGTTGCGCAGTTAAAGTATCTGTTATCAGAAGCGGATCGTAGAGCTGGCGCGGCAGAACGCAAACATGCGGCTTTAAAATATGCCAAAGAGAAAAGCCCAAATGCAGGTCAGATCCTGCGTTTGCAAAGCAAGCTTCAACAAGTTCAGTTGGCTCTCAAACTTGCTACTGGCGACAGCAACATGACCATCTCTCAGTTCTGTTCTGAATATGATGTGACCAAGCGTGACGGTAACACGGCATGGAATGAAAAGCTGGTTGAGCAGGGTAAAAGAAAGTAGTCATTCAAAAGCCTGAAAATTGCTTTTCAGGCTTTGTTGTTAGTCCGCTTATTCAGAGCGCCCCACGCTAAGGTTGAATGTTATTGAAGCTGACCTTCTGCGTTCCATCGCCTTGATTCTCCAGCTTAACTACATCGCCTTGATTCTCCAGCTTAACTACATCTCCTTGATAGTAATACGGTTCCATTGGCATTTCGCTGTTAGCTTCTCTAGCGTAGTAAAGGGTTGCTGGCTTAGCAGCAACTTGCTGAGCGTATAAATAGCCAATCAAAGCGTGCTCAAATTGATGGTAGCCATTGCCCCAATGAAAAGCCTTGGTGCGCTTAGGTTCAAGCCCTACGCCTCCGTATTGATGATCAACCCACACATCATGAAAGGTAGGTAAGGTGTATTGTAGGGTTTCTTTCATTGAACCATCGATAAGCGATACCGTCATCGCAGCTTGGTCGAGCTCTGCCCATTCCCATGATGAAGCCCAGTTTGTGTTCGGTCTGCTTTGCCAGCCAGTAATCTCTTGTCCTTTCCATGCGCTCTGAAGCTGCTCACCAAAGTAGTTGGATACATTGGCAAAGTCTTTTTGATATTGCGCCTGAGCGAGAGTGTGTTTCATGCCACCCAAACCAAACTGCGACCATTCTGCATTTTCTAATGCATGACCGGTTAGGTAGGTCATCCAATACGCTTTGATAGTGTGCCCAAAATCGTTGTGATTGGCATTCGGCATCATCGCTGCTTTGTCGTGAATTGCACCGTAGAATCGATGTTCATCTTCAGAGTGATAGTGATCAATCATGGCTTGCGTGAGCCAGTGTAAGTCATCAAGCCATTTTGATTTAACAGGCTCTTGCAGTAGAGGGGCGACTAACAACATGTAACCGTTAATTTGATCAAGTTGTGCGACAAGCTCGCGTCGTTCTGCACTGCCATCCTCACCGTCAGCAAGTACCCATGCAAGACCGCTGTTGTCGCTAAGCCGATATTTATCAAAGATAAAAGATTGTTGGGCGATGAGTGCCTGTTCTACCTTTTTGTCTTGGGTCAGGTAGTAGTACATGGCAAGGCCGACCAACGCATACGCTTGATCTTGAGAGGTACGTTGCTGCCAATCCTGGCCTGCTTTTCCCTCTTTTGTGTAGCCAATAAAGCCGCCATTTTGCGTATCTTCAAGATGGTCAATGATGTAGTAGGCACCTTGCTTAGCTAACTCTAACGCCTGCTTGTCTCCGGTAAGATGGTAGAGCACGCCATAGGCATAGGTTTGACGTGACTTCATGCGCGTAAATTCTTTGCCAAAATGTGGCGTGATCCAGCCTTTGTTCAGCTCAGGGCACACATCGGAAACATCGAGCAAGGTACCGTCATCACAGCGGAAAGTAGGGAAGTTGCCTATCGGTTGCCCTTGAGCGCTAGGCATCAACCAGTACGGTGCTAACCCTTCAGTAGCATGATTGATCCAGTCTTCACCAGAAGGAAGAGGTGCGTTGGCAGATACGGCGAAGCTAGTAACACTGAGTAATGCGATCGTTGCTCGTAGCATGATTTTTATCTTAACTATTTGAATTTAGTTGAATATAAACAATCATATCTGCACATTGTGATTCGGCGATCACAATCGACCAAATTATTGTGGTGTAGATGAAGGACTATGCGGGTTTCACTCGTCAAATGTTGTAAATAAGCAATAAGTTATCGTTTGTCGATAATTTATTGTTGATCTTCGTTTGTTTTGATCTTAGTATCTTCCTATCAACTCAACAGGAACATTAACTATGTCTAAAATCCAAAAACAAAGCCGACGTGTCCGTATGCTATTGCAGTCCTTTCTTGTACTTACTCCTATCATGGTGTGCTACTTTTGGTTAACCGTTGAGACTCCCTATGACTTTATAAGTGCGACAGGCATTTTTTATCTCACTTATGACATCGGGAGTTACACGATGGTGCCGCTTAATATGACAACAAGAATGATTGCTGCGTTCACAAGCTTAGCGATGTCTAGCATCCTGATATACGCACTAGTAGTTCTGATACGTTTATTCCGCAACTATGAGCGAGGCGAGATCTTCTCACTAGAAAATGCACTGTCTTACCAGAAGCTCGGGTATAGCTTGTTCTATTGGGTATTCGGCTCCGTTATCTATGGCTCATTGATGTCAGTGATTTTGTCGTTCAATAATCCACCAGGTGAGCGTATCTTTGCGATTAGTTTTGAGGGAATGGACTTTTTGACACTTATATTAGGTATAATTATTTTGATCATCTCATGGGTGATGAAAGAAGGTTATATTCTGGCTGATGAGCACAGCCAAACGATTTAAAGGACTTGTCATGACTATCCGCATTAATTTAGACATTATGATGGCCAAGCGAAAAATGCGATTAAAGACATTGGCAAAAGAGGTTGGGATTACTGAAGCCAACTTGTCGGTGTTAAAGAATGGCAAGGCCAAAGCGGTAAGGCTATCGACACTAGACAAGTTGTGTGAAGTGTTAGAGTGCCAACCGGGTGACATATTGGAATTTGAAGCGAATGTTCACCAAGAGAGCGTTACTGCTGAATAGCGAGTCAGTAAATCGTATTCCCTTATGAAAACAATGAGTCTCGAAGTTATTCGAGACTCATTCGCTACGTGTTAAACAGGCTCTCCTGCCTCGTCTTCTTCAACGATATCTTTTTCTAAACTCGCCTCTGCCAACCATTTCTTTATCGACGGACTATTCAACACACGTTGTTGATACTGTTGGGCTTTTTCCGAAAGCTGAATGCCGTAGGTTTCTGCGCGTAGTGCTACTGGTGCAAACATAGCATCAGCAATCGACCATTCACCAAATAGCCAGCCCTCTGGGTATTGCTCCATTTGTTCTGACCAAATGGCATCGATGCGAGCGATGTCTTTTAGTGCACCTTCACTCAAAACCAGCTTTCTTTTGGCTCGGCAGTTCATTGGTAACTCATTTCTGATGTTGAAAAAACCAGAATGCATTTCTGCCGAGATAGCTCGGGCTAAGGCGCGTTCAGCAATGGAACTTGGCCATGCAGTACCGTTTAGGTAGGCATCGTTAACGTATTCGAGAATGGCGAGTGAATCCCACACTGCAACGTCACCATCAACCAGAGTCGGCACTTTTGCAGTGGGGGTCACTTTCGCTAACGTGTTATAAAAATCTGGGGTGAATAGCTTAAGTTTGATGACGTCTGTGGCGAGGTTGTAGTGATCGAATATTAGCCATGCGCGCAGTGACCAAGTTGAGTAGTTCTGATTAGCGATATAAAGCTGCATAAATGCTTCCTTGCGTCTGGTGGGTATGCATTTGAGCTTAAGGGATTGTATTACGGCGCACTAACGGATAATTTTGATGCAATACATTAATAAAAACGATGGGTGGTGATTTCAATATGGATATTGATGCGTTGCGAGGCTTTCTTGCGTTTGTGGAGACCAGCAGTTTTACACGTGCTGCAAAGCAGATTAATCGCACCCAATCGGCCTTTAGCGCTCAGATGCGTAAGTTAGAGGAAGAACTTAACGTTACTCTGTTTCAAAAGGAAGGACGTAACCTAGTATTGACTGAGGCGGGCTTGGCATTGCGTTCTCATGCGGAGCAGCTCGTAGCACTCCACAATACGGCGTTGAAACAAGTAAAACGTTATGAAGACAAACAGCCACTGAGGTTAGGTTGCCCTGAAGACTATAACGACAGCATCTTGCCGAAAGTGATTAAGCTTTTGCAGAACGCTGAACCTACTTGTTCCATTCAAGTATTTAGCTTGCCGAGCATTGCGCTTAGAGAGTGGCTTGATGATGGTAGGCTTGATGCTGCGATCGTGACCCGTGCACCCGATAGCGAAGAGGGGTATTGGCTAACCAATGATGTGGGCGTTTGGATAAGCAGCCCTGATTTTGTGTTTGATGATTCTAAACCTGTCCCGCTCGCCCTGTTCCAGACGGATTGTAAATACCATGCTGCGGCAGTGAATGGTTTAACCAAACAAGACACGCCATATCAGCTTTTGGCGTGCAGTAATACGGCTTCAGCGCAGCGTGCAATCGTCAAAGCTGGGTTGGCAATTGGTGCGATGGGCAAGCTCAGTGTTACACCTGATTTGAAGATTCTTGACGACATGCCGCCGTTACCTGCGGTAGACATCGTACTGTTGCTCGCGAGTAAGCATCATCCGGTGTTGGATAAAGAGGTGCTCAATCAGTTGATTGAGTTAGATTCCAATTAGATTTGTGGCTTGGTGAGAGGCATTGATGCTGAGAGCAGTCAATAAATAGAAAGGCCGAGAACACTGCGTTTCTCGGCCTTGTTTTTATGGAAGAGAGGGCGAATTAAGAGAGCTTAAATTTACTCAACTCCCCGTGTAAATCTCCGGCTTTTACTGTCAGCTCATTACTGATTTCTACCGACGATGTCATGGTGTCCATCACTTCCACGGCGGTGTCGTTAATGATGACGACATTACGGTTAATCTCTTCAGATACTGAACTTTGCTCTTCAGCGGCGGAAGCGATTTGATTGTTCATGTCGTTGATGACTTCAATGGCTTGGTTAATCTCAGACAGCGCTAAATGAGCGGCTTGAGTTTCGCCTTTGGTATCATTCGCTTGCTTTTGGCTTTGCTCCATCAAGACCACGATAGATTGGGTCTCTTGCTCTAAGCGCGCCAGCATAGAGCGGATCTCTTCGGTCGAGCCTTGAGTACGGTTTGCTAGATTACGCACTTCATCGGCCACCACCGCAAAGCCTCGCCCTGCTGAGCCCGCGCGAGCAGCCTCAATGGCAGCGTTCAGAGCCAATAGGTTCGTTTGTTCTGCAATCCCCCCAATTTCGCTCAAAATGCCTTGGATAGCAGTGCTCGAATCGACCAAGTTTTGCGTTTGTTGCTGCGCATCATTCACCTGCACCGCTAAGCTATCAACCGCGCTGGCGGCATTGTCCATGCGTGTCATGCCGTTAAGGCTATTACTTTGTACCTGGCTAGCGGCCGCAGCGGCTTGAACGGCTGAGTTCGCTACTTCTTGTGCAGTTGCACTCATCTCATTGATTGCAGTGGCGAGTGAGTTCACTTCGTTTACTTGAGCGTTCAACTGGTCACGGGATACCTCTGCACGAGCTTGACCCTCAGTCGCGTTCTTATCGACTTGGTCTGCTGTCGCCATTACAGTAAGCAGCATCTCTTGTATGCGAGATAGGAAGGTATTGAACCAGTGAGCAAGTTGCGCGGTCTCATCTTTCCCTTTTACTTCGATGCGATAGGTTAAATCACCTTCACCTTGTGCGGCATCTTTAAAGCGCTCGACCAAGTTATTGAGAACTTTGCCCAGAGAGTTGGCAATCAATGCCATAGAGATGATGCCTAGAAGAACAGCGACGATCCCCGCCCACACACCTTTTTCAAGCGCTTTCGAATTCTGTTCATCACTCCACTGGGTGTATTCGTCGACACTTTTTGCAAGGTGACTACTGGGAACCGACACCATGACTACCCACGGTGCGTCGCTAGTCTCGATAGCAGTTATGGCGTACTCTTCTCCGCCAAATGTAACCAACCCAGCCCCAGACTGTTTAGCGATAGACTGAACTCGCGACCATTCTTTTTCTAGCTCTGGCGAGACCTTTTTACCGACCGTGTTTCTAGCGCTGCTGTTGGCTAGGGTAATGCCTTTCCATGACGTGATGAGAATTTTACCTTGTCCGTCGAACAGGTGACGAGCAAGACCTTCACTCTGGCTTTGCAGTTCATGAAGTGACAGATCGAAACCAAGTGAGCCGATGATCTTACCGTTCTGTTTGATCGGCTGGCTGATGGTAGTAATGAGTTCTTGCTTACCACGAACCGGATAGAAGTACGGTTCCATTACGAATGTTTTACCTGTTTGGTAAGGCATTAAGTGCCAGTCGTCTTTGCGTTCGCCATTGCTGTTCAGTTCAGTATTGCTGAAGCTCTCCATTGCGACCGCATCAAAGCTGTTTTGGTCATTGGGAGAGAAGAAAGGGGCAAGATAGCCCTGACTGTTAAAGCCTAATTTGTTGTCTAAGCTGATCTCGCCATTGAGATCGGTTTGTTGTGGCCAAGTTTTGTTTTCCCACACCATGTAGCCAGCAAAGACGGCTTTGTTTTGTGCTTCTAAAGCGGCAGTAAACTGTTGAACGATAAGGTCTGAGCTAGCGTCCGTTTCTGAACTCAACTCAATGATTGAACGTGCTTGTTTTAAGTTGGCTAATACCGGATTAAGTTGGTTGGAAATGTTCAACCCTTGCTGAAGTGCCGTATTTTGTAAATCGGTTGTCGTAGCGTCGGTTAACTGTAGTTTTACTTTCTCTGTGACTTGTTTATTCACATCAGTAAAAGCGCTAGTGGTCATGCCCATTGCGATCAACAGGGTGAAAGCCATCGCCCCGCCTGCACTCACCGCAATTCGCGTTCGTATACTGTTAAACATATGATCTCTCTAGCTAAATAGTGGTAGTTTTGCAGAGATTTTAAACAAGATAAGTGAACGGAAAATTCAAAATAATGAACACAAAAAGAATAGGGAGATCAAAAATATAAACAAGATTGCATAGTGCGCAGTTTTGGCTTTGGTCGCAACGTTTAGAGGAAGATGAAAATCATCATTTAGCAATCGCTAACTTTCTGTATTTATTAGTTTTAATGATACTTAGGAGAGTTTAATGTTTTAGTAAGGCGGCTATTTTTCTTTTCTAGTTTGTGACCGCGAGTCTATTACTCATTATATGACGGCGGTCACAATTTATTTTATTTAACCCAATGAATTACCACTCTTTTTATAAGTGATTTAAAGAGGGAACGCGTTGTATTAGCTTGCCCGTTTTGTTTTGCTCTGTTTCTTCGGTGGCCTAACGTGGCGTGACAAAATACGACTTCGCTCTTGTTTCACTTCCGTTAGCTTTCTCCATGACCATAAACGCACTCGTGCCTCTTTAGCGCTAGCGTCGAGATCGACTACTGGATTAAGGTAAGGGGATTCTGGTTCAAGCTCATGCATCATGATTTCCATAGGCGTCATCTTCCAAGGCTCAAACAGGAGTGGAGTGGGTATGTCTGAAAGTTCGGGTACCCATTTTCGGATGAAGTCCCCATCGGAATCGTGTTCTAGGGCTTGCTTGGTTGGGTTGTAAATTCGGATGGTGTTGATGCCGGTTACCCCAGCTTGCATTTGAAACTGTGGGTAATGAATGCCAGGTTCAAAATCGAGGAACAGCTGCGCTAAGTGTGTGACACCATCACGCCAGTCCATGTTCATATGGTGAGTGAGAAAGCTCACCAGCATAGAGCGCATGCGGAAATTAATGTACCCCGTATGATGCAGGCAGCGCATACAGGCATCGACCAACGGCACGCCTGTCATCCCCATCTTCCATGCCTGAAGATGTGTCGGATCTTTTACCGTTTCATTCTGCGATAGCGTCTCATAGGCGTGGTTGATGCAGCGAAACTCCATCCCGCATTCCGATTCAAACTTCTGCATGAAATGACAGTGCCAGTGAAGCCTTGAAGAGAGAGCAATCAAGCTGCGACGAAATCCAGCGACTTGCCAGTGTCCCAATAGGTGTTGATAAACTTCGCGCAGCGATATATTGCCCCAAGCTAAATATGGGGATAGACGTGTACAGGCATGTCGTGAAGCTTCTGGGCTTGAGATACTGCGATAGTAATCGCGACCACGGCGCTCAAAGAAGTCGTGTAATGTTGCCCATGCCAGTGCACTTCCGCCCGTTTGTATGCCGTTAACTTTGGCTAACCATGCTTGTGGAGGTTCCATAGCGAGTTCAAGCTCTTCAGCATCAAGGGTATGCAGTGATTCTGTAGTTAACTGACTTTCTTCTATGGGAGCACGCATCACACTGTTCCAATGCTTGTCCCAACCGATTCTGTCTTTCGACCCTCTCACGACAGCGCCCTGTGCGAGCTCTTGCCATGGGATGTTGTGCTCTTTAAACCAAGTAGAGAGTTGTACGTCGCGTTCAAAGGTGCAATTTAATCCTATCTCTTGATGAGAGAAGACGTTTTTAATGTGGTAATGAGATTGGATCACTTCGAAGCAGTCCACTGCACTGCCATGAAGTATTGAGACCTGATGTCCATACTCTTTCAGCGACTGGTTCATGCATTGCAGCGACTGCCAAACAAACCGCCAATGTCGCTCAGAATAGTGGGCATTGTTTAGCAGCATGGGTTCGAAAATGTAGAGCAATATCGTGGGGTGTTGATTTGATAAAGCATGTTGTAAAGGTGCATGGTCGGTGAGTCTTAAATCGCGCTTTAGCCACACTATGTTGATTGTTTGCATCTGAGCCCTCTTTCGTTTTGGATCATTACGAATCAGAGGTCAAAATGTCTCACTGGAAGTGAATTTTATTTTCGATGATGAAAGGGCAGGCTATGAGCGCCTGTGTTCATTATCAGAGAATACCTAAGCTTTTTAGTTTTCGATAAATCGTATTACGGCTGATGCCAAGTATGCGTGAAGTTTTGCTGATGTTGCCTTGGTTGGCTTGATAGGTTTGCAGCAAGGTTTCTTCCACGGTACTTCTTAAATCAGCATTTGGCTTACCTTCGATTATACGAGAAGCAGTAACCTGATGATGGCTATCTTGAGCTAAAGAGATAAGGTGTTGAGCAAGATGGTTCGGTACGTGCTCGAGTGTAAGTTGTGGTTCATCACTTGCTAGTAAAGCGGCGACTTTAAGTAGGTTGTCTAACTCGCGGATATTGCCCGGCCAGGAATAGGCGCACAATAAAATCATCAGGTACGGGCAAATTGACTGCTCAGCTTCGGCGTATTTACGATGAATATGCTCGATTAAAGCATGCTTATCTTGTCGTTGTTGCAAGCTTGGCAAGGTAAAGGCCAAGCCATTGAGTCTATAATACAGGTCTTGCCTAAACTCACCTGTTGCGACTAACTGCTCGAGGTTTTTGTGAGTGGCAGCGATGATCTGGCAATCGACTTGGTAGCTTTGATTGGAACCAACTGGCACCACGGATTTGTCTTGCAGAACATGCAGCAGTCGGCACTGAGCTTCTAAAGGCATGTCGGCGATCTCATCTAGAAATAGAATGCCTTTATCCGCTTGACGGATCTTACCTTGGAATCCTTTGTGACTCGCGCCAGTAAAAGCCCCCGGTGCGTAGCCAAACAGTTCTGATTCGATCAGATCTTTCGGTAGTGCTCCACAATTCACCGCCACTAAGGGCGACGATTTACGTTGGCTTTGCTTGTGTAACGCCTTAACAAACTCACCCTTGCCGACACCTGTTTCTCCTAAGATTAATAGGCTGATCCCTTTGTCGATAACCTTGTTGGCTTGCTGCCAAGCGTGTTCTATCTTTTGTTCGCCATGGTGCAAATCACACGAGGCTGAGATAGAGCGTGTGCGTTTTGCGGTTGGTTTCTTGAGGTGCTGTTTTTCAAACACAAAGGGCGTATCTAATGAGGTTTGGTTGAACAGGGTATCTATGCATTCGCCGACGATCGAGGTTTGATCCAATAGTTGAGAGGCGACTTGATTATGCGCGACCACTTCACCTGCTTCATTGGCTATCACAATCCCTTGCCAGCCACTGTGCAGTAGCGATTTTTCACACGCGAGATCAATGCGAGTCGTGCCTTGTGGGATATGGCTCAATAACTGATTCTCAACAAGCTGAACCATGTTTTGAACGAGTAGTTGCACCGAACTATCGTGTTGTTGCTGCTCACTGGTAATGTCCAATACGCCAACCATGTTCCCTTGATGATCAAACACCGGGCTTGCTGAACAACTGATAAATCGATGCTGGTGGATGAAGTGTTGCTCACCAATGATGGTCACGGGCTTGGCCTCTACTATCGCGGTGCCAATTGCGTTGGTCCCTTTGAGTTGTTCCTGCCAACACGCACCAGAGCTGAGTGCAATCGAAGTCAGTTTTTCTTTAAACCGCTCTTGTCCCCAACTTGCCAGAATTACCCCTTCAATATCGGTCAGAATCAAACGACTGTCGGTGCGTGCAAACATCTGATTAAACAGAGGCAGTGCATTGCGCTCGACGATTTGAATCAAGCTCGATGATTGATGTCGTCGCTGTTTAAGAATCGACTGTGGCAGGCGAATATCTTCGGGAAGACGTCTCTGTTTTAGCCCCGCTTCTGTGCTGCGGTGCCAAGAAGACGAAAGCCAATCTGAGGTGTTTGCTTGTTGAAGGTGCATGACTGTTCCATGTCGTAACAGTGAGGGTGTACCAAATTGGAACAGTTGAACACTGGAGTGGTTTCCATACGGCTGTTCAATACCAACTCACTTTAGGTTGTAAATGTTTGGCAATCATAGTTTTACAATTTATTAACAACAAGTCTTGAGGTTGTGGCGTGTGATTTGCGTTGTTCTTGCTGTGAAGAAAACACGAAGTATCAGTGTTTTAAACAGAAAGAATAAACATGGGCGTCTTGTCATGAGTCCTTTTCTCAGAGAAGTCGCAACAAAAATAAGACAGCTCTCGCTCAATAACGAACAACACATCTAAGAAGGATCTAACTATGATTTACGCACAGCCGGGTAGTGACAACGCAGTGGTGAACTTTAAAGCTCAGTACGATAATTTTATCGGTGGTGAGTGGGTGAAGCCTGTCAGCGGCGAGTATTTTGATAACACGTCTCCAGTGAATGGTCAGGTGTATTGCCAAGTGGCTCGTTCAACAGAAGCGGACATTAGCTTAGCACTTGATGCCGCGCATTCTGCTCGTGCGAGTTGGGCTGCGACCAGTGTGACAGAGCGTTCGAACATCCTGCTTAAAATTGCTGACCGCATTGAAGCAAACCTAGAAGAGATCGCGGTGGCTGAGACATGGGAAAACGGCAAACCAGTGCGTGAAACTCTGGCGGCAGACATCCCATTAGTTGTCGATCACTTCCGTTACTTTGCGGGTTGTATTCGAGCGCAAGAAGGCAGTGCCGCCGAGCTCGATTCAAACACTGCAAGCTACCATTTCCCAGAGCCAATAGGCGTAGTAGGGCAGATCATCCCTTGGAACTTCCCGATTTTAATGGCGGCTTGGAAACTGGCTCCAGCGTTAGCTGCGGGCTGCTGTGTGGTGATGAAGCCAGCTGAACAAACACCAACGTCGATTTTGGTGATGATGGAGAAGATCGCCGATCTTCTGCCTGCAGGCGTAGTCAACATCGTTAATGGTTTTGGTAGTGAAGCTGGCCAAGCGCTAGCAACCAGTGATCGTTTGGCTAAGTTAGCTTTTACTGGCTCAACAGAAGTCGGCCACCATATCTTGAAGTGTGCAGCTGAAAGCTTGATTCCATCAACGGTAGAGCTTGGCGGTAAGTCTCCAAACATCTACTTCCCAGACATCTTTGACCATGAGGACGAGTACCTAGACAAGTGTGTTGAAGGCATGTTGTTGGCGTTCTTTAACCAAGGTGAAGTGTGTACCTGTCCATCACGTGTGTTGATCCACGAATCGGTCTACGACAAGTTCATCACCAAAGTGGTCGAGCGCGCTCAAACCATCAAGCAAGGTAACCCACTAGATACGGACACTCAGGTTGGTGCACAAGCCTCTCAAGAGCAGTTTGATAAGATTCTGAGCTATCTAGAGATTGGTCGCCAAGAGGGTGCGAAAGTGCTCACTGGTGGTGAAATCGCGCAGCAACCAGACGATCTCGGTAATGGTTACTACATTCAACCTACTATGTTGGAAGGGCACAACAAGATGCGTGTCTTCCAAGAAGAGATCTTCGGCCCTGTTATCGCGGTAACCACCTTTAAAGATGAAGCAGAAGCGTTAGAAATTGCCAACGATACCGAATATGGCTTGGGTGCAGGTGTATGGACGCGTGATGCCAACCTTGCTTACCGTATGGGCCGTAATATCGAAGCGGGCCGTATCTGGGTGAACTGTTACCATGCTTACCCAGCACATGCGGCGTTTGGTGGATACAAGAAATCAGGCATCGGTCGTGAGACACATAAGATGATGCTCGATCACTACCAGAATACGAAGAACCTGCTGATCAGCTACGATACCAATCCGCTGGGCTTTTTCTAACATAGATATGTTCTAAAGATAGCGTTCTGAATTAGATAAAATTAACAACGCAGTCGGCTTGAATAAAAACAGAAACTAAAAGCAAAACGCCCAATTCATGTGAGTTGGGCGTTTTTATGTTTGAAGTATTCTAGCTTTTAGAAAAGAAGATTTCTGGCTTGTGGTTCGGGCCCGAATTACCTTCTAGCTGAGTAAGCTCTAATCCTTGTTTCCCTATTAAAGAACCGACCAACTGGCGATTAAACGGGTAACTGTCAGGGTTGTTAATGTACTCTTCAATATCAACCCATTTTGCTTCTGCAATTTCATCGGTGTCTTGAATCACAATCTCCCGAGTTTGAGCGATAAGGTGACAAACAAAGTAGAGGTTCGATTTGCCAAACTGGTATGGGTGGCGCGTTGCCATGCCAACCACCGATACAAACTCCGCTTTGATACCCGTCTCTTCCAAGGTTTCTCGAACCACAGACTCTTCAATACCCTCGCCAAGTTCAATGTGGCCGCCAGGTAGTTTATAGCCTGTCATGCCATGCTCTTTTATCATCAGCACTTGATTGTGTCCGTTGGTGATCAGAGCTCCAGCTCCCAAAGTATGGGTCGGGATGAAAGGCACAAACTCGACGATTTCGGATTTGTGGATCAGCGTAATCTCGTCTTCTAGACAGTTGTGGAACACAAAGCCAAGTTCGGTCGCTACCGGAATGAGGTGCGAGAGCGAAATAGGTAAGCTAATCCAAATAATGCCTTTGTTATTTTGTTTTGAAAATTCGGTGATTTCACTAAGTTCGGCATGAAATGTATCAGCATCTTGAGGGGCGGTTGCCGGGGCAATGATGATGCCGTTAAATTTGTCGAGCGTAAATTCCACGGGTGATCCTTTATTATTTTTGATTTATTGGGCGTTGAGCATTGGCTGAGCTTATCGTATCTCCAGCGGAAAGGGCAGTAGTCGGTGGAAAGTGAGAGAAGGTTTTAAGCGAGAGGCGAGAAACAAAAACAGCGCTTGGAAGTCAAGCGCTGTCTAATAATAGATTCTATTGTATACCGACTTTAACGAATGTAGTTGGCATTAATACTTACGTACCAGTGCTGCAGTTTGCCATCGGCTTTCTTGATCCACAAATCGTTGGTGTAGCTCTCTATCTTGCCGTTAACCGTAAGGTTGAATGTGTTCTCGTCGAAGTCGCCAAGCTTCACAAACTGATCGGTCGTAATCAAAAACGGGTCCATGTCATCGACACCAACGGCATCGGATATCACGTAGTAGTGATAAGTAAATGGCTTGCTCGCGTTATTTGGGTTGCTGCGATACGCCACAAGCTTGAACGGTTCCGTTAATGGAGTATCGAGCGTTTGCTTGTCCATCGTCGCGGGGACTGGAATAAACAACCAAGCGGTAAACAGGCCGCAAGCCAAAACCATCAGGAAGAAAAGAGTCTTAATTGCTTTCATAGCAACCTTCAAAATAGGTGATGTTGAAGACGCTATGGTAACAGGTTTGATTTGCTGATTGTAAGAGTATGAATAAGTGAAGGCATCACCTGTCTGTTAGGAAGTTTGAACGAATTGACACACTGTTAATAACTCACTATCTAAACTAGTGTGAGTGACCTTGCGACAGGTTGATCATCACAACACCGGCTGCCACTAGTAACATGCCAATCCAAACCATGGTATCGAGGTGCTGGCGGTAAACGAATGTAGAAATCAGACTCACGGTCACGATAGCTAAACCTGCCCATAAAGAGTGCACCACACCAACTGGCATTCCCTTCATCGCTTGGCTCAAAAATAGAAACGCTGCCAAGTGCCCTGAGATAACCAGTAAAGCTGGTACTGGTTTAGACAAACTAAACCCGTCAGTGGCTTTAAGTGCAACGTGAGAAAGTGCTTCAGCCATTACGCCCATCATCAAGAAAAACCAGCTCATATTCGTACCTTTGTCGTTGTATTGTTTGTGTTGGTATAGCAAGAGTGTTTGAAAGTGTTAATCGATGCCAATCGCGGATTAACTCATATTGCAGGCACAAAAAAGCCCACACCTCACGCTTTTGCAAGGTGTGGGCTAAATAGGTGTCGCTACTTGTTTAGGTAAGCCGCGTGGAACTCAATGTGCTCATCAATAAAGCTAGAGATGAAGAAGTAGCTGTGGTCGTAACCTGGCTGCATACGTAGCTCTAAATCGGCATTGGTTACCTTAGCCGCTTCGACTAGTTGCTCAGGTTTAAGCTGCTCAATCAGGAAGTTATCCGCTTCGCCTTGGTCTACCAACATTGGCAGCTTAGTGCCTTTGGTTTTTAGAAGCTCAGAGGCATCGTAGTGCTTCCACTCTTCAATATCTAAGCCCAAGTATTGGTTGAATGCTTTCTGTCCCCAAGGGCATTGCATTGGGTTCGTGATTGGGCTGAATGCCGAGATAGAGCGGTAGCTATCTTCGTTTTTAATGCCAATCGTTAGTGCACCATGTCCGCCCATGCTGTGACCAGAAATTGATTTCACTGATGTCACTGGGAAGAAAGACTCAATCAGCGCTGGTAGCTCTGTTACCACGTAATCGTACATGTGGTAATGGCTGTCCCATGGCGCTTGAGTAGCATTCACGTAGAAGCCTGCGCCTTGGCCTAAGTCGTAGTTTTCATCGTCGGCAACACCTTCGCCACGCGGGCTTGTGTCTGGGGCAACAATGGCAATGCCTTGCTCAGCCGCGGCTTTGAATGCGCCGGCTTTTTGCATGAAGTTTTCATCGGTACAGGTTAGGCCTGATAACCAATATAAAACAGGTACTGGGTTTTCTTTGCTTGCATTCGGTGGCAAGAAAATCGCGAAACGCATGTTGCAGTCAAGCGTTGCAGAAAAGTGGGTGTATTGTTTGTGCCAACCACCAGCAACCTTTGCTTGGCTAATGTTTTCAATTGTCATCTATTGTGCTCCGTTAGGTTGATGGTTTGGGAGTAAATTTGTCTATATGAGTAAAAGTTTCACCACCCACCGGGCAGGAGGTGGTGAAGACAGTTTCGCTCTGATGCTTAAGTCAGAACTGTGGTCTCGACACCTAAGTGCCGAGACCAAGGAGAATTATCTGTCCATGTGTAAAACAGTACGGATAGATTCACCTTTGTGCATTAGGTCGAATGCTTCGTTTACGTCTTGCAGACCCATAGTGTGAGTGATGAACTCTTGAAGACCAAACTCACCCGCCATGTAACGGTTAACGATTTCTGGAAGCTCAGAGCGGCCTTTAACACCACCGAAAGCAGAACCACGCCATACACGACCAGTCACTAGTTGGAATGGACGAGTTGAGATCTCTTGACCTGCACCCGCAACACCAATGATTACTGATTCGCCCCAACCTTTGTGGCAGCACTCAAGTGCTTGACGCATCACGTTTACGTTGCCGATACACTCAAAAGAGTACTCAACACCACCGTCTGTCATCTCAACGATAACGTCTTGGATTGGTTTGTCGAATTTAGTTGGGTTGATGCAGTCAGTCGCGCCAAGCTGTTTTGCTAGCTCGAATTTGCTTTCATTGATATCAACACCGATGATGCGGTCAGCACCAGCCATGCGAGCACCAATGATTGCAGATAGACCGATACCGCCTAGGCCGAATACAGCAACGTTGTCGCCTTTTTCAACTTTAGCTGTGTTTAGTACAGCGCCCATACCTGTTGTTACACCACAACCTAGAAGACAAACTTCTTCAAGTGGTGCTTCTTTGCTTACTTTCGCTAGAGAGATTTCTGGAAGTACTGTGTACTCAGAGAAAGTAGAGCAACCCATGTAATGGAAGATTGTTTCGCCATTGATAGAGAAGCGGCTTGTACCGTCTGGCATTAGGCCTTTACCTTGCGTTTCACGAACGGCTTGGCATAGGTTAGTTTTACCAGATTTACAGAACTTACATTCGCCACATTCTGCTGTGTAAAGTGGGATAACGTGGTCGCCAATCTCAACACTTGTAACGCCTTCGCCGATCATCTCAACGATACCGCCACCTTCGTGACCAAGGATTGAAGGGAAGATACCTTCTGGATCGTCACCTGATAATGTGAATGCGTCAGTGTGACAAACACCAGTAGCAACGATGCGAACTAGAACCTCACCAGCTTTTGGAAGTTGTACATCAACTTCTTCCATTTTTAGTGGCTCGCCAGCTGCCCATGCAACCATTGCTTTTGATTTGATATGAGTTTGACCAGGTTTAATTTCGATTGTCATTGGATGTTTCCTATATATGTCAGTACAGCGGATAACCGTGCAATTAAATTCAACCCGTTAAGCGTAGTTGAGCTTAATTGTTTCCGCTCTCTCGTTTTGTTGGAGCCAGTATAGGTGCGAGTGCATGTTTTGATAATCCCCTTAAATAGAAAATTATTATTACGTATTTGTAATAATGGGTATATTCAGAAGGATTCGGAGAGGGGTAGTTACTCAGAAAATGTAAGAACATTCTGAGTAGCTTTCTATGAAAGACACTAATAGGAAACAAATGGGGCGTGAGTTAATAGTCTATGTGATTTGGTGTGGTGGCCATCAACTTGTTTCCGAGTTTGGTGGGTTACTAGGGTCTCTAACTCATTTCTGCCCCGAAACGTGTTTAGGTACCAGTAACATTCATGAGAATAATTTGGGAAACAAGCTGTTGTCCAAATGTGAGCTACTACTTTTTGCCACTCAATTCTCGGGTGCACAATTCGACTAAAATTCAGCAGTTATAAATGGCGGGGTGATTGTAGAACCTGCAAATTATTGGGGTGAATGCATTTTACCTTGCTAATTGTATTCTTTTTCAGCGTAGTTTCTAATTTTTGTCATAATATTAGAAATAACATCATGCTGCTCTAGTGAGGGTGAGAAGAATATACCAATGTGGTAATCAAGGCTATTCACTAATTCGAATACATCTAACTCCACGATTGAATCTTTCGAATAGTGTTTTTCTACATGTTCAGTTGGTAAAACAGCCCACCCATCCTTCTCTAGTAACTCAATTAAAACGTCCTTAGTACTGACTAACTGATATTGAGGAGCGATATTTGACCCTTGAATGGCTTTGTTTCCTAATTGGATCTCAGATAGAAACGGCCAGTATGGGTGATTATTA
>NZ_JBGONY010000014.1:0-102719 GCF_041439375.1 Vibrio crassostreae | reverse complement strand
TAACTCTTTACCATGCTGTTCAAAAAACACTCACGAAAGATCAACACGCCCTAATTATTAGCGATATGTTTTTGTAGGGTTTTCTGCTTTTTCTGTTTGGTATTCGTGCATTGCTAGCTGTTCAATAGTTACCGCTATCCAGCCACTGATCAGCATGTCATACCATTGTTGTACGCCACTGCAGGCAACAACCACGTTTCCGTAAACAAACGAACCATAAAACAGTAAGTCTTCGTCACGTAATGAAGATGGGTGTTGGGAGTGAAGTGTTAGATTGCTTGTCGATTCTCGCCATGCTTGCTGAGCTTTCTTACGAGCAAGGTGATCAAACTTGATAGTCCAGTTATCAGGGGTTCCTAAAGACTCTTCATAAAGAATGGCGTCTTCGAAAGAGGCTTCCCAAGGTTTGAGATGTGGATTCATAACGACAATATGCAGTTCTTTTCTATTGGTTCTTTCAAACAGTTTGTCGATAGAGGGTTTAACGATATCGATAGCGTCTTGAGTGATATCTTTCATTGAGCGCATGCCACATGTCCTTATGTCTGGTTAGGTATATAGAATATTGTATGACAATAATTCTTCAATTAACGAAAGCTTGGAAGCGCGGAGCGATCACAACCGGAAGTCTTCTAACTAGACTTCGATCTTGTTTTAACCATATTGTTTCGGAAATAGTGTGATTCTGGTCTTTTTTAAAGCTGGATATAAATGCACAAAGACCCAGTTTTATTTTGGTTGATTTTTTAGATATGAGTTCACCATCATATGGTCACCGTTCTGTTTATTCATATGGGCGAAAATTTTGGCGTGATAATCGAGCACCCTGTAAAACAATGGGATACTTACGAACATGTTAGCGAGCTAATCTTTTTGTTTTTAGGCAGCGTGTTGCACTGTTTTGGTTCAATCATTTTTCCATCTTTCTTTAGCTATTCGGGTTGCTCAATGCCCTCTAATCTTTGCACGTTCTCTTTATCACTCCCAGAGACAGCAGCTTAAATTTCCTCTCTTAACTCATCAGGAAATGGTTGAAATAGTCATTCGATTGAGGTGATTTCTCATCCATTTATATTTAGATCTAAAGATAAGAGCACTACACAAATTTAAATTGAATTCTAATGATATTACCCGCTCGATTTCGTAAAAAACACTGGTTTATTGTGTGATGAATGATGTGGGTTTGGTCAAGGATTCTCTTTTATTATTTTTGAGATCTTTATGTTTATATGTGTTTGGTTGTATTTGTTCATAAGTGTGCAAAGTCTCACTTTTGTTTTAAGTTGTTGTTTTTAAGGTGAAGTTTATTTTTAGTGTTTGATCTTTTGAGTTTTTACCTAAAACCCTAACAATTTCCTTAATGGATTAGCCATATTCCATCCTATGTCATATATATAATTAACTTAATCAATCAAAATAAGATCACCATCACTTATTTGGATTATTGTACTACAAATAAAGGGTCGAATTTCCTATAGTCCTCGTAACAAATTAAAACGGACAAAGGATACACGATGGAACTCAACACGATTATTGTCGGCATTTATTTCCTATTCTTGATTGCGATAGGTTGGATGTTTAGAACATTTACAAGTACTACTAGCGACTACTTCCGCGGGGGCGGTAACATGTTGTGGTGGATGGTTGGTGCAACCGCCTTTATGACCCAGTTTAGTGCATGGACATTCACCGGTGCAGCAGGTAAAGCGTATAATGATGGTTTCGCTGTAGCGGTCATCTTCGTAGCCAACGCATTTGGTTACTTCATGAACTACGCGTACTTCGCGCCGAAATTCCGTCAACTTCGCGTTGTTACGGTAATCGAAGCGATTCGTATGCGTTTTGGTGCGACCAACGAACAAGTATTCACTTGGTCTTCAATGCCGAACTCAGTGGTATCTGCGGGTGTTTGGTTAAACGCATTGGCAATCATCGCTTCGGGTATCTTCGGTTTCGACATGAACATGACTATCTGGGTGACTGGCCTTGTGGTATTGGCAATGTCGGTAACAGGTGGTTCATGGGCGGTAATCGCATCTGACTTCATGCAGATGGTTATCATCATGGCGGTAACGGTAACTTGTGCGGTTGTAGCGGTTGTTCAAGGTGGCGGTGTTGGTGAGATTGTTAACAACTTCCCAGTACAAGATGGTGGTTCGTTCCTTTGGGGCAACAACATCAACTACCTAAGCATCTTTACTATTTGGGCATTCTTCATCTTCGTTAAGCAGTTCTCAATCACGAACAACATGCTTAACTCATACCGTTACCTAGCAGCAAAAGATTCAAAGAATGCTAAGAAAGCTGCATTGCTTGCTTGTGTGTTGATGTTGTGTGGTGTGTTTATTTGGTTCATGCCTTCTTGGTTCATTGCAGGCCAAGGTGTTGATTTATCAGCGGCTTACCCTAATGCAGGTAAAAAAGCGGGCGACTTTGCTTACCTATACTTCGTACAAGAGTACATGCCAGCAGGTATGGTTGGTCTATTAGTTGCCGCGATGTTTGCAGCGACAATGTCTTCAATGGACTCAGGTCTAAACCGTAACTCAGGTATTTTTGTTAAGAACTTCTACGAAACAATCGTTCGTAAAGGTCAAGCATCAGAGAAAGAACTAGTAACCGTATCTAAAATTACTTCAGCGGTATTTGGTTTCGCTATTATCCTAATTGCGCAGTTCATCAACTCATTAAAAGGCTTAAGCCTGTTTGATACGATGATGTACGTAGGTGCGTTAATCGGCTTCCCTATGACGATTCCTGCATTCCTTGGTTTCTTCATCAAGAAGACTCCGGACTGGGCTGGCTGGGGTACGCTAGTTGTTGGTGGTACCGTATCTTATGTGGTTGGTTTTGTTATCAACGCGGAGATGGTAGCAGCGGCGTTTGGTCTTGATACTCTAACAGGACGTGAATGGTCTGATGTTAAAGTTGCGATTGGTCTCATTGCTCACATCACGCTAACCGGTGGCTTCTTCGTACTATCTACGATGTTCTACAAGCCTCTATCAAAAGAACGTCAAGCGGATGTTGATAAGTTCTTTGGCAACTTAGATACACCATTAGTAGCAGAATCGGCAGAGCAAAAAGTGTTGGATAACAAACAACGTCAAATGCTTGGTAAACTGATTGCGGTAGCGGGTGTTGGTATCATGTTGATGGCTCTTCTGACGAACCCAATGTGGGGACGTTTAGTCTTCATCCTTTGTGGTGTGATTGTTGGTGGTGTTGGTGTTCTACTTGTGAAAGCGGTCGATGATGGCGGCAAGCAAGCGAAAGCAGTAACCGAAAGCTAATACATAGAAAACGTTTATAATAGAATGCGACGACTCAAAAGGGCGTCGCATTTTTTTATTCTGCGGAACTGGAAAACCGTCAGGTGAAAGATATCTGACCTAAATCACGAAAACTGTACAAAGTGGTTCAATCGAATCGAAATATATTCAATTGTCATACAATAAGATGTATATTATTGCTAATTCCTTTCAATCAACTTGAAAAATAAGTGAGTTAGAATGAGCGACCAAAAATCTCTTGATGCAATCAGGAAGATGAAGCTGGAAAACGATACTTCAGCAGGTAATCTTGTAGACCTACTCCCTATCGAAGTTCAAACACGTGACTTCGACCTATCATTCCTAGACACCTTGAGCGAAGCACGTCCGCGTCTTCTTGTTCAGCTGATCAGCTAGAAGAATTCAAAGCAAAAGTGAAAGCTGATCAAGCTCACTGTATGTTTGATGATTTCTACAACAACTCTACCGTTAAGTTCCTTGAGACTGCTCCTTTTGAAGAACCTCAAGCGTACCCAGCTGAGACGGTAGGTAAAGCTTCTCTATGGCGTCCTTATTGGCGTCAAATGTACGTTGATTGCCAAATGGCACTGAACGCGACACGTAACCTAGCGATTGCTGGTGTTGTGAAAGAAGACGAAGCGCTCATTGCGAAAGCAAAAGCTTGGACTCTAAAACTGTCTACGTACGATCCAGAAGGCGTGACTTCTCGTGGCTATAACGATGAAGCGGCTTTCCGTGTTATCGCTGCTATGGCTTGGGGTTACGATTGGCTACACGGCTACTTCACAGATGAAGAACGCCAGCAAGTTCAAGATGCTTTGATTGAGCGTCTAGACGAAATCATGCACCACCTGAAAGTGACGGTTGATCTATTGAACAACCCACTAAACAGCCACTGTGTTCGTTCTATCTCTTCTGCGATCATCCCAACGTGTATCGCGCTTTACCACGATCACCCGAAAGCAGGCGAGTACATTGCATACGCGCTAGAATACTACGCAGTACATTACCCACCATGGGGCGGTGTAGACGGCGGTTGGACTGAAGGTCCTGATTACTGGAACACGCAAACTGCATTCCTAGGCGAAGCATTCGACCTATTGAAAGCATACTGTGGTGTAGACATGTTTAACAAAACATTCTACGAAAACACAGGTGATTTCCCGCTTTACTGCATGCCAGTTCACTCTAAGCGCGCGAGCTTCTGTGACCAGTCTTCAATCGGCGATTTCCCAGGTTTAAAACTGGCTTACAACATCAAGCACTACGCAGGTGTTAACCTGAAGTCTGAGTACGTTTGGTACTACAACCAACTGAAAGGCCGTGATACTGAAGCACACACCAAATTCTACAACTTCGGTTGGTGGGACTTCGGTTATGACGATCTTCGTTTTAACTTCCTTTGGGATGCACCTGAAGAGAAAGCCCCATCGAACGATCCAATGTTGAAAGTATTCCCAATCACGGGTTGGGCTGCATTCCACAACAAGATGACTGAGCGTGATAACCATATTCACATGGTATTCAAATGTTCTCCGTTTGGCTCAATCAGCCACTCTCACGGTGACCAAAACGCATTTACGCTTCACGCATTTGGTGAAACGCTAGCGTCAGTAACAGGTTACTACGGTGGTTTCGGTGTAGACATGCACACTAAGTGGCGTCGTCAAACGTTCTCTAAAAACCTGCCACTATTTGGCGGTAAAGGTCAGTACGGCGAGAACAAGAACACAGGCTACGAAAACCACCAAGATCGCTTCTGTATCGAAGCGGGCGGCACTATCTCTGACTTTGACACAGAATCTGATGTGAAGATGGTTGAAGGTGATGCAACGGCATCTTACAAGTACTTCGTTCCTGAAATTGAATCTTACAAGCGTAAGGTTTGGTTCGTTCAAGGTAAAGTCTTCGTAATGCAAGACAAGGCAACGCTTTCTGAAGAGAAAGACATGACTTGGCTAATGCACACAACTTTCGCAAACGAAGTGGCAGACAAGTCTTTCACTATCCGTGGCGAAGTTGCGCACCTAGACGTAAACTTCATCAACGAGTCTGCTGATAACATCACTTCAGTTAAGAACGTTGAAGGCTTTGGCGAAGTTGACCCATACGAGTTTAAAGATCTTGAGATCCACCGTCACGTGGAAGTGGAATTCAAGCCATCGAAAGAGCACAATATCTTGACGCTTCTTGTTCCTAATAAGAACGAAGGCGAGCAAGTTGAAGTGTCTCACAAGCTTGAAGGCAACACGCTACTGCTCAATGTTGACGGCGAAACGGTTTCAATCGAACTGTAATCCGCTGAAGTAACAGAAGTTAGATACTAAAAACTCCGAGTGAAAGCTCGGAGTTTTTTTGTTTGGCTAGCGAATTAAGTTGGAGTTGGATAAGTCAGTTAAGTTGGATAAGTGGCAAACCGATCAGGTTGAAAGATAACTTAATTGGCCAGAGATAAATAGCTTCTCGATGCTAAGTCAGTGGCTCAAGGCTAAATCTGGACATTGATACACACAAAGCCCGGGCATGTACTTAGCCACTATGCTCAATGAAATGTGCAGGAGTCGTATAAGAGACTCGCATGTATCGCTCTGTTAGAAGAACAGGGCGCCAACGCCTGTTTCCTAGCAATTGTTATGACTTACTTTTCCGTGAACAGTCTAATCACTGGCTGAGTAAGGAAGTAGCGAACTATACATAGGTAAAGGCGTAGCTTGTTCTTACTAATCGTATGACATTTAACGTATGTTATGTCATCAATAGACGGTTTTTAAAGTGGTAAATAGTTCCTGTAAGTATAAAGCGTGACCCATATTTTCTCGTAAAGTGAACCCCCGTCACAACTTGCGTCTAACCATCAAATCAATGCCCTAAAACTATTGCGTAACGAGAAAGACGTCGTTATTATAATGAGCATATAATCATACAATACTATATTTGGAGTTTGAACATGACTAAACCTGTAATCGGTTTCATTGGCCTAGGTCTTATGGGCGGCAACATGGTTGAAAACCTACAAAAGCGCGGCTACCACGTAAACGTAATGGATCTAAGCGCTGAAGCTGTTGCTCGCGTAACAGATCGCGGCAACGCAACTGCATTCACTTCTGCTAAAGAACTAGCTGCTGCAAGTGACATCGTTCAGTTTTGTCTGACAACTTCTGCTGTTGTTGAAAAAATCGTTTACGGCGAAGACGGCGTTCTAGCGGGCATCAAAGAAGGCGCAGTACTAGTAGACTTCGGTACTTCTATTCCTGCTTCTACTAAGAAAATCGGCGCAGCTCTTGCTGAAAAAGGCGCGGGCATGATCGACGCTCCTTTAGGTCGTACTCCTGCACACGCTAAAGATGGTCTTCTGAACATCATGGCTGCTGGCGACATGGAAACTTTCAACAAAGTTAAACCTGTTCTTGAAGAGCAAGGCGAAAACGTATTCCACCTAGGCGCTCTAGGTTCTGGTCACGTGACTAAGCTTGTAAACAACTTCATGGGTATGACGACTGTTGCGACTATGTCTCAAGCTTTCGCTGTTGCTCAACGCGCTGGTGTTGATGGCCAACAACTGTTTGACATCATGTCTGCAGGTCCATCTAACTCTCCGTTCATGCAATTCTGTAAGTTCTACGCAGTAGACGGCGAAGAGAAGCTAGGTTTCTCAGTTGCTAACGCAAACAAAGACCTTGGTTACTTCCTTGCTCTTTGTGAAGAGCTAGGTACTGAGTCTCTAATCGCTCAAGGTACTGCAACAAGCCTACAAGCTGCTGTTGATGCAGGCATGGGTAACAACGATGTACCAGTAATCTTCGACTACTTCGCTAAACTAGAGAAGTAATCGACGTACGGCCTCGCTAGGGTATTGCCTGTCTTTTAGGCGGCGATACCTCAGCGAGGTTCGTTTTTATCTATACCAGGTCTTATCTACAAGACCGTTTTATCTCAAATGCCGCTTTATCTGCAACTACAATTCCCAGCTTACTCCCACAGTTTCACTCTTTTTCGCAAAGCCCGTTACCATCTGTATTATTCTTCTAGCTCTACTTTTTTGCTTCCTTTTGTTCTATCTAATCAAAACTCTACCTGTTCCGACTTTCATTTAATCTCGATTTTCAATGCTGCAAAGCTGCTTGCTAACACTCAACGCCTCCAGAAATTCTTTGTTCTAGACGCGCTTTATTAGGGATCAGCTGATTCTCACATGCTCAAATCTCTAATACCGTCACTACTGCGCGATAGGTTGTAGCGTAGATCGATAACCAAAACCCGAAGCAATAATCACAAAACAAAAAAAAGCCCACACAGCTGGTGACTGTGTGGGCGTATTCGGACTAGCCGTCTGGAAAAACCAATGAACAAGATAAGTGAAATAACGATTAACGAGATCCCCCGACAGTTTCTACATTAAACGTGTTCAATGACCTTAAAGCGAGTTGCTTCAATTACCACTTTGAATTGCACAAAAGCATCCAGAAAGAACTTAAGTTATGATTCAAATACACCATACAGTAGGGGTTATTGTATTACAAATAAATCTAGAGATTGAATTCCTTTAGTGAATGGTTGGTTAGTGAAAATGTGACTTAATGCTCACTTTCCTAGTCAGCGAATCGAGATTTATATGAATAATTTAAGTAGAGGCATTATCGGCGAAGTTGTTGTTTTGTTATTCAAAAGTCGATCATTTTTAGTGATTTACTTATTCTTTCCCAATCGAGTTAAAAGTCCATATTCATAAATGATACCTATGTCACAGGGTGGTTTTAGCCAGTTTTAATATATCAATATCGCTCACAGAAAGTGCAGTTAATTAAACATACAATATTAATTAAATCGATGGTTGTGACGATGGATCGGCATGAACAAGTTTCGCTTCCCGTATCTTCGAAAATCTTAAAAATGACCATTTCATTCGGATGAAAATAATAGATATAGGTTGATATGGATGATGAGTTTTATGAATTCAAAATTGTCTCTAGGGTTTAAAGGAAAATTGATTTTAATGGTAGCGATCGTCAGTTCTAGTGCATTGGCATTTACGAACTGGTTTACGCTTAACTTAGCGACTGATCAGGTGAACCAAACGATTTATAACGAGATTGACCACTCGCTAACGATAGAAATTAATCAAATAGAAAGTACCGTCCAGCGCACCATAGATACCGTCAATTCCGTTGCACAAGAGTTCATGAAATCCCCATATCAAGTGCCTAATGAAGCGCTTATGCATTACGCCGCCAAGCTCGGTGGCATTGATAAAATTGTAGTGGGTTTTGACGACGGCCGTTCTTACACTTCTCGTCCGTCAGAGTCTTTCCCTAACGGTGTTGGAATCAAAGAAAAATACAACCCAACAACTCGCCCTTGGTATCAACAGGCAAAATTGAAATCAGGTTTATCTTTTAGTGACCTGTTTTTCACTAAGAGTACTCAAGTGCCTATGATTGGTGTGACGTACTCATACCAAGATCGCGTGATCATGGCCGATATTCGTTTTGACGATTTGGAAACACAACTCAAACAGTTAGATAGCATCTACGAAGCGAAAGGTATCATCGTGGATGAGAGAGGAATGGTTGTTGCTTCCACAATAGAGAACGTGCTTCCGCAAACCAATATCTCCTCTGCTGACGCCTTGATGAAACTAAGCAGTGCAATTGAACTGCCTGACCAGTTCATTGAAGGTGTGATTGATGGCAATCCAAGAATCTTGATGGCTAAGAAGGTGGATATTGGCAGTCAAAAAGAATGGTTCATGATTTCCAGTATCGATCCTGAGTTAGCGTTAAATCAGTTGAATGGTGTGATGTCGAATACGCGAATGCTGATTGTCGCCTGTGTATTCGGTTCGGTGATATTGATGATTTTACTTCTGAATCGTTTTTACCGTCCAATCGTGTCGCTGCGAAAAATCGTTCATGACCTTTCTCAAGGTAATGGCGACTTGACTCAAAGGCTTGCTGAGAAAGGCAATGACGATCTAGGACATATTGCTAAGGACATCAACTTGTTCATCATTGGCCTGCAAGAAATGGTTAAAGATGTGAAATTCAAGAACTCGGATCTCGATACCAAGGTATTAAGCATTCGAGAAGGTTGTAAAGAAACCAGCGACGTATTGAAAGTTCATACTGATGAAACCGTTCAAGTGGTCTCAGCGATTAATGGTTTGTCTGAAGCATCAAATGAAGTGGAAAAGAACTCACAGTCAGCGGCAGATGCGGCACGAGATGCCGCTGTGTTTAGCGATGAGACTAAGCAAATCAATACAGTGACAGAAACGTACATCAGTGATCTTGAGAAGCAAGTCGGTACGACGTCTGATGATATTCGCTCTATGGCCAACGAAACGCAGAGCATACAGTCGATTGTGTCTGTGATTGGCGGCATTGCTGAACAAACCAACTTACTTGCGTTGAATGCGTCTATAGAGGCGGCGAGAGCAGGCGAGCATGGTCGAGGTTTTGCTGTGGTGGCTGACGAAGTCCGTGCGCTAGCAAACCGAACTCAAATCAGTACCTCTGAAATAGAAGAGGCGCTATCTGGGTTGCAGTCTAAATCGGATGGCTTGGTTAAATCGATTGAGTTAACGAAGAGCAATTGCGAGATGACTCGTGCTCAAGTGGTTCAAGCCGTTAACATGCTGGCGAAGCTAACAGAACAGATGGAAACCGTGAGTCGTTTCAATAATGATATTTCTGGCTCTTCTGTCGAGCAGAATGCCCTCATTCAAAGTCTCGCTAAGAACATGCACAAGATTGAAAGCTTCGTCGAAGAGCTCAATAAGCTAAGCCAAGATCAACTGACAGAATCCGCTGAAATCAAAACACTGAATGGCAGCGTCAGTGAACTGATGAGCAGTTTTAAAGTTTAATTGCTTCCATAAATAATATTTAAAAATCAGTAGTTTAAATATTATTTTTAGTCAAAGAGCCACTCAATAACTTTCGAGTTTAGAGTGGCCTTTCTGCGTTGTTTTTGTCTCAAACCCTACGTGAAATCTACTCATATAACTTCATCTGTCGCATCTCACATTCTGATAAACTCATAATTGACATAAAATAGTACAAATATACATTATCACTCTACTCTTATGGATAAGTGAGATAAATGTGAATAAGCCAATCCTCATCGTCGCGCTCGCTTCACTCACATACGGCTGCGGTGGAAGCAGCTCAAGTGATAGCAGTGACTCTTCTGATAACACCAATCCAGGATCGTCCTATGGCGTTGTTGCGCCTTATGATATTGCTAAGTATCAAAACATCCTCTCGAGTTCTGACCTTCAGGTATCGGATCCTAACGGCACAGAGGGTAATAAAACTTCTGAAGTGAAAGATGGGGATTTCGATGGCTACATCAGTGATTATTTTTACGCGGATGAAGAGACGGAAAACCTGATCTTCAAAATGGCGAACTACAAGATGCGCTCTGAAGTTCGTGAAGGAGAAAACTTCGATATCAATGAAGCAGGCGTAAGACGCAGTTTGTATGCAGAAATAAGCTTGCCCGATATCGAACATGCAATGGCGAGTTCTCCCGCAGATCACGATGAAGTGACAGTGCTACAGATCCACAATAAAGGTACAGACGAGAGTGGTACGGGTTATATCCCTCATCCGCTATTGCGTGTGGTTTGGGAGCAAGAACGAGATGGCCTCACAGGTCACTACTGGGCAGTCATGAAAAACAATGCTATTGACTGTAGCAGCGCTGCTGACTCTTCGGATTGTTATGCAACTTCATATAATCGTTATGATTTAGGAGAGGCTGATCTTGATAGCTTCACTAAGTTTGATCTTTCTGTTTATGAAAACACCCTTTCGATCAAAGTGAACGATGAAGTTAAAGTCGACGAAGACATCACCTACTGGCAGCATCTACTGAGTTATTTTAAAGCGGGTATCTATAATCAATTTGAAAATGGCGAAGCCACGGCTCATTTTCAGGCACTGCGATACACCACCACACAGGTCAACGGCTCAAACGATTGGGATATTAATGATTGGAAGTTGACGATTCCTGCGAGCAAAGACACTTGGTATGGAAGTGGGGGTGACAGTGCGGCTGAACTAGAACCTGAGCGCTGTGAATCGAGTAAAGACCTTCTCGCTAATGATAGCGATGTCTATCATAGCGATATTGACCTTTCTTATTTCAATACCGATGAAGGGAGAGTGCACTTTAGAGCGGATATGGGTTATGGCACCTCTACCGAAAATTCTAGCTATATTCGCTCTGAGTTAAGGGAGTTGTATCAAAGTAGTACTCAACCGGATTGTAGCACCAGCGATGAAGATACTAGTTGGTATTTGGACGACACTAGAACGAACGCTACCAGTCACGAGTTAACCGCAAGCTTACGAATTGAAGATTACCCGAACATCAATAATCAAGATCCCAAAGTGGTAGTTGGGCAAATCCATGGTTGGAAGATCAATCAAGCATTGGTGAAGCTGTTATGGGAAGGCGAGAATAAGCCAGTAAGAGTGATACTGAACTCTGATTTTGAGCGCAACAACCAAGACTGTAATCACTGTGACCCGTTCAGTGTCGAGTTAGGTACTTATTCGGCAAGTGAAGAGTGGCGATATACGATTCGTGCCAATCAAGACGGTATCTACTTGGCGACTCATGATTTAGATGGAACTAATACGGTTTCTCATTTAGTCCCTTGGGGACAAGATTACACAGATAAAGATGGGGACACGGTATCGTTGACGTCAGATTGGACATCGACAGACATCGCTTTCTATTTCAAAGCGGGCATCTACCCACAATTTAAGCCTGATAGCGACTATGCGGGTGAAGTGTTTGATGTGAGCTTTAGTTCTCTAAGAGCAGAGCATAACTGAGTTCTCTGATGTTTGGTTAGCCATGTCGGTAATGAAGAAGACCATATTGATGCCTACAATGTGGTCTTTTTTGTTTTTGGACACTTACAGTGATGTGTTTGGAAGGACAAATGTTCTGCTCGAACCCTGCAAATACACACGATTACAGCTCGCTTGTTCTGCCCTTGCTAGCTCATTTCGCATTCTAAATTTTTATATATTGTCTTTTATCAATAGGAAATGTGATCCAGTTAAAGTATGGAAAAATCGGAAAGTGTTCCTAGTCTCATTTATCCAACGAAGTGTTTTATTTGTATTATAAGATTATGTAATATTTTCGTGTTATCGCAAATACTGATAGGTGAATCGCCTTATAGCTCGTGTTTGCTGATTTAGCTTTCACTTACGAACGCTGTCTTTGTATTATAATAATGGATTAAATATGAAACAAATTACTCTAAAAACTTTACTCGCTTCTTCTATTCTACTTGCGGTTGGTTGTGCGAGCACGAGCACGCCTACTGCTGATTTTCCAAATAACAAAGAAACTGGTGAAGCGCTTCTGACGCCAGTTGCTGTTTCCGCTAGTAGCCATGATGGTAACGGACCTGATCGTCTCGTTGACCAAGACCTAACTACACGTTGGTCATCTGCGGGTGACGGCGAGTGGGCAACGCTAGACTATGGTTCAGTACAAGAGTTTGACGCGGTTCAGGCATCTTTCAGTAAAGGTAATCAGCGCCAATCTAAATTTGATATCCAAGTGAGTGTTGATGGCGAAAGCTGGACAACGGTACTAGAAAACCAACTAAGCTCAGGTAAAGCGATCGGCCTAGAGCGTTTCCAATTTGAACCAGCAGTGCAAGCACGCTACGTAAGATACGTTGGTCACGGTAACACCAAAAACGGTTGGAACAGTGTGACGGGGTTAGCGGCGGTTAACTGTAGCATCAACGCATGTCCTGCTAGCCATATCATCACTTCAGACGTGGTAGCAGCAGAAGCCGTGATTATTGCTGAAATGAAAGCGGCAGAAAAAGCACGTAAAGATGCGCGTAAAGATCTACGCTCTGGTAACTTCGGTGTAGCAGCGGTTTACCCTTGTGAGACGACCGTTGAATGCGACACACGCAGTGCACTTCCAGTTCCAACAGGCCTGCCAGCGACACCAGTTGCTGGTAACGCACCGAGCGAAAACTTTGACATGACGCATTGGTACCTATCTCAACCATTTGACCATGACAAAAACGGCAAGCCTGATGACGTTTCTGAGTGGAACCTTGCAAACGGTTACCAACACCCTGAAATCTTCTACACAGCTGATGACGGCGGCCTAGTATTCAAAGCTTACGTGAAAGGTGTACGTACATCTAAAAACACTAAGTACGCGCGTACAGAGCTTCGTGAAATGATGCGTCGTGGTGATCAGTCTATTAGCACTAAAGGTGTTAACAAGAACAACTGGGTATTCTCAAGCGCACCTGAGTCTGACTTAGAAGCTGCGGCTGGTATCGACGGCGTTCTTGAAGCAACGTTGAAAATCGACCACGCGACAACGACGGGTAATGCGAATGAAGTAGGTCGCTTTATCATTGGTCAGATTCACGATCAAAACGATGAGCCGATTCGTCTGTACTACCGTAAACTGCCAAACCAAGCAACGGGCGCAGTTTACTTTGCACACGAAAGCCAAGACGCAACAAAAGAGGACTTTTACCCTCTAGTGGGCGATATGACGGCTGAAGTAGGTGACGATGGTATCGCGCTTGGCGAAGTGTTCAGCTACCGCATTGACGTTAAAGGCAACACGATGACAGTTACTTTAATGCGCGAAGGTAAAGACGACGTTGTACACGTGGTTGATATGAGCAACAGTGGCTACGACGCAGGCGGCAAGTACATGTACTTCAAGGCCGGTGTTTACAACCAAAACATCAGCGGCGACCTAGATGATTACTCACAAGCGACTTTCTACCAGCTAGACGTATCGCACGACCAGTACAAAAAGTAATCTGGTCGAATAACACTTAATATTAAAGCTATCGCAATAGCCTCCAGCCTTAGGGTTCGGAGGCTTTTTTGTGACTGTCGTTTGGGTAAGGTAAATAACAGGCCGCTCAATAATTCGGATAAAAGGCTGGTGGTTAACCTTGTTTCTCAGTTCTATATTTTGTCGCTCACCCCTTGCTCAATCTTCAACATAGCTTCCCATTTGCCTATCTTAGTAAATAGCGGTTACAAGCTAATGTTGCTGGGAGCGATAGGCTTAGGTTGCTCGCACGAGCTTGTATTTACATATTAAGTATTCTCGACGACTCATGGCTAGGTGTTTAAGGTTGGTTTGTATATCGTGATTAAATCCTAAATCCTAAATCCTAAATCCTAAACCCTATGCAAACAGGCTACTTGTAGTATCTAGGTAGGGAAGAGCTTGCAGTTACAACATGATTTATGTAGAGCCATTTCTAACCTAAGTTACTAGTGATATGCATCAGAACAACATGTCGATTAGTTTAATTATTAATTACATTGAGAAGTCGAAGCGGGGATTGGTGAGCTTTCGAGGTTTGAATTTTGTATGGAATGACAAGTCTCTTAATGGAGAGGGTAAGTGGGCTATTTGCGAGTTAGTTTTTGCCAAATGAACGATTTAGTTCAGTTGAATGGAAATAAAAATGCCGTCACTAGGACGGCATTTTTGACAGAGTTTTAGGTTAACTTAACTTATTACTCAGCGTTTAGAGGGTCTTCAGCAACAACTGCAGAGAATGTACTTGAGTTGTATGGTGATGCACTTAAATCTGCGCCAATGCTGTAGTTCTCGTAGTCATCAGAGAAGATTTCAGTCGAGCCTGCTGTATCGGAATAAACCTTGTAGTCATCGACGTATAAAGTTGTATCTGCTGTTCCACCGTTTGATGAGAATTTAATGGTTGTCGCAGTTACTTCCACACCTGGAGTAGTGTTTTGTGATGTATAAGGACCATACTCTGTACCATTTACCTTAACGGTATAAGTGCCTGCAGCACTCAAGCTTGACGTGTCCCAAGACATTTCAAGGTCAATCCATGTACCTGGAGTGAATGTTGTTACTTGAGTGCCTTCACCACGGAGTGTGATTTTCCCTTCATCGATTTTAAATTCACCAATCAATGATGATGTTGAATTTTTAGTATCGAAGAGAGAAACATAAGCCGATTCCGTTTCAGCAACGTCATAGTACATAGAAACTTTATGTGTGCCTGTCGTCATTCCTGAATCAAACTTGTAACGTAATTCGCCAGTATCGCTAATATCCGTATCAGTAATAGCCGCTACCTGGTTGTCAGTAGGATCTGGGTCAGGCTCAGTACTGCCACCGTCAACAATAACAGTCGCTTCCGCTGTGTTGTTGTTGTACGGATTACCTGATAGCGCTTGGCCATTCGGGTAATTGTTAAAGTTATCTTCAAACACCAGCTCATCAGTCGTTGTGTCATTCGAATAAACTTTAAAGTTGTCAGCGTTCAATTCGTAATGTGTGGTGTTGGAAGTATCGCCAAGCTTTAATGACACGATAGTAACTGCAGCTTTGTCGAAAGCCTCAAATCCGTTGCCGCTATTGTCGTATACGGTGTCATTGACCTTGAATGTGTAATAACCGTTAGCCCAGTTGATTTCAACCGCGAGATCTTCACCTAAAGTGTAAGTGCCTACAGGCTCATCAGGAATTTGAGGTTTACCGCTACTATCGGTAACCGTGGAACGGTAGAAAATTTCTCCAGAGTTAAAAATAACTTCGCCGTGCAGGTTCGTATTAGATGTACCTGAAGCGTAGAGACTAATATAAGCGTTGTTACCTGAGCCGTTTTCTGGCTGTGCCGTGTCTTCATCGACTTGGTAGATTAAATCAACGGTCACTTTTCCTGATGCAATAGTGTCTACCGTTGCACCTTTGCTGCTGTCAGACAGTTTTAAACGCAACTCACCAACATCATTTTTTACGCCGCCATTGTTGGTATCTAAAATTTGAACATAGCCATTGATGCCGTTTGCTTCATTCGCTTGGCTGATTGCGTCTTGTACACTCCCGGTTTCTGTCTGATCTGAACCTGAATATGCAATACCAGTTGAGTTATCTGAAATGGTGAGAGCGCCTGAATCATCAAAGGTAAACGCACCATCTAAAATTTCAAGAGTTGACGAGCCAGTTTCATAGTAAGTAAAAGAAACAGTGCCAGCTTCATCATCATAATTATTGGTAGAAGCACTTGCATCTTTAATGGTGTATGTACCTAAGTCATCGTCGTCGTCATAGTATTTATGATTACCGTCTTTTTGGAAAACATACACGTTTGGTAGATCTGCGTTAGATGACGCGGATATTGAAGCGGAGTTACCATCACTAATTTGCCAGTAACCCGTTGTTAGTACTGATTCTTGGCTGCCTGCACCTGAATCCGTCGGAATAGGTAAACCATCACTGTTACAACCGAATAATAAACCTGTCGAAAGAGCGACAGCTGTAGCGACTTTAGAAATCTGCATAAAATATTCTCTTTATGATATTAAATCCATATGTAAATCACATAAGAAATAGATAATGAATAGTCGTTAAATATTTATTAGGATGAAGCTAATTCTAATTAGAACATCCTATTATTTAAAATAAAGTAATTAAAATATGCCCAAATAAATTACAAGAGGAGAGGGCTATTTTATATTCTGACTATTTTATTATTAGAATGAGTAAGCAATACCAACACGGTATTTAGCTTCACGATCTTTTGAAGATGAACTGATATCAGAAGACCAGATTTCAGCAAAAGGTTTCCAAGAACCGAACTTGTAGTTTACCTTTAAGCCAGCATCCCATTCCCAGTCATCACTATTATAAAGAAGTACGTTATCCAAAGATTTTACATAGTTTGCTTCGTAAGAAAGGCCAAGCTTAGGTAGAGATTCAATTTTGTAAGAACCCGTCAGTGTAACTTTAGACTTTTGAGCTGATTCTAAACGCTCGCCAGTTTCAGAATCTTTGTCGCCAAATTGTGTGTGGTTACGGAAGTCAGCATATTCATGACGGTAACGAATAGCAGTTGTTAAACCCATATCTGCTTTATAGCCAACGCGGAACTGAGGTTTAAACGTAACCTTTTTCATCTTCCAGTCGCCATCGTTAGCATTAGGCTCATCCCAATCCCAAGCAATAGGCATACCCATTTGTAGATACCAATTATTGTCTATTTTGTATGTCGCAGTGTTATCGATCTCCATACCATAGATGTACCAATTGCCATCGTAAAAACTCTGGCTGTTTGCTGATTTAACAGAACCTGAATCTTCATCATAGTAAGAGTCATCACCGTGGAACTTAAGTTCTAGACCAGTAGAGTGCTTCCACTTATCTGACAGCTTAAAGCTTTCACCTAGCTTAACTCGGTGTTGATGGCGAGCGTCTACGTGAGCCGTATCACCATTAGTCTTTGTATAATCCGTCGCAGCACGATACTCGTAACGATAATCAAGAGATGCACCAGCAGCTGTGCCCGCTAAAAGAGTACATGCAACAGCTGCAGCAATTTTTGTAACAGAATTCATACCTTTGTCTCACTATTATTTTTTTATTCTGGATACATCCAATGTACCCCTGGCTCACAAACCAATACCTTACATGGTATTAAATTAATGTATGACAAATATGGTATTTATTCTTAGGGTAGATTTCTGTGAGATCTATCAAAAGTTCTGACTAATGGCCTATTTATATAGCTAAATGTTATGAATATCTCAATTTAAGGCTTACCAATCAAATCAATCATGACTCAGTTCTCATATTAACAAACCTTGTAAGCTCAGTTGATTGTATGTGTTAAAATAATACAAATATAAGAATACTCCCACAATTTCATATCGATGTTCTAGTTGTTGTGGTTTAAACATAACGGGGCATGTTGAGGGATATAGATATAAACCACCGCCAAATTTTTGGTAAAAGTTAAAAGATGGCGAAATGTAAATTCTATTTATTGGTTGGTTTATTTAAGTCGAAGAGAAAATATTTAGTACTAATTCGTGTTCAAAAGTAGTTTCTGTGCTGAGAGTGTACTCAGTATCTGTTAACAATAAAGGATGAGTCATGTTTAAGAAAAACATATTAGCAGTGGCGTTATTAGCGACTGTACCAATGGTTACTTTCGCAAATAACGGTGTTTCTTACCCCGTACCTGCCGATAAATTCGATATGCATAATTGGAAAATAACCATACCTTCAGATATTAATGAAGATGGTCGTGTTGATGAAATAGAAGGGGTAGCCATGATGAGCTACTCACATAGTGATTTCTTCCATCTTGATAAAGACGGCAACCTTGTATTTGAAGTGCAGAACCAAGCGATTACCACGAAAAACTCGAAGAATGCGCGTTCTGAATTACGACAAATGCCAAGAGGCGCAGATTTCTCTATCGATACGGCTGATAAAGGAAACCAGTGGGCACTGTCGAGTCACCCAGCGGCTAGTGAATACAGTGCTGTTGGCGGAACATTAGAAGCGACATTAAAAGTTAATCACGTCTCAGTTAACGCTAAGTTCCCAGAAAAATACCCAGCTCATTCTGTTGTGGTTGGTCAGATTCATGCTAAAAAACACAACGAGCTAATCAAAGCTGGAACCGGTTATGGGCATGGTAATGAACCGCTGAAGATCTTCTATAAGAAGTTTCCTGACCAAGAAATGGGTTCAGTATTCTGGAACTATGAACGTAACCTAGAGAAAAAAGATCCTAACCGTGCCGATATCGCTTATCCAGTGTGGGGTAACACGTGGGAAAACCCTGCAGAGCCGGGTGAAGCGGGTATTGCTCTTGGTGAAGAGTTTAGTTACAAAGTGGAAGTGAAAGGCACCATGATGTACCTAACGTTTGAAACCGAGCGTCACGATACCGTTAAGTATGAAATCGACCTGAGTAAGGGCATCGATGAACTTGATTCACCAACGGGCTATGCTGAAGATGATTTTTACTACAAAGCGGGCGCATACGGCCAATGTAGCGTGAGCGATTCTCACCCTGTATGGGGGCCTGGTTGTGGCGGTACTGGCGATTTCGCTGTCGATAAAAAGAATGGCGATTACAACAGTGTGACTTTCTCTGCGCTTAAGTTGAACGGTAAATAGCACATAGCATAACCAATAGGCTAGCTAGACGCAGTCCTTAAGGAATATTTTCGAAGACCACTTAACCGAATGTTGAGTGGTCTTTTTGGTTTCTATGAGATTTAAGATGACCTTGGTGTTAATGTGACCTTAGTATCAATGAGGGTGTACGTGAAGCCTACCAATGAAAAGTACAGCTAAAACAATACAACCTTGTCAAAAGACAAGGTTGTATTCAGAAAGCGTAGGAAGGTTTTAGGACGGCAACTCGATACGGAGTTTAGTCATACATCAACTCTTTGGCTTTGTCGGCATCAAACTCTTTAAGAGACTTTCGAGCCAAATGACGGAATGGGAAAGCTTTAACGACTTCTTCGAATGGTTGGATAGCGAATGCCCAAAAGATAGAACCGTCTAATCCAAAGATGATCAATGCACACAATGGAATTGAAATTACCCATTGACCAGTAAAGTTGATTTTGAAGACTGCGGTCGTTTTTCCTAGTGCTCTTAATACATTCCCATGAACCGTGTTGTAGCCACGGACAATCGGCAAGAAGATGTAGAGTGGGGCGATAACGGCCAATGCGTGATAGGTAGACTCATCCAAGTTCGGGTAAATGTCACCAATGACCAGACTTAATCCTGCGAACAAGATTGCACACACAAAAGAAATGACGACCGCAATATCAATACTGGTATCGACGTTTTTGACTAGGTCATCCATCTTTTTAGAGCCAATCGCTTGGCTGATAGTAATTGCGGAAGAGTGAGCCCAAGCGGTAATAAATTGAGAGACAGCCCTAATCCAAGGCATCACCAAAGTAATCGCAACATACGCGTTGATGTTAAGTTGCGAATACAGTAACTGATAAATCGTTGCGCCAATCAATAGCATGGTTACATTTGCTGCGACAGGGAATATCTCGATAAAGTGACGACGAACGTTTGTCATGAACTCAGAGCGCTGGGCGTCTAATTTGAGTGAAATTGCTGAGCTCAAATACACGCAAAGAACCAGATACACAAGGCGAAGGGTGATAGCAATAACACTGCCTAGCGCGGCGCCTTGAACACCAATACCTTCGAAATTTGAAAAGCCGTGAATGAGTCCATAAGAAAGTACAGCGTTGATCGGCAATTCAATCAAATACCCTTTAAACGGTATTTTGGTTTTTCCTAATGCATTAAATAGGGCGATAATTACTTGCGTTAATGCTGTGAAAATGACGAGATACTTTGAGATATCAAGGTAGTGGCTGATTTCTAAGTAAAGAGCTTTATCGTCGGTTAAGGCTTGAATTAAAGGCTGTTCTAAAAAGGTGAGCAGAAACCAAAATATTGTCGCGATACCTAAGTTGATGAACAGACCTGCCCAAAACGCTTTGGATAATGAAGCGGTGATGCCAGAACCCACGGCGCGGCTCAATACTAGCTGAGTGCCGTTTGCCAGCGCCATTTGAATACCAAGTACAAAGGCAACCATAGTGGTCGCAATTCCCATGGCAGCCAAAGGTATTTCACCAAGAGGAGAAACCAGCAGCGTATCGATCATTAACATCGACTGCATCAATATACCGTTTAGGGCTAGGGGCCAGGCGAGAGAGAAATTTTTCCTTACATACGATTGTGTAGACACAAACAACACCTTATGTGTGTAACCGTAAGTTTTCTCTGAGAGGACCCGAGTTCAACATTTAAAGATGAAACACTACGGTAATGGATGGTTAAAAATGGGCGCTAAAACAGACTGACTCGTGTATTGGGATACACGAGTCAGTCTGGTCAATCTTGGTTATGCGATGGCTAATTCAACCCTAGACAGCTTTTGGTTTTCATCATCAAGTAAAGCTTGAGAGGCTATTCGAGCCTGATTCGCATTGCCTGACATAATCGCATCGTATATCGCTTTGTGCTCTTCTAAACAGAAGCGACCGCCTTCGGCAGAGTGGTCGATAAACTGTTTGAAAATTGTCGAAAGAATGTTCGCGAACGGAATGTAAAACTGGTTACCCGTCGATAAGAAAATCGTTTGGTGAAACAGATGATCGTTGGTTGTCCACTCTTGATAATCAAAGCCGTTTGCGGCAATGGTCATCTTTTGGAAAAGGATCGAAAGCTCTTTGCGTTGCTCTACCGTAGCGTTGGATGCTGCAAGCGCACACGCTTCTGGGTCAATCGCTTTTCTTAAGCCCAAGAATTGAGATAAGAAGGGTTTGGTGTCTTCTAAATCTTGGATCCAATACAGTAATTGAGGATCTAAAAAGTGCCATTGCGTTCTTGGTTTGATACGAGTGCCCACTTTAGGCTTTGATTCAATCAACCCTTTTGCTGAAAGTAGTTTAGTTGATTCTCGAAGGGCAGTTCTGCTGACTCCAAAGATCTCGCACAACTCCATTTCGCTAGGTAACTTCTGATTTTCTTTCAACTCGCCAGACAAGATTTTGCGAGCAATTTGTCTCGCGACTTGGACATGAATTCGGCGGCTTGAATCTTCCACCAATGTAAATATTGACATTTAAACCACCTGAAATTGAAACTTTGAAAACAAAAAAAGCCAGACGAATCTGGCGCTTAGTGTCAGTGTATACGTCTAATATAGTGTGAGGTTTTCCCTCATCTATTTGGGTCTGATGACCTTTTTAAGTGTGACGGTCTTAACGACTTTATATAACTTAACGATTCTATATAACTTAGTGAGCTTATATAAGTCAGCTAGCTAGGGCGTTATTTGTCCGCCATTCACATCTAGGATTTGCCCTGTGATGTACCCGCTACAAGCGTGTGATGCAAAGAAAGCAAATGAAGGGGCAACTTCATCAATATTGCCAAAGCGTCCCATTGGAATGTTGTTAGCAATGGTCGCTTTCAGATCGTCGCTTTTGCCATCGTGAAATGCGGTGTCGATAGTGCCCGGTGAAACAATGTTGAAACGGATATTGTCTTGCGCGAACTCTTTTACCCAATTGCGGTGAATGTCGTGTAACCACGCTTTAGATGCGGCATATACGCCAGCACCCACACCACCGCCTTCGCGAGCGGCAATAGAGCCCGTGCTAATCACACACGATGTTTGCCCAGATAGAGCAGCAGATGCACGCAAGTGCGGGATAGAGAACTTAGTTGTCATCAGCGCGGATCGAACATTTAGGTTCATCACACGCTCATAAAACTCGTCATCGATATTTTCTAGACTTGCACGCCCACCAAGGCCACCTGCGTTGTTAATCAACACATCCATGCCGCCAAAATGGTCGGTGAACTCTTTGACTAACCTTTCGCACTCTAATGTGTCCATTAGGTTTGCAGGAAAAAACGCAACATCGCCACCCAATGCGGTGAGTTCGGTGAGAACGTCATCGACTTTTGGGCTGAAAGCACGACTATTGATGCCAATCTTTGCGCCGTACTTTGCAAAAATGCGTGCAGTAGCTAAGCCCATACCAGCAGTAGAGCCAGTAATTAAAATGCGTTTGCCTTTTAAATCGTTAAACATCAGAGTCGCCTATATTGTAGATTATTTGCGTTAATAAATCATACAATAACACTTGCTATATTCAAGAGTGTTCATCTAAAAACTGATCATTACCGACATAAATAGTGAGAGTAAGAGTGGTTTTGTGAGTTCACGCATACAAAAAATGTGTAAATAAGAACTATTTGTATGAATAAATGGGTATGTTTGGTTTGATGAGCTTAATACTTACAAGATTGTCAAAATAATGCTCTAGCCTATATTGGTAGTGACCTCACGTTATTCTGATACTGAGTTGGTAGAGATATAAATCAGTGTTATAGTACGAATTAAATAATACATATCTAATAAGTAAGTAGACACATGGCTGGTCATTTCAATTCTATTTCAGGCTCTAAGCGAAGCCTTCATGTGCAAGTTGCACGTGAAATCGCTCGTGGTATTTTGTCGGGCAATTTGCCTCAAGGTTATTATCCCTGGTGAAATGGCTCTGTGTGAGCAATTTGGTATCAGTAGAACAGCATTAAGAGAAGCGGTTAAGCTTCTTACTTCAAAAGGCCTATTAGAATCTCGCCCTAAGATTGGTACTCGTGTTGTTGACCGCGCGTTCTGGAACTTCTTAGATCCACAATTGATCGAATGGATGGACGGTTTAGCTGACACCGACCAATTCTGCCATCAATTTTTAGGCTTGCGCCGTGCCATCGAACCTGAAGCTTGTGCGTTGGCCGCTAAATTTGCGACTGCGGATCAACGAATTGAATTATCAGAAATTTTCCAAAAAATGGTGGAGATATCTAGCGAAGAGATTCTTGATAAAGAGCGTTGGCTAGATATTGATATGAAGTTCCATAGCCTAATCTTCAACGCGACAGGGAACGATTTTTACCTACCATTCGGCAATATCTTAACGACTATGTTTGTTAACTTTATTTCTCACTCTTCTGAAGAGGGAAGTACCTGCATTGAAGAACACCGCCAAATTTATGAAGCAATCATGGCGGGGAACAGTGATAAAGCGCGTCAAGCGTCAGCGAGTCACTTGCTAGAAACGAACCACAGGTTACCAATCGCTAGTTAATTGTTTTAAAAAGATTTTTACTTTGAATCTTTGTTGGAACTGGTTCATTGGAACTAAAAGGTACACCAGGAAAGCACGTTTAATACGTGCTTTTTTTGTATCTAAATTTGATGGAAACCTGACTGATGTCCAATATTTGACCTATTCTTTGCTGTTTTGTTAAAACCACTAGCAACCAGCCTTTTTGGTTATATAATAATACTAATCAAATTATTGCGAGTGTGATTATGCCTCAGTCTTTATTACCAAATATTCTTCAGTTTATCGGTCAGATAGACCCTTTCGATAAGATCCCTAAAGAAGCGCTGCGTGAACTTGCCTCTAATGTTCAGATCACTTACCTCGGCAAAGGGGATGTGGTTGATCTGTGTGAATCGGGCAAGGAAAAGTCGCTCTATATCATTCGAACTGGCTCTATGGAGCAACGAAAATCGGACGGTGTGCTTCGCGCACGTCTAGGTAGCGAAGACTTGTTCGGTTTTACATTCTTAGATTCTGAAGTTAACGATGAGAAAGGCTATAGAGCCATCGCAATTGAGAACACCTTACTTTATGTGATTCCACACTCGGCACTTCAAACGCTTTTCAAAGCCTTTCCAAGTTGCGCTGAACACTTTGCTTCACAGGCGCAGGTTCGCTTGAAGTCGGCATTGGATGTGGTGTGGTCAAATAAAGAGAAAGGCCTATTCATTCGTAAAGTTGAGGAAGTGGCAAGCGGGCAGGTCGCCATTGTTAAGTCTGAGCAAACCATCCAATCGGTAGCGGTGGAAATGCTTCATCAACGCTCGCCATGTGCGGTGATCTATGAGGGTGAAACCATTGTTGGTTTGATTACCGACCGTGACATGACTAAGCGAGTGATCGCTCACGGTGTCAGTACTGATAGCCTGATCTCAGAGGTAATGACACACTCTCCACTCACAGTGAAACCCGATGATTTAGTGCTGCATGCTGCATCTATCATGATGCAATTCAATATCCGTAACTTGCCCGTTGTGAAAGAGAATAAAGTCGTTGGTCTTCTCACCACGTCTCACTTAGTTCAAAACCACCGTGTCCAGGCGATCTTCTTAATCGAGAAAATCAAATACGCGGGCAGTGTGAAAACCATGTCTTCGTTCACCCCTGAGCGACAAGCTATTTTTGAAGCGCTGGTGGAAGGCAAGGTTGCACCGGAAACCGTCGGTAAGGTCATGACCATGATTATGGATGCCTACACCCGTCGATTGATTCAAATAGCGATTGATAAATTAGGCCCACCACCGTGTGATTTCTCTTGGATCGTAGCGGGATCGCACGCGCGTAATGAAGTGCACATGTTGTCGGATCAAGACAGCGCGATTGTACTGGCTGATGATGCGACAGACAGTGACCGTATTTACTTCAAACACTTAGCGATGATGGTGACCAACGGGTTGGCAAGCTGCGATTACCCGTTGTGCCCAGGAAAATTCATGGCAGCGACGCCAAAATGGTGTCAGCCACTCAATGTTTGGAAGCACTACTATAAAAAATGGGTCGCCAACCCGGAGTACGAACGCCTACTCAACATCAGTGTGTTCCTAGAGATCCGTACTATTTATGGCAACAGTGAGTTCGAAGGCATTCTTCGTGATGAGCTGCATACCAATATTCGCGGCAACCGTGAGTTCCTAAGTACGCTCGTGAAAGATGCGGTCAATACCAATCCACCTTTGGGTATCTTCAACAGCTTGGTGTTAGAAAAATCGGGTGAGAACAAGAAAACCTTGAACGTGAAGAAATACGCCATCAACTTGATTATTGATTTAGCGCGTATTTATGGTCTCGCAGTGGAGTGTGACTTGTCGGCCACTGATGAACGCTTTGCGGCAGCCAATGAAAAAGGCATGCTGAGCGACGACGCATTCAAAAACATTCTAGGTGCTTACCAGTTCATTCTCTCTTTCCGATTCGGTCATCAACTTGAAGCGTTGAAGAACGGAGATGTGCCCGACAACAATATCAATCCAGATAGCTTTGGTAGCTTTGAACGTAAACACTTGAAAGATGCCTTTAGGATCATTGCTGACCTTCAAGAAGCGGCGAAAATTCGTTTCGGAGCGCGTTAATGAAAGCCTTATTGAACTACTTTCACCCGCTGGAGCGAATTAAACGCAAGCGTAAGCAATACCTAGGTACGGTTAAGCTGCCAGAAGCGTTACATGATCTGGTAGAACGGCCTTGTCCTGAAATGACTGATTTGGCCAAAGACAGCGACTATATCGTGTTGGATCTTGAAACCACAGGCTTAGACAGCGAACAAGATCTTATCTTGTCAATGGGATGGGTCGATGTGGTGAAAGGGCGAATCGATTTGGCTTCTGCCAAGCATATCTACCTCAATAACGATTCTCAGATCAATGCTGAAACCGCAGTGATTAACCACATCACACCACAGATGTTGGAAGAGGGTGCATCTATTCATGATGCGATGCTCACTTTCTTCGAAGCAGCGAAAGGTAAGATCATCGTCGCGCACGCTTGTGTGGTCGAAGAGAAGTTCATCAGCCAATATCTGCTGAGATGTTATGGCTTAAGGCAACTGCCTCTACTTTGGTTGGATACACTGTGTATTGAGAAAAGCATGGAAAAAGCAATCAGCAACCATGAAGAGGTGGATTTAACTCTGGCTGGCACGCGTGAAAGGTACAGACTTCCTGAGTACAACAGCCACAATGCATTAGCTGATGCAGTCTCAACAGCGGAATTGTTTTTAGCTCAACAAAAGAGATTGGTGCCTAACGATGAAGTGACCGTTGCATTCCTCTATCGGATCAGTCAATAGGAAAAGCAACTTCAAGTACTCGATTTTTTTAACCAACTGATTTTAAATAAAAAAGCCAGCAATTAAGCTGGCTTTTGTTTGGATCTTAGAAAATTAGGACAGTAATTATCTTAGATTTTTCATGTAGCGTGTAGCTTAGAAGCTGTAAGTAATGCCTACACGGCTACGTAGTTGACGGTCACGGCTGTCTTGAACGTTACCGAACTCAACGTATGGACGCCAGCTCCAGTCAGCCTCTTTGTAACCCACTTTAACGTTGTAATCCCACTCATTGTCAGCACCGCCGCCGCCAGTCCACTCATTATCAATGAAGTCTTCTGCGTAGTTAGCTTCGAAGCCGAACTGCCAAGCATTCCAGTTGTAATCGATGTTACCCGTTACTTTACTGCGGTTCTTATTGTCGTTTGAAGAATCAGAGTTGTAGTCACGGAACTCGTGACGGTAGCGAAGCTTCGCCTTCACACCTGAATCGAAAGAGTATTGAACACGTACTTGAGGTTTGTAGGTTACGCTATCAGAACCAAATGTTACTGGCATACTTGGTTGGATTAACCAGTGATCGCTGATTTTGAATTTGTAGCCGTATTCAAACTCGTTGTCTGCAGCTTCCCACTCAGAGAAAGGCTTACCTTTTTGCTTCATTTCAGCGCCAAAGAAGTGGTTGTCTACAGAACCACTCATTTTGATACGGCTTGCCCAGTCTTCAGAACCATGTTTGTACTCTTGGCGTGCGTCAAGTGAAGCGGCAGAAACACTGCCAGCAAAAAGAGTTGCTACGATCGCTAAAGTAATCTTATTGTTTTTTATCATTTTATTGTTTCCACTGTATCTAAATAAAAAATGGTTGTTTAAGGGACTGACATTGAGCCCCTTGTCGTATTGGGATTAAAGTTGTGGGTAAAGCAGTTCTACGTCTCGTTGAGCCCAAACTTCCGCTAGGTTCTTCTTAACCGTGAACTCACTGAAGTCAGTTTCTGTTGCCAGTTTCACCCACTCAGGGTTTTCCATAGCAACACCGGCTTTCAGGTAAAGCGGAGTCATGCGTTCAACGCGACGACGTTCATCTTTTTGTGTGTATGGCCACTCTTTCGACAGGTCGTTGTAGTCAGCCATTAGCTGAATGCCTGTGTCTAAAGAGCCACCTTTTTTGTTTGTGTAGTTCCAAAGGTCGATGCCGACTTTGTCACCGATCTGAGCCATACCGACCAATGGATCTAGGCTGAAGTAGTGGTAGTGGTAAGCACGTGTACGTTCGATTTCGTGAGGCTGAGAGCCATCTTTCTCGAATTGTGTGTCGATACGCATTTTGCCTTTTTGAACCATCTGCTTAGCCAGTGCGTCGTTACCAATGAAGTAAGAAACGCCTGCTACTTGATAGTCGTACCAAGTGCCGTGGTTGTTTTCTGCGTAAGCTTCGCCTTTAGGGCCACCAGACAGATCATCGATGATTAACCAATCTAGATATTCGCTGTACCACTGAGTGATTTGTGTTTCATCAGACTCAGTCCACGTTGGTGATTGAGACAGAATAGCGATTGAATCCAGCATGCGATCAGTCAGTGTTCTGGTATCGATGATTCCACCGCGGCGACCTTCAGCAACGCCAGGTACACCTTGTCCGTAGTTCACGTTCGGGTTCATCTTCGTATCTTCATTAAAGAACCAAGTTCTTACATATTCGATACCTTGCTGAGCGTATTTTTCGTCTTGGCTAAAGTAGTAGGCGATCGCTAATGCGCGAACAGAACGGGTGAAGTGGCCAATACGTTTTGAGTCAGTTTCGTCAGTTTTTGATGCTGGGTTGGTTTTTCCGTCATGGCGCACCCACGGAAGCCCATCTTCTTTTGATTCATCAGGCCACCAGTAAGGGCTGATGCTCATGTAATCGTTTTTGCTGCCGCTTGGTGGAACCATGCTTTTATTAGCAACGCTGAAAGGACCATCGTTCATAGCTAGTTCTGCTTCTTCAATCAGCTTGGTGTAAGCATCTTTCATTGAATCAGAAGCTTTATCTGACTGAAGAAGAGTGCGGTTGGCTTCTAATGTTGCTTCATCGAGGAAAACGAATTCAGCGGCCATAGCTTGTGAACCGAAAGTGATAGCACCAATACAGGCAGCCAGATGTAGGAGTCGGGGGGCTTTCATATTTACGCCTTTTGTTTTGAATTAAAATAATACAAATATGGTAGCGATCCGAGGCGTGATGATCTGTGAATTAGATCGTGTTGTAGTTACAAAACCGCTATTTACAAAGGGTTACAAAGTTAACATGGCTATAAGTCGTTGTTTTTATTGCTTGATTTATCTTTGTGGGGCTGTTTATAAAGTTCTTGTTTATCAATAAATGTGCGCTACAGCAAAAATTTGAATCTTTAGATGTTATTTGTATTTGTAATATATTATTATTTACTAACTTTATGTAGCAACACTTATCTTTCGTATGTTGAATATATGTAGATTCAACAAACAACCGCTAAGTAGTGAAGTAAGGTGGATAGAAGAACGAATAGTTCAAAGGACGAGGCATTTGCTTGAGGTGATAAAAGCTTCAATCAGAACAGGTTTGAAATGTAGTAGGCAAGGCAGTGACACAGCCTGCTATATAGAATCGAATTTAGTTAAGACGGTTAACGTCTCTCTAAGTCGATGAAAAGAAGAAATCGTTGAAGTGCTTGCAAGAGCATTTTGATTATTGGTCCCAACTACTCTAATTATAACTTTTGCTTTCATTTAGAAAGATAGGAGATGGCAGTCAAGATCTGCCTTTACGCTCATGTTGATACAGGCAACATGAGCGTTTTTTTTCGTACTTTCAGAGAGAGGTCACAAGCTAGAAAGCCAGTCCATGATTAGTTTAGATTCGCTTAACTGTGACTAGGTATCCAAACCTGTTTAGACGTGACTTTGTGGTCTTTAAAGGTCAGTTCTTCAACCTTGTCTCCGTTAGCATTCCAGCGAGTGAGTTTCCCGTTTGCTACTTCGCCTTCATCAAATTTCGCTTGGCTGGCCTTATTGCCATTAGGGTAGTAGTCCGTTACCAATCCATCTTTTTGCCCGTCACTGAATTCGGCTGTTAGGCTTTGTTCGCCATTCGGATACCAGCGAGAGGCAACACCCGACAGCTCATTGTCTTTATAGTTGAGCTCCGCTTTTTTCTGTCCGTTTGGATACCAGGTCTCGGCCTTACCTTGCAGCTCACCTTTAACGTAATTCACTTTAGAAGCAACTTGGCCATTTGGGTACCAGTTGGTTTCTAACCCAAGTTCTAGGCCATCGGCAAATTGAGCTTGGGTCGCGACTTGGCCGTTATCGAACTTCTCTTCAAATTGACCAGTAAAGGGTTTTGAGTGGTTTACTTGATAAGCCACACCTTTACGCATCTGTAAGTAGTCAACAGCATCATCGCTGGTGGCTGCATAGCTCATAGAAGATACCGTACTAAGAGCAATTAAGATTGGAACGTATTTCTTCATAATGACACCTTTTTAATGGACGAGGGGAAAGTGTAACGGGTGTGTTAAAAGCATTTCACTTCCGAGAACCACTGTCAGTATCTAATAGTGGTTTTCAAGTTTTCATTATTGGCTACCTAATATAGGGAACTTTTAAAAGCAAATTTTCAATTTTATTTGTACTACAAATGTGTTCGTCTGATTCATTTTTATAAATTATATCTAACGATATTTTTGCTGTTCTTCTTTGAGCTTTGATCGTGACGAGTAATGGTTTTTGTCGATAATTCTTCGTTTTTTAGAGGGTTTGTTCATGTTTTTCGGGGTTTTTGTCGAAATCTAGTACGGATGGCTGCACTCACTTGAGGAATTATGCTCGTAGGTGGTGCAACTTTGAACTCGATCACTTGTATGATTAATTGAGTGTCAGACTGTAAGATCACTGTCACGCATTTGGATTATTGTAGTACAAATATGCTTGCCATCTATCTATAGTGACGTCAACAAAAAACATAAATAAAGGTCTCAAGATGGAACTCAATACCCTGATAGTTGGCATCTACTTCCTATTCTTAATTGCAATAGGGTGGATGTTCCGAACGTTTACAAGTACGACGAGTGATTACTTCCGTGGGGGAGGTAATATGCTGTGGTGGATGGTAGGTGCAACCGCATTTATGACCCAGTTCAGTGCGTGGACATTTACTGGTGCAGCAGGTAAAGCCTTTACCGATGGTTTTGCCGTAGCGATTATCTTTATCGCGAACGCATTCGGTTACCTAATGAACTACCTTTACTTCGCTCCGAAGTTCCGCCAACTGCGCGTTGTGACGGTTATTGAAGCGATTCGTATGCGTTTTGGTAAGGTGAATGAGCAAGTGTTTACTTGGTCTGGGATGCCAAACAGCGTTATCTCTGCAGGTATCTGGTTGAATGGCCTTGCGATCATCGCATCGGGTATCTTCGGCTTTGATATGACAACGACGATTGTCCTAACGGGTCTGGTTGTACTGGTGATGTCAGTAACGGGCGGCTCTTGGGCGGTAATCGCATCTGACTTTATGCAGATGGTTATCATTATGGCAGTGACCGTAACGTGTGCTGTAGTAGCGGTCTACCACGGTGGCGGTGTTACGCAAATCATCAATGATTTCCCAACCGATTCATTTATCACGGGTGATAACCTTAACTACCTAAGCATCTTCAGCATCTGGGCGGTGTTCATCTTCTTGAAGCAGTTCAGTATCACCAATAACATGCTGAACTCTTACCGTTACCTTGCAGCGAAAGACTCAAACAACGCACGTAAAGCAGCACTGCTTGCTTGTGTACTAATGACACTGGGTCCAATCATCTGGTTCATGCCTTCATGGTTCATGGCGGGTCAAGGTGTTGATTTAGCAGCAGCTTACCCAGAAGCAGGCAGTAAAGCCGCTGATTTCGCTTACCTATACTTCGTTCAAGAGTACATGCCGGTTGGTATGGTTGGCCTTCTGATTGCCGCGATGTTTGCAGCAACAATGTCTTCAATGGACTCTGGTCTAAACCGTAACTCAGGTATTTTTGTTAAGAACTTCTACGAGCCGATTCTTCGCCCTAAAGCGACAGAGAAAGAGCTAATGGTCGTTTCTAAACTTACGTCTACTTTCTTCGGCATAGCGATCATCTTGGTTGCTCTGTTCATCAACTCCCTTAAAGGTCTGAGCCTTTTCGACACCATGATGTACGTGGGCGCATTGATCGGCTTCCCAATGACGATTCCAGCATTCTGTGGCTTCTTCATCCGTAAAACACCGGATTGGGCCGGTTGGGGCACGCTAGTTGTAGGTGGTGTGGTTTCTTACTTCGTTGGTTTCGTTATCACGGCTGACATGATCCAAAACTGGTTCGGTCTAAACGAGCTAACAGGCCGTGAGTGGGCTGACCTGAAAGTGGCTATCGGCCTTATCGGTCACATCGTATTTACTGCTGGCTTCTTCGTACTATCAACACTGTTCTACAAGCCTCTTGCTGAGCACCGTGAGAAAGACGTAGACAAGTTCTTCAACAACCTAGCGACACCATTGGTTGCTGAAAGTAACGAGCAGAAGAAACTGGATAACAAGCAACGTCGTATGTTGGGTTCACTTATCGCAGTTGCGGGTGTGGGCGTAATGACAATGTTCGTAATGCCTAACCCAATGTGGGGACGCATGGTGTTCGTTCTTTGTGGCTTGATTGTATTCTCTGTTGGTTTGCTGCTTGTTAAAGCGGTAGATGACAAGGTTGAGAAACAAGACGAAGTAACACCAGCTGAAAGCTAATTCAATACGCATCCTAAATAACATCACGGCCACCTGAACGGGTGGTCGTCAATTTTATAATCCAAACTTTAATGTGAGATGTACGATGAACAAAAAACTATTATCGGTAAGCATTATTAGCGCGTTCACGCTCGCTTTTGCAACAGGCTGTACAACACAAGAAAAAACAGCACCCGTAGTCAGTGTCGCTGAACAAGTTGCGCCTGCTATTAGCGAAATCGACCGCAGTTATCTATTGAGCAGTGACCGCTTAACTGAGATAGATGGCAACACTCTAGCCGTTGCTTCAAAAGAACAAGTGGCTGCGCTTAAAGCACAATTTGAAAACCTAAAAGATGGCGACGAAGTGGTGATCCCTGCCGGTAAATACGCGAACTTAGGTCAAGTGACGATCACGGCCAATGACATTACTATCAAGGCCGAGCAAGCAGGCTCTGCTTGGATCACTGGTTTGATTCAGTTTGAACTGAAAGGCGATGACATCACGCTTGATGGCTTGGTATTTACTGAGGGTGGCCCTAACGAACGCTTTGGTGCAGTACGTATGATGGGTAATAGCAACACGCTTCAAAACTCAACATTCTACTACTTCAACCACGATTACACTTACGAGCCAGACGAGCGTCGTTCTGAGTATCCAAAGTACCTTTGGGTTTCTCTATGGGGTAAAGACGGCAAAGTCATCAACAACCGTTTCGAAGGTAAGCAAAAACGCGGTACTTTGATTGGTGTTCAAAAGGATGACACGTCAGACAACCACCTGATCGCGAATAACATCTTCATGGATCAAAAGCCTAACCAGTTCAACGAATTCGACATCAAAGAAGCGATTCGTTACAACGGCAATAGCTGGGAAGCGATCCGTATCGGTGACTCTAAATCTTCACAGTGGGATTCAAGTTCTAAGTTCTTGAACAACCTAATGATCGATATGGATGGTGAGCGTGAGCTTATCTCGATTAAGTCGGGTGACAACACGATCTCAGGCAACACCATTTTTCAAAGTGCGGCACTGATTTCACTGCGCCATGGTAAAGGCAGCACGGTTGAGAACAACATGATTCTGGGTAACGAGAAACGCTTAACAGGCGGTATTCGTATCTACGATGAAGACCATGTGATTCGTAACAACTACATTGCAAACACTCGTGGTCGCGATGGTGTGATTGAAGGCAACGCTGACTTGCGTGGCGGCATCGTTATTAACACGGGCATTATCGACGTAGCGAATGGTGAGCAGCTGGATCAATCGGTGAAAGGCAAAGAGCTTAACAAGCAGTGGACACCGAAAAACATCACCATCGAAAACAACTCGCTAGTCGATACTGAGTGGGGCATTGTTTACGGTAACCAAAGCCACCGTGTAAGCCTGTTCAATAACGCAGAAGTTGAAGGTATTTACGCAGGTGTGGACGTGGCGTTCAAGAACAACGTGGTTGATAACTCGCAGTCACCTGAGTTTGTCAGTGTACGTGCAACGCAAGACTTCCCATTAGTGGGGGCGACTTACACAGACGAAACTTACGTGGGTCAAGTAACGGATTCTGAATTGATCGAAGGCTACTCGGTTGAGCTACCAAAAGTTATTGTAGAAAACGGTATTAACGCTTACCAAGGTGAAGGCGCAGATGTGTCTAAACTTGCGGTCGTGACGGCTGAAACAGCGGGTCCGGACTACGTGCTTGAGAATACGACTAAGTAAGTTATTGGCTATGGGTCATTACTTAATGGCTAATGCTTAATGGTTTGAGCTATCAAATCAATTCACGATAGCTGTCTTGACCATTAACACTTAAAAAGCCTCAACAGATAATGTCTGTTGAGGCTTTATCGATCTTAGGTTGTGACTATCTCGATCTTACGTCGTGACTACTGTGATTTATACTTATGCAGCAGATCCCAAGGGATATGGCATAAGTGATGATCTTCAGGAAATAGGCTTAAGTGATGTTGGTGGATGTTGTCGCTGGCAACATAATTGGTCAATGGCAACACCTCAACAGCGATACGGTCGGCGTCATCTCTTGAAGCAATATAGTGCTCAGCTTCGGTTAAGTGTTTCGCATCATTGCTGTATACGCCTGTGCGGTATTTCTCTCCCACATCGACACCCTGTTTATTGATGCTGTAAGGGTCGATAATCTCAAACAAGTGTTCTATCAGAATCGTAATTGACGTGATGTTTGGATCAAATTCAATTTGTACGCACTCTGCGTAGCCATCGTAATCGCTTCGTGTGTCATCGCCTTGAGTCGTCCAGTTTTCTGCTAACTGGGCGTTTCCATTAGCACGGCCTGCTTCTGTACTGATAACGCCAGGAACGTACTTAATAAATTCTTGTACGCCCCACAAGCACCCACCAGCTAAATAAATTTGTTCCATACTTCTCTTTGAGCTCCCTGTGTTTGTTGATGTTCGTTAGGTGCCTAAATCAATACGATGATACAGGATCGTCTATAAAAAAGGAGCGCGTAAATAAAAACAAGCGTTTAGGCATTGTAAACCTGTGCGACTGAACAAACATAAGTTTAATATGATTTGTGATTATATAAGTCAGTATTGCTTTGTCATCAACCCGAATCTCAACATCAAGTGAGCGTTACTCTAAACATGTTTGATCAAATAAAAGACTTCATCAATCCGAGTAAGAACCCAGACCTTACTCAGGCCCATGAATATCAGCGCAAGCATCTTCCTACATTGTGGCTGTTAGGCAAGACGGGGGCGGGTAAGTCATCGTTTATTCAGGCGGTCACGGGTGACTCTTCGGTTGAAGTTGGAAATGGTTTTGCTCCGTGCACCATGACGGCAATGTCTTATGAATTCCCACAAGACAAACCGGTGATGCGCTTTCTCGATACCAGAGGCCTAAGTGAAGCGAATTACGATGCGAAAGAAGATCTGGAAGAGATTGGTCAGGCAGGTAATGCGTTAGTCGTTGTGATGAAAGCCGACGAACCTGAACAATCCGCTGTGCTTGCGGCTCTAAAACAGATTAAGAAACGGAAGAAGATCAAACACTTGTTGCTTGTTCATACTGCGGTGCTGTCTTCCAATGAAACAGACCGTGCGAGGCAGATTCAGTTCAACATCAACCAAGTAGAAAAAATTTGGGGTAAGAGCTTTGAATCCGTCGCGGTGGATTTCGAAACGGATGACGTGAGCAACAATGGAGGCTCAATCTACAATTATGAAGCCTTGATTGAACAGCTGACTAATATGCTTCCTGTTATTGGCATGATGGTGCAAGACAAAGAGCATTCCACCCAAGAAGAAGCCAACTTTGACCAAGTAGAAAACGAAGTGCTTTGGTATGCAGGAAGTGCCGCGGCGAGTGACCTGATTCCGGGTGTTGGTTTGGTGTCGGTGCCTGCGATTCAAGCGAAAATGCTTCATAGCTTAGCCAATCAATATGGGGTTGCGTGGAACAAGAGAGTCTTCAGTGAGCTAATAGGCACTTTGGGAAGCAGCTTTGCAGTGCAATATGGCATGAAGCTCGGAACTCGACAGCTGATAAAGTTGATTCCGGTTTATGGTCAAACGGTCGGCGCGGTTGCAGCTGCGGCCATGAGTTTCGGCACCAGCTATGGTTTAGGTCGAGCGGCTTGTTTTTACTTCTATCATAAGAACAAAGGCGAAGAAGTGTCTGAACAAGAGATGCAAAAGATCTACAAAGAATCCCTGAAAAAAGGTAAGGCGGCGTCGGGCTATGAAGAAAATTAGAAACCTATTTCGATTACTGGCCGTCCTATCGAGCGGGCGTTGGGGCATTGCGCTGATTTCGGCAATCTTCCCAAGCCTCATCATGATGGGTTTTGGTCTGTTTTTGGCCGTCAAATACGGCTATCTGTTGGAAATGTCGATTGCTATTGCCGTGAGTACCTTGGTGTTCACCATTCCTTTATACATTTCTAGCCGTTCTTCTCGCCAACTAACTGATAGCAATGCGTCTGCTAACTCAGCAAGCGATAGTGATACTGAATCATCGCCTAAGAGTGCTGACATCAATGATGCGATGGTCAAAGCATCCGATGAATGGTCCCAAGCTGAGTTGTTGATTTGGAACGACTCGAAACACTACGTGCGTCAGCAATTAAGTGGCGAGATAGAGTGGGGCAACCTAGACCAAACCGGTTTAGAGGTGCTTGAGTTTGTCGCCAAAAAGTTTGATAAAACATCACTCGATTTTTCGATTCCTGAAGGCCTAAAACTCTTCGAAGAGGTCAGCCGCCGCTACAAATTAGTGGTGAAAGAACACATTCCGGGCATTGAGTATCTCAAGGTTTCTTACATCAAAGCGGGCTACGAAGCCTACGACAAATACGGTGAGCTAGGGCAGAAGATCTTCAAAGCGGCTATCTGGGGTAACCACCTTAAAAACCTATATTTGAATCCACTTAAGGTGATTTCTGATTTAGGTCGAGAGCAAGCGACATCTACCATGACCAAAGGTGTGGTAGATGACATGCAATACGCTGCCAAACAAGCCTTACTCGATGAAGTAGCCGCTGTAGCAATTGATCTCTATAGCGGGCGATTCAGCATTGAAGATGAATCTCTGCGAGCGTCTGATGTGTCAGAAGCCGACGAAAAGCGTTTTGCTCCTGAATTAGAGCCTGTACGAATTGTGTTGGTGGGGCAAACAAGTTCGGGCAAATCCTCACTGATTAACGCCCTTAAGCAAGAGTTGGTTGCCGAGGTCGATGTTCTGCCATCAACCGATACTTCAACCGTTTACAACGCGTTTGTCGATGACAATGACGTTCGAGTTGTTGATCTTCAAGGGCTTGATGGCAACGCCAAAACCGAAGCCTTGATGCTTAAAGAAATGACTCAAGCCGATGTGGTGTTATGGGTACTTAAAGCTAATCAATCTGCACGTGATTTAGATAAGCAGTTGAAAGATAAGTTTGATGCTTTCTATGACGATTCTAAGAACATCTCACGTAAGAAGCCGATAGTTGTCTCGGTTGTTAATCAGGTAGACCGATTAAAGCCTGTAGACGATTGGCAACCGCCGTATGACTTAGAGAGCCCAACATCGGCCAAAGCGAAGATCATTGCTCAAGCGCTCGAATACAATCAAACACTGCTGCAAACCGATATTGCATTGCCACTGGCGATTGCTCCTGAAAAGGCGCAGTTTGGTTTAGATGTTTTAAGGCAGACGTTGCTCGAGCGTATCGCTGACGCAAATAACGTGCAGAGAAATCGCCAACGTTTTGAAGCAATGAAAAGAGGGACGTCGGTTAAAGGACAGCTGAACAAGGCGGTAAAAGCCGGTAAGAAGGTGGCACCAAGTGCATTGAAAGCCGCAACACCGAAGTTAGCTGAAATGGCGATTAAACAAGTGGTTAAGAAGAAGTAACCCGATCTAACAGAACTGGTAACCAAGCTCTGATGAAGCTGAAGAAGAAGTTAACGAAACTCAGTGATTATCAGAGCTTGTTTTATTTACCATTAGTTATAATTAATCCTCTATTACCGCAACTCCGTATCACTACAGTTATTTGTCGGCACTAGTTAATTCCGCGAACTAGTTTAATAGTATATAAACTGACGATATTCACAGTTTATATAACACGCTATGGTATTTAATTTTCATTCTAAATATTGATCACATTTATACTTTCTTTCGCTGTATTTATAAAACAATTGCACTATATTTAAATTTCGGATCACCTTGATTTCAACGTAGGGATATATTGTGAACATGTATCTGAAATGGCAATCAACAACATGGCTAACCTTGTTAGCTTGGTATACTTTAGATCATCAGCTCTCGTTCCACCTTTCTTCAGAGTAGTACCCTCTAGGCGTCACGCGCCAGCAGAGCCCATGAGCTTTGCCCAATCCTATTAATTTCGTCTTTAAGACATCTCGTAACTCATGCGTTTAGTATTTGTTTTTATGCATGGATATCTTGTCTCTTAGATATTATTAATTGGAGTCTAATCAATACGTCATTGATTAAATAATTTATTTCTAACTATTAATTTTTATCGTAATTATCACGAGTGTGATCGTGCGTGAAATGAAATTAATGGTGATGACCCGTGACATCTAAAAATAATGAATTTGGCTTTTTCGCCTTAGGCTGAATTTTTGAAAGGTACTATTATGGAAAATTTCAAACATCTACCAGAACCGTTTCGTATTCGCGTCGTAGAGCCAGTAAAAAGAACAACTCGCGCCTATCGTGAACAAGCCATTGTCGAAGCGGGCATGAACCCGTTTCTACTCGACAGTGATGATGTGTTCATCGATTTGCTGACCGACAGCGGTACGGGTTCAATCACACAACGTATGCAAGCAGCGATGTTGATGGGTGATGAAGCCTACAGCGGCAGTCGCAGTTACTATGCACTGTCGAATGCGGTGAAAGATATCTTCGGCTATGAGCTGACTATTCCTACTCACCAAGGGCGTGGCGCAGAGCAGATTTACATTCCGGTTCTGATCAAGAAGCGTGAAATGGAGAAGGGGTTGGATCGTAGTAAAATGGTCGCCTTGTCGAACTACTTCTTTGATACCACGCAAGGCCACACTCAAGTAAATTGCTGCGTGGCGAAGAACGTTTATACCAAAGAAGCGTTCGACACCTCAGTGAATGCCGACTTCAAAGGCAACTTCGATATCGTCAAATTGGAAGAAGCTATCTTAGAAGCGGGCGCGGCCAACGTTCCTTACATCGTGAGCACTATTACTTGTAACTCGGCTGGTGGACAACCTGTTTCGATCGCTAACCTCAAAGCCGTATACGAAATCGCTCAGAAGTACGATATTCCAGTGATCATGGACTCTGCTCGCTACGCTGAAAATGCCTACTTCATCCAGCAGCGTGAAGCCGGTTATCAAGATTGGACTATCGAACAAATCACGCGTGAGTCATACAAATACGCGGATGGTTTAGCCATGTCTGCCAAGAAAGATGCGATGGTACAAATGGGCGGCTTGTTATGCTTTAAAGACGACTCTTTCATGGATGTGTATACAGAGTGTCGAACCTTGTGTGTCGTGCAGGAAGGTTTCCCAACCTATGGTGGCTTAGAGGGTGGTGCGATGGAGCGCCTTGCGGTTGGTCTTTATGACGGCATGCGTCAAGATTGGTTGGAGTATCGCATTGGTCAGGTTCAATACCTTGTTGATGGCTTAGAAGCGATGGGTATCGTGTGTCAGCAAGCGGGCGGTCATGCTGCGTTTGTCGATGCGGGTAAATTGCTTCCTCATATTCCAGCAGGTCAGTTCCCAGCACATGCTTTGGCGTGTGAATTGTATAAAGTGGCAGGTATCAGAGCGGTTGAAATCGGGTCCTTACTGCAAGGTCGCGACCCAGCAACGGGCGAGCAGCATCCATGTCCTGCTGAGTTATTACGCTTAACTATTCCACGCGCGACTTACACACAAACACACATGGATTTTATTATTGAAGCGTTTGAGAAAGTGAAAGAGAACGCAAGCAAAGTGAAAGGGCTCGACTTTACCTATGAACCGCCAGTGTTAAGACACTTTACGGCGCGCTTGAAAGAGGTAGAAATAAGCGAGAAACAAGCAGGAAAAAAGAATGAACAAACGCTCGAAGAAGCATTTTAAAATAAAAACATAAGCGAATAGTCACAATTGCAAAGGCTCCTGTTGGAGCCTTTTTTTCATTAAACGCATTAGAAACGTATTGGAAAGAAGCTACGTTTACTTACTACTTAGAACAGACTTTAAAATAGTGAAAAGCCATTGATTTAGCGGTGCGTCTTTTTGCGAACGGCGACAACTCATTACATAGCGAACATCGATGATGAGTTTTTCTGGTAAATCAATACTGCGACAGCCTTCAGGCACACTGCCATCTAAGGTGATACCAAAATAGTCTGACTTCAACACAATATCGTGGATCATTGCAGGGTGGTCGACTTCGACTTTCGGAGTAACATCGAAACCGACGTTTTTGAGGCGATCGATAATTGGGTATCTATTGTCATTCCACCCAGGGGTTTTAAAAAGAATGATGGGATAGTTGACCAAAGACTCAAAGGTTTGCGCTTCATGCTCTTCTCGAACGAAGAACACGACTTTTCCTTTGCCAAGTTCTTTCTGTGAGATGGATTGTGGCAGGCTTTCGTCAAAATAGTGAACGGCTATCGCTTCTTCACCATCGATGATTCTGTTTTTAACATTGGTACCCCATCTCACTAACGAGAAATGGGCATGTGGCGCTTCTTTACTGAGAGCAAGGTAGAGCTTAGATCCGTAGCGTTCCCAAAACAGGGTATTGGCATAAATCTTGATATCGCCCTGATAAGATTCAGGTAAGAAAACTTGGTGTTTGATGGCTTCGACACTGCTCAGTATCTGTTCAAAATTGTCGATATTGTTTTCAACAAAAGTCGTTGGCTCAAAGCCGTGTTTGGTTTGAATGAACAGTGGGTCGTCGAGTTGTAACTTTAACTTCGACAGTTTCTTACTGATCGCCCCTGATGTCTTCCCGAGCGACTCCGCAACCAATCCAACATTGCGAAGTTCATACATACGCTTGATGACGAGGATATTTTGAATGTCTAGATTGATGTCCACAGGTTCTCCAAATGAATCCTTTTATGGGCAGTAATCTCTGTGCTGCAGGCGCACAGAAATTATGTGACTCTAATATCATAGTGCCAATGAAAACCTTATAAGACAGCACCGCGTCAGAAATTCGCTAATCCCTTGATTTTCCATTTTGTAAATCTTGCTTTTCCTCGAATGCCTTGTGTTCGGTTGTTAAAGTTACCTCAACAAAGAGAAACGCAATGAACGAATAACAGTACTGAAGCAATTCCTCAGTACTCAAAGTATTAAAATGATAAGAGGTGATGTATGAAAAAACTAATCGCATTAGGCTTAATGGCTATTTCAATGAATACAGCTTTTGCTGCAGACGGTTCTTACACTGGTACTATCGACATGACGACGAGTCACCAAAATCAAGTGAATGTTGAGCGTGTTGAGTCTGATCTGACGCTTGAAGGAAGAAACGAAGCGTCGACTGGCGGTCTGAAGTTCGAAACGAATACGCCACAAGACCAAGCTATTCAGTTAACAGGTCGTCGCGACTAACGCTTAATCAGTGCTTACCATTGTCATGAGAAATGCTGCGCCCTTAGGTGCAGCATTTTTCGTTTTGGGATTTGGAATATTTTATAAACTCTAGTGATCTAGCCTTGGCATGGTGTGTAACGTGTGGCATTTTGTCTTTCTATTAACTTTAACTCACGATTAGGTGTGGGCTCAGAATGACACACAAGCAAACGAAGATTCGAAAAGGACTAGGAATGAATCGAAAAGAAACGGGAATGATTCGTCATATTTTGCTGATTAAGTTTAAAGAAGAGGCTGAAGCGTCTGACATTGAGAAACTCAAAGGACTGTTTGAAGCGATGCCAAGCAAAGTTGAAGGGGTGACTTCAGTCGAGTGGGGGTTAAATGACAGCCCTGAAAACAAGAACCAAGGTTATACCCATTCGGTGCTAATGACGTTCGCTGACGAAGACGGCCGTCAGAACTACCTTCCACACCCAGAGCATGATGCGCTGAAAGATATGTTTCGTCCTTTGTTAGATGACATTATCGTGTTTGATTACTCCCTGTAATCAGCTTCTCAGTTCGTCTCTTATGTTTTTCTAACGTTTGATAATGAAGAGTTAGGGCTTGTGTGACTAAGCCCTAACCAATAAAGAACGATTTACTCTGTCGGTGAAATCGTAACAGGGGTGAACGAAGCAACCGCATTACCGCCAGCTCCCGGGCGATCAACATAAGGAGTGTTTTGCATTAAGGTGTAATACACGTCCACGAAGTCATCATCATTCACTAATACGCCTTCAGGAATCACATCAATGATCTTACTTGTGATTTGAGGAATGATCGCATAACCCTGAACTTCAGGATCTGGAATCATCTTCAATATCTCTTCTGCGGCTTCAACGAGCAGTTTGGCTAACGCTTTATAATCGGTGCCGTCATCGTGCTCCATCAAAATCATATCTGCTGCGCCCCAACGGTAGCGAGGCCAGAAGATTACCGTTTGATTTGGGTAGTATGTCTGTTTGTCGTAGTCCAGATAAGGCATCTCAACCAAGTCGATCTGTGGTTCTATACGGCTTGCATTAACTCCAGTGACAATAGCGTAGATTTCAGCTTTGCCAGAGATCCACGGTTCTCTATCAATGGCCAAACGAATCTTCGATAATTGGGTGGTGTTCAGTTCTTCAGGTTCAGATTCTGAAATAGAGCGACGAACTTTGTTCATTAAAGGCTGTTTTTGAGACTTGTGGACGTTGCTTTTATCACTGTTGGCATTGATTTGAGTTGCAGTACCCAGCTTGTTCATCTCGGTCTGCATCGCCATTAGGCCTGCTTTGAGTTCTTCTGCGCCGTTACTATCAATAACAAACACTGGAACGTCGGGCATTTGGTACACGTCTAATTCATGAACTTGTCCATACACATCGTACGCTTCGATGTATTGCCAATTTGAATCGTCACCAGAGGGTTCGAAGGCAAACAGCGGGCTTTCACCATTCTTCCAAGCTTCAATCATCGCTTCATCAGCCATGCGAATCTCTAGCAAAGAGTCACTGAAGTCGTTGACCCCTTTCATCTTGCGGTAGCTAAGATCGGCTTTTTGCATCTTGCTTGAAAATGCGGAGTAGGGCTTAGCTGAGTTAAGCTTGTCTATCGGTGTAGACAGTTGCTTTTCTGTTATTTGGTCTTTTAAAGAAAGCTCAAGATCGGAGTAGCGGGCACTGATTTGCAACGCCAAAGACTGCTTTTGCGCTGAGGCGTTCTCCGAAAGAGAGAGTGAGCTTGTTGTGTCGATATTGTTTGCATAGGACTGGAAGCCAACCACTGTTGTTGCAAGCACCATACTGATAGAGAAAGATGGTCTCATAAATAATCCTTATTTTAATTTTTATCATCAATAGAGCATTTGCCCTATAAGGATTAACCTATCAGTAAGGTGAATGTGTTTAAAAGTTAGACAGCTTATTTTTATTTCGTTGTGCAGCACAGGATCTCAATTTAAATAATTTATAAAATATCAAGCTGATGTTGGCTTGATATATGCGAATTTATAAACCAATCAATAGCTTACTGATTAAATCATTAACTAGCCTAGTGGTGTATGGCCTATTTAGGGGGGGATTCGGGATCGTGAAGAGTGACTTCTGATGGAGCTTTTAGAGGGGAATGAGATCTATAGGAACACCCTATATCTACTATAGCCACTGCGTTATTTCGAACTTGATGGTTTTCGGTATAATTCGCCTCCCTTGATAAAAGTAACGAATCAAAGCAACGCCTAAACGATCCATAACGCTCACCAAATTGCTCTGGACATCAAACACACTTTTCGCATCAACGCATTTTGTTCATCAACGTACATTGCAATCGTACAACGTTAAGAAATGTTCCTTTACGTTGAATCGCTTCTAGCCCGATAGCTCCCACGCAATACCTAGAACTATTGAGGGTTTTGGCTTAAACGCATTAGGAATACTGAATATGACGAATTTTAAGCGCGCTTCACGTTTATCGAAGATGTTGGTTTTTCTTTCTCTTATTTCCAAATCAACTCTTGGTTTTGAAATACCCGACAACGCACTCGAATCCTATGTGGGTGATTTCTCTGCGTTGCGTGAAAAAGGCGTTGTGCGTGTTTTAGTTTCTGGTGATATGGGGTTCTATCATATTGAAAATGGTAAGCCGAAAGGGATTCTTGCTGAGCAGATTTATTACTTTGATCAAGAGCTAAAGCTGCGTGACCCTTTACTGCGCGTTAAGGTGATTCCGGTTGAGCGGAGCGAGTTACTCAATGCTTTGAATCAGGGGAAAGGTGATATTGCAGTCGCAAATTTAACAGTGACCAAACAGCGTGAGCAATTAGTCGATTTCAGCATTCCCATTCGTAGCGACATTGATGAATTGTTGGTGACAAGCCGTTCTACACCTTTGATTAATGACATCACCCAGTTACAGGGTAAAGAGGTCTGGTTAAAGCAGAATTCCAGTTACGTCAGCAGTGTTCATGCCGTGAATAAACAGTTAAAGAAGAAAGGTTTAGCACCCATCTATATCCATTTGTTAAGTGACAACCTCCAAGATCTCGAATTGCTAGATTTGATTAAACGTGGACAAATTACCGCAACCATTGTGGATAGCCACAAGCTTGAACTATGGGGAAACTTAGAGCAAGACATCAGAATCCATCGTAATCTTGCCTTTAGACACAATGCTGATATTGCTTGGGCGATTCGCAAAAATAGCCCGCAATTGAAAGCCAAAATCGACCAATATTTGCAAGATTCAAAGCAGGGTACATTGCTGGGTAATGTCATCGACAATCGTTATCTCGAAAGCACATCATGGATGAATAGAGCGTCTAACCCGATACAAAACAAAGAGCGGGATAAGCTAGAAAAGCTGTTCATGGTTTATGGGGAAAAGTTCGAGATCGATTGGTTCATTTTGTTAGCCATGGCTTTTCAAGAATCAGGCTTGGATCACTCAAAAATATCGCATCGTGGTGCGGTTGGTATTATGCAAGTGATGCCTAAAACCGCCAAAGATTGGTATGTCGATATTGATAATGTGTACGACTTAGAAAGCAATATTCATGCGGGCAGCAAGTATCTGCGTTTTATCTATGACCGATATTTCGATTTGCCGGAAATCTCGGATATCGACAAGATTCATTTTAGCTTAGCCGCTTATAATGCTGGGCCAGCTAAGATCAGACGAATGCGCATTCTTGCCGCCAAGCAAGGCTACAACCCAAATAAATGGTTTAATTATGTTGAAGTGGTCGCAAGAAAAAATATTAGCCAAGAGCCTGTAAAATACGTCGCCAACATCAATCGATACTTCACGATTTACCAGAGATTGGATGAATTCCAAGACACCCGAGAAGAGCAGCTGAGTAACATGACTCGTCAGCTCAACATTAAACGTTTCTCCCCTTATTTCGCTTACTAATGGCGGTTATTCGCCATTGGCCAAAACAAAAACTACAAACGAAAAAGAGAGGTTAGCGACTAAGCTAACCTCTCTTTTTATTGGTACTGACTAACTGAATTGATTGGGGGGTATCAGTTAATGCTATGTTGCTTACTTGCTTACTTGCTTACTTGCTTACTTGCTTACTTAGTTGCTTAAGACTGCTCAGTTGATGCCATGTACATCTGCATCTCTTCCAGGCTTGTTTTAGCGATAACTTGGTTATCAATAGAGTAGTGAACTTCATCACCGAAACGTTGACCTGTTAGAGTCGCGCGAGTACCGTCGTTATAGGTTAGCTCAATTGCAATTTCGTCTTGGTTAAGTACTTTCATTTCACTGTGGTCAATTACATGCTTTGCCAATGGGTCGATAGGTGCTTCCGTTAAGCTGTCATCCAGTTGGTCATTAACATCAATGTAAGTATCAACCTTAGAATCGAAGATGTGTGGCTTCTTGTTGATTGGGTTCTTACCCGTCCAAAATTCCAGTGAGTTAAACACGATGTAATCGGCAGCAACGGTAATACCGTAAGCAGGGACAAGTAACATGTTTAGGCCACCACGAGCGTAACGGTTATCAACGGCTTTCACGTTAAACTCCATTAGTTTACCTGTTACTGCGTTGCTACCTACGCAGCCAAATAAAGTCACTAGGCTTGCTGAGATTATTATCGGTTTTACAAATCGGTTCATCATTCTCTATTTCTATATGTGTATATTTAGGAACCGGGAATTATGTCAAACTCAAGCGTCTTCTAATATAACGCCATGCCTATACTAGATATCAGGAAAACCTATATCTTTATAAAAACCAGGCTGTTATCTATATTTGGAACTCGCCCCTTGAATACTACCGTACTAGTTCGCGTTATTTTGGTTTGCCGTTTTAACAATGTTCTGTCATAACCATAACTAAAATATGGGAATGGAAAGCGATAATTCACAGTCATTTAAACGATATTATTTATATCGCTTATTTAAATACATGATTGCCTGAAGAGCTCGAATGAAACGATTTAACCTCAACCTCATATATTACTTTATCGCGATATATGAAGAAGGAAACCTGACGTACGCAGCAGAAAGGCTCAATATATCTCAACCTAGTCTCAGTGCTCACCTAAAGCAGCTTAGAGACGAATATCGAGATCTACTCTTCGTTAGAAAATCATACACACTCGAGCCTACGCCAGTCGCGAACGACCTGTACCCAATCTTCAAGCAAGCTCACAAGCTGGTTTCACACTCACTCCCTGAAACTCACGATTTCGACCCGAAAGAGTGCAATTATACCTTCAGAATTGCTGCGATGAGCATATCAAGTAGTGTCATCCTGCCTCGTATCTTGGATAGAATTCAAAAAGAAGCACCCAACTGTGTTATCGAAGTGGTGAACATCAAAGAAGATATGGTGACAGATATTCGAGAGAAGAAGATCGACCTTGTCGTCGACCTTACTAATGCTCACCCAACACTGCAGAGCCAAGAGATTTGGGGTGATGAACTGTGCGTGGTATGCAGCCAAAACCACTCGCAGATAGAAGAACAGATAACTTTAGAGCGCTACTTAGCTGAAAAGCACGTGATGTTGACACATGATAACTATCGAGTGAACCAGTTAACCGAGCTTCACAGCCCGATCTTTTCCGAAAGAAAGGTGGCGAGAAAGCTCAATTCCATCGCTGACTTTTCGGACACCATTTATAACAGTGATTGGATTGCAACTTTCCCAAAAGGGGTCGCGGACGCGTATTTTGATAAAGACAAGATAAAGCTGTTAGAAGTGCCATTTGAATACCTTACACCATCATTGAGCGTGTATTGGCACAGCAACCGTAATGACGACATCGTGAACTTGTGGCTGCGCGAACTGTTTACTAGCGGAGTGCTGAAGTTGGCGTCGTGATACAAAAAAGCCTACTCATGAAAGAGTAGGCAGAAAAAGCTCGATAGTGATCAAATCTAGAGTTGTCGATCAACTACTTATTTTCAATCAACATAGTGCCCGCACCTGTGTTTGATATTGGAGCATGGTAGTCACTTTGCAGGACATTTAGTTCACCATTCAGCGCGCCACGCATGCCCATCCACATGATGAACTCAGGCCCTTGAGCGCCGGCATTAGCGACAAGATCGTGAATTGTCAGTTTAGTTAGCTCGTCTGGATCACTGATTAACTTCTCCATGCAGTAAAGGTCAAACTCTTTGTTGATGTAGCCTGCACGCTCGCCATCTAGCTGGTGGGATAGTCCGCCAGTACCCAGTACCACAACTTTAAGATCTTTGTCGTAAGAATCAATGGCTTCACCAATGGCTTTACCTAGGTTATAACAACGTTTTGGTGATGGCATTGGGTGTTGTTCTACGTTCAAGCACACTGGAATCACTTTCATGTGTGAATAGTTGTTGTTTGGCCACATCAACTGCATCGGCACGGTCAGACCGTGATCGACTTTCATCTCTTGGCAGATAGTGATGTCGAATTCACTCTCTACTAAGTGGTTACAAATGTGCCATGAAAACTCTGGGTCACCAGGAATTGCTGGAATGGTAGGGATTCCCCAACCTTCGTCAGCGTTGATGTAGCTAGCTGCAGCACCAATGGCGAATGTTGGCTTCTTGTCTAGGAAAAATTCGAGTCCGTGATCGTTGTAAAAAACGACCGCAACGTCGGGTTGTTCCTGTTCTAACCAAGCGTGAATACCTGGAAAGTTCTTGAAAAACGGCTGCCAGTATTCCGTTTCTTGAAGATTATTTTCAATCGCTTTGCCGATAGAGGGAATGTGTGAAGTGCTGATACCGCCAATAACTTTAGCCATGATTATTTCCCTGCCTCAACCAACATTTGTTTAAATTCTTCTACGCTCATACCGGTTTGTATTGCGCCGATGTCTTGCATGTTTAGCCCTAGCATTCCTACAAACTTTGCTAGGTAGTAAATGCTACCGCCTTCGTTAAGTAGCGCTAGTACATCACGTTCAGCAATCGCTTTTTTTTGTGCGTCAGTTAGGCCGAACTTGTCGCAGTATGCTTGTTCGTCTGCTTTGAACTCATCACGACCAGCCTGACCATTTAGCGTGTAACACATTTTGTTTAAGCCATAGCCTTTTATGGCCATTGATCCATCAAACATAACGGTGCCTGGGATATTTCCTTTATTCTTTAAATAAGTCATCGTTGTTACTTACTCTCCGGCCAATAAAGATTCATAGGGTTGGTGACGAGCAGTGCTTGTTGAAGGACTGCGGTTTCTGCAATTTGTGGAATTACATCAACTAAATGACCATCATCTGGTGTGTGCGATTTCATGTTAGGGTGCGGCCAGTCTGTGCCCCAAAGTACGCGTGTTGGGAATTTTTCGACCAAGGTTTTAGCAAACGGTACAACATCGCTGTAGTTTGGTGGAGTCAGTGTTAAACGCTCTGGGCAGCTGACCTTTGTCCAAATGTTTGGATTGTTTTCCATAAGGCGAATGAACTTATCAAAGGCTTCACTATTGATACCTTGTGCGATGTCTGGTCGACCCATGTGGTCTACAACAACCGTCATATCAAGTTCGTCGAGGAAAGGGGCGATGTCATCGATATCTTGTGATTCAAAATAGACCACAATGTGCCACCCCATTGGACGAACGCGATCGGCGATCTGTTTCAACACATCTTTTGGTGTGGTATCGACCAAGCGTTTTACAAAATTAAAACGAATACCGCGAACGCCAGCTGCGTCCATGATTTGCAGTTCTTCATCGGTAACGGTTTCATCAACAAATGCGACGCCACGAGCCAGCTCACCAGCGCTGTCTAGAGCGTCGAGTAATGCTGAGTTATCGGTGCTGTGACAAGAAGCTTGTACAATCACATTACGGCTAAAGCCAAGGTAATCACGTAATGCGAACAGTTGTTCTTTTGAAGCATCACAAGGCGTGTATTTACGCTTAGGTGAATATGGGAATTGCGCCGCTGGGCCAAATACATGGCAGTGCGCGTCGACAGCGCCAGCAGGGGCAACAAACTTAGGTTTGCTTGGGTTTGGGTGAAACGGTAGGTAATCAGCGTCCATCATTCTTCCTTGTCGTTACTGGTGTCCAAACGCTGTGCCATCAAACAGTTTTCGCGCAGTGCGAAGAATGGCAGCTGATTGAACTTGGTTATTTTCGATATCTAAAACCACGCTCATTTTTCCTATTGGGTGTTCAACATCAACCGCAATTTTACGGCTTGATTGGATGTGCCTATCTGGGTTTGATGAGGTGATTTGAGCAAGTTGTTTGGCCGGTGAACCGTCGAGCATGCATGCACTCGCGACGCTCACAGCGCCAAGCACCCCAATAGACGCGTGGCAGCGGTGAGGGATGAATGTGCGAGTCGAGATAGCACCGCCATATTGAGGCTCACTGACCAAAGACATCTTGGGTACAGAGAGCTCAGAAACATCGCCAAGGTTCATTAATGGACCAGCTTGAAGTCTTATTGACTCCAACTGTTGTTTTAATGCTTGGTTATTGTCGAGTTGTTCACGTGATTCGTCACCTGTAATGCCGAGATCTTTCGCACGCATCACAACAACAGGCATTCCATTATCAATTAAAGTGACGTCGATACCGTCTATTGTGTTAATAATAGAACCAGATGGAAGCAGAGCTCCACACGTTGAACCTGCCGTGTCTTCAAATGTGATTGCAATAGGCGCCGATGAAGAGGGTACGCCATCGATATGACAATCACCTTGATAGGTCACTTTTTTGTCGGGAGTCTGCACTTCAACCGTAGCGATCTGCTGTGTATTTTCCATGAAGATACGAACTGATGTTGTTCCTTCTTCGGCTTCAACTAACCCACGCTCGATAGCAAAAGGAGCGACACCTGCAAGGATGTTTCCACAGTTTTGTTTGCCGCTAACCAATGCTTGGTCGACAAACACCTGTAGAAATAGGTAGTCAATGTCTACATTTTCTCGACTCGATGGTTCAACGATCGCGACTTTAGATGTCAGAGGATCAGCCCCGCCTATACCATCGATTTGGCGTTCATCTGGCGAGCCCATTACCGACAGTAAAAAAGCGTCACGTTCATTGGCATCAGTTGGCAGATCATCTTTCAGAAAGTAGGCACCCTTTGAAGTGCCTGCTCTCATCCACATGCATGGTGCTTGATTAGACATACTTCAGGCCTTTTTCTTCTAATCGACCACGCATATCATAGATGTCTAGCCCAAGTTCGCCATTAGCAAGACGCACGCGTTTTGCTTCTTCACGTTCCATACGTTCTAGTGAAGCATGCAGCACTTGTTCTGCTTCTTCGCGACGGATGACAACCACACCGTCTTCGTCTGCGACCATGATGTCACCAGGGTTAACGATTTCTTCAGCACACGTCATAGGAACATTGACGGAACCTAGGGTTTCTTTGATGGTGCCCTGGCTAAACACCGCTTTTGACCACACAGGGAAATTCATTTCACGCAGGTCACGGGTATCGCGAACGCCGCCTTCGATTATTAACCCAACAACACCACGTGCCTGAGCTGACGTTGCTAGTAAATCACCGAAGAAGCCGTGGTTTGAAGGTGAAGTCGGGGCGAACACCAAAAAGTCACCCGCTTTCGCTTGCTCGATGGCAACGTGCATCATCCAGTTGTCGCCTGCAGCTCCTGAGATTGTCAGCGCTGAACCTGCAACGGCGTCACCTTGAAAAATAGGGCGCATGTAATCGGCCAATAAACCGCGGCGGCCTTGTGATTCATGAATGGTTGCTACGCCACATTTGCGTAAGCCTTCAATGATCTCTTTGTCTGCACGTTTAATGTGTTGAACAACGATGTTCTGACTCATGATGAATTCCTTTTGCTCTTTGCTTATGCTTCTTTTTCTTTAGAGAAAGTTTGTTTGAAGTGCCCATTCTTAAAATGGGCAGAGTGGCATTAAGACGTTTTTAGTCGACTGAATACCTGACGAGCGTTGCCCTCAAAAATCATTGATTTCTCTTCTGCTGTTACTTTATCGCTGGCATCGATGTAGCGTTTAGTATCGTCGTAGTAGTGGCCCGTTTCTGGGTCAACACCGCGCACTGCGCCAATCATTTCTGAAGCGAACAAGATGTTCTTCGCTGGCAATATATCAAGCAGTAGGTCGATGCCTTTCTGGTGATAAACGCAAGTATCAAAGTAGATATTGTTCAATACGGTTTCTTCAAGCGGTGGCAGTCCCATATCTTGTGCGATACCGCGGAAACGACCCCAGTGATAAGGTACTGCGCCGCCACCGTGTGGGATGATGATTTTCAGTTCAGGGAAGTCTTTGAATACGTCAGACGTCATTAATTGTTGGAAAGCCGTCGTGTCCGCGCCCAAGTAATACGAAGTTGTGGTGTGCAGGCACGAGTTACAAGAGCCGCTAACATGGATCATCGCGGGTACATCTAGCTCTACCAGTTTTTCATACAGTGGGTAGAAAGCACGGTCGCCCAAAGAGGCATCTTTCCAAAAACCACCCGTTGTATCTGGGTTCAGGTTACAGCCGATGAAGTCCATTTCTTCAACACAACGAACCAATTCAGAAACCGATTTTGAAGGGTTAATGCCTGGTGATTGCGGCAGCTGAGCAACAGGGGCAAAGTTTTGAGGGAATAGGTCACACACACGGCGGATTAAGTCGTTTTGATGCTCTGTCCAAAAGCGACTTGTGTGTTCGTTGCCAATATGATGCCCCATCCAACTTGCACGAGGAGAGAAAATCGTTAGATCCGTGCCACGTTCTTTCTGTAAACGAAGTTGATTGTTTACGATACTTTCGCGAATCTCATCGTCTGAAATGTGAATTGAACCTTTGCTACCAATGTGGTTTGGGTTTTCAGCTAGCGCAGCTTTTTGGCTTTCGCGGTAGTCGCCCACCTGAGGCGGTGTGGTTGTGTAGTGTCCATGGCAGTCGATAATCATCTCGGCAGTCCTTTGTTGTTTTTGTTGCTAACAACTATAACGACCAAGGCTTATTCTCGACTATTTCAATTTATTTCGAAGGTATAAGATTTTGAGATAGAGAGGTGCAATAACGACAGCGAAAAAGCGATACTCCACATGGGTTGGAGCCATAGAAAATAAAAAATGAATGGGTGTTGAATAAAAGTGATTGGCGTTAAATAACGCGATTCTGGTAGCGTTGAATAAAGTCCAGAATAAGGTGGAGCGAAATGATCAACTGTCGACTTATTGGTGCCAATATAGATAAATCCAAGTCACCCGAGTTCCATAACCTATTAGCAGAACAACTTAATATAGATCTCGATTATCAATTAAGCCCATTAGAGAGTGGAGATATATCCGATTTTCGAGCGCATTCATCTCAAATGGAAGAAAGTAATATTCACGCTACTAATGTGACTTATCCCTATAAAGAGATGGCGGTTCAAGTGGCCGACTTTTCGGATACTTCAGCGAAAATAGTTGAAGCATCCAATACATTAATCTTTCGCCCAGAAGGTACGTTTGCTTACAACACTGATTTTTCTGGTTTCATTAATGCCTACCATGTTTTTCGGCATTGTAAGCCCGGTAAAACAGTGCTTATAGGCTGTGGCGGTGTGGGTAAAGCGGTGGCTGCGGCTTTAACAGAATTAGAAGCCGAACATATCGCGCTTTATGACCGTGATACCGAAAAAATGCATGGTTTAGCTCAGCTGCTAGAAAAAAGAAATGTTAAGGTAACTTGTCTTACAGAGACAACATTAGAGCAGCACGTTAGAGAGGCGGATGGCCTTCTTAATTGCACTCCAATAGGGCATTACAAGACACCGGGCATACCTATCTCAAGTGATTGGATAGAGAACCAACAGTGGGTATTTGACGCTGTGTACACGCCAATTGAAACTGAATTTATCAAAGCTGCGATGGGGGCGAACCTCGCGGTTTTAACGGGCTTTGAACTGTTTTTTCATCAAGCGGTTGATGCGTTTCAACTGTTCACCGACCGTGAATTAACACCTCAAGAGTTATCTCAATTTCGTCAAAATCAATTTTCAAATCCCGTCTAAGGATAGAAGTAAGGAAAGGAACAATGAAAAAATTATTAGTGTTGAACGGACCAAACCTAAACCTACTAGGAACTCGTGAGCCTCAACAATATGGTCATGAAACACTGGCAGACGTAGAAGAAAACTGCCGCAAGTTAGCCGCTAAATATGATTGCGAAGTCGAGTGCTTTCAAAGTAACACTGAAGGTCAGTTGATCGATGCCGTACACAAAGCAGGTCGTGAATTTACTGCCGATGAATGTGTAGGCGTGGTATTTAACCCAGGTGCTTATACTCACACGTCAATTGCCTTGCATGATGCTATCAAAGGCGTCGATGTTCCCGTTGTTGAAGTGCATATCTCAAATGTTCACGCGCGCGAAGCATTCCGTCATCACTCTTACATATCGCCTGTAGCCGCAGGCACAGTGATTGGTATGGGAACTAAAGGTTACGGCTTAGCGATTCAGTTCCTGTTAGACGACTAATACCTCTAGTCGAATACAAACCTCAACATCAAGCCTCTAGCATCGTTAGGGGCTTTTTTCGAGTTGGTTTTCCGGAGCAGGATAAAACACCAACCGTACGCGATTGCATTACATTTGAACTCACTTTCTATGCAAAATGCCTTATGGTACAAACGACATCAATTCTCTATGTCTACTCTAGTCCCACAAATTAACTATTTGCACGATATCTAATATACATCTCACTAATATATTGAATAATGAGGCACAATTACGCCTATGTTTTATAAATAGGCCAAAACCAACGTCATGGTTAAACACCATCGAAAACAATTAGTAATAGGTATCTGATGCGTTTCATAACTTGTTTTTCTTTAACTTTTTCTATTTTTTTGTCAACACAGAGTTTTTCTGAAGAGCTAAAAATTTTCACTTGGGAAGACTATATCTCTGACACTCTGATAGAAGAGTTTGAAGAACAGTACGGTCATACTGTTTCTCAAGTTTATTTTGAAAATGAAATGTTGCGTGATGCTGTTGTGTATTCAGGTAAAGCCCTAGCCTATGATTTGTTTATCATTGATGGGCTAACTATTGGCGAACTGGGCAAAGCAGGCACTTTAGGGGATTTGTCTAATACTTTGAAGGAAGGTAATTCAAACTTTACAGAGGTGTCTCGCAGAGCTTGTGGGGTGTATGGCATTCCGTACGCTAATGGTACCATGGGGGTCGCATTTCGGTCTTCAAGAGCTACCGAAGGTATAACCTCTTGGATGGACGTTTTCGACTACGCATTAGAGCACCCTCAAACTGTTGTGATTCCTGATGACGATGTAGATACCATTGCAATCGCATTATTGGCGTTAGGGTTTGATCCTATGACCGAAAATGAAGTCGAATTAGCACAAGCGTACAAACTGTTGATGAAGGTCCGTGAACAGCTATTAGTAATAAGAGCGGGGGTTAGCTATGCTCTAGACACAAAATCTGGCTCTAAAATGGAAGTTGCCGTTATCTATTCAGGAGAAAAAGAGCAAATAGCGTCGTATACAGAGCAAGATGATTGGATCTACACCATTCCTCAAGAAGGCACTTTGATGTGGCATGAATGCTTTAGTGTCCATAAAGACAGGCCTATTAGCAAAGCGTCAATAGAGTTCCTTAACTTTATTAACACACCTGAAAAATCAGTATTAAACGCTGAAGAGATGTGGTTCGCAAGTTCAAACAAACACGTCTTGGACTTAGCAACTGATGACTATCTGTTAGATGAAGAGTTGTTCCCAAAGCGATTAAACAGCGGTTCATCGTTTACCTATAAGACACTAAGCAAAGAAGCTTCAGACCTGAGAAGCCAAATACTCTTTGTTATTCATAGCCAAAGAGATAAAACAAACAAATGAAATTGTCTCTAAAAATCAATTATATTCTACTTCCTGTTATGGTGGTAATTTTCTCCATCGCTGGAGTTTTTTCGTACACCAGTCAAAAAATGCAACTGAACTCGTCGCTATCGGAACAATTACAAAGTGAACTGACTCATATCTCTCATGACCTTAATGAAGCACTTAGAGAGCTCGATTTTGCGATTAGAATGAGTCTAGAGAACTACTATATTCAAAAGTATCTTATTGAAATATATGATGACACCGCTCAGTACTACACGGAGAAAGAGCTGGCGGGGTATATAAATCAATTAAAGCTCAATCACGGTATGATCGAGAGCTTTGCTCTAGTGGATATTAATGGCGAAGAACTTATCTACTTTAATACGTCGGACCCATTTGCAAAATACTCTGCTGATACGGTTGTGACGGATCACCTTGCTGCGATTCAACAAGCATTAGACTTGAAAGGTGTAGCTCGCGTTAATGCCTCTACCTACAAACTGAACGATGGTGTTGAAGGCCCTGAATTTTTAGTTGTAAAGACATTTACACCCGAGCAGAGTTTTACTGTCCCAACCTTTTCTTATGGGCAGACATTACTTACTGCAGTAGTTCGCTCCAAAATTAGGCACTACAATGAATTTCAAGAGTCTGTGAAAAGTAAGCTTGATCCTGGCGCTCAACTGATACTTAGACCTAATACTACCTCGCACTCGCTGGGGAACGAAGAACAGATAAAAGATATTACCCTGCCAGACTATGAATTGGGTTTTCAGTTAATACATGACTTATGGTCTATCAAAATTTGCCTATCTCAAATACACCTCAATGAATTGTATAAACCTTTTCAACTTCTTTACGCTGTTATTGTTTTGTCAGTAACGGCTATCACTTTCTTACTACTAAAGTGGCTTATCGTAAAACAGATCATCAAGCCAGTGGAGAGACTGACTAAGAAAGTAGAGTCCGTAAATCATGATGACTTAGTCTACATAGAACGTTCCAAAAGTAACGACGAAGTCTCCATCCTTACCAATAAGTACATTAATCTGATTACTGATCTCGATGATCTGGCAAAAAGAGACTCTCTGACGGGCTTACCAAATAGGAAAAAATTCAATTTAGATATCACGCGTATAATGAATAACTGCACCGAAACAGATACAAAGTGCGCCGTTATCTACTTTGATATTGATAACTTTAAATACGTAAATGACAAGTACGGACATCATGTTGGTGACCACTTATTCGTAGTGTTTGCAGAACGCCTTGTCGAGAGCTTTGTTGATTTTGAGTGGGAGAGTCTAACTATCTCTGAGTTTGAGTTCGCCAGGCTATCTGGGGATGAGTTTGCCATCATAGTTGGTGGATTGGACGGCTTAGATATACTTACCGAGTTTTCCCATCGAATTCTTTCTCTCTTTGAGGATGGCTTTGAAGTGGATGGTACTCAATTTGATATTGGGGTCAGTGTCGGTATTTCCGTTTACCCTGATGACGCTAAATCTGTCACCGAACTGGTTAACAATGCTGATTCAGCGATGTATGCCTGCAAAAATGTTGCGGGAAGAAACCATTATCAATTCTACTCAAAAGAGATGGATAGAGAAATAAAGCGTCAGACTCAAATTAATGAAGACTTGAAAGATGCGATTAAATCTAACGAGTTCTATCTAACCTATATGCCTGTTTATGATATCGAAAAAGGTAAGATAAAGGGGGCAGAAGTTCTAATACGAACGAGCCACGAGTCTTTAATCTCCTACGGGCCAGCGGATTTTATACCTGTAGCAGAATCGTCAGGCTTAATTAAACATATTGATTATTGGGTTTTTGAAAATGCTCTTCAGAAACTGTCCGTCTGGATAGAAGAGCTGAATTTTGATGGTACATTAGCGATTAACTTCTCATCTTGGCAACTCTCCAATTCCGACTTTGTCAATGTACTTTCTGGGTTACTGACGCGCTATGAGATTCCAGCCCACATGGTTGAAATGGAAATCACCGAAACCTGCTTTATACCCGGTGATGAACAAAATATTGAGAGACTTAAGGCGTTGAAAGAACTTGGAGTGAAGGTTTCTCTTGACGATTTTGGTACCGGCTATACGGCCTTTAGCCAACTAATAAATTATCCTATTGATACGCTTAAGATCGACCGTATGTTTGTCAACGCAATTGACTCTGAATCAACAGACAAACAGCTTATTGAAGTGATCATAGAAATGGCCAAAATTTACGACCTCAATATCATTGCAGAAGGCGTAGAAACAGTGAGTCAGTTAGATTACGTTCGCAACAAAGGATGCCAGGAAGTACAAGGCTTCTTGCTATCTAAACCCTTAAAAGAAGATGATTTTATCGCAGCCTGGAAGAGAGGGAGTTTGCCTGAATACAGTTAAAACATATGACACCATAGAATAAGGCTGGTTCTGAGTTTTGAAATAATATATCGCTTGGTGCTCACATTTTACCCGTGGCATTTTCTAGTTTGAAAATGCCCCAAGACGTTTTAGATACAATTATCACTAACTACCTTAGGGCTGAATATTGGCTAAATTATTCCAATCTGAAAAGTGTATACAATTTTCGAGTCTTACTATCCCATCCACATAAGTACTCATACCCATTCACCTCTACACTTGATTATTTTCAATACGTTAAGTACAAATACTACTAATCTGTCCAAGGTTTAGAGTACCTTGAACAGATTAGGTATACACAGTCTTAAATTAAATCTTGGAATGTGTGTGTTTTTTCTTTGACTTGTGAGCTTTCATTGAAATTTTCAACACAAGTTGTTCTTGTTTAGTTGAAATGACCTGCTTAGTTAAAGCTTTGTGGTGTAGGTCCGTGATAAAGTTTTTTTCCCAAGGCGTAAGGCGGTCAAACCTCAATAAAATAGTGTCATTGAGTACATTGAACAACTCGTATTGGCTTTTATCCATTCGACTGCTAAGCATTCAATTAGAGCACTTAGCTAGAGAAATGACGTTAAGGCTTTCTACTTTCTCATTTTTTCCTAAGGTAATGATTCGATAAGAGATCCCACTCTCTAATAGTGGTCTTATTTCGATGTTGTCACAAAAACTAACGGCGACTTTTTCTACTAAGCGGTCCATATTCAAAGTTTTCTTTTTTATGAAAACAAGAGTGACACTATTGCCCTCTGACTGAGCATTTACGAGTGTGATTGAGCCTAACTCTTGTGGAAGTTGGCTTGAAATAACTGTCGTTCTATAATCGGCAAGTCCATTAGATTTTATTGGGCTTATCTGACAACCGTTAAGCATGACACTGACGAAGAGAATTACAGTTGTTCGTAGCATTATGCGCTCCTTCTTCCTTTCTTCTCCCTTTAGGTGCCTTAAAATATTTATGGATATAACGTGAAGACATAGAAGATAAGAGCGCACTGTAATCTAAACTGAATGTGACTTTTTCCCCTACAAGTAGTGGTTTCTGTGAGGATTCAAGGACAAGATGATCACTGGTTGAAGACATGATCTTAATCCCATTCGGAGCCTTAAGCCCGCTGACACAAACATCTTGGCGGCCTAATGCTAGAATAGCTTGTGAGACCTCCCCTCTATCTTGAAGGTTTTCTTTTTCACCAAAAGCATTTAACCCCCGACTCCCCCAAGGCAAAGTCGGTTTAGTCTTGGATTCAATCACTTCAGCGGTCAAAGAAACCGCATCCGTATGTAAGCCTTTGATATTTTCGTGCTCTAAAGGCTCACAGCCTAAAAAAATTGCTTCTCCTATACGAAGGTTATTGACTCGAGTTAAGCCTGTTCTCTGAAGAGCCCAGTTAACTGAAGCAGAATTACCCCCTGAAATAATTTCTAGACTGACCCCAAATGTAGCTTCAATTCCATCGGCAAGCTCAGAAAGAATACTCATATTTTGATCATCTGGAGCGACACCATACCGACAGGCTAAATTCGTACCAATTCCTTTTATCGTGATGTTTGGTAAAGAAATAATCTCTCGGATAAAATCAATCACGCGATTTGGCATCACACCTTCTCTGAGATCGCCAAGCTCAACCATAATAATGATACCGTGACAGCAATTTTGTTGTTCCGCTGCATGTGAAAGCCTCTGAATCACTTCAACTTCAGAGTTTAAACTCATATCACTGTATTTTATTACGCTTGCCACTTGACTGAGCATGGGTGTACGTATCAGCATTTTAGGGATAGCAATGCCAATTTCAGTCATCTTTTGAAGATTTTCGATTCTTGAATCGGCTAACATTGTTGCGCCAGCATCAATAAGAACTTGTGCGATGATAGGGTGGCCGAGGAAGACTTTTGTTACAGGCGTAACGGATATATTTTTCAGTGATAGCTGAGAAATCAGGAACTGAGCGTTATGATGAACTTTCCCACAATCGATGTCTAACCTAGGGTAGTTCACCCTTTTTCGGCCAGTTTACTTGCTATTATAGGGAAGGCTGACGTTACGATGTGCAGTAGATGTTCAACAGGCTGTGACAAGACATCAGTAACCGGTAGACCAAATTCGGTAGTGTAAGTGTCTATCGCACAACGTGTTTCATCCAACGACATATCTTCATGATTCAGTGTTAGTCCAATAACATTGGTATTAGAAAACGTTTCGATAAGATTGATTTCTGAGGCAATCGAAGGCATTGGGCAATCAGGAAAATCACTACGATATAAACGTTTAGGGGCATGTTGCAGTATCACACCCGTTGGACAACTGCCACGTAAGATAAAAGCGCTGGTTGAAAACGCAGGGTGACTCAAGGCTCCTTGCCCTTCAATAATAATCAGGTCCGGATTTTCTTTTTCATAGGCCTGTACAATGACAGATTCCAATTCACCGGCACAAAATTGTGAAGGGACTGCATCGAGTGCAACGCAGTATTGTGCGCCTTGCATAATACCTGTTTGACCAGTGGCAATCAGAACGACGTTAAGGCCTTTTTTAGTCAGTTCATTCGCCAATATTGTTGCTGTTGTTCGTTTTCCTAGCGCGCAATCCGTCCCCATTACAGCAATTCTCGGACATTTAACGTTGTGTATTTTCCCGCTAAACGTTTTCAGATCGCCTTTACTTTTGGGTTTGCGAGTATCGAATATTCGAACGTTATTCTTTAAACTGGCTTCTAAAAACAGAGGATCGTCGGTTAGAAATTCATGTAAGCCATTTACGATGTTCATTCCTAATGACATGGCATTTAAAATGATGCTTTTATCTAAGTCAGATAAAAAACCACTTGATGGCGCAATGCCAAAAATGAAATAATCGGGAATGCTTTCCGCGTGAATGATAGCTTCTTCAGCATTGGCAAGGATCGGTATTCCATTGGCTTTGTTATCAAGAACTTCACCAGCATCTAAGCCAGCAGACTCACTATCAATAACCGATAGAATACGATAGCTTAACGAATGCCTCACTAACCCATTAGCGGTTTTACCATCAATTTTACCAAAATTACCTTCGCAATATATAATTGCAGAAGGGATGACCGGATTTACTTTTTGAGCAAGTGGTAACCAAGGAGCTATATGGGGTACGTTGTTGGTATCTACATTTTCAATTCTAGAGAGTTTGAATATATTTCTTAACTTTTCGGTTGAGATGGACATAATTAAAGCCTGCAGTATGGCTTAGGAGGGCGACTAAGGAGTGCCGATTTGCGAGTTCGGAAAAGAAAAGAAGTCCCTACTAAGCGGTAGGGATAACAACCAAGGTAACACACTCACCAGACTTTTGTTGGTTATTATTAATACGTTTTCTAAGTCTATCACTTCCGGCTTCACTCATACTAACGTGACTGATTAGAGATCTAAGACTCATTGTTCAACATCGCTGTATCAACCTCTCAGCTTTAAGGTTTCAAGATATTTTTTCTAATATCAGTTAAGTTAATTAGATTTTTTGATCTAACGCGTTTTTACTGTCCAAAAGCTTGTTAGACCCCCTCAGTAATGACAACCGTCTCTAACTGCTTCCCCCAACTATACAAAAAAGCTGCACTTACCGAAGATGAGTAAAGTGCAGCAAAGCTCAAGAAGAAAAATAGCAAGTTAATATATCTGTCGCCATACAAGTGAGGTTGTATCCGACAGATATATTTGGTGAAAAGAGTTAGGCAACAATGCCTGTTAGAACTGATTTGCTTGTGACGCTAGACGAATGAACGCATTAGTCTCGCCGTATTTACTGTAATCTCCTACACGCTGAACCACTTCGAAGAACAAGCCATTGATCTCTTTGGTGTAGAAATGGAAGAAGCTGCCTGTTTCGTCTTCCGTGTACAGAATGTTGTTTTCACTTAGGCGTTGAATCAACTCATCTGGTAAATCAAATTGCGCTTGAATATCCAAGTAGTAGTTGTTCGGGATCTTCAACTGATAGATAGGAGAGAGATCCTGAACCGCTAAGAAGATGTCTTTACACTCCATGGCAATTTGGTTGATGCTCGCGCCATTCGAATCGTTCAAGAAGCGTTGAGCAGAGGTTTGTTTAGCACTTGTACTGTTCAATGCGATCTTGATCTTACTGTTGGCGCTCTTGATGGTACGGCTAGTGATTAGGCCGTTCACATCTGGCAGGTCAAAGCTCTCTTCTGGTACAAAGCCGAAGATGGACTTATAGAAGAACAGGTTAGACAGCAGTGCGTCAGGCGCTACAACTTGACCCATGTGGTCGATGCGGGTGAAGTTGTCGTTCATCGGAGCGTGATCTGCTACGGATTCAAAATCCACTTCGTAAAACTTAGACGCTTCGTTCTCTTCAAGAAGGTGAATCAGCAAGTTGCCAGAGCTTTTGAGAGTAGGGATGTCTAACTCATTCTCTTGGCGCGTCTGATGAATGGTTGGGCTATTGTAGCGGCTTGCCAGCTCAACAAGACGGCTTGAATCTTCAGTGATAACACCGAGCGCGCAGACCGACTCACCATGGCCTTCACGGTAAGTTTGTGCGTTCGAGTTTTTCTCGTAGTTGAAGATGAAGTTGATGTCACCGCGTTGGTACAAATCAACATTCTTACTCTTATGGCAATGGGTCTTTCGGAAACCAAGATACTCAATCACATCTGAGAAAGGGTTGTTCTCGCGCTCTTTAACTGCGAATTCAATAAAACTAAGGTCGTGGATCTTAGGTGCATTGAACGCATCGTTAGTTTGGTCTTCTAGCCATTTTAAAGAACGCACGCCATCGATCGCTTTCTCGATTGGCGATGATGAACGGAATTCATCGTTGAAGACTTCATGAGATAAATAGTCGTTGTAGCCTTTGCCTTTAAGCGTTTTTACGAAATCGATAACTGGGAAGTCACCTTGACCAGGGAAACAACGATAGTGGCGGCTGTATTGAAGAATATCCATCTGCATTTTGGGTGCGTCGGCCACTTGAACTAGAGCGATCTTGTCGACCGGAATATCGTTCTTCAACGTGTCCAATGTGTTTCCGCGTGCAAACATGTGAAAGGTGTCGAGAACCACACCAAGGTTAGGGTGATCGACCGTTTTCACTAGGTTCCAAGCGTCATCATAATCGGCAATGTGGCGACCCCATGCTAGAGCTTCATAGCCTAATTGCATATCTTCACGTTTTGCCAGTTCTGCTAATGCGTATAAGTCTTCAGCGCACTGTTCAACGTTTGGAGATGACTGAGGATGCACGTTACTGCACATCATCAAGCGGCTGGTGCCTAGCTGGTGGGCTAGGTCCATTTTACGTTCAAGCATGTTGTACTTTTTCTGGCGAAGGTGAGCAGGCATGCCCTCCATGTCGCGAAACGGTTGTAGTACAAGAATTTCTAAGCCAAGACTGTCTGCGATACGTTTAACGTCAGAAGCTGAACCGCGGTATTGAGTGAGGTCATTCTCAAAGATCTCAATAGCTTGAAAGCCCGCTTTAGCGGCTGCATGCATTTTTTGTTCTAGCGTGCCAGACAAGCACACAGTCGCGATTGAATATTTCATGGTGGCTCCTTACTTAAGCTGCGGTGTTACGTCTTGAACGGGTACGTATTGCTCGGTTTCACAAGCTTTGATGATCGCGTCGATAACCAATAGATTCTGCAGGCCATCCCAAATGCTGACCTTCGGTGTCTTCTCTTCGCCGCGAATCAATGCGCAGAAGTGTTCAAGCTGACGTTTTAAAGGGTCTTCACGATGAATTTCTTCTTTGCGCTCAAGCATCTCGTTCCACCAAGAGGGCGTAACATCTTTCGCGAATGATTTAACCTGCATGGTTGGTATAGAAAGGGAACCATTGGTGCCCGCCACGTGGTAGCAATCTTCGGTTTCGTACGTCGCGTAAGATTTGTTCTCTTGTGAGGTTTGTTCCCAACTGCGTGGGCTTGCTGACGCATCTGACAGAAGGAAAGATCCTAGCGTACCGTTTTCAAAGCGCAGAGAGATGACTGTTGTATCTTCCACTTCAAAATCACGTGCACTGCTTGAGCTCATAGCCTGAACACCGACAATATCGCCAACAAGGTGACGCAGGTTGCCTATCTCATGAATCATGTTGATAAGGATAGGGCCGCCGCCTTTTACTTTGCGCCAATCGCCTTCGTCGAAGTAGTAATCTGGCTTGTAGAATGCTGCACTGCCCATAATAGAAACCAGTTTGCCGAGCTCACCACTGTCGATGATCTTTCTAGCGGTTTCCAAAAGCGGGCTATAAGCGCGGTGATGGCCAACTAGGATTTTACTGTTCTCGTGTTTTGCGTGTTTCAATAACTCAATCGCATCTTCGATAGAATCTGTCACTGGCTTTTCGACGATAGCTGCCACACCAGCGGCAATACATTCGTGTGCTTGCAGAGCGTGTAACTTATTTGGGGTCGCGAGGATCACACCGTCTGGCTTTGCATCGGAAAACAGCGTTTCTAAGCTCTCATAAACGGGCACACCGTAATCATCGGCAATCTCTTTCGCCGCTGGGAACGGATCAACGATAGCAGCCAGTTCGCATTGTTCATTTTCAACAATGAGTTTGATGTGTGTTTTCCCGATTAAGCCTGCTCCAGCAACAGCAATTTTAACTTTTTCCATGTTTAAGACCTTATGAGTGAACATTTTAGTTATTGTTATTTGAGTTATGAGTTATGAGTTATGAGTTATGAGTTATGAGCGAAACAACGATAGACAAGGTAAATCCAGAGGCCAGCGTCGTTATAATCAATGTGTTTGCGCAGAAGTTTTGTTGCTTATAGATCCCGCCAAGAATGGGGTAGATCGAGAGCATTGGTGATGCACAAAAGATAAGCAGCACATATTTCAAATCTCCTTCTACCGGCCAGACCAAAAGTAAACCGAGCGCAATAATTGGGAAGCAAATTAATTTGATGCTAGTAACCAGCGCAATGCGTGATTTTTGGTTTAGCACCAGTGATTGCCCCAAAACTCCACCAATCGCAAACAGTGCTAAAGCGACTGAAGTTTTGGCGAGAATACCAACGCTTTCTTCAATCACGAATGGCAGCTGAATACCTAATAGGTTGATGCTCAACGCTAAAGTGATCGAAATGATGATTGGGTTCTTTCTTAGCCTGTTTCCAATCTCGATAAGTTGATCTTTGAGCGATGAGTCGGTTTCATTCGAGAACTCCAGGAACACCAAACACACTGGAATAAACACGAGATTTTCAATCAATACGCTCATTAGAAACGCTTCTGCGTATTGACCATTAAAAATCGACAACACGATAGGGAAGCCTATGAATGCGCTGTTTGGCATCCCGCTACCTAAAGCGTTGATGAAGCAATCTTGCCACTTCAACTTCATGATTAATCGGCTATACAACACTGCGATGGTCATACACAGCAAACCGCCTACGGCATAGATCAACATGTAGTTCTTGTTGATGGCTTCGCTCAAATTTAACTGAGTGACACTGCCAAAAATGACCGCAGGAAGTGAGATATAAAGAACGAATTTGCTTACGTCACCGATGAAATGGCGAGTGAAAAAGCCATTTTTAGTCGTGAGAAAGCCTGCCGCGACAATCAGTATCAGCGGCAGCAATATTTCATATACAGACATGGTTTTGTGTGTGCTCTAGTATCCGAATAGCTGTGGCAAGAACAGCACGCTTTGCGGAACAAAAGTGATGAAGAACAACACCAATACTTCAAGTAGGAACAGTGGAATCACTTGCTTAGAAATTGCAGCGATTCCGACCTTGGAAATGGTGTTGGACACAAACAGACAAATCCCCATTGGTGGTGTAATCAAGCCAATCATTAGGTTGAAGATAACTACGATACCGAAGTGAACAGGGTCGATACCAAAGCTCATCGCAATCGGATGAAAGATTGGGATAAGAATCAGCATTGCAGCAATGCCTTCAAGGAATAACCCAACAACCAACAAGATAACGTTTACCATAATCAGGAACATGATTGGGTCGCTGATGCTGCCTAAAATCTGTTGGCTGATGAACTGAGGAACGCGGGAGAAAGTAAGAATCCAGTTCGCTACAGATACAACGGCAATCAGGATCAAGACAATTGAAGAGTCGCGCATTGAACGCATGAACACTTCTGGTAGGTCACTGAAACTTAGAGATTTATACACGAACATACCAACTAGTAGCGCATAGAAAGCTGCGAACGCCGCTGCTTCAGTTGGCGTCACAATACCCATCAAGATTGAACCAAGGATGAAGATTGGCATTGTTAGCGGAACAAACGCTTTTACCAACGCTTTACGGCGGCTTTGACGAACCACGTTGCTTTTTATGTTGTGACGAGTCGCGTAAATAAACACGAAAATAGACAGAGCAACCGCAGACAATACGCCAGGAACAATACCCGCTAAGAATAGGGCAGGGACAGATACGCCACTCGCAATAAGCGCATAAATGATCACTGGAATACTAGGTGGAATCATCGGCCCAATAACCGAAGACGCTGCCGTTAACGCTGAAGAAAACTCTTTGCTGTAGCCTTCTTTTTCCATTTGAGGAATGAACACGCGGCCAAGTGCGGAGGTATCAGCAACTGCAGAGCCAGAGATACCAGCAAACATCACTGAAGACCAGATATTCACTTGAGCTAAGCCACCACGAAAGTGACCCACTAATGCGTTAGCGAAATCAATGATACGGCTAGTGATACCACTCTTGTTCATTAGTTCACCCGCAAGAACAAACAGAGGAACCGCAAGGATAGAGTAAGAATCCAAACCACTAAAAATACGTTGGGCTATTAGGCTGATAGAGATGGGAGTACTAGAGACGTAGAACGACATCGCCAAGATGATGCTGAATACGAGAGGAATACCAAAAATTAGCATGGATCCCATTAAGGCAATTGAAGGCATAACGATTCCTTATACGTCGCTTTGGATAGCTTGAGTTCTTGTGGATACACGCGCTGATTTCACGTGCTGAATTAAACGCAGTGTAGCGGCTATAAATAGGCAAGCGCCGCCAACAATCAATGCTGATTGGAAGTAGTACATAGAGACTCCAATACCAGCTGACTCAATGCCTCCGCGTTTGATCACAAATAGGTACGCTGAGTAAGTCCAGATCACCGAACATAACAAAACAGATAGGTCGACAATGACTTCCAGCGTTTTTTGAAATGCTTTTGATTTCACTGAATCAAGAATAGAAAATTTGATGTGTAAGCCTTCTAAATAACACAATGATGTAGCGAACATAACGCCATAAATCATTGAGTATTTGCTTAGCTCCTCGCCCCATAGGATAGAGGTATTAAAAAAGTAACGGCTGATTGTGGTGATCAACATCACTGCAAACAAATTGAAGAGTGAAGCCCCGGCGAGAATCGCAAGTAGCTTTTTATATTGCTCAATCATGTTCCCTGTCTCCTTGGGAAGAGTCGTTATACATCAGAGGTATAACGACTCATTTCTTATAAGTACTGCTGTAGGGTTTTTGTATTGATTATTCGGTTATGAATTAGTTAGTCGCGGTTTCTACTGCGTCTAGTGCATCATCAATCCATTTTGAATCGATAGTGCCTGATAACCATTTGATCACAGCGGGCTGTGTCTTATCGCGGAATTGTTTCTGTTGCTCTGGCGTTAGCGAAGTAATCTTCATGCCTTTTTGAGCAAGTACTTCTAAGCCTTCTGCTGAATTCACTTGCTGAATAGCTCGACCTACTGTGCCTGCAACTTTTGCAGCACGATCAATGATGGCTCGGTCTTCGGCATTCAAAGATGTGTAGAAATCGTCATTCATTAATAAGAAATCAGTACCATAAACGTGACCGTCTAGAGTGATGTATTTCTGAAGTTCATAGAATTTGTTCGCGTTGATTACGCTGACAGGGTTTTCCTGTCCGTCGATAACGCCAGTGGTCAGAGCGGCAGGAACTTCAGGGAATGCAATAGGTGTAGGCTCTGCATCCAATGACTTCATCATTTCAACGTAAAGTGGTGTTGTCATTACGCGGATTTTAAGACCGTTTAAGTCTTGCGGCGTAGTAATCTCACGTTTTGAGTTTGTGAAATGGCGGAAACCTGTTTCGCCATAAGCGAGGTTACGTAGACCCGTTGTTTTCAAACATTGGTCATTCAACTTTTGACCAAATTCACCATCTAGCACTTCCCAAGCAACAGGCGCTGAAGGGAACAGGTAAGGGATTTCTAGTACGTTCGCTTCCTTACAAAGCTTAGAGTAAGCACCAGAAACCATAGTCATGGTTAGCATGCCTTCTTGAGTCGACTGAAGTAGCTCTGTCTCGCCACCAAGTTGACCTGAAGGGTAGATATTTACATTAATTCGACCACCAGATTCAGCCTCTACAAGGTTCTTGAAAACCTGTGTTGCAGCGCCTTTCTTAGAGATCGTCCAATCTTGTGAATCTACATGCCCAATAGTGATGTCCAGAGCAGCAGCAGAACCTGCATATGCAAGCGATAGAGCGAGTGTAAGTTTAGTTATTGTTTTCATTTGTGAACCTCCTGTTTCTACGTCGATAAAGTTATCACCTAAAATTAACAACCGATAATTCATATAGTGAAAGTGTTATTCAATTTTGAGATAACATTAACTATTCGCGCTGGGGTTACGGTTTGATATCCCATTTGTATTGCACTATAAAACAGCAGGTTACTGATATATAGCTGTGAGTTATGTATTGAAAAAGGGGATTGAAAATGAATTTTTGTGTATTTCTTTTTTGGAGAATGAAGTCACATCTTTACCTTGGTGAAGTTACATTTTATCTACATCAACTCACATATTTCAGCTTTTCTGCTGGAAGAGTATTCAAAAAATGTGCTGAATGTGTTCGATAGTTGACGGGGTTTAAATGAGTCATTTAGCGCCGTTTTTGAAGGTGTCATTTGTATTTGTAATTTGAATGTAAATGGCAGTTTGACAGCACTTTTGAGGCGATAACATGTTAAATATTCCAAACTTGAGACACCTAAGAGCGATATCAGAAGTGGTGAATACTGGAAGCATTAGCAAGGCTTCGGAAGTGGTGTTTTTGTCTCAGCCAGCCATCACACAAGCGATAGCGAAACTGGAAAAAAACATTCATAGTGAGCTGTTCGAACGCACCACCGATGGCATGAAACCGACCGAACAAGGAGAAGCGTTTTCATTTCGAATTGAACGTGCGTTAGAGTACATCAGTAAAGGCATTGCTGATTCACTAAAAGTCGCGAAAGGCCAGCGAAAAAGCAGTGTTCAGCGCTATTTGTTCAATATAACAACCACTCAATTGAAAGCATTGATCGCGGTTTCTAACGGTCAAAGCTTTACTGAAGCCAGTCGAATTTTGGAAGTGTCGCAGTCGTCAGTTTATCGTGCATCTAAAGATCTTGAAGAGATCCTTGGTATCACTTTATTCGAAAAAAACAGCACGGGTATTACGATTAGTAAAGCTGGTAGCGCTCTGGTGATGTCGAGTAAATTAGCCTTCGTAGAAATCAAGCAAGGCATCGAAGAGGTTGGCTTATTGAGTAACCGCCATAACAGTGTGATTACGGTTGGCTGTTTGCCTCTTGCTCGTACATGTTTACTACCAAACACCATCAATGAGTTTTCTCGTAAGTTCCCTGATTGCCAAATTCATGTGATCGACGGCCCGTATCAAGACTTGCTCAATCACTTACGCCACGGTGACCTAGATATCCTCATTGGTGCGCTGCGTTTCCCATCACCGAGCACCGATATTCGCCAAGAAACTCTGTTTCAATCGCATAACAAAATCCTCTCTAGAAACGATCATCCATTGAGCTTGAAAGAGCAAATAACACTTGATGATTTACAAGGTTCGAGTTGGGTTGTATCTAATGTAAACACACCTGGACGTAGAATGTTTGAAGACATTTTCACATCTCAGGAACGCGATGTACCCACTCGTATTGTTGAGGCGAGTTCACAGATGTTGGTAAGGGAACTGCTTTTAGGCAGCGATCGATTAACGATTCTCTCTCAGCACCAGATCACTCGCGAACTTGAGGAGGGGCACTTCACCATTCTGCCATTTGATTGCAAAAAGCAGTCGCGCCCAATCGGTTTAACCATGCGGAAAAACTGGTTTGCTACCTCGGTTCAAAACCATTTTCTGACGTTGTTACGTGAGAAAGGTGTACAGCTTTAGTTATTCTCAGTTGAGTTCAGTTCGGCTTGTTGTGTTTTCTGTTTGGCTTTCTATTTTCAACTTAAATCATGACACTCAAGTGCGATCTAAAAGTGAAGGCATTTTTCCAAAATTGAATACCCCTTATATTTATTTGATTATCGCTCTGTAGGTGCCAATGCTAAGGTAACTGTCATGAAAAACGCAGATAAGTTGGCAGGTAAAAAGAGAATTATGGCGACGATAACAAGAGCTGCGTTCATTGGTTTTGGTGAAGCTGCACAAGAATTTTTGGTGAGCTGGGGTGATAAAGCACCAGAAGTGATCAGTGGATTCGATATCAAAAGTAACCATGCACAGCACCGCGAAAGCATTCTCCTTGAATACATTAAGCATGGCGTTCAAGGTGCATTTGAAGCTCACGAGGCGATAAATGGTGCTGAGTTAGTCTTTTCATTGGTGACGGCCGATCAAGCAGAAGCTGTGGCGAAAAACGTAGCGAAAACATTCACGTCCAAACAGATATTCTTGGACTGTAATTCATGTTCACCCCAAGTAAAACAAAGGAATGCTGAGCTTATTGAAGCATGTGGTGCAAGCTACCTTGATGTTGCAATTATGGCCCCGGTGTTGGAGAAAACATCTGCGATCCCATTGTTGATCTCTGGAAAAAAAGCATTAGAGATTGAACCAATATTGACCACACTTGGCTTCAAAGTTGAAGTGGTGTCTGACCAAGTGGGTGAGGCATCAAGCATCAAAATGATCCGTTCTGTGATGGTAAAAGGACTTGAAGCTCTCACTACGGAATGTTTGTTGGCAGCGCGTAAAGCGGGGGTTGAAAATCATGTGCTCGAATCACTCAGTACAACGTATCCAGCTCTGCCATTGAACAATCTCGGCCAATATCACTTGGAACGTATGTTATCTCATGGGGAGCGACGTTCTAACGAGCTTAAAGAGGTATCTAATACCTTAAGCGAACTAAATTTGAATGGCTCGATGGTGAATGGTGCGATGGAGTGGCATAGCGCACTCGGTAAGATGCCAGTCGAGTATCAAGGGCAAGACCTATCTACATTGAGTGATTTGGTATTAGGGCAATTGGCCAATACTGGAACTCGCGCATTGAATGAATAACGGCATAACCAAAAAATCGAAAATCTCAGCAAGCGAATGTTGTGAGTAGCTGAATGCGGAACTGGGTTAAACGTAGAAGCCATCGATTATTAAGCAATTAAGCAACTAAGTAATTCATTAAGTAATCAAACATTAAGTAAAAAGCATTAAGCAACACCGGCCAAACAGGGCGGGTACTAAATTAAAGGAATGAATATGAACGTATGTGTTGTGGGCGCGACAGGTGCCTTTGGACGTAAACACTTGGATGCTATCCGTGAAATTGAAGGCGTTCGCGTAACTGCGATGGTTTCTCCAGAGCAAGATAAGCTTGATCAACTGATCACAGAGTATGGTCATGATTCAAAGGGCTTTACCAACCTATCTGACGCACTTGCACTTGATGAAGTGGAAGCAGTAATTCTTGCTACGCCAACACAAATGCACGCAGCACAAGCGATTGAATGTATGGAAGCAGGCAAACATGTTTTGGTTGAAATCCCAATGGCGGACAACATCGAAGATAGCTACCGTGTGGTAGAAGCTCAAAAGAAATCTGGCAAAATCGCAATGGCTGGCCACACTCGTCGTTTCAACCCAAGCCACCAATGGATTCAGAACAAGATTGCTGCCGGCGAACTCCATATCCAGCAGATGGACGTTCAAACGTACTTTTTCCGCCGCACAAACACCAACGCTAAAGGTGAAGCTCGTTGTTGGACCGATCACCTGCTTTGGCATCATGCGTGTCATACGGTTGACCTTTTCCAATACCAAACCGGTGAACAGGCAACTAAGCTGCAAGCGCTTCAAGGTCCAATTCACCCAGACTTGGGTATCGCAATGGACATGAGCATTGGTATGAAAGTGCCATCAGGTGCAATTTGTACGCTTTCACTATCATTCAACAATGATGGCCCTTTTGGTACGTTTTTCCGTTACATCTGTGAAGAGGGCACTTACCTAGCGCGCTATGATGACCTTTATGACGGCAAAGAAAACCCTATCTCACTAGAAGGTGTTGCGGTTTCTAATAATGGTATTGAACTTATCGACCGTGAATTCTTCGATTCAATCAAAACGGGTCGTGAGCCAAATTCAAGTGTGGCGAGCTGCCTTCCTGCAATGGAAACATTAGACAAGCTTGAACAGTTACTTGAAGCTGAGTAGTTAAAAACTGAGTAGCAAGTTTTTAGCTACTCAGTAGTGACTTAAAGGAGATAAGTTCTTTAAAGTCGTGTTAGTGAACAGTTGGTATTTTTAGCAGTAAAAGGATAAACGATGATGGCTAGTATTGGTGGGCAGACATTAGCGCCAGTGGCTTTAGGTTGTATGAACTTGTCGCATGCTTATGGCACCCCACCACAGAAATCGGATGGCATTAAGTTACTCAATCAAGCGCTGGATTTGGGCTATAACATGCTCGACACGGCTGCGTTGTATGGCTTTGGTGCGAATGAATCACTGTTAGCTGAGGCGGTTGGTCATCGTCGTCATGAGTTTTTCCTCGCCAGTAAATGTGGAATGTTCAAAGGGCCTGATGGCAAGCGAGCGATTGATGGGCGGCCAGAAACGATTCGTAAAACGTGTGAAGATTCACTACAACGTTTGAATACTGACGTCATTGATTTGTACTACCTGCATCGATGGGACAAAAGCGTTCCGATTGAAGAGAGCATTGGTGAACTTTCTCGTTTAGTCGAAGAGGGTAAGATCAAACACATAGGTTTGTCAGAAGTTTCTGCCGACACCATTGCCAAAGCTAATGCGGTTCATAAGATAGCAGCCGTACAATCGGAATACTCGCTCTGGTCACGTAACCCTGAAATCGCGGTTATCGAGCAATGCCAAAAGATAGATGCGACCTTTGTGTCGTTTAGCCCTGTTGGTCGCGGTATGTTGACGGGCGAAGTAAAAGATAATCAGTTTGTCGCTGGTGATATTCGCTTAGCCATGCCACGTTTCTCTGATGAACACTTCGAGTCTAATTTGTCTTTAGTACGACAGTTTGAGTCTGTGTTGCCGTTGTTTGCAGAAGAGAACGGCTTTTCGATTAATGACAATCGCGGTTCAACTCCGACTCTGGCACAACTGGCATTGGCTTGGACTTTGAAAAAAGCACCGAACTCTATCGCATTACCGGGTACTACAAGCCTCCAACACTTAGAGGACAACTGGAATGCACAGCAGTTATCGGTTTCTGATGAATTGTTGCGCGTGATAGACGATATTATTCCTCAAAACAAGATAGCTGGTGGACGTTATAACGCGGCAACTCAACGTGAAATTGATACTGAAGAGTTCTAATCACTGCTCGATTATTAGTTGTATCTTACTCGCTTTATCTTACTTGCAGTATCAATGACAACTTATCCAATAAACCTCCGGTCACGCCTACGTAACCGGAGGTTTTTTATTTCAAGACCTAATAAGCAAAACAGTTTTGCCTTGTTGATCTCCATTTAACGCGGTTAGCTTTTTGTTCTAACTCAATCTAAACGCAACGTTAGGCCAGAATAGTTTGAGTATCCGCGCAGTAACACATGATAGGTCACACCCGGCTGAGCGCTCACACTGCACTGCTCATTGTTTCCAGCGCGGTAAGGGCGACAATCGTAACTCGATGTCGTTGGCTTGCTTCCCGATTTCACATAAAGGTCGGCATCACCCGAACCACCAGACATTGAAACCGTCACGCTGGATGCAGAATCCACAGTGAAGGTGTAGAAGCTCTCTGAAGATTGATTCCCGCTTAGGTTCGCAATCGGTGTGCCTTTCGTCAGTAAATTGCCAGTTGGAGGTGTGACACCACAACTCGCATTCACGCCTACTGTGTTAAAAGCATCTTCAACATCGGCAACCACATAGCCCATGTCGGCTGCGGCTTTCGCTACGCCACAAGCTCCAGCGTCAAAGGTACTGTTTGCCGTCCAATACAACTGGTTGGCAACCGTGAATATCTCAAAACCCTTACGTACATTCCAACCCGATTTGTTCGCTAAAAGGTAAAAGGCGCGGTTGTAAACACCGCTAGATAAGTGAACGTTCAAACCATCGTAGTATTGAGAGGCGTGATCAATCGAGCGACCATCTTTTGAAGGTTGATCGAAGTAACGTAAGCCGCCTTCTGATTTGAATATATCGCTTCCGACCACCCAATCCACACTGCCACGTAAGTAGTATTCAGCCGCTTCGCCTGCAATATCGGAGAAGGCTTCATTGATACCGCCTGACATGTTTTGGTACACAAGGCCGGAGTTTTGCTCAGTGAAGCCGTGGCTGACTTCGTGAGCACTCACGTTGATATCGACTAATGGGTAAAAGGTATTTTTGCCATCACCAAAAGTCATGGATGTACCATTCCAGAAGGCATTTTCATAATCCGTGCTGTAATGAACTCGCATCGTCAGCTGGAAAGTTAAAGGCGACGTATTCATCCACTCTTTGTACATATCAAAAACGACATTACCGAAGTAGTGCGCATCGTTAAGAGGCGAGTAAGCACCGTTAATGTATTTATGATCGGTATAGTTGGTTCCGTCGGTACAGTTGTAGCTGTAGGCTGCACTGCCAGATGTTCCGTGGTTCAAGTTGACCGTTTTAACCGAATCGTTTTCTAACTTACACGTGGTGCCTGTTTTGTCGATGGGAAAGCTAGGGAAGTCACTGCCATATTCATATCGAGTGGTTTTGAGGTTCCCACCAGGGCCAGTACCAGACGATTTAGCGTGGTTTAATCCATTCCATTTTTGGATCACATCGCCAGTCATGGCATCAATAAAGTAAAAAGGGCGCTCTGGATAAGAGGAAGCGATAAAGAAATCGACCAGATACACCATTTGCGCGGTTTGGTTCTCATCCAATCTCACCATCAGTTTTGCATTTTTGTTTTCAATCGACTTTTTGCCGACGGTAAACGTGCGGTGAGCAGACAATGCGGCTTCAATCGCTTGCTCTTGATTCAGCGTTGGTGCGATGCTGGATAAGTCTCCACTGATCCCCTGTGCCATGGAACCGAACACCTGAGTGGGTTGGTTCTTGGAAAGGGTAGCCACAACGGAGGTATCAAAGACGGGTAAACCTAAGTGAGTTTGTTGATAGCGGACTTTTGTTTTTCCATTGGGCAATACGACCCGTTTAACTTCAGAAAAACCTAATTCTAGTGGGGCAACACTCTTCGACTGCGCGACGAGGCTTTGTTGTAGCAGTGTATCGTTATCGATTCTGACCATTTCTGCAGCGTGTGCATTAAAGCCAAAAGATGTACCTAGAATAGCTGCTATTTTCCAGCTTAGTTGACGTTGTTGGTTCATTATTCGTTCCTGATTTTAATATAAACTCCTTCTTCCCAACGGCTTTATAGGAAGTCTATATGCAACACATCTTTGCCATGTGTTGCGAATCAAGATTGGAAGAGCATTTGGAATTATGACAAGTTTATCAGGGAGATTTATTTTTAGAGTATGTAATTCAAAGTTTACAAAAATTCTTATTGATCAAATTGTTTTTATAAAATCCAATTTTATTATTTATCGTAAACGCATGAAGGGTCGGGAGTTATTAAACCCCGCTTTGTTCTAATTTATAGAATGAAAGCACCTGAGTTAACTTCGATATTTTTCTGTTTTTATCTTAATTATAAATAAGTAAATAGATAGGTTTAGGGAGTGGGGATATTGTCTTTATTGTCAATAGTAAACTTATTTTAACAATACCACTAAATACAGAACTCATCTTTTCTACATTTTTCTGTTTAATGGCTGCCATAGACAAAAAAGTCCTTTATAACTCTTGAAAAGGACCAATTTGACCTTATATACGTTATGGGTATCTAATTCAAGGAGAAACATTATGCCTGATCTAACTAAAGCTAGTTGTCCATGCCGTGGTTGTAATACCGTTGCAAACAATGAAGAACAAGTAGACCATTTATTTGGTTTAAGAAATATGGGGGACGGTACTGTTCGAGTACAGTCATACTGCCGAGAATGTCGTCGTTTGCACTGCGAAGCCAGTGACCCTAAATGTAATTAGTAACCTAAGCCGGTACGACCTCGTTGTATCGGCTTTATTATGTTAACTTAAGCCATTTTTAAAACCAAGGCAGCAAAATGTCGCAAATTTATAAAATGGATGCTGTGGAGTGGCTAAAAACATTAGAAGACTCTAGTGTTGATTTGCTAATCACTGATCCGCCATATGAGTCCTTAGAAAAACACAGAAAAATAGGCACTACGACTCGTTTAAAAGATAGTAAATCATCAAGCAATCAATGGTTCAGTATTTTCCCAAATACTCGATTTGAGGAACTGTTTACCGAAGTTTTTCGTGTTTTAAAGAAAGGCTCTCATTTCTACTTGTTTTGTGATCAAGAAACAATGTTCGTTGCAAAACCTATAGCAGAAAAATTAGGTTTTAAGTTCTGGAAACCTATCGTTTGGGATAAATGTGCTATAGGTATGGGCTACCACTATCGCGCCAGGTACGAATTCATTCTTTTTTTTGAGAAAGGAAAAAGGAAACTCAATGACTTGAGTGTCCCAGATGTTCTTGAGCATAAGAGAGTTTGGAGAGGCTATCCGACAGAAAAACCAGTCGACCTTCTTGAGGTGCTGATTAGACAAAGCTCTTCTGAAAATGATGTTGTAGTGGATCCATTCTTTGGTTCTGGTTCAACACTTGTTGCAGCTAAAAATTTATCTAGAACGTATTTGGGGTGTGATATTTCTGGTTCAGCACACGAGTACTTTATTTCTCGTCTTTAACCTTAGCTAAAATTGTGTGTAACAAACGACTATGGCGTCAATGACTAATTTTGGGCTGTGTTTTCATCCCGCATGGCGCCATCTCTGAGCATATAGTTAAGGGTCACAACCATCTTCGTAGATACGTGATTATTACGACTTTTTAGGTTTTTCAGCTGCTAAAAGCCGAGTATAAGTCGCTTGCATGGCTGTCATCATCACCATATATAAAACGGTTCGTACTTGCGCTCTACCGCCTTGGATTAAGTGCTTTCCTTTGTTACGCCGACTTTCACGTGTAATTTGAGATACGGCAATATTTACTATTCTTCGGGCGTTCTGCAACCTTGTATTTTTGATCATGCTGATTGAGTTGGCATTATGTGGCAGGTATGGAATTCGAATATAGGAAAGTAGAACCAAATCATAGAGATTTTCAGTCATTAATCGCTGAGCTGAATTCGTCACTCAACCAGATTACTAATGACACAGGTGAAAGCTCTTTTGTATCTGACGCTTTTGACCCATCAAAAGATGGATGTATCGTGGTGTATCTAAATGATAGCGCTGTGGCATGTGGGGTATTTAGATATCATGAAAGTGAAGTTTGTGAACTTAAGCGGATGTATTCTAACAAAGCCGGTGCTGGCTCATATTTATTGAAACAACTCGAATGTCTTGCGATTGAAAAAGGGTATCGAAAAGCTATTTTATCGACACGTAGAGTGAACTCAAAAGCGGTGACCTTTTATTGTCGCCACTCTTACTCAGAATCCAGTGCGTATGGTAAATATGTCGGTGTAGACCGTTCGATTTGCTTCTCAAAGACGCTAGTCATATAACAACCAAACCTATTCGGTCTTAGTTTCCCGGAGGAAACATGACAAGCGACCAACTATTGGAAAAGGCACTTTATAGCAGTGCTAGCATCCACCAACCTCATTCTTTAAAAGCTTATTTGGCTGCGAATCACCTTAATGATTATTTCAGCACAACCGACAATGTGTGGCTTAAAACGAGTGAGCTGATAGACCAAACTGAGATTGAAGTTTTATACGAGTACTCTGCAACGCTACAAGCGCCAAAGTTCTCAGATTTTCGTATTCAAAGGATATTGGATAACGGGGTATACCCAGCGGCGTATGCTGCTTTAATGCAGTGGCATGAGAATAAGGGCTTTCAAGACATCTTCTCGCATTACGTTTCGCAGGCCTCTCAAACAAGCGAATACCTTTCCCACAATGTGACTATCTTATTGGCGTTGAATCGCGTTTACCGTGAGTTAGAGTCGTCTCAAGTTCCAGCATTCCTTAACCGCTTCACTGAATTTGTCACATCGACCAGCTCTGGCTGCGACCAAAGCACTGACACAAGCGAAGTCGTAGAGCTCGATAAGGTATTACAAGCATGCCTAAAACAGTTTGGTTTCTTTGGGCATAACCTAATTACGCTTACGTGGATACTGCGTTGTAAGGAAGACTTATCGAAAGAGCAATATGACTCGATGCTTTCTAATCTTTATCGACAAGCTAATAGCCCATTGGAAGATCCTGACGATGAGATTGATCAAGCTATTTTGGCGCAGTGTCAAAGCTCGGATAATTCAGATGAGCTCTATGACAATATCCACCGATTGGTTTTGGGTTATATATCGAATCTACACCAAATAACGCTAGCGGATGCATTGTGTTATCTTCACGAACGATTCCCTGCACATACATCGGAGCTAAAGCACATTGCCGAGTATCAGTGTCGTCTGTTAGAAAAGTGAGTTTAATTAGGACGTTGCACTTAACTTATGCAACGTTATCAGTCTAGTTAGCGCAGAAGTACAACTTACACGCGAATCAGGTCTCAAATTGAAAAAAAGAGCTACTCGATAATGCAGCTATGCTCTTTACTTCTGAAAACCAGTTCGGTGTCAAATATGGCTCACATATTACGGATCTCCTACGCAAAGGCGAACGCTTGCCTTTTGTTTCTCGGAATTTAATTGCAACAGTAAATGACATACAAACGTAGAGGTAGCGCACAGAAACGAAAAAGGGGATATCGCGATTACGTAATCATTGATCTAGCCGATAGTGAGATAGTGATAAGAGGTCGATAATTCGTTGTCGGACTAAATTAGAACTTTAAATCTAATTTCTAAGTAGTTGTTTTCTCAGGAAGAGTTTTTGTGCTATGCGCCCCTATATTAAATACATCATCCCTATTTTAATTCCTTTCATTATCCTCGTAATGCCGCTATCAGCGTTTCCATTTGAAGGCCTTACGATTATTCAACAACGCGTTATCGCGATCTTTTTATTAGCGGCATTGTGCTGGGTGTTCGAGCCTATCCCGATCTACGCGACGTCTGTTGTTATTATCGTTCTGCAATTATTGATGTTGTCGGATAAAGGGCTGATCTTTTTAAGGTTTGAGCATGGGCAGGAACATTTTGGTGAGTTGTTAAAATACAGCGACATCATGGCGACATTCGCCAGCCCAATTATCATGCTGTTTTTGGGCGGTTTTTTCTTAGCGATGGCCGCCACTAAGTATCGATTAGACGTAAACTTAGCCCGTGTATTATTGAAGCCATTTGGACAAGACCCGAAGTTTGTGATGCTCGGCTTAATGTTGATCACTGGTATCTTTTCGATGTTTATGTCTAACACGGCAACAACAGCAATGATGCTCTCTATTTTAACGCCGGTACTGGCTGTGTTTGGCCCGAAAGACCCCGGTCGTATAGCGTTTGCGCTTTGTATCCCTGTTGCCGCTAACATCGGTGGCATTGGTACCCCGATCGGTACCCCCCCGAACGCTATCGCACTTAAATATTTAGTTGGCGATAACCTCATTACGTTCGGTGAATGGATGGCATTTGGTGTGCCGTTTGTCGTTATTATGATGGCGTTAGCGTGGTTTTTAATAGGCTTTATGTACAAAGCTGACCAAAAGAAAATCGAGCTAAGCATCAAAGGTAAATTCCTTAAAACGCCCAAAGCCATTGCGGTATACGTCACTTTTGCGCTAACCATTATTCTTTGGTTAATGGGCTCAAGCCATGGCATGAACTCTTATACCGTCGCTCTGATTCCTGTCGCTGTGTTCTCACTCACAGGGATCATCAATAAAGAAGACCTGAAAAAGATTTCTTGGGACGTATTGTGGCTTGTATCAGGTGGTATTGCGCTTGGTTTAGCTCTCGATAAAACTGGCTTAGCAAGGCTCGTGGTACACAGCATTCCGTTTGATGCTTACTCACCCTATGTGGTGTTGTTCGGAGCGGCGTTCTTGTGTTTGGTAATGGCAAACTTTATGTCTCATACCGCAACGGCTAACTTGTTAATGCCAATTATGGCTGCATTAGGTTCGTCTATGGCTTCACTCACGCCACTAGGCGGTGAGTTAACGTTAATTCTGGTTGTGACTTTTGCCGCTTCATTAGGTATGTCACTGCCAATCAGTACGCCACCGAATGCGTTGGCTCATGCCACTGGCCATGTGCAAAGTAATCAAATGGCCAGAATTGGTATTATTTTGGGTGTGGTTGGTGTGCTACTGAGTTTTGTTATGGTGTGGGTGCTACATTCAATTGGTCACATAGGATAACGATACGTGTATCAACAAAAGCTAGAAGCACTTATCGATCGTTATTTTAATCAGACAGAACGTCGGGTGACGTGCCGTGCCGGTAACACCATTATTGAACAATCAGCGTTAAACACTCGTTTATATTATGTGTTTAGTGGAGAACTGGAAGGTTTTTATACCGAAGCGAATGCACCGCGAGTACGCGTGTTTAGCGCGGGTAGTGGGGCTTTTATAGGCGTTCATAGCTTCTTTTCAGGTAATTGGACAGCATCTTCAACGGTTGTTGCTAAAACCGATGTTGAGTTAGCGTGGATCGATAAAGACACGCCTGCAGAAGATGAACGTAAGTTTGGCCCTCTTACCGCACAGTTCACACCTGTGATTGTCAATGAGTTGTCGCGTCGTCAACGCCGTGCAACACAAGAAGCGATAGCGAAACAAAAAGCGCTAGAGAAGTTACATACTGCTGAGCAAATGACGACCTTGGGTCAATTGGCTGCAGGGATTGCCCATGAGCTTAACAACGCTATTGGTGTAGTAAATAGTAAATCTGGCCGACTTGAAACGGTCATCATGGAGCTACTTGAAGAAGTGCATCCAGAAGCCAGTCAATTTTTCGATTTTGGGTTAATGCATGGTCAGAAAACGTCGTCGTCAGAAGCGCGAACACGTGGGCGACAATTTGAAAGAAAATATGGTTTAGACAAAAACATTGCACGCTCTCTTGCAAAGGCGATTCCAATTGACGCTTCACATGCAACAGACGTTATTTCAAAACATTGGCTGAAAAACCCAGAAGAAGCGATTCGATTTTGGCAGATGGGCTGTGATTTACATGATTTACGTTTGGCATCTAGACACACCGTTGGCATCGTAAAATCGGTTAAACAACTTGGCAGAGTTGATATTGACACCGAAGAAGCGGTTGATATTAACGACTCCATTAACCATGCCTTATCGTTGTTACAAAGTGAGTTACGTAGAGTATCTGTGCGATTGAGCCCAGCAGATTTACCGTCTTTTAAAGGCTCGAAAACAGAGCTCGTTCAGATTTGGGTCAACATTGTAAAGAATGCTTGTGATGCAATGTCGAATTCAGACGATGCTGCAATCGAAATTCAAACCAGATTAAGTAAGAAAAGAATATTAGTTACGATCACGAATAACGGCCCTGAGATAGACGAGGTGACTCGTAGAAAGATATTTCAGCCCAACTTCACCACTAAAAAAGGTGGTTTATCGTTTGGATTGGGCTTGGGTTTATCAATAGTTAAGCGGATTGTGGCGGGTTATGGCGGAAGTATCATTGTGAAAAGTGATGCTTCTAAAACTGTATTTAGAATCAAGTTACCAGTAGAGGGTGAACATGGAGAAGCTTAATTTAATCTGTGTCGATGACCAGAGAGAAGTACTGAGCGCAGTGGTACAAGATTTAGAGCCGCTGGCGAGTTGGCTGAATATTGAAGATTGTGAATCAGCACAAGAAGTGCTTGATCTCATTGATGAACTTGACGCGGAAGGCGAACACATTACCGTCATCGTGTCTGATCATGTGATGCCAGGTAAAACGGGTGTGGAGTTACTCACTGAAGTGTTCCATGACAGCCGCTTTCCGAATACAAAGAAAATTCTTCTTACGGGGCAGGCCACTCACACCGATACCATCAATGCGATTAATGCAGCAGGTATCGACCGTTACTTTGAAAAGCCTTGGCAAGCAAGCACGTTAGTTGAATGCATTCGTACTCTTGTCACTGAGTACATATTTGATCAAGGGCTTGATTACACGGACTATCAGAATGATCTCGACCAGCAGGTTGTGTTGAGACGCTTACGCTAGTTATTTATGTTAGCGACTTACATGAGTCACTAATGTCAGTCGCTTGAAACTATATGCACCGAAGGACGCTTTCTGAAGGATTTTGTCTGTGAAAGACGTAATCTTTCGGTGCATATATTACCTATCTCTTTTAGTCGTTCAGGTTTTAGTACTCAGTTATTAACACACTGGTTGCTGGCTTAAGTCTAAAACTCATACGCACGCTAGCGGATGCATTATGTTTTTTTCACGAACGAATCCCTTAACATGCAGCAGATCTAAAATGTGTCGCAGAGTATCAGTGTCGTTTGTTAGAAAAGTAAGCTCGGAAGTATTCAAAAGTGATTCCTAATACGTGGTATGTGGAGTTCGAAGTCCGATCGGTACTTACAACGTAAAGGACTAGGCTTTTCACGGCTTACTGCGTAATAATGCATTCGCCCACAAGTGGGGGTTTATAATCAGTAGGATTCTAAAATGAGTGAGATTGCTCGCTTTATATCTGGTGAAGCACCAGATAAATTTGGTCGTAATATTGAACAGTTGTTGGCTTATAATCACTTTTGGTTGGAGCACGACCATAAGTATATTCAAGTGTTTTTCCCAATAGATGAAGGGACTAAGTTTAATCAACATGCGCCGTTGGTTACTCAAGAAGATAGGGTGCTTTTTGCTAAGTCAGAAGAGCTCCGCACAGCTCATCTACAAGTACTTGACCTGATGCTTGAGTTTTGGGGCATGCAGCGAGAGGGTATCGAAATATCTTTGTTGTTACCGCTTAGCCACGCAAATCATGTATGGCTTAAAAACCATGATCATAACCAACTAAGGTTAACGCGAGCCATTCGTAGTTTATATTTGTTGGGCAATGAGGAAGTTGCAACCAACTTATGTGGCTTCTTGATCGCAGCAGCGAACGAAACCGGTTCTGTCTCTGATAAAACGGTGCAATATTGGCGTAATGCGTTAAATGGTTAGAAGTCCGCAATAGCCAATGGGATTATCGACTTTCAGCACATGACAGTAGCAATAGATTTGATGGTCGTTGGCATTTAACCAATGGCCCGTGTAAAGGCACTTGGTTTATAGAAAAAGCCAATGACATGTAGGGCCGTAAACGCATTATATACTTGGAATAACTTAAACAATTTCCACACGCATGTGTACGATTTAGTTTAAAGATATAGATAGGAAAACCCATGAGGATTGTGATTTTTATCGTTACAGTGATTTTAGTTAAATCAATTGAAGCAAAGTTTGGGCACACCTATAACATCTTTTCAGATCCACTTGATATCAAGTTAGCCGCTCTTGATTTTGTCTTGTGGGTTTCAGTCTACTTTGGTTTATCTCTTGTTTATGAGAAGGGCAAAGGCATCCTGACTAAAATGGGTAAAGTTAAGAATCCTTAATGGGTTGTATGAATTAGCCGAACAAGATGTTTATGGTAAATTCTAATTATTAATGAAGTTGTACATGGAGGTGCAATGAACATCGGAATTTATATTTATAATCAAGCAGAAGTTCTCGACTTCTCTGGGCCATTTGAAGTCTTTAGTACGGCAAAGCGCTTAGGTGCTGAAGATCTAAATGTATTCATGGTTTCTCAGCACGCCGAGCCAGTTGTTGCCCGTGGTGGGTTTAAAGTTTTGGCTGACTACTCGATACAAAATCATCCAGAGATAGATTTGTTAATGGTCGTTGGTGGTGTGCACACTGACGAAATGAACAAACGAAATGTACTCGATTGGTTAGCTTCTGTTTCAGGTTCAGCCTCGCAAGTAGCGTCTGTTTGTACTGGTGCGTTTCTTTTGGCTAAAGCTGGTTTACTTGAGGGATTAGCAGTCACTACTCATTGGGAAGATATTTCTGACTTAGCGTTACAGTTTCCATGTTTAGATGTGATCAGTGATAAACGATGGGTGACATCAGGCAAATTTACAACTTCTGGAGGGATTTCTGCAGGTATAGATATGAGCTTACATTTAGTATCAGTACATTACGGTCTGCAATTTTCCTCGAAAGTAGCGCGTCAAATGGAGTACAGTTGGCATGAATGTACATAACTAACCCTTCTAAAATGATTCAACATATTTGGCATTTTTCAATGCCGTACTCAGGTGTGATTTAAAACAAGGACAGAGTATGGAAGTAAGGTTAGTCAAAGCCTCAGACCCTAAGTTCGCTGAATCGATCACCAAAACGAATATGGCGAGTTACTATCAGGCTCGTGGCATCGCTTGGGGTCATAGTCAGTTTTTACGCAGCTGGGGTGAGCTGGATAACTATGAGGCTTATGTGGGGGATAGCCGTATTGGTGTTATTCGCTTCAGTTACACTAGTGATACAACGTTTCTTAGGGACTTGCAGATATTAGCTGAATATCAAGGTAGAGGCTTTGGTTCGAAGTGTCTGGATCTAGTTATTAAACATGCGAACAATCAATCATCGGCTCAATTGGTGTTGCGCGTGTTCAGTGAGAATCCCGCTATTAAGCTTTATCAATCAAAAGGTTTTACTCAGTTGTCTGAAGTGAAAGGACTCGTTGAAATGGAACTGATTTTAGGTAGAACTATGGACACCATTATCAAACAAGCAATCGAATTGCGAAAAGAAGAGAAGTACCAAGAGTCACGTGACTTGTTGGCAACGCTACTCACTGATGAAAATTATGCCGCGAAAGCGCACTTGCAGATCGCGTGGTCTTACGATAATCAAGGTAAAGAGCGACAGGCGATTGAGCACTATGTGCTATCTCTGTCTGGAGTGCTTTCTTCAGTAGAGCGTTTTGATGCGCTGTTCGGTTTGGCGAGTACTTATCGAAGCCTTGGTCTTTATGCAGAGGCTTTAGGCTATTTCGACCAGACTATGGCTGAATATCCTGACTCGATAGAGGTGAAACCTTTCTACGCAATGTGTTTGTACAATTTGGGTCGCCATAAAGAGGCGACGTCGCTATTACTTGAGCTTTTGGTATCTACGACTAATAGCGATGCGATTAAAGCGTACCAACGCGCGATCTCTTTATATGCTCAAGACTTAGATAAAACTTGGTAAGCCGCTGCTTATAAAGATCATGTACTAATATAGAAAAAGCCTAAGCATCAATAGGATACTTAGGCTTCAAGAATTCGGTTTTAGTTTTGGTTTGAGTTTAAACCGTTACTCTGAAAGTTCTTTACGAACGATCTCTGCGCCAGCGCTTAGCGCATTGAGCTTAGCTGAGGCAATTTCACGAGGAAGGGGAGCCATACCGCAGTTGGTGCAAGGGTAGAGCTTGTCTGCATCAACATACTTAAGTGTTTCTCTCAGAGTGCTAGCCACTTCTTCTGGTGTTTCAATCGAATCGGTTGCCACATCGATCGCACCAACCATTACTTTCTTACCGCGAACAAGTTCAAGCAGTTCAAGTGGTACGTGAGAGTTGTGGCACTCTAATGAGATGATATCGATATTCGATTGCTGCAGCTTAGGGAATACTTCTTCATATTGGCGCCACTCAGTGCCTAATGTCTTTTTCCAATCTGTGTTTGCTTTGATTCCGTAACCATAGCAAATGTGTACTGCGGTTTCGCATTTAAGCCCTTCAATGGCCCTTTCTAAACAAGCGATCCCCCAATCATTCACTTCATCAAAGAACACGTTAAATGCAGGCTCATCGAACTGAATAATATCAACGCCTGCAGCTTCAAGTTCTTTGGCTTCTTCGTTGAGGATCTTTGCAAATTCCCACGCCAGTTTTTCACGGCTTTGGTAATGCGCATCGTAAAGTGTATCAATCATGGTCATAGGCCCCGGCAAAGCCCATTTGATCGGTTGGTCTGTTTGCTGGCGTAAGAATTTAGCATCTTCAACAAACACCGATTTCTGACGAGAAACTGGGCCAACAACCGTCGGTACACTTGCATCGTAGCGGTCGCGGATTTTAACGGTTTCACGCTTCGCGAAATCGACACCATTCAGGTGTTCAATGAAGGTGGTCACAAAGTGTTGGCGGGTTTGTTCGCCATCACTCACGATATCGATGCCGGCTTGCTGTTGCTCATGCAGAGACACACGCAGCGCATCCTGTTTGCCATCGGTTAACTCGTTGCCTTCCAGTTTCCATGGAGACCAAAGTGTTTCTGGTTGTGCTAGCCAAGACGGCTTAGGCAAGCTGCCTGCTGTTGAAGTCGGTAATAGTGTTTTCATGATAATTCTGCCTGTCCTTAGATTCCCAAAGTGGATCGTATGTTTCCTAATGCGCGTAAAATAGAACGATTACAGCGCGTAGTTGGCAGACCAGTTTTCTAGTACCGACTGATATGGCTTAATGAAGTTTTCTTCTGCGAACTTACCTTGTTCAACAGCTAGTTTGCTTCGTTCTTCTCGGTCATACACGATTTGGGTCAGTGAGTGATCCAAGTTTTTCAAGTTTGGTTGGTAGCAGTTACCCGCAACCGCGTTCGCGTTGTAGATCTCAGGGCGGTAGATCTTCTGGAAAGTACCCATGGTACTGATGGTGCTGATAAGCTCTAGATTAGAGTAATCGTTCAGTAGATCACCAAAGAAATAGAAAGCCAGAGGAGCAACACTGTTCGGCGGCATGAAATAACGAACCTGTAAGCCCATCTTCTTGAAATATTGTTCAGTTAAAGAAGACTCGTTAGGTTGGTATTCAAAGCCTAATACAGGGTGTTGATTTTCAGTACGGTAATAAGTTTTATTATCTGAAACACTCAAACAAATAACAGGTGGTTTCTTAAAGTTCTCTTTGTACGCTTGAGAGTTAACGAAATATTTAAACAGCTTGCCATGTAAATCACCAAAATCTGCTGGAATACTGAATTTATCTTGGCCTTTATTATGATCCAAAAGTAATACGCTGAAGTCATAATCACGAACATAAGAAGAGAAGTTATTCCCGATAATACCTTCTATGCGCTCGTTCGTTTTGTGGTCCAGAATGTTGGTTTTCAGCACTTCAATTGAAGGGAATGCTTCGCCGTTACTTTCAATATCCATATCAACAGAAATGATTTCAAGCTCAACAGAGTAGCGGTCGCCCTTCGGGTTGTCCCAGTGTGCTAACGCATTGAAACTGTTATCGATCATTTGTAGTGCGTTACGTAAGTTCGCTTGACGGCTGTCGCCACGAGCCAAGTTAGCAAAGTTAGTTGTGATACGCGTGCTGTCTGCAGGCTGGTAGTTTTCGTCGAGGCTAATGCTCTTAATCGTAAAGTTAAATTCATTGTTCATGTTGATCTAGTATCCCAATTCGTTGTCTGATTCTCTCGGTCTTTAATATTTAAGTGCTTTATTTTTGCGTGTGACCGGATTAAGAATCGAGGCTGTCTTCACTAAAAGTGTCGTATAAAGTTATTTGCTTAAGGTTTTTATACGTTGATGGGAGTGGGATTAATAATGGTATTACTTCACATTCATCATGAAGAATCTTCATGATCTATATGTTTGAATATTCAAGTCGGTGTCAGTTATATTAATTAGCTTGATGGAAATATAGCCACATTAATAGTGTGTTATTTAAGATAATTAATTTAATTAAGAGATGGATGAAATGAGTGAATTGCTGTTGTTGATTTTCTACTGTGCGTTACTAGGCAGTGGTGTTGGTTTTCTTGCCGGGCTTTTGGGCATTGGTGGAGGGCTGATCATTGTTCCTGTGTTAAGCAGCATTTTACTGTATTTAGAAGTTCTACCATCTGACCAAGTTGTTGTCGCTGCGATTGCGACCTCACTGGCCTCGATTCTATTTACTTCAACGTCTTCTGCGCTCGCTCACCACAAGAACGGCAACGTGCCTTGGAACATTGCACCTTGGATCATGTTAGGTGTCGCGCTTGGCGCTTTGGTTAGTGGTTTTATGGCGGCGTTATTACCTGAAAAGGTGGTTCGTATCGTGTTTGCTGTGAGCGTAGTTCTTATCGCGATTAAGATGTTCTTAAGCAGCAAAAGTGACGCGCCTAAAGAGCGAAAGCTACCAAATAAAGGTGTATTAACGGTTCTGACAACCATTACGGGTGGTTTGTCTGCCATGATAGGGATTGGTGGCGGTGCGTTACTCGTTCCATTGCTTACGTTCTTTTCGGTCGATATGAAAAAGGCGATCGGTTGTGCATCTGCATGTGGCATTGTCATCGCGCTATTTGGCTCGATTGGTTACATCAGTTCGGGTAGTAGCCACTTTGCTCTAACTGATGGCTTTGCGGGTTTTGTTTATTTACCAGCACTTCTGGGTATCGTGTGCACGTCTTGGTTTACGGCCCCGTTAGGCGCCAAAGCGACAAACCATTTACCCGTTCCAACCATCAAGAAGATATTCTCAGTGCTGTTGGTTGTTATCGCGGCAAGCATGGTGGCTCGTTAATTTCAGATAGTTCATGACCTATCTGGCTGATGACTTAATTAGATATTTATGTGTGAAACGCCACGTAAATGTCTAATTGCGATCTGAGCCCTTCAATAGTGTAATTCTACCCTTTAAATGCATCACTACTCATAATAAACTTATCCTGTTTTATAAATATCTCGAATATGCTCAAGCGCTTACCCAAAGGAATCTATGATGGCACGGGAAATCTCATTTAAAGGTAATGGGCCGCAATGGAACGTTGTTTTATCAATGACGATAACCTATGCGATCGTATCTCTGATGATCAGTTTCTTTTATCAAACTGAATTGCAGCTTTTTCCTTTCATCACCTCAATTACCCTCATGACTTTGGTTTACATGTTTGCCTCAAGGCTCACGAAAAGCCATTTGTCTTTAGACGATGGAAACGTGTATTTGCATGGCATTAAGGCGAACCTAGCGGTTAAAAAGTCTTTGTTTGGTCATTCTTTTATTGAAGTGAAATCCTTAACCGAAAAAGGTTACCACAAGGTGAATATACGCAAAGGGCAGGTTGAGCTATCTGATTGGGAGCTATTGCTGAGTAAGACGACACAATCACGTTGATCAGATTCGAGTACTGAGAACCTAATAGGAGCAGTCCTCAGGCTGCTCTTTTTTGTTTGCCAGTCTACACTTATACGATTATGTCTATGAGTATGTTGACAAAATCTTGTTGTTTAACTGGATTCACTGCTATAGCTAAATGTTTTGTTCAGTTCAAGGGAATGCTAAAAGTGGGTGATTTATGGATCCGTTAACGCAGGGCGTGCTAGGCGCTTCTTTGTCACAATCGGCGAGTAAAAAACAACATTTGGTGGTCGCTGGGGTTTTAGGTTTACTCTCTGGAATGGCGCCAGATTTAGATGCGTTTATTCGATCGGAGAGTGATCCTTTACTCGCATTGGAGTTCCATCGACAGTTTACCCATTCACTTTTGTTTATTCCTATTGGCAGCTTGATTTGCGCTCTGGTTTTGTACCCTTTGATTGCAAAAAGGCGTGGTCTCTCGTTTAAACAGAGTTGGCTGTATTGCGCGTTAGGTTATGGCACACATGCTTTACTCGATTCTTGTACTACGTATGGCACTCAACTGTTCTGGCCGCTCACCAACGAACGTTACGCTTGGAATACCATTTCGATCATCGATCCTGTCTATACACTGCCCATCTTAATATTGCTTGCGTTTGCAACATGGAAGCGAACTCCTTGGTTGGCTCGCATTGCGTTTCTATGGGCTTTGACTTATCCGACGTTAGGCATGATTCAGAGGGATAGGGCAGAAGCGATAGGATGGCAATTAGCACAAGAACGCCAACATACGCCTATTCGCTTAGAGGCTAAACCGAGTTTTGCGAATATCTTAGTGTGGAAAGTGGTGTACGAAACCGAATCCAGATACTACGTAGATGCTGTTCGAGTCGGCACTTCTGTTAAAACCTATCCTGGAGACTCTATTGCTAAACTGAATGTGAGTCAGGATTTCCCCTGGCTTGATCCTAATTCCCAACAAGCTAAAGACATTGAACGTTTCCGTTGGTTCTCGAATGGTTATATTGCACAGGATCCAACGGATGAGCTGCGTGTTATCGATGTTCGATATTCTATTGTTCCAAACCAACTCAAAGCGCTTTGGAGCATCAAATTGTCTCAATCTGTCGATGCAGACACACACATAAAGTACGAAACCCACAGGGACAACACGCCAGAATCCAGACAGATCTTTTTAGATATGTTGAAAGGCGATTAATGGTTAGAGGTCTTGAAAGCAAAAAGGCTGAGTCAGATAACCTGCTCAGTCTTTTCTATTCGTTTATTTAACCGGTCGATGTTACATTGCTTTACATCACATATATTAATAAAATCCATAATGCTTACATTTATAAATGTGATTTATATCTCCATTCATTTTTTGATTACTTTCTAAGCTTAGTTGGTTTTTATCCAATTAAACAGAAGGTTATATGATAAATAGAATAATAACACTAAGTGGCGTTGCATTACTTTGTTCAGCGAGTGCACATGCGCAAATGCAAAATGGAAGTTTCGAAAACTGGGAAGGAAACGTACCATCTGGATGGAGTGTGATTGACTCCGGCATTGCAGTTTCACCCTCTAGCGTTCCTGTAAATAACGGCAGTTTCTCTGCGCAAGTAACAGTGAATACAGGCACTCAAAGTAATACCGATTTTCTACAAACGATACGTGTTGAACAAGGGAAAACTTATGATTTCTCTGTCGATGTTTACCACACTGAAGGTAACGTGAAAGCTCGCCTTTTTATTGATGGCTATTTAGGCTACTCGAATAATGGTTTAACGAATCAGTGGCAAGCATTGACTCACTCGTACAGCGCTACGAGCACTAAAGATATCGTTGTGGGCATACGATTTTATGATGATGCAGGTTTTGATGGTTCGGAAGTGGTGTATTTAGATAACTTTCAACCGACGGAGACTCCGCCAACACAAAGCTGCAATGACACAAGTGCCGCACTCACGCTAGTGACTGATAACTATGGTTCTGAAACCAGTTGGTCTCTCAAAAACTCAGTTTCTCAAACTCTTTATTCTGGTTCAGACTATAAAAATAACACCATCAATGAAGTGGAAATGTGTTTAGCTGATGGTAGCTACATCTTAGAAGTCTCAGACTCTTATGGAGATGGAATGTGCTGCAGTGGGGGGAATGGTTCATACAGTTTGTCGGTAAACGGAACCGTTGTGGCATCTGGTGGTGATTTCCAAGCAAGTCAGAGTACAGAATTTACGATTGGTGGTTCAACTACACCACCAACTGAACCACCAGTGTTAGGTGAGTATTACAAAGACGCTGAAGGCAAAGTGGGCTTTGCGTTAAAAACAGCCTTATATCAAATTATTGATAATCATAGTAGTCAGGGTTACACCGCTATTTGGACGTTGGTGTCTGAGGCTGACCTAGACGCATACTATGACACTGATGGGTCGATTCTCGATATGTATTCGGAGAAACCTTCAGGCTCAGATTCAATCCAATTTACTAAGGTGGCCGATCAATGTGGTCAATACAGAAAAGAAGGTGATTGCTACAACCGTGAGCACTCATTCCCGAAAAGCTGGTTTGGTGGAAAAGTCGAGCCAATGAACTCTGACGGTCACCATCTATTTGCCACTGACGGCTACGTTAACTCGAAACGTAGTAATTGGCCATTTGGTGAGGTGAGTAGCGCGACATACACATCAAGCAATGGTTCTAAGTTAGGCAGTGCAGCGAACTCTCTTGGTTATGTGGGTACGGTGTTTGAGCCAATTGATGAGTTTAAAGGTGATTTCGCAAGAGCATATTTCTACATGGCAACACGCTATGAAAATGAAATCGCTAATTGGGAAGGGAACTCTACAAGCTCTGATGCGGTTCTGGATGGAACCAATACAACCGTTTTTGAACCTTGGTTACTTACTATGCTAAAGCGTTGGCATTCTGAAGATCCAGTAAGCCAAAAAGAAATCGACCGAAATAAGGCGGTACATGATTTTCAAGGGAATCGTAATCCGTTTATTGACCATCCAGAGTTTGTAAGCCAAATCTGGGGGAATTAATCGGAATATAACCACCATGACAATGACTTCATGATTATTGAATTGAGCCCAATCCTTTGTTTGGGCTTTTTTATTGAGAGGCATTAGAGAGCATGATTTTAAATATTTGAAAAAGCATATTGTCTGAAGACCCGTATACTTGTCAGTGATCTACACCATCAAACTGGACGCTATGTTAAGCGACTTTCCATACCTTTAGTTATCTCTGAATTGTTAATTTAGGGGAAGCTGTAGCTCATTTATGCCCCATTTCCAGTTAGTGCTTTTACTCATACACACCTTGTTAATGTGTGTTTCCCCTACTAAAAGTTATCTGACATTAGCAGTTGTCAAAGTTAAACGACACAAAAGGCATCATCGTATTGCTTTTTGGCTTGGTATAGCGTTTCTATCATTACTCAAGTGATGTAATACTCTCAGTTTTAAAATGATAGTAATTTCGTGACTTTAATCGCAAATTTAAGTGCGAGATAAATCTGTAGAAAAGTGAAAAACACATGCGATAAAGCCAATTGATTTGCTAGTCTAGTTATATTGATTGGCCTTCATGCCTTTAAAGTCGATTATTCAATCGTAGTGACCATTCATTTCTACAGTACCTATTCAAATCGCCCAGAGATAAAATAATAGGCTCTAAATAATCACTGGGCCCACCATGAATCAAGAGCCACCAAGAGACATTCTTAAGACTACTTCAAAACCTTGCTCTCGAATTGGTTGGGTAGTGGAAGTTCATCCAGAAAAGAATCGAGTCAAAGTAGACTTTGAGCATAACCCATTTTCTCAACCTCTCTGGGCGTCAATAGGCCGTGCTTTTACTCAGTCAGAAATTTTTATGGCCATCGATAATAAACTCGATTGCCGAATCTCTTTTCTATCCGAAGATCTTACCATTCCAACATTGGTTGATATCTATATTTCTTTGCTTGAAGAGCAAGAGCTTGTTGTTAAAGCAAAGAAGATAACACTTGATGCAGAGGAAGAAGTGCTTATTGGCTCTGGAACGACACAAACCAAATATAGCGGAACGGATGGCCGTATCACTACAACAGCCAAGCATCTTAGTAGTAGCGCTGAAAAAATTCATAAGATCCAGGGCGCTAAGGTAAAACTCAACTAATCCACTTAATCTAAGTAGGACATATTAATGGCAGTTACAATAAGTGCAAATGGACTCAGTGTTGTCCATAAAGGCTCGGGAGGAGAGGCGAATGCCACCCTGCCTGATGTGTGCCTTACTACAGTCGGTAAACCTGTTGTACCAATCCCTTATGGAAATAACGCGAAGTCGGCAGATTTAGTGGAAGGCACTACGACAGTAACAGCAGATGGCGGAAACAGTATTGCTTTAAAGGGCAGTAAGTTTGCCAAGAGCACAGGTGATGCGGGCGGGGACAAGAAAGGCGTAGCATCGGGTACGATAGAGGCCGAGGCCGAATTCATTTCCGCATCACCGAGTGTCATCATCGAAGGGAAAGGCGTGGCTAGGTTGTCAGACCAAATGACAATGAACAAGGCCAATACCATGTGCCTAGGCGGGGTTCAAAACCCTGCCGTCACGGTCACTGAAGATGAAGAAGGCACTTACACTGTCTACATCAAGGCTAGATACCCGAATGGTGTACTTCTCAAGAACGCAGATTTTGACATTACCGATGTCTCTGGTGGCGCTCTGTCTCCTAGTAACTTTGATAACTCTGGCAAAAGCAAAGTATCAGGCTTAAAGCCGGGTCAAATCAAAATTCTGGTTAAAGAAAGTACGGATGAGTTTATTGCTACCCCAGTTCGTATAGCCAACCCACACTACCTACCCGATTACAATGATGATGACTTCTTTGATAGGTCTGCTCAGGGACAGCAAACCTTCTGGCACCCGAATCGTATTGCCCCGCCAGTAGAAGGCTGGGGAACTATGGGGCCTAGCCTCACCGCTGACCGATATTTTGCCGATATTGTGAAAGCAGAAACGAAAGCCCACTTCGAGTTTAGACACCCTGATTTTCATTTCAGCGTATTGGCAGAATCGCTAATCGCGGGAATTGATAGTCTCTCTGATACCAGTTTTGACAGTGTACTAGCGAACGGGTTACCAATGGTGATGGAAGAAGGGGAAATCCTCTCCGTCTTATTTCGTTTACCCAAGCATGAAACCGCAGACCGTATGCTGGCTTACATGCGTGCTCGTGGCAAAGGCAACCCGCAGGTTTTCATCAATAGCTACCCTTGGGATAAGGCTAAGAATACACTCAACTCTGAACTTGAAGGTCTACTTAGTAAAATAAAGGGGCGTGTTGAATCCCTGAAGTCCGAAGCCAGTCGGTTGAATTACGTTTACTTATCTTCTGATATCTATGAGAAGCATGTAAGCACCATTGATACCTATGCTAAAAAGCTATCCGATAACCTCAGCCAAGCTTTCAAGCGTATGGAGAAGAAAGCTAACCAACTTATAAGTGATGTGTCAGCTGTCTCGGTCATTCAAACGCCCGATCATGTTTATTCTGCCGAAGCAGGAACGATTGAGGTGGTAGTGAATACGATACCGAAAATAGATTTAGAGGAGCAGAAATGGGTCAAGGTTCGTGCAATATACTCCGATCGTTGGCAGACACCTATCTATGCTAAAAACCTGAAAATAACTGCCAACTCGGTGGTGCATGAAGAGAACGTATCACTCAATGCTTTACCCTTGAATAGTACGGAATCTGAAACCATAGATTTGGCTGTCGAAACAAATAAAGTTGAAGGTGGTGTAGCGGTATTTGACACATTAAAACCTAACACAGATAGCGTGACTGTAGAGTTCGTTGGCGAACCAAGTATTGAGAAGCAAATAGTCAATATCCAAGACAGCGTTGAGGCAACACTTGATGGTACATACAACGCACTTATTGAGGACATGAAAGGATTCCAACAACAATGGGATGAAGAGGGTTACTGGACTTTAGGTGACGGAGTGATTGACGGCGCTCAAGCTTGGGGTGCTGATATTGTTGATATGTTGTCTCCTAGTTTTTGGGGAGACGCTGCGGACACTATCTCAGATTTATCTTCTTCTGCTGTCGATAAATTGGCGATTTATTCAGTCGATAAGTTCAACTCGATCACCAAGGCAATGCTTAACGAGAAGGGGCAACTTAAAAATCCTACCTGGGTATTGGAAACAATAGGAAAAGAGTTTGACTCATTCCAAGACAGTGTTTTTGAATCCGCCGATGAAGCGATTGAAGATGTGAGTAAACTGTACGCGGAAAGCCAAGATGTGGTGCGAAAGTTAGAGTGTATTGCTAAGCACCGAAAGACAATCCTAGAGCTTCCACAGAAAATCTCAAATGGTGATGTTGATGCGGTCGAAACCTTTGTTGACACTGTGCTGATGGATATCGACCCTGAGTGGGCTGAGGAAATAAAGGGTCACGAGCAGTTCCCTAATGCAATGGCTATAATAGAAGACCACGACACAATTCTGACTTATGTGACTTATCTGTCTTTAATGCTTGAGGCTATTCCACCTAACTTCTATTTCTACTACGGCGGTAAAGCGGGCACATATTTGATCCTAGAACTGATTCTCACTGTTGTGCTGGCTATTTTTACGTTAGGTACAGGAGCAGCGGCTCGTATTGCAACACTAGTAGCGCGTTTTTCGGCTGGTGCTAAGAAGGTCAAAGGAATAAGAAATGCGGCTAAAGCTTTAGATTCATTTATTAAGGCAGTGGAAAGCTTGATTGATGTACTGTCTGATTATCAGGAGCTAGCGGAAAAACTGGTTAAACGCCCACTTGGGAAATTCAAAGGTAAGCCCGTTACAACTATGACTGCGAAAAAGAAAGCAGTGAAACGAGACGCAAGCTGTAGGCTTTGTCATTCCAACCAACATAAAACGCCTCGTTATAAACGGGGTGAGTTAGAGTATATATAGAGTTCACTATGGCTAAAGGATATAGAGAAATTGTACTGGATCCGGCTAAAAAAGATCCTAAACACCCTATTAATCATGGGATAAAAATGCAAGTGCATCATTTGTTGTCGCAACAGGGCTTTATCAAATCAAAAAAAGACAAAGAGTTAATTAGTTATGGGTATGATATTAACGTTAAAGAGAATTTAGTAGCTTTGCCAAATGAAATGGATGCAGCCTGTTATTTAAGGGTTCAGGTTCATCGAGGTAATCATCCTGGTTTTGTAGACAATAATGATAGTGATGATGACCACCCTAAATCCTACCATAAGCACATTGCGAATATGTTGAGGAATGCAACTAAAAAGTTAGAAGATAATTGTGCTACTGGTAATGAGAGAACAGTGCGAAGGTATATTAGCCTGTATAGTCATTCTGTGTTATCAAAAATTAGTGACTTTGAAATACCTTTAACAAAAGCTTACGAAGCATTTGAGAAAAATGAACCAGGCTGTGGTGGAGAAACCTCAGGTCCCGCTTTGTTTGCAAAATATAGTATAGGTGAATCAAGAGTTTGCAATCGAAATGTAGATCATGCAAAGTTTAGTAGTTTTAAACAAGTCCCATATAAGCTGGAAGTCGGTAGATAAAATGAAAGATTACAATGAAGATTACTATTTATTATTTGCAAATCCAGACTATGAAGAATATGACATTGAACCTGATGACTCTTCAGCAAAGCGCAACTATGACTCAGAAGAGCTTGATTTTGGACAAAAACCTTTAATCTTTACAACCGAAACATCTGATTTGAGCTTTGCTAACGGTGATTATGAGATATTTTTCCCAATAGGCAGTATTGTTGTTACGGATAAGTTAAAGGTTAAGTTAGAAGAAGGCTTATACGGTTCTAAATTTTATCCTGCCATTGTAAAAGGTGAAGATAAAGGAATCAGAGAGGATGTATGGGCTCTAAATTTATTTAAACCTTTGGATTGTTGGGACCGAAATAAATCAATTGCCGTATACCCTGGAGGGGCTAAGTCCTTACAAGGAATAGATGTTCTGCCTTCTATTAAATCATTTCATCTTTCTCATGAAGTTCTAGATGAAATACCTGAGAATGACAGGCTAATTTTTGTGATGGATAATACTGACGTTACAAATATATTTGTTCATAGGCGAGTTGTTGATGTTTTCTTCGATGAGAATATCAAAGGAGTAAACTTTTTCAAAGTTAGTCAATATCGTTTTGGAATGGAGTTTGTTTAGAGTTTCACTCTACTTCTAAACAAGTTATTTATTATAGATTAAGAAAGGTATTGCTTTGAATGTATATGATGAATCCTATTATCTTATATTTCCGGATTATGAATTTGAGGACTATGACAATGACCTCACACCAACCTCATATACGGCCAATACTCATTGGAAGTTTGAAAAGTTGAGTTTTGGTATAAAGTCACTTACTTTTGTCTCTGATAATGATAATTTGGATTATTTGCAGCAAGATTACACTATAGCATTTAGCGTACCGAACTTTGTGGTCACAAATAAACTTAAAGAGCTGCTTGAAGGTGGCCTTTACGGCAGTCAGTTTTTTCCTGCGATCATTCAAGATGAGCAAAATAATGCTGTTGAAGGCGTTTGGGCACTGAATACTTTTGATGACTTAGATTGTGTTGATCTAAAGAGAAGTCAATTTTATATGCCAGGTGATGGAAGTAAGGAAATTGATGGATTTTCTATTAAACCAGATATGGATAATTACCGACTTCGAGAAGATGTGCTGGATGCTATTCCAGAAAACGAACGATTAATTTTTCAGCTCGGAAATACATCAAGAGGAAAAATCTTCTTTCATCAAAAAGTAGTCGATATTTTTAAAAAACACGACGTTAAAGGCATAAAATTCTTTAAAGTCAGTGAATTTGAGTATGGGGACCAACATTAAAAATTCGTGACCATATTATTGTTCTCGGTAAGAGAGGTTTCAAGATCTTAGTTATCCGTGTCGAAAATGAAATAGGGAGGGAGTTATCGCTCCCATCTTTTGTCGTTAATTGTCTCTAAGGTCTTTAGGGTATCTGATACCCAGGCACATCATTTCATTCTCACAACAAGGGGCATATAGCGCTCCTCAACGTGGCCTCCAGGGATTCAAGTTTGGCTATTTGCCATACTTTTAGTTATTCATGCTTTGCTAATGTTCGATTTCCCGAAACTGATTTATGTCCAAAAGCTTCTCAGGTAGATTTTTTATCCGTGGCACTTCCTAGCTCGAAAATGCCCCAAACTCAGCTAGACCAAATACTCTACAAGATCTGTGTCGTTCATTTTACTCTACAAAAAGTTATCCAATATAATGCAACTCAAAACGATTTGGCCTTCATTATGATTATTTGACCTGTCAGGTTGCCTATTTAATTGGTTAAATCATCAGATCCTCTTGTTGAGGATAATAAACCACTGAAAATATTGTTATTATCCTTTTTATTTATCAGTGAAGTCGACTCCCATGAGATATGAATCCGCTCCTGTAGCTCCAGAAGAAAGACAAGAAACCACAACAGAACGTGCAGTACGTCAACATCGAGAACGTCAGGAAGAGCTGAGATATACCGCGAGCGATGAGAAACGATGGGCTGAAAATAGAGATCGTGTTCTTGCTGAACGCAAAGCTGCCCAACAAGCTTATGACCCAGCAGATGGTTGGAACAAAAATAAAACTATTGATGGTCGTAGCCGAGAAAAACAGGAAACCAATGCCACGGAAGCCACGACAGAACAGGAAAACCATATTCACGTGGGCGAAGATCGTGAGTTTCCTGATGCAATTCTTTCACCGATGCCAGCATCAAGAAAGGAACTGATCGAGGCGACCGGAACACGTATGTTGCCGTCAGACCTGCTAGGTTCTAGCTTTAATAACCAATGTGTCAGCGCAGAGATCGTTGCTCATCAGATGATATCTCTCAGCCCTGCGACTAAGAGAGAAGTAGAAGAAAGTGGTGAGCTTGTTTTCAGTGGCATGCAATACAAACACGCTCATGGAACAGTAGGCACTATTGAAGTCATTGATACATTCGCGGGTCAACAACCCGATAAAAAAACATCACAGATGGCCTACTGGGTCGCGCAAGGCAAATATCTCGATATACCTAAACACCCTGATCCTCATCGCGATCATTTGTATGTTTTCACACCAAACTTCAGCGGTTGCTCTTTCGTTGTTGATGATTGGAGTGATGATCTAATCAGGGTGTATCACGTGGAAGGCAGCAAAGAAGATCAGCAATACAATGACGTGAAAGACCATCGCAACGGATTAATCAATTACATGAGTTTTCGCGACTACGGTTTCTACCAAAAAGGGAACACCACCATCAAGAGTGTGAATGGCTTTGCGTTTATGCGCTACAACATTCAAGCCCGTCATTGGGAAATTCATTATCAAAAGCAAGAGCATGCACCTGCACTTGGGCGACCAAATACTTCGGCTAAAACACTATTCTCTTCAGAAAAACATTCTGTAAAAGTCATGGTTTCGAAGGAATCTTGCGTGATTGAAACTGGAACCATCGCAATAAAACGCTGAGGCTGAAGTAATAGAACATAAGTGGTTGCTGCAGAAAAACCGAATGAATACCTAAAAACTGGTTTGGGTTGCTGTAGTCGGCCTTATAGATCTACTTTTCATCACAATGTCCCCACCCTTTCTTTAATCATTGAGGTGTTAAAAATTAAGCCAATGTGTAGTCGATTTAACGTAAGTTCACTTAGTCTGCACCCAGCCAATACTTTTTCTGGTGCGATGTTACTCATCGCACTAGCTCTTCAAAAGTAAACTTGCTATACCTGTAGTTATTGATGGCTTACTAATTTAGCAAAGTCGCTGACAAGCTTTTGTCCAATTCCGTGCTAGCAGGTACCAGGATATTCCGTGATTTTTAAGTTCGATGAAGGGATAAAACCTTCAAATCAACCTAAGTATGTTTTGAAAATGTGATTAAAAAGGCTGAATCAATAAACTGACCAGCCTCTATCGATTTATTCTATTAAAGATAACGACTTCTCAAATGATCTTTGAAGTATTGCTCATTCAAGGTTTCGCCCGTTGCGCCTTTCACCAAATCATCTGTTGTTAGTAGGCTGCCTTTGCTCCAAATGTTCGACTCTAGCCAAGTGAAGATAGGCGATAGCTCACCGCTTTCAATTACTGAGTTCACATCAACCGTTTTCTTCATTGAAGCCATGAACTGAGCCGCGTACATCGCGCCTAATGTATAAGATGGGAAGTAACCGAATGCGCCGTCTGTCTAATGAACACTCATTATTTATTAGGGTTTTAGTATAGACCTATGTAAATTGAACAGTCATACTTTCTTCAAATTTAGATTAGTGGAACACTACATTATGCAGTTCATCTCGCATGCTAAACCCCAAATATATTCATATAGAAGGTTTTCTAATTTAAGGCAGGAGAAAGGGCGCTCTTTGGCTCGGCAGAAAAAACTCACAGCGGAAATTGCTGAGAAATTCAATTTATCGCTGAATGATGATTTTTTAATGACAGACAAGGGTCTGTCAGCTTTTCATGGTCATCATAAATCAAAAGGGGCTTTGGGTGTTTTTCTGGCCGCAGTTGAGAACAAAATGGTAAAACCTGGTTCGGTATTAATTGTAGAGTCGCTAGATAGATTGAGTAGGGAACAACCTTATGTGGCGCAAGCAACATTGGCGGCTTTAGTTAGCGCTGATATTACAGTTGTTACTGCGACTGATGAAAAAATTTATTCTAAGGAGACGATGGCGAAGGATCCTTTGGGAACAATGATTATGTCAGTTTTAGAGATGATTCGTGCTCACAACGAATCTCTAGTTAAGACTGAAAGATCTGTGGATTTCATACATTCAGAAATCTTAAAACATGAAAATGGAGAGGTTGCGGATGTAGCTGGAGCTATTCCATTTTGGATTAGCAGAAAACCAAGTCCCGATAAGAAAATCAAAGCTGGATTTGAGTTAAATGAGCACGAGTCAACCATTCGTTTGTTAATTGATATGTATCATGTCCAAGGTAAAGGACTTCGAACAATTAGCCGCGAGCTACATAGCTTAGGGATAAAAGCACCCAAAGGAGGAGATGTCTGGGGTGTTTCGACATTATCTTCGATTTTCAGTAACTCTGCCTTATGCGGAAGACATGAGTTTAAGCTTGAATACCTTAAAGATGGTAAAAAGCAAAAAGAAACATATACGTTAGATTCGTATTATCCTGAAGTTATGACAATAGATGAGTTCGAATCTATGGAAGCCTCAAAGAAAAGGCGCTCAGGGGCTCAAAAAGGTGATAAGAGTAATAAAGGTGGTTTGGTTTACCTCCTAACAGACTATGGGGAAAAATCATTCTGTGCTAAGTGTGGAAGCAGTATTGGTTCACAACCTCAGAGGCAAAAGTATCGTATTCGAAGACGACTACATTGTAGTAAACACAAGGAAACTGAGAACTGTTGTAAAAGTATCGTACAAGATCATATTGAAGATGCGTTTTTAGTGTCAGTCGCGAGGCATATTGACTATAACTTGATCAATACTCAAGTGAAACCAGAAGATATTATTAGAAACTCTGAACGATTGAGTGATATTGATAACGAGATGGGGAATGTGCTCGATATGATTACGCATCGTAAAGGACTCAAAAAGCAAACTGAAACTTATGCAAGATTATGGTGCTCTGGAAAATGAAAAAGAAGAGCTTACCAAGCAAAATTCGGAGTTGAAGCAGTTTAAGATTAGTCCTGAGGACATCAAAGACTTCATTGGCAAAGTTAACGACGCTAGAGATTACCAAAACCATGAAGCGAGGAAGTTTGTAAAGAGTATATTGATGCAGTGTATCCGAAAAATCTCAGTCCATATGGAGAAGAAAAAGTTAGAATGTTATGGGTATCCAAATATTTGTAACAACTCTTTGGTCAATGTCGTCGATGTGGAATTTTACACCGATAAAACCCTAGAGATCTTTATTAGTGCAGAAACCAATGAGCTCTTGTTCTCTAAAATCTGCGATGACTTTGCTGATGATTCATTGGGTAGCTTTACTGAAGAGCAGTTACAACTATGGAATAGCGAAGGTTGGGAACAATTGCAGCAACAACTAGGGAAAGACAGCAGCCAAGACGATGACCCTACAAGCGCAGAAAATTTATGGTTGACCTCTGTTGTAGCAGAGGAAATATCAAAGGCATTTTTGGAATGCGCTGACGATGAAGCTATCGAGTCAGTACTGGAAGATTTAGATGGTAACCAATCGTCAATCTAAAGCTTACGGGCTATTAATTTTCGACACTGCCAATAATATCAATCAGCCTTGGTGAGTCCGCAGGCTGATTGATATGAGATGACAATTATAGTGCTCCTTTACCCGTTACGGTGACACTAATGGATAAACCGCATCCCCCCAAAGCTCATCAGCCCCATCCATCATAATCTCAATAATTGTTGGAACAACATTTTCGAGTAACGCAGTGCAGTCGCGAATTTGTTCTCTATTTGCAGAGCTGTTATAGGTTGCACCACCATGCATCAATTGATTGCGAAGGGTATAGAGCCTTGAGAAAATCACACTCAATACAGTGACGGTGTCACCTCCAGATAGCGCCTTATTGGCTATAGATTTAGCCAGAGACTGTTCTTTCGTAAGCGCGTCATAAACCCCGCATTCTAATCACCTAGCACGAATAATAAGATCAA
>NZ_JBGONY010000013.1:0-104112 GCF_041439375.1 Vibrio crassostreae | reverse complement strand
TCCCAGCCAAATATCCGTTCAGGTTCAAGCAATAATGCTTATCCGAACGGCATTAACCTAAAGTAGACGGCCTTGGTTGATCATCTAGATGTTAATCTAGCTCTTTCTCTGCTTGTTTTGCTTTCTCTATCATAGGAGTGATTGTTGAGCCTTGAATCAGAATAGAGAACACAACAACAGCATATGTCATGACAAGGATTATCTCTTTAACATCTATTGCCTTGTCTTCAATTACCCAGATACCTGAAGGGATTGAAAGTGCCATGGCTAGTGCTAAACCACCGCGTAAACCACCCCAAGTTAGAATCTTAATCGACCACGGGTTGTAAGTTCTAAAACGTTTAAATCCAATGTAAGACAAGAAAACACTTAAGTAGCGAGCACTCAATACAAGGGGGACTGCGAACGCCATTAAGATCCAGTCTTCTTGGTGGAATTTGAATAGCAGCATCGACATACCAATTAACAAGAATAATACGCCGTTTAAGAATTCATCTATCAATTCCCAGAAATGATCTAGGTGATCTTCACTCTCTTTTGAGAATCCGATAAAGCGAGTCCAGTTACCAATCATGATACCTGATACCACCATCGCTAATGGACCTGATACATGTAGAACTTCAGCAAACGCATAACCAGCAGTTGGGATGCCGATGGTTAATAGCAACTCCATCGAGTGGTCATCGGTATTGCTGATTAGGTAATGGAATACAAGACCTAAAACAAAACCGTAGACGATGCCGCCAATTGCCTCTTGAACGAATAGCATGGTCACACTACCGACGGTTGGCGCTTCTGTGCCGAATGCGATAGTAAATAGGGTTACGAAGATCACTAAGCCAAAACCATCGTTGAATAGAGATTCTCCTTCGATTTGAGTAGAGATTCTTCTGGGCGCATCGAGCTTCTTTACTATTGCTAAAACGGCAATTGGATCGGTTGGAGAGATTAACGAGCCAAAGAGTAGGCAGTAAATCAGATCAAATTGAATGCCGATGACCTGACAGAACCCGTACAGTACAAAACCGATAAAGAAGGTTGAAAACAGCGTAGCACCTAACGCGAGTACAGTTATTTCCCACTTTTGGTCTTTTAGGTTTGGTAACTTAATCCCTAAACCACCGGCAAAGAGTAAGAACCCCAATATTCCCTTAAGTAGGAAATCTTCAAAGTTGATACTGGCAACGGTTTCTGAGGCGATGTCAGCCAGTTGGAACCAATTGTTTTGTCCCGCAATGATAATCAATAGAGATAACATCATTGAGCCAGCTGTGATGGCGATGGTTGTCTGCATTTTACCAATTTTTGTATTCACGAAAGCAATAAGCATGGCTGCAGCGGACAAGAAGCATAAGGTGTAATAGACCGACATTGGGATTCCAACATGTAACAAAGTATGAATATGAATTTTCGTTGTCTCATGCTCAAATAGCAAACATTTTTTTGTCATGAGTCGGTAATCAATTTCCTTTTTTAGACGTCTAGACTCCTTTTTAATGTGTGATAGGATGGAGGGATAATTAAAGGAATGAGGTTGTACCGTGGGAAGTAATGTAAGGCAAAAGATTGACGCTCTGTTGAAGCAACGAATTTTACTGATTGATGGTGGTATGGGTACCATGATTCAGGATTATAAATTGGAAGAGCAAGACTATCGTGGTGAACGCTTTGCTGATTGGCACAGTGACTTAAAGGGCAACAATGACCTTTTAGTTCTTACACAGCCTAAGCTTATCAAAGATATCCATTCAGAATACTTGGAAGCTGGGGCTGACATCCTCGAAACCAATACCTTTAACGCTACAACCATCGCTATGGCCGACTATGATATGGAAAGCCTTAGTGAAGAAATTAACTTTTCTGCTGCCAAGCTTGCTCGTGAAGCGGCTGATGAATGGACCGCAAAGACCCCAGAAAAGCCTCGCTTCGTCGCGGGTGTATTAGGTCCAACTAACCGAACTTGTTCTATCTCGCCTGATGTAAACGATCCAGGTTATCGAAATGTTAGCTTTGACGAGTTAGTTGAAGCTTATTCTGAGTCGACTCGCGCGCTTATTAAGGGCGGTTCAGACTTAATTCTTATCGAAACTATCTTCGATACGTTGAACGCGAAAGCGTGTGCTTTTGCCGTTGAATCTGTTTTTGAAGAAGTGGGTATTACTCTTCCAGTGATGATCTCCGGTACCATCACTGATGCATCAGGTCGTACGCTTTCAGGGCAGACAACAGAAGCATTCTATAATGCCCTTCGTCATGTTAAACCTATCTCATTTGGACTGAATTGTGCTCTAGGCCCTGACGAACTGCGTGAGTATGTTGGTGAGATGTCTCGCATCTCAGAATGCAATGTTTCGGCTCACCCTAACGCGGGGTTACCTAACGCATTTGGTGAGTATGACCTTTCTCCTGAAGATATGGCCGAACACGTTAAAGAATGGGCTGAAAGTGGTTTCTTGAACCTAATTGGTGGTTGTTGTGGTACTACTCCAGAGCATATCCGCCAAATGGCTGAGGCTGTTGAAGGTGTAACGCCGCGTCAATTGCCAGACTTACCGGTTTCTTGTCGCCTTTCGGGGCTAGAGCCTCTGACGATTGCTAAAGAATCTTTATTCGTGAATGTGGGTGAGCGTACCAATGTGACGGGCTCAGCTCGCTTTAAGCGCCTGATTAAAGAAGAGCTTTACGACGAAGCCTTGAGTGTTGCTCGAGAGCAAGTTGAGAACGGTGCTCAAATTATCGATATCAACATGGATGAAGGGATGCTAGACGCTGAAGCGTGTATGGTTAAATTCCTTAATTTATGTGCCTCTGAACCAGAAATTTCAAAAGTACCAGTAATGGTTGATTCTTCAAAATGGGAAGTTATCGAAGCTGGCCTGAAATGTATTCAGGGTAAAGGTATAGTCAACTCTATCTCTCTAAAAGAAGGCAAAGAGAAATTTGTCGAGCAAGCCAAGTTAGTTCGTCGCTATGGTGCTGCCGTTATTGTGATGGCTTTTGATGAAGTTGGTCAGGCTGATACTCGAGAGCGTAAAGTTGAGATCTGTACCAATGCCTACAACATTCTTGTGGATGAAGTTGGCTTCCCTCCTGAAGACATTATTTTTGATCCGAACATTTTCGCAGTAGCTACTGGTATTGATGAACATAACAACTATGCGGTTGATTTCATTGAAGCAGTGGGAGACATCAAACGCGATCTCCCTCATGCGATGATCTCTGGTGGCGTATCTAACGTGTCGTTCTCATTCCGCGGCAATAACTACGTCCGTGAGGCAATCCACGCAGTATTCCTATATCACTGTTTTAAAAATGGTATGGATATGGGCATTGTAAATGCTGGTCAACTGGAGATTTACGATAATGTTCCTGAAGACCTGCGTGATGCTGTTGAAGATGTAGTACTAAACCGCCGTGATGATTCGACGGAACGTTTGCTTGATATGGCAACTGAGTACCTAGAGCGAGCAGTAGGTAAAGTTGAAGATAAGTCAGCTCTAGAATGGCGTACTTGGCCTGTAGAGAAGCGCTTAGAGCACTCTTTGGTTAAAGGTATTACAGACTTTATAGTTGAAGACACTGAAGAAGCTCGTGTTAATGCCTCTCGTCCTATTGAGGTGATTGAAGGTCCTCTAATGGACGGCATGAACGTTGTTGGTGACCTATTTGGTGAAGGTAAGATGTTCTTACCACAGGTAGTTAAGTCTGCGCGTGTAATGAAGCAGGCTGTTGCGCACTTAGAACCGTTCATCAATGCATCCAAAGAAGTGGGTGCGACTAACGGTAAGATTCTGTTAGCGACCGTTAAAGGCGACGTACACGATATCGGTAAGAATATCGTTGGTGTGGTTTTGCAGTGTAATAACTACGAAATTATCGACTTAGGTGTGATGGTTTCTTGTGAAAAGATTCTTAAGGTCGCGAAAGAAGAGAACGTCGACATTATCGGCTTATCTGGTTTGATCACACCATCTCTTGATGAAATGGTACACGTTGCCAAAGAGATGGAAAGACAAGGTTTTAAGCTTCCTCTATTGATCGGCGGCGCAACTACATCTAAAGCGCACACTGCGGTCAAGATTGAACAAAATTATTCAGAACCTGTTGTATACGTAAATAATGCCTCGCGCGCTGTAGGTGTGTGTACTTCACTACTTTCTGATGAATTGAAGCCCGCTTTCGTTGAGAAGCTAGATATCGACTATGATCGCGTTCGAGACCAGCACAATCGTAAGAAGCCGCGCACTAAGCCTGTCACACTTGAAAGAGCTCGTGCCAATAAAGTCGCTATCGATTGGGATGCGTATACGCCACCGGCACCCGCTAAGCCGGGAGTTCACATTTTCAATGATTTTGATGTAGCTACTCTGCGTCAGTACATCGATTGGACTCCATTCTTCATGACATGGTCATTGGTTGGTAAGTACCCTGCGATCCTTGATCATGAAGAAGTGGGTGAAGAAGCAAAACGTTTATTCAAAGATGCCAATGATTTACTGGATCGCGTAGAGAAAGAGAAGCTGCTTGAAGCGCGTGGTATGTGTGCCATGTTCCCAGCGAACAGTGTTGGTGATGATATTGAAGTGTATACCGATGAATCTCGTACCGAAGTTCTAAAAGTTCTACACAACCTTCGTCAACAAACAGAGAAACCAAAAGGCTTTAACTATTGCCTGTCAGATTACATTGCGCCAAAAGAAAGCGGTAAAGCGGATTGGATTGGTGGCTTTGCGGTAACCGGTGGTATTGGTGAGCGAGAACTGGCTGATGAATACAAAGCGAAAGGTGATGACTACAACGCAATCATGATTCAAGCGGTTGCTGACCGATTGGCTGAAGCGTTCGCGGAGTATCTGCATAAAGAAGTGAGAAAGGATATTTGGGGCTACTCGCCAGATGAGGACTTGTCTAACGACGATTTGATTCGAGAGAAATACCAAGGTATCCGTCCTGCTCCAGGTTATCCTGCTTGTCCAGAGCACACAGAGAAAGGCACGTTGTGGGAGTTGATGGACGTTGAGAAGGCTATCGATATGTCACTGACGTCTAGCTACGCGATGTGGCCTGGTGCTTCAGTATCAGGGATGTACTTCTCACACCCTGATGCTCGGTACTTTGCGATAGCCCAGATTCAACAGGATCAAGTAGATAGCTATGCCGACCGTAAAGGCTGGGATATGTTGGAAGCTGAGAAGTGGTTAGGGCCAAATATCAACTAACTCTGGAATCAGTGAGTTGTTCGTAAAGCTAGAAAGAGAAAGGGTTGCTTAATCGCAACCCTTTTTGTATTTGTGATTTGGTTAACTCAACCCTATCTATTAATTGACTTCTTATTCAAAAAGCTCTTGATGCAGTTTTTGAATTGCTAACTTAGATACAGGTTCATCCAACAAGAAGCACAGATTGTGTGGGCTTGCTCCGTAACAAATCATACGTAGGTTGAAATCTTCTAGAGTGCCGAATACCTGCTTTGCATAGCCTTTGCTTTCGCTCATGTTGTTACCAATAAGAGCAACCAGGCATAGGTCATGCTCAATATCGACAGAACACAGTTCTTCAAGCTCAATACGCGCTGCTTCTGGTAATTCAGGAGCCCCACCTGATGTGTCTGTTTGATCCAGCGTAAGTGAAACGCTGATCTCTGATGTAGTGATAAGATCGACAGAGATCTTATGTTTAGCAAGGATCTCGAATACTTTCGCAAGGAAACCGTAAGCATGGAACATATTAGCGCTACGCAGCGTAACCATGGTTTGGTTGCAGCGAAGGGCAAGGGCTCTAAAAAGAGGAGAGCTCTCAACTTCTTGACGAATCCAAGTGCCACCTAACTCTGGTGCTTTAGAAGATCCAACAAATACTGGGATTTGGTGGCGTAGTGCGGGTACTAGAGTCGATGGGTGCAAGATCTTCGCACCAAAGTTTGCCATTTCCGATGCTTCACTGAAGCTGATCTCTGGGATAGGAGATGCTTTCGGTGCGATGCGTGGATCGGTAGTGTAGATCCCCGGAACATCCGTCCAAATTTCTAAGCCAATTGCTTGTACTGATTCGGCAATCAGTGCCGCCGAATAATCACTGCCCCCGCGACCTAAAGTCGTGGTGTTGCCTTCACTATCAGCGCCGATAAAACCTTGAGTAACGACAACTTGCTGTTGGCACAGTGGAATCAATTTCTCTTTTGCCAAAGCAGCAATCTCTTCTAGCTGTGGTTCTGCTTTTCCGAAATCATCATTAGTGCGCATCACTTCTCTGATATCAAAGCGAACTGCAGGTGTGCCTCGTTCACGAATGATCTGAGCCAAGATGTGTGTCGACATCAACTCGCCACATGCGACAAGGTGATCAGTCAGTTTGGTACTGGTTTGAAATGATGCCGCTTCTGCTGCGCTCGCAATGTCATCAAGAATGCTGTGAACTTCTTTTTCGATGCTGACTGAGTCTGCCAGTTGGCCAAGAATTGCGTTATGAATGTCCGCTAATTGAGCCATCAATTCCTGACGACGAGCTTTATCTTGAACGCCATTCGCCAGTTCAACCAGCAAGTTAGTCACACCAGAACACGCAGAACTTACGACTAACTTGGTATTTGAGTTGTTTTCAATAATGGCAGCACAACGGCTCATTGCTTCAAAGTTGGCAACACTTGTACCACCAAACTTAGCGACATTAAAAGAACCAGCTACATTAGATGCACTCACGATATATCTCCCACGACTTCCTAAAATAAAATTACGGTTGGGTAATCCAACGTCCGATGTTTTTCGAAGAGAGTTTTAGAGCAAAAAGAGAGGAATTATTAGAATAGTAACCTCAGAAGCTCTTCACCATATAGAAATGGCGACAGTTGACGGGATTCAGCCCGCTCAACCGATAATAAAGGTCCTGCATCCTTTTATTATCTCGGCACTGCTCCCCATAAATGTTTTGTATTGGAAATGCGGTTCCACAAAACACCTGCCTGGGCAGTGCTCCTCTTCTGCTAGATAGCCATTTCATTGAACGTGTTTGCGGTAACAATGTCAATCCGTAACTTGAGATAATTGAAAAATAATTTTAACAATTATGTGACAGTGGTTTGACCTCAATACTTATGGCTAATTGCTGAGGTAATCAATTTGCTTTAGGGTGGATTGTTCACAACATTAACGTAAGGGATGTACATGTCTAATTTAACACTCACTACTGCTATCGATAGCTTTTATCCACCACACCGAACGTTAATGGGACCAGGTCCTTCTGATATCTCACCTCAGGTACTGCAGGCTCTAAGCCGTCCGACGATTGGTCACTTAGATCCGCTTTTTATTGCGATGATGGATGAGCTTAAACAGCTTCTTAAATACGCTTTTCAGACTGAAAACGAATTTACGATTGCCGTTTCTGCACCGGGCAGTGCGGGTATGGAGACCTGTTTTGTTAACTTGATTGAGCCTGGTGAAAAGGTGATTGTTTGTCGTAACGGTGTCTTCGGTGAGCGTATGCGAGAAAACGTGGTGCGCTGTGGTGGCGAAGCCATCCTTGTTGATGACGAGTGGGGCAAGCCCGTTTCAGTTGAAAAGGTAGAACAAGCATTGGCAGAAAACCCCGATGCTGTTGCGGTTGCATTTGTGCATGCAGAGACATCAACTGGAGCGCTATCTGATGCTCAAGCTATCTCAGCTATCGCTCGTCAGTTTGATGCGTTAACGATTGTCGATGCAGTGACATCACTTGGTGGTGTGCCATTGCTGGTTGATGAGTGGCAGCTAGATGCGGTTTATTCTGGCAGCCAAAAGTGTCTGTCTTGTGTGCCAGGGCTATCTCCGGTGACTTTCTCTCAGCGTGCCGTTGATAAAATGAAAGCCCGCCAAGCTCCGGTGCAAAGCTGGTTCTTAGATCAAAGTTTAGTATTAGGTTACTGGAGCGGAGAAGGTAAGCGCAGCTACCACCATACCGCACCTGTAAATAGCCTCTATGCTCTGCATGAGTCGCTGGTTTTGTTGAAAAATGAAGGCTTAGATAATGCGTGGTCTCGTCATCATGCGATGCACCAGGAGCTTAAAGAAGGCGTAGAAGCTCTAGGGTTAAAGTTTGTGGTTGATGAAGAGAGTCGCCTGCCGCAGCTGAACGCACTTTATTTCCCTGAAGGAATTGATGAAGCTAAGATCAGAACGCAGCTTTTAGAAGAATACAATCTTGAAATCGGTGCAGGGCTGGGCTCTTTGGCTGGTAAGGCATGGCGTATCGGCCTAATGGGTTACGGTGCTCGTAAAGAGAATGTTGCGCTGTGTCTCAAAGCGTTAAAAGATGTTCTGAAATAGTAGTGGCAATGAACTGAAATTAAAGAGAAAAGCGCCCGAGAGATCGGGCGCTTTTTTGTGTCTAACCGAAAGGTCAAAAATGGTGCTTCAGTTCCGAATTCTAAACATCACTCAGCAGATGAAACGGTATCTTCTGCTTGTGACACTTTCTTATACTGAACCTTTGAAAAGTCTCTATCTGGGAACAAGAAGCTTGCTTCACTACGAATTTGTTCCGCCTTGCTGTGATCCCCCAATCCTTGATAAGCAAGAATAAGGTTGCTGTAAAAAGCCGGCCTAGGCTTACTCTTGATGATCTCTAACGACCAGTCGATGTAAGGCTGGATAAGGCTCGGGTCTGCTTTATAGAGACCAATATTAAGGTATGTACTGTATATGTCCCAATCATAGCGATCTTTCCAGACTACGGGGTTGGTTACTTGCTTAAGAATGTCTGGGTTTTTAGGCTTAGACAGCTCAAACTTAGTCAGGACATAGTTGGTATGCAGAGCGCTCAACATATAAAAACTGACTAAGATAGGTATTACTAAGCTCGACACTCTAAACAGGGTCTTGCTGATGATACTGAACGGCTGTTGATAATGTCGGGAAGAGCGCTGATCGACCCAGTAAATCAATATAATGAATGTTATCCAGTGAATCGCCGAGTGATAAAAAGGATACTCAAGCTGAGAGTGCAAAAGAATTGGGATGAATAAAGCGAGCAGGGCTAGACGCGTTCCCTTTGCAGAACTTGCTATACGTGACATAACCAATATTGCAGCAATCAAGATCCCGATGATTGGTACAATTCCCCCTTCTACCCCCCAAAACAGAAACTCATTGTGGGGGTGATCCATTGAAGGAAGACCTGGATGATAGTTTGAATTGAGTTGGTGCTGACGAGCGGTATAAAGGGTGTACTCTGATTCAAATTTCCCGTAGCCGTAACCAGTAAATGGTTTCTCTACCAACATGTCTAGTGTTTGAGGGAAGGTGTAAGCGCGAGGGCTTTCTAGGTTCGCTTTCTTACTCGCTATGCTATCTGTAGCGCTAAGGTTTATTACAGTAAACGCAACCACAATACCTACAACAACTGATGCGCACCATCCATAGAAGCGTTTCTTGGTCGAAAATTTATATAGGTAAGGAAGAATACACACAAAGCCGATGAGTGCCGCTAACCATCCGGTACGTGATGCGATGATGATCAGCAGTGGCACGGTTAAAGTTGGGGTCAGATACAGTAAGAAAGACTCACTGATCTTATGGTTATATTTAGCGGGCTGCCTTGCTAAAAGATAAGCTGAAAGCACAAAGCCCGTAGCAAGGAAGCTTGCCATTACATTCGGTTGTTGGAATATCCCATATGGTCGGTTTGCCGCTGTGTTGTAGCCAAATAGGTTGCCAGGCTCCAAGAAGAAATATTGCACATAGCCAAATAGTGCTTGTATGACAACAGCAAGCACAATGAACCACAACATGCGCTGCTTGTGCTTATTGCTGAATTTAAATTGCTGCAGCACGACGAATAATGCAAAGCCCGCCCACAATCCAAGCAAGCGTCCTGAAGCTCCTTGAGGAGCTGCATTGCTGTATAAAATGGGTAGTGTGAGTATGATGCAGCTTATCAACAAGCCAATCGTTAATTTTGAATACTTAAGTACTCGGTTGGTAGCGAGTTGGTAAAAGCCAATTGCTAGCGTGAAGCTTAGCGCCAGCCAAGTTGTTGGGTTAAATGATAACGCAAGCCCCGAGCCTCCAGGGTTAGGCATGAAAAAATGCATGGCTAACAAGAATACAACAGCTAAAGAAGCCAGAAATGCTTTGTTGAGTGGTAGCTGAGTGACCTGATTTTCTAGCTGGGTACCGCTAGTGTGTATTGTTGCCATAAATCCCTAACCTTATAAAAACAGAGCTTGTTCCTTCTGAAACAAGCTCTGTTACTTTAACATTTTTCTGTCTGCTCGCAGGGCGCTATTTTACACCTACTTCAAATTTAACATAGGCTTAAGGAAGCGAGCAGTGTGTGAACCTTCGACTAACGCCACATCTTCAGGTGTACCTTCTGCAACAATCTCGCCACCACCTTGTCCGCCTTCTGGGCCAAGATCTAGGATCCAGTCTGCTGTTTTAACGACATCTAAGTTGTGCTCAATCACGACAACCGTATTACCGTGATCACGCAACCTATGTAGTACCGTTAACAACTGCTGGATATCGTGGAAATGAAGACCTGTTGTTGGCTCATCGAGAATGTATAAGGTTTTTCCTGTGTCTCGTTTCGATAGCTCTCGCGCCAATTTAACACGCTGGGCTTCACCACCAGACAAGGTTGTCGCTGCTTGCCCCAAGCGAATGTAAGATAGACCCACGTCCATGAGTGTTTGTAGCTTACGAGCGATAACAGGTACTGGATTGAAGAACTCGCGTGCATCTTCTACGGTCATCTCAAGAACTTCGTCTATGGTTTTGCCCTTGTAGCGAACCTCTAGAGTCTCACGGTTATAGCGCTTGCCTTTACACACATCGCAAGGTACATACACATCCGGCAAGAAGTGCATCTCTACTTTGATTACGCCATCGCCCTGACAAGCCTCACAACGGCCACCACGAACGTTAAAGCTGAATCGACCTGGTTTATAACCACGAGAACGTGACTCTTGTGTGCCCGCGAATAGTTCACGAATAGGAGTAAAAATCCCTGTATAAGTTGCAGGGTTTGATCTTGGTGTACGACCGATAGGGCTTTGATCTATGTCGATCACCTTATCAAAATGTTCTAATCCTTTAATCTTTTTGTGTTGTGCAGGAACAGCAGTCGTGGCCCCGTTTAATTGAGTGTGGGCGACTTTGAAGAAGGTGTCATTGATTAGTGTTGATTTACCTGAACCTGATACACCTGTAATACAACTGAATAAGCCTACAGGAATTGTCGCGGTGACATTCTTTAGGTTGTTCCCCGTTGCGCCTACGATCTCTACGACCTTTTTCTTGTCGATAGGTGTTCTCTTTTCTGGCACTGCAATTTCTTTGGTGCCGCTCAGGTATTGGCCTGTCAAAGAGTTCGGGTTTTCGATGATGTCTTGCATGGTGCCTTCTGCTACCACGTGTCCACCATGCACACCTGCACCTGGGCCGATATCGATAACATGGTCAGCACAACGGATTGCGTCTTCATCATGTTCAACAACAAGCACCGTATTACCTAGATCTCTGAGGTGAACCAAAGTTTGCAGCAGACGTTCATTATCGCGCTGGTGGAGGCCAATCGATGGTTCATCCAGTACATACATAACGCCAACTAAACCGGCACCGATTTGGCTCGCCAAACGAATACGTTGCGCCTCACCACCAGACAGCGTCTCGGCACTGCGTGATAGGTTAAGGTAGTTTAAACCAACGTTGACTAAGAAATGCAGACGATCATTGATCTCTTTCATCACTTTATCTGCGATCTGCCCACGCTGACCGTCTAATTTCAATTCTTGGAAAAATTGTAGTGCGTCAGCAATGCTCAGTTCAACGATTTCCGGCAGTGTTGTATCACCAATGAAAACATTTCGAGCCTCTAATCTTAAGCGAGTACCATCACAGCTAGAACATGATTTGGTTGATATATATTTGGCAAGATCTTCACGCACCGCGCTAGATTCAGTATCACGGTAACGGCGCTCTAAGGTATTTAATATTCCCTCGAATGGATGACGCTTAACTCGAATATCACCTCGGTCATTGATGTACTTGAATTCCACTTCAGTACGACCTGATCCTTTTAGAATGATCTCTTGAGTCTTTTTCGGTAGAGAATTAAATGGTGCATACAGGTCAAAACCATAATGTTCTGACAGCGATGTTAGCATTTGGAAATAGTAGTAGTTCTTTTGATCCCAACCTTTGATCGCACCTTCTGCGATACTTAGGTTCTCATCCAAAATCACTCGGCTTTGGTCAAAATACTGCTGAACCCCAAGACCATCACAAGTACCGCATGCCCCAGCTGGGTTATTGAAAGAGAATAGGCGAGGCTCTAGTTCCTGCATGCTGTAGCCACACTTTGGACAAGCGAAGTTAGCAGAGAATACGATCTCTTCTTGGTCTGTTTCATCCATCCAACCGACGACAGCGATGCCGCCAGATAGCTCTAATGTGGTCTCGAATGACTCAGCTAAACGCTGTTGAAGATCAGGACGAACTTTGAATCTGTCTACCACGACTTCAATGGTGTGTTTCTTATGAAGTTCAAGTGCTGGTGGATCGGATAGATCACAGGTTTCACCATCAATGCGCGCACGGATAAAGCCTTGTGCCGCTAAGTTTTCCAGTGTTTTAACATGCTCACCTTTACGCTCTTTGACGATCGGTGCCATTAACATCATCTTTGAGCCTTCAGGCAGTTCTAATACCTTGTCGACCATTTGGCTGATGGTTTGCGCAGCTAGAGGGATGTTGTGATCTGGACAGCGAGGTTCGCCAACTCGCGCATACAGTAACCTAAGGTAGTCATAGACTTCAGTAATAGTACCGACGGTTGAGCGGGGGTTATGTGACGTCGATTTTTGCTCTATCGAGATAGCTGGAGATAAACCTTCGATGTGGTCTACATCGGGTTTTTCCATAAGAGATAGAAATTGGCGAGCGTAGGCAGACAAAGACTCAACATAGCGACGTTGTCCTTCTGCGTAGAGAGTATCAAACGCAAGTGACGACTTCCCTGAACCGGATAGTCCAGTGATAACCGTGAGTTTATCGCGGGGAATCGTTAGGTTAACGTCTTTGAGGTTATGCGTACGAGCGCCTCTAATTTCTATTTTATCCATCTCAATAGACCATGTAATTTTAAGTGGCTAAAGTATTACATAGAGTGAGATTTGTGCAAAGTTTTACTGGATAAAAAAACAGTAAAATAAAAAAAGGGTGACTCATCGAGTCACCCTTTTACCATTCGAAACGCTAGTTATTAACCAGTCGTTATGCTTCTTTCTTTGTCGAGTGCTTACCTAGCTCAATTTGCTTTTGGTCTTTTTTGTATAGGTTTTCGAAGCAGTAGTTTGTTGCTTCGATATAACCTTCAACACTACCACAGTCAAAACGTTGGCCTTTAAATTTGTAAGCCAATACACAACCCGCTTTTGCTTGTTTTAACAATGCATCGGTAATCTGGATCTCGCCGCCTTTACCTGGTTCTGTTTGCTCAATTAGTTCAAAGATATCTGGAGTCAGAATATAACGACCAATGATCGCTAGGTTGCTTGGAGCAGTACCTTGTTCTGGCTTTTCTACCATGTCATCAACACGGAAAAGATCATCTTTAATCATTTCGCCTGAGATAACACCGTACTTGTGAGTTTCTTCTTCAGGAACTTCTTGTACAGCAACAATAGAACAGCGGAACTGTTTGTATAGCGCAACCATTTGAGCCAATACACCTTGTTGCTCGTTAACACAAAGGTCATCGGCAAGTACAACGGCGAATGGTTCATCACCTACAAGTTCGCGACCCGTCAAGATAGCGTGGCCAAGGCCTTTCATCTCACGTTGACGAATGTAGGTGAAGTTTGCTGCTTCAATCGTTTCACGGATATTAACCAATAGATCTTCTTTATTGGTACCGCTAATCTGGTGTTCAAGCTCGTAGTTTTTATCAAAGTGATCCATGATCGAGTGCTTACCACGTCCAGTAACGATGCACATTCCATCCATACCAGCTTCAATAGCTTCCTCTACACCGTATTCAATCAGAGGTTTGTTTACTACAGGCATCATTTCTTTAGGCATTGACTTGGTTGCAGGTAAAAAACGTGTACCGTAGCCAGCTGCCGGGAAAAGGCACTTTTTGATCATGATAAGACCCTTTATCTATAATAATTATTGATTCAACTGAGTTGTTGATATTTCTGAGGGCAACTCTAGCATAAGTTATGTCGAAAATTCAGCAACAATAGCCATGGTTTACTAGAGCTTCCCTCAAAATTATCGTCAGACTAAGAGGTGGGTCGATTATGCAAGCAGGTTCTGGTTTGCCCATGCTATCGCTTGAACTCTATTTTTTACCGCAAGCTTACGGAATATCTGATAGAGGTGAGATTTAACCGTGAACTCACTAATAAACAAGTCATCGGCGATTTGTGTGTTTGAAGACCCTGATTGAAGACAGCGAATCACCTGAATCTCACGAATGGTTAAATCAACATTGGTTGGTGTCGTGTTGGTATTGACCATATTGCGATAATAAAACAACAGTTGATTGGTTACCTTCCTTGGCAGCCAGTTATCGCCATCAATGACTTCTTGAAGACCACGAGCAATCTTGTCCTTTTGTTCAGTGTTGTAAAAGAGTCCTTTTAGTACCCCATAGGTAAGAAGCTCTGAGGTTGGAAGTTGCTGGGGGACATTGAATAAAATGATTTCGTGATTTTTCCACATAACAGTCAGGTTAGGACAAATAACCAGTAGTTGTGGTACCTCTCTGTAATCGACGAGTAAGATCCGGTTACTCTGCTTTCTATCAACTAGCATTAATTCGTCGGGTGTCATTTTGTAGAGAATAATAGATAAGTGCTTTTCTATCTCTTTTACATGTAGATAGGTATCGTTTGGGTCGATGCACAGAAAATGCAAAGTGCGAGCGTATCTTGATTTTCTCATTGAAACGTCCTGTTTGAGTGGGATTAGATTCCACGTTGTCATGCAGGCTTTAGCTTCTCTAGCGTCTTGATAGTGACTTGCGTTGAATATCAATTATCAAAGTAAATGAGTGGTTTGTAAGTGGAGAAAAAAGCAACATCGCTCTGAATATCATGATTTGTTACGTTTTTATTCTTTGTAGTGGAGTGAGAATAGGAAGCGATTTATCACAGCAGAAAAGCATGCTATTCTTGTGCGCTAAAAATTTTCTGAGACTATGAATTTAGACGGAGCAAATCATGGCTAGCCGTGGAGTTAACAAAGTTATATTAGTGGGTAACCTAGGTAATGACCCTGAAATTCGTTACATGCCAAATGGCGGCGCAGTAGCGAACATTACCATTGCAACGTCAGAGTCATGGCGTGATAAAGCAACTGGCGAGCAACGTGAAAAAACAGAATGGCACCGTGTTGCTCTGTTTGGCAAGCTTGCGGAAGTTGCTGGTGAGTACCTACGTAAAGGTTCTCAAGTTTACATTGAAGGTCAACTTCAAACACGTAAATGGCAAGATCAAAGCGGTCAAGATCGCTACACAACTGAAGTGGTTGTTCAAGGCTTCAATGGTGTAATGCAAATGCTTGGCGGCCGTGCTCAAGGTGGTGCTCCTGCTCAAGGTGGCATGGGTAACAACCAACAGCAAGGTGGTTGGGGTCAGCCACAGCAGCCACAACAGCAGCAGCAACAATATAGTGCTCCAGCTCAACAGCAGCCGAAAGCACCTCAACAAGCTCCTCAGCAGGCTCAACCTCAATATAATGAGCCGCCAATGGATTTTGATGATGACATCCCATTTTGAGCTCTGTTTTTAATATATTATAAAGACAGTATTAAATTGGAAAAAGCCGCGTTCATCGCGGCTTTTTGTTACCTACAATTCTTAACGCTTTATTTACAACGTCAATTTATAGTATAAGTAGCAATACGGTATAATGTGAGTTGAAAAGGATTTCGTTATTCATGAGATATACCCCGACACTAAAATTGAGCACCCGATTGGTCGCATTTGTCACCGTGATAGTGATCAGCGCGATGTTCATTCTTTTTATTGGTGGCACACTTTCCTTTAAGCGTATTGGACAGGAATATTTAGACCATTATTTGGTTGGTATTGTCGACGTTGTAGATAAAGAGATGGAAGATCCCGACGCCGCGTATTCAATGCAGCGTTGGATGCCTAAAATGTTGCAGGCGAGCAATATTGTTGAGATGAAACTCTCGAACAAGACTGGCATCGTCTATCGTTTCAAAGATACCTCCCCACAAATTGATCCCAATCGCCTTTATGAGAAAAGCTTCATTTTAGAGCGTAATGAAGGTTACCGAATCGAATTTAAAGCGCTTCCTCCTTATATTGGCTACAACTACTCAATGGAAGCGATGTGGTCAATTACTTTGGCTGTCGCATTGGTCTTGTTCTGTCTGGCTCGCGGTGTTCGTTGGTTGAAAGAGCAACTCATGGGTTCTGAGATCTTAGAAGAGCGAGGAAGAATGATCCTTGCTGGACAGGTTGAACCTCACGCAAAGGGGGATGAGCGTGAATGGCCTTATACGGCAAGTGAAGCCTTAGATGTATTGATTGAAGAGCTACAAGATGCTCGTCAAGAGCGAAGTCGCTTTGATACTTTTATTCGTACCCATACCTTCCTAGATAAACTCACGGGCACGGCAAACCGAGTTTTATTTGATAATAAACTGGAATCGGTACTGCATGAAAGTGGTGCTCGAGGCGGTGTGTTACTGATACGTATCGACGAGTGGGAACAAGTTCGTGATGCTAACGACAAGCAAATCACTGACGGCTTTATTATTGAAGTCGGTGAAGTCTTATCGAATATCGTTCAGCGTTATCCAGATGTCATTTTTTCTCGCTATTACGAAGCGGACTTTGCTGTATTCATCCCTCACCAAGGTGCAAAAGATATTGCGACCTTGGCAGCTCAATGTTTAAGGCAGTTGGATAAACTAACCCCGCCAGAGCCTTTGGAATCCGAAAACTGGTGTCATATCGGTGTGACTATGTATACCGAAGGTGATCGTCACAGCCAGATCATGGATGAAACGGAAACGGCATTAAAGAGTGCTCAGTTAGAGCGTATTAATAACTGGAGCCGTTACCCGAAACAGAATAAGAATGAGTTGGATAGAGGCAGTGTTCGTTGGAGAACATTACTTGATAAAGCGCTGCTTCCTGAAAATTTAGTAATCTTTGCTCAGCGGTGTTATCTTATGCCGGAATCTGGTCAAGCTAATGAATTACATAGAGAAATATTTACTAGAATTCAGGATCCTGATAAAGGTTTATTGAAATCGTCTCGATTTATGCCTGCGGTAGAGCAAGTGGGTTATCAAGCTCAAATGGACCAATCGGTTCTAAAGGTTGTGTTGAAATCGCTGAAAGAATCAACTCAACCTATCAACTATTCGGTGAATCTGAATGTTACCCCGTTTGCTAATAAACAGCACTTTAAGTGGTTTAGGAGTGAGTTGTTACAGCTTTCTGCTCAGCACCGCTCTCAGCTTGCATTTGAGTTTCCAGAAGGGCACTTGATTGCTCATCTTGATTATATGAGACCGGTGGCAAAGATGCTACGAGGTTTAGGGTGTAAAGTTGTGGTTGGTCAAGCGGGGCGAACCATTGTTAGCACTCACTATATAAAGGACTTAAAGGTTAATTACATTAAGCTTCATCGAAGCTTAATCAAGAAAATTGATCAAAGGCATGAGAATCAACTGTTTGTCCGAAGCTTAATTGGGGCATGCGGTGACTCTCCAACTCAAGTTATTGCCGTTGGAGTCGAGACAAAACAAGAGAAGAATACTTTGATAGAGTTAGGCATTAACGGCTATCAAGGAAGATATTTCGACGAAGAACAACAAATTATCCCTTTGCCTAACCACGTTGAAAAGGCTGCAAAAGCGGAATCTGTTGTAAAAGTTGGACGAAGAAATCGATGGCGTAAGAGTAGTAGTTAAGAATGAATTTTAAAGCGATTTTAGACAAGATAAAGCCAACGAATAATAAAGGTAGCTCGCAAGTTGTCCTGCTGGGCAATGATGCCATTTATATTTCATCGACAGAACAAGAACCTCAAGTAACCAGTATTCCCGTGGTTAATGGGGACTGGGAGAGTGCGCTAAAAAAATCGCTTAGCAGTGAGGCGTTTGCCAGTAATCGTCTCCAGTTGGTTGTCTGTGCTAACTACTACCAAACCTATCAACTTGATAAACCGGACATTCCAGAGAGTGAATGGTCGGTTGCGTTGCCATTCTTACTCAAAGATCTCGTCTCTGAAAGGGTTACTGAGATCACGGCGAGTGCGGTCGCGCTTCCGACGTCGAACAAGCTGCAAGTGTATGTCTTGCCTAAAAAGCTGTTAGATAAGCTTTTAAATATTGCCAACTCGGTTCAGATCGAATTAGTTGGAGTGGCTCCTGAAGATGAAATCTGGGGTTACAGTGCTGGCGAGTTGTCTAACTTCATCCTTTTACAGCGCAGCGCTAATTCACACTTTAAGTTGGGTGCGTTTGTTGAAAATACCGTTTGTTTTCAAAGAACGATTCGCAGTGTTGTTCCACCTTTAACGGGTGTTGCGTCAAGTGCTCTACAGTTAGACGGTCTCGCTTTAGAACTTCAACGCTCGATCGATTACCTTTCTTCACAAATTAAAGGTACACAGCTTCACCAGCTGAAAATTTGCTGTGATGAGGAAGATGAAGCAGAGTTACAAAGTGCCTTAAATAGTACATTGAGCTCGACAGTTTCATTGTTGGTTGAATATGAACGTGATAATTCAGAGAGTTTGTTGGTTAAACTCGCAGCTGAAAAAGAGACGTTTAAGGTCAACCTTTACCCTGAACATCTTAAGCCTAAAAAAGAATATTTTACGCTGACCAATGTTGTTGCGAGCTGGGGGCTAGTTTGTGTTTTATTGCTTGGTGGTTACTTCGCGATGCAGTACCAAGTATCTAATCTAGATAAAGAACTAACAGCCCTGCAACAAGACTCGAATCAACTTAACAAGCAAGTTAACCAATTGAATAGTAAGTTAACTCAACACAAACCGTCCCCTGAGAAAGTGGCGGCCGTTGCGCGTCTCAAACGTGAGACTCAAGCAAAAAAAGAGGCTTTGAAGGCGGTCGGACAATACGACGAATCACAACAAGTCGGGTATTCTGGCGTCATGAATTCCTTAGCTAAATTAGGCCGAAATGACATCTCTCTTTCGCACATCTACATGACCCACGATACTTTAGATCTTAGTGGTTTGGCTCGTAACGCAAATGTCGTTCCGAACTGGATTGGTCAGTTTAAAAGTGAGCTTAATTTAGTCGGACGTGCTTTTGAAAAACTTAAAATTGGTCGTAATGACCAGGACGTGGTGACGTTTGAATTAAGTACTCGCAGGGAGAGTAAATAATGCAACAGTGGAACCAGCTTAGCGATAAGTTTCTTGCATTAAGCCAAAGAGAAAAATGGCTACTTTTCGTGTGTGGTTTTGTTGGCCTGTCCATGCTGTTATTCACCTTATTGGTTGAGCCCGCGTATCTCGACTTACAAGCGAAAAATGCCAAGACTACGAGCTTGACTCAATCGAATCAAAGGCAGCAGGGTGAATTACTTGTTCTGCAAGCTAAGTTAAGCAAAGACCCAGATAAAGAAATTAACCTCGAATACAAGAAACTCATGCGAGAGAGCCAAGACCTTTCTTTGCAACTTTCAGAGATTGTCGATGGGTTGATTACGCCTTCTCAAATGTCGCAATTATTGGAGAGTGTTCTTAATGCCGGTAATGGTCTAAAGCTAGAGTCGCTAGAGTCGTTAAAACCGGAAGCGATTTCGAATAATAAAGAGACCAGTGAATATTCTGGCTACTTTCTTCACCCTGTGAGAATGGAATTGACGGGCAGTTACTTTGATATTTCAGCTTATCTTCAAGCGCTTGAATCTTTGCCTGTTAGCTACTACTGGCGCACATTTGAATACTCAGTAGAAGAATATCCTAAAGCTCGACTGGTGTTCGAGGTATACACGCTAGGTACTAGACAGGAGTTTATCGGTGGTTAGAACTCTTTTGTTGTTTCTGCTGTTTGGCAGTTCCGCGGTGTGGGCTGAGCAAGACCCCACTGCACCATTAGGTTGGCTTTCACCCCAACAAAAAGCAACGTCATCTAAGAAAGCGCCAACTCGTTATCGCTTACCGTCCTTAGAAAGCATTGTATGCAAGGGAGATACACCTTGCTATGTGATTCTGAATGGTCAGATTCTCGGCCAAGGGGAAACGATCAGAGGGTACCGAGTTAAGAACATCGATCCAGAATACGTCACTCTGCAGAGAAGCTCTAAGCAGTGGAAATTAGAGATGTTCTCTTTAGATGTTAAGAATAATAATTAAGGTTAGAGTGAAGACATGCGTAAACTTGTAGTAGCAATCCTAGTGTCATCTTTGGTCGGCTGTTCGATGGGGCATAGAGATCCTGTTGAGATTAAAGAATCTTTAAACGAATCAATTAATGAAGCCAATAGCAGAGCGCTTCATGATCTTCCTTCGTCGGTACAAGATGACCTTATGCCTCAGCTTAGTTCTGACTCTATGTCTCCGGGGATGGAAACGGTTAAGCGTTTTCGTATTCAGGCAAAAGGTGTTGAAGCGAGAACCTTTTTTGCAAGCTTAGTGAAAGGTACTGAGTATAGTGCTGCTATTCATCCAAGTGTTTCTGGAAAGCTCACTTTTAATTTAACCGATGTGACGTTAGATGAAGTGCTGGCTGTTGCTCAGGACATGTATGGCTACGATATTGAAAAGCGTGGAAAAGTCATTCAGGTTTACCCTGCAGGTTTACGTACAGTAACGATTCCTGTTGATTACTTACAAGTTAAACGTTCTGGTCGCTCATTAACGACGATCACGACAGGGACTATCACGACTTCTGATTCAAACTCGTCGAGCTCTTCCAGTTCCAATTCAAATTCGTCGAATTCATCCAACTCTTCTAACTCATCAAACTCGACATCGAACGGTGGTACAGAGATTGAAACGACCTCTGAAAGTGACTTTTGGCCACAACTTGAAGCCGCCGTTGCTCACTTAATTGGTTCTGGTGATGGACAGAGCGTCGTTGTTACCCCGCAAGCCAGTGTGATTACTGTGCGTGCTTATCCTGATGAAATCCGTGAAGTTCGTGAGTTCTTAGGCATTTCTCAGAAGCGCTTACAACGCCAAGTGATCTTGGAAGCAAAGATCATGGAAGTGACTTTGAGTGATGGCTACCAGCAGGGTATTAACTGGACCAAGATGTTCTCGTCAAATGGTACTAACTACACAATTGGCATGGGCTCTATTGTTAAAGATGCAGCCGGTACGATAATCCCAGGTACATTGCCAGGGATGGACCCAATTGGTGCAGCTTTAGGTGGTCAATCTAACCTAGTTGTTTCTGGTGGTAGCTTTGAAGCAGTATTAAGTTTCATGGATACACAGGGAGATTTGAACGTGCTGTCTAGCCCTCGAGTGACAGCTGCGAATAACCAAAAAGCGGTTATTAAAGTCGGTACTGATGAATATTATGTAACTGATTTATCAAGTGCGGTTGGTAGTGGCGATAACGCGAATGTCGCTCCTGAGGTTGAATTAACCCCGTTTTTCTCTGGTATCTCTTTGGACGTGACACCTCAGATCGATGATAAAGGCAGTGTGTTTTTACATGTCCACCCGGCAGTTATTGAGGTGGATGAAGAAGTCAAAGAGCTTAACTTGGGTTCAACAACGGGGGTCGTGACGCTTCCTTTGGCAAAAAGCTCCATTCGTGAGTCTGACTCAGTGATTCGTGCTCAAGATGGTGATGTTGTGGTTATTGGTGGCTTGATGAAATCAAATACCAGCGATGTAACCTCTAAAGTTCCATTCCTTGGTGATATTCCAGCCCTCGGCCATTTATTCCGTAATACCAGTCAGTTGACGCAAAAAACTGAGCTTGTGATCTTGCTTAAACCGACAATCGTCGGTGTGAACACATGGCAAACAGAGTTAGAGCGTTCTCGAGATCTGCTTCAACAGTGGTTCCCAGATGATGAAGAGTAGTTACTTACTTTTTCAATGTAGATTGGCAGTATCTAACTAAGCTAGGTTACTTATGTATCAAGCTCATTTTGGTTTTGAACAACTGCCATTTACCTTAACGCCGAATACCGATTTTTTTTATGGTTTAGCGCCTCACTTTGAAGCGATTCAGACGGTAATATCGGCGTTAGAAATGGGCGAGGGCGTGATTAAGGTCACCGGAGAGGTCGGTACTGGAAAAACCATGGTTTGCCGGATGCTGGTCAATCACCTAAATGATTGCACAGCTCTAATTTACCTGCCAAACCCTGTGCTCTCAGGTGCAGACTTACGCCAAGCCGTTGCTAAAGAGCTCGGTTTGACTATCGACAGTGAAGCAACCTTGGTTGATAACATTCAGCATAAGCTCATTGAATTGCACAATTCGGGTTTAAGAGTGGTGGCAATTCTTGATGAAGCTCAGGCTCTATCGGATGAAGCTCTCGAAACACTAAGGCTGTTTGGCAACCTTGAAACAGAAGATAAGAAGCTGCTGCAGATTGTTTTATTGGGGCAGCCTGAGCTGGATGCTCGACTAGAGGCTTACCATCTCAGACAGTTTCGCCAAAGAATCACGTTTAGCTCAACTTTGAGGCCGCTGACTCTCGATGAAACGGTGGCGTATATTGATAACCGGATCGCTAAATCTGGTGGTAATCCTGAGTTGTTCAGCTTGAATCAAAAAAAGGCGATTTGTCGATCGTCGTTAGGTATCCCTAGATTGATCAATCAACTTTGTCATAAGGCTCTATTGCTTTCGTTCAGTGAAGATAAGAAAAGTATCGACAACCAGCATCTGTTTTCCGCTATGCATGAAACATACGATGTGTGTAAGCCTAAATTTAAAACGCCAATACTGTGGGGTTGGAATTAATTATGAGCGTCATTAACAACGCCTTGTCTGAATTGGCAAAGAAAAAATCAGCGACTTCGATTGAAGCGGCAGTCGTACCTAAAGTAAAAACACGTTCCCCATTGGTTTGGGTCACAGCAGGTTTTACTCTGAGTTTAGCAATGGGCGGTTGGGCGATATCGCAAGGTCCAGTGATTGAGCAGCCAATCTTAACTCGAGATTTACAGGTTCAGGTTTCTGTCGTTGATGATTCAAATGGTATTCAGGAAGCGGTTCAACCTATCTCATCACCAACTACGAAATTGGTGACCCTAGACACTGCCAGCTTTTCAACAGAAAACACTGCGATGGTAAAAAGCGCTAAAGCTAAGCCAGTTGTATCTGAACCGGTTGCTGCGTCTATCCCACAGCCGACAAAAGAGAAAGCATCAACGAAAGCTCTAAGCGCGCCTCAAACGACTAAGACTGAAATTCCTCAGCCGACTTATGTTGCTAATGTGGCAAAAACAGTTTCAGCCTCTATCTCTAATGAGTCAGTAACTTCTGGTGGTTCAGAAAATAACGGAATGTTGATCGAACAGGTTGAGTTAACACCTGCGCAGTTATCTGTGAATGCACAAGGGCGTGCTCAAAAAGCGCTTGATGCGAATGATCTTACTGGTGCTCTGAAAGGCTACACTGAAGCTCTACGTTATACGCCACGAAATGAAGATGTTCGTCAGAAACTCGCGATTCTCTATTTTGGTAAGGGTGATACACGTAAAGCGTACGAGCTGTTTCAGTCAGGGATTAAGCTTAATATTAACAGCGAAAAGCTACGCTTGGGCCTATCTAAGCTTTTGGTTAAAGCAAACCAAGCAGAAGCGGCTTTAAGTCCATTAATACATTTACCGCCGAACCCTACGCAAGATTATCTAGCTATGCGTGCAGCATTGAGTCAAAAGTCTCAGCAAGAAGAAGTGGCCTTGGAAAGTTACCAAAAGTTGGTTGAGATTGATTCAGATAATGCTCGCTGGTGGTTAGGCTTAGCGATCCAGCAAGAACGTCAGCTCGATTTCATAGCAGCTAAAGCGTCATACCAAGGTGCGTTAACCAGAGTAGGTATCTCATCTCAATCACAAAGCTTTGTGCGTGACAGGTTAAAAATACTCAATGCTTTAGAGGAGAGCGGCGATGCAAATTAGATTAAGAAAAAGGCTTGGTGATTTGCTTGTCGAAGAGGGCATTATCACGGAGACTCAAGTTGAGCAAGCACTGGCTGCTCAGAAAAGCACCGGTCGTAAGCTGGGTGATGCACTGATTGAACTTGGCTTCTTGTCAGAGCAACAGATGTTGAGTTTCTTGTCGCAGCAGTTAGCGATTCCTCTTATTGATCTAAGCCGAGCTGTTGTCGATGTCGAAGCGGTACAGCTTTTACCGGAAGTACATGCTCGTCGCCTTCGTGCATTGGTGATTGGACGCCAAGGTGACACTTTGCGTGTTGCAATGAGCGACCCTGCCGACCTGTTTGCCCAAGAATCTTTGCTAGGCCAGTTAGGAGATTACGCACTTGAATTCGTTGTCGCTCCAGAGAGGCAATTAGTTGATGGCTTCGATCGCTATTACCGAAGAACTAAAGAGATCGCCTCATTTGCTGAGCAGCTTCACGCTGAACACCAAGTTAATGATGCCTTTGATTTCGATATCGCTGAAGAAGACAGTGACGAAGTTACAGTAGTAAAGCTAATTAACTCGTTATTTGAAGATGCAATCCAAGTCGGCGCTTCTGATATCCATATAGAGCCAGACTCAAACGTACTGCGTCTTCGTCAGCGTATTGATGGTGTGCTGCATGAAACATTGCTGAACGAAGTGAACATTGCTTCTGCACTTGTACTGCGCTTAAAGCTGATGGCAAACCTCGATATCTCAGAAAAACGTCTTCCTCAAGATGGTCGCTTTAATATCCGTGCTAAAGGTCAGTCGGTTGATATTCGTATGTCGACCATGCCAGTACAGCACGGTGAGTCTGTCGTGATGCGTCTGCTTAACCAATCTGCAGGACTACGTAAACTTGAAGCCTCGGGTATACCGAGCGATCTGTTGGTTCGTCTTCGTCAACAGCTGCGCCGCCCGCACGGTATGATCTTGGTTACTGGGCCGACAGGTTCGGGTAAAACCACAACCCTGTATGGGGCATTAAGTGAGCTCAACGAACCGGGCAAAAAGATCATTACCGCGGAAGATCCGGTGGAATATCGTCTTCCTCGTGTGAACCAAGTTCAGGTAAACCCTAAGATCAATCTCGACTTCTCTACAGTCCTAAGAACCTTCTTGCGTCAGGATCCCGATATCATTCTTATTGGTGAGATGCGTGACCACGAAACGGTTGAGATTGGCTTGAGAGCCGCGCTGACTGGCCACTTAGTATTAAGCACCCTCCATACCAATGATGCGGTAGACAGTGCACTGCGGATGATGGATATGGGAGCACCAGGTTACTTGGTCGCGAGCGCTGTTCGAGCGGTCGTTGCACAGCGATTGGTTCGCAAAGTTTGTACCGATTGTAAGGTTGAGGATGAGTTAGATGAACCTCGTAAGCAATGGCTGAGCGTTCGTTTCCCTAACCAAGTGGGTGTGCCGTTTATGAAAGGCCGTGGCTGTCAGAACTGTAATTTAACCGGTTACCGTGGGCGTATTGGTGTATTTGAAATGTTGGAGCTAGAACAAAACATGATGGATGCACTAAGAGCGAATGATGCAGTTGGTTTTGCTCAAACGGCGAGACAGTCTGAAAACTACAAACCGTTATTGGCTTCTGCGATGGAACTGGCTCTGCAAGGTGTTGTGAGTCTCGATGAGATCATGCATCTTGGCGAAGGTGATGCTTCTGGTGCCACCGACCCAATTTATCTTTAGGGGTAGAGTGATATGCCAACGTATCGTTATGTAGGTCGCAGCTCTGATGGTAGCCAAGTGAGTGGTCAATTGGATGCGAATAACGAAGATCTCGCAGCTGAAAGCTTGATGAGCAAGGGGATCATTCCAACCTCTATCAAGCTAGGTAAAAGTGGTGGTTCAGTCTTAGATATGGATGTATCGAGCCTGTTCTCTCCGAGTGTACCATTAGAGGTGTTGGTTCTGTTTTGCCGACAGTTATACAGCTTAACCAAAGCGGGTGTACCACTTTTAAGGTCGATGAAAGGCCTTACTCAAAACTGTGAAAATAAGCAGTTGAAGGCTGCTCTCGAAGAAGTGGTTGCTGAGCTAACTAATGGCCGCGGATTAGCAGCATCGATGCAGATGCATCCCAAGGTATTTAGCCCATTGTTTGTGTCTATGATTGGGGTTGGTGAAAACACGGGTCGTTTAGATCAGGCTCTTCTGCAGTTGGCCGGGTACTATGAGCAGGAAGTTGAGACTCGCAAGCGAATCAAGACCGCGATGCGTTATCCAACGTTCGTGATTAGCTTTATTTTGATTGCGATGTTCATTCTTAACATCAAGGTGATTCCGCAGTTCTCTAGCATGTTTGCGCGCTTTGGTGTCGACCTGCCGCTACCGACTCGTATCTTGATTGGTATGTCGGAATTCTTTGTGAATTACTGGGGCTTAATGCTTGGCGTGATCTTTGGCCTTATTTTTGCGTTTAAAGCCTGGGTTAAAACAGACAAAGGCTTGGAGAAGTGGGATCGATTACGCTTAAAAATGCCGGTTATTGGCGGGGTAGTAAATAGAGCACTATTGTCACGCTTCTCACGTACGTTTGCTTTGATGCTAAAAGCGGGCGTGCCACTAAACCAATCGTTAGCTTTATCCGCTGAGGCTTTGGATAACCGTTTTCTAGAGCTTCGAGTTCAAGCAATGAAGTCAGCCATTGAAGCCGGTAGTACGGTCTCATCGACCGCGGTCAACAGCGAAATTTTCACACCGCTAGTGATACAAATGATTTCAGTTGGTGAAGAGACGGGTCGTATTGATGAGTTGCTACTTGAAGTGGCTGATTTTTATGATCGCGAGGTCGATTACGATCTAAAAACCTTAACTGCCAGAATTGAACCCATTTTGTTAACCATCGTTGCGGGCATGGTGCTGATTTTAGCACTAGGTATATTCTTGCCGATGTGGGGCATGTTGGATGCAATCAAAGGCTAGGGGATGCTAAATAACCTACAACGCTCACGTTTTGTTATTTGGACTGTGGTTATTCTTTTTCTTATTGTCGGTGTGCTTTCGGCATTTAAAACGGTAGAAGAAGAAGCGACTAATACGGCATTTATTGTGGCGAGCAAGCGGATTTTAGAACAAGCCAATTTGTTCAAACAGCAGTATTTGTTATCAGGCTCCGAGCAAAACAATGATCCGGAGCACCCCAAAAGTTATAGTCGAACAGGCTGGTTAAAACCGATTCAAGGTACGGAGCGAGACTGTAATTATTGGCTGGATCAATTGTATCCCCAAGGGAGCATTTTAGGGCTAAGATCTCCAAGTGTTGAAGATAAAAGTGATAACATACTGTTTCACTGCGCTTATCATTATGCTGATAAGTATCAGCTAGATATATTGCTCGAAAAAGAAAGGTTTAGTGTGAAAGCCAATATTTTGGCTTTGTGAAAATATTGACAGTTTTTGTATGGTTTTATACGTGCGCGAATGTATAATGCGCGTTAATAATTAGATGAGTAGGTAGAAAATGCTTAAGAATCAAAAGGGTTTCTCCCTTGTCGAATTAGTGATAGTGATCGTGGTCGTTGGTTTATTGGCGGTTGCTGCATTACCTCGTTTTCTCGATGTAACTGATGAAGCCAAGAAATCAAGCATTGAAGGTGTCGCTGGTGGTTTTGCGACCGCTGTTTTGTCGGCAAGAGCACAGTGGGAAGCAGAAGCAAGACCGTCAGAGAAGATTGGTGTTGAGACATACAATACTGTAAATTATGATGGTGTTGATTTTTGGTTAACAAGATCAAAGAACAGTAGCAACGTCGATACTGACTTTCGAGATGGCTATCCGTGGACTCTGAACAATAATTCGAGCACCGCGCCACAAGATATTTCAGATGAAACATGTTCTGAGTTGATGGAAAACTTGCTGCAAAATCCACCTAAAGTGGGTCCTATCTCGGATGTTGCTAACGACTCAAACTACAAGTATTCAGCGCAAGCAAATTCTGGTGATGCAACCTGTACTTACGTTCAATTGGAAGGTAGTACAGAGCATGAATTTGTTTACGAAATTAAAACTGGTCGTGTGACCGTAACTTTGCAGTAAGTCTGCGTAAAATTAAACATAGAGAGAGCTTAACTATGAAAAGACAAGGCGGTTTCACCCTAATCGAACTAGTGGTTGTAATTGTTATTCTAGGTATTCTTGCTGTAACTGCGGCACCACGTTTCCTAAACCTGCAAGATGATGCTCGTGAGTCTTCACTTCAAGGTCTAAAAGGTGCAATTGATAGTGCTGCTGGTATTACTTACGGTAAAGCTGCTGTCGAAGGGTTAGAGGCTGTATCTTCAGGACAAAACGTAGAAGGTATTGATATTGCTTTTGGTTACCCTACGGCTGATGATACAGGTATAGGTGCGGCTGTTGTTGGCCTAACAACAGATTGGAGTCGATCTGCTAGTAATGGTGTTATGACACTGACTTTTTCCGGCACTAGTGCAGCGACTGCAACTGGATGTATTGTTACTTATACACAAGCTACAGGCACAACTGCGGCCTCAGCTGCCTCTACAACAGTAACTCTTGGTGCAGGTTGTAATGGTAACTAAATAGCTTGCTACGGTAAGCTAGAGGTCGGCATTTGCCGGCCTTTTTTATTTTAGATATAGGTAAATAACTCTCTAATATTCATTGTTTTTATTCTATCTTGTAATCTAGAGCTACGATTGACTTTCTTAGGGGCTATATGGAGATAAAGCCAAACAAAGGTTTCACTTTAGTTGAATTGATTGTGGTGATTCTTTTACTTGCGATTATTGCTGCTACAGCCATTAGCCGTTTTAATGGACGCCAAAGCTATGAGTTGTATGCCCTGCAAGGGCAGGTTTCTTCTGTTGTTCGGCAAGTTCAGCTGAATCGAATGCAATCTAACATGGATATGTCTGTGTCAGGTGCTGAAAGCTTACGTTTAGTGGCTGTGAACAATTGTATCGGTTCGCAATCTGCTTGTGACAACACATCTGCAACAAGAAGTGATGTTATTGCTAGTGATGATTATAGTTTCTCGTCTATACCGACCTCTAGCTACACTTTTCCAATTGAATTCAGCCTTTTAGGTAACCCTGAAAATACCGCCTCATCTGGTGTTCAAATTACCATCTCATCCAATAATAGTTCAGACAAGGCTTGGGTTTGTATCAATTCTCAAGGTTTTGTTTATCCAAGTAATCAGGTATGCCCATGAAGTACGTAAATAGTGGCTTTATGCTTATCGAGTCGATCATTGTTATTGTACTACTTGGTTTTGCAATGCTCGCATTTTCTACTTTTCTTGCACCACAATCCGCGCTTTCAGGGCAAGTGAATTATTCCAACCGAGCTTCAGCATTAGGTCAAAGTATTATGACTGATCTTTTAGCTCGAGATTACGGCTCGGTGAGCTCTGGTACTCCAATTGAAATCGGTAGCACTTATACTAATTTTGATGTGGACTTGGTTGTTGCCAACGATACACCAACTGCTTCGATGCAGAAATTTACGTTAACAATCACCGCAAGCAATAATCCTCCTATCACCTTAGTTGCTTACAGAGGGGAGTATTGATGAAGGGGAAAGGGTTTACGCTTATAGAGATGATTTTAGCTATTGTCATCTCAAGTATCGTCTTGCTTGGTGTCGCGAATTTTACTGAGCTTGGTATGAGAGGCTATTTTGGCTCTGTAGAACGCTTTCGACTGCAAACTGAAGCCAGGTTTGTATTGGAAAAGCTTTCTCGTGAAGTAAGGCATGCTGTTCCTAACTTGTTCCCTGCTTCTGTAAGTAGCGGTTGCGTATCATTTTATCCAATTGTTGACTCGGGTTTTTACGCTATATCAGGGGCAGACATTAATTTTCTAGTGAGTGACAGTGGAGCGACAAGCAGCTCATTACAATCTATGTCATTGGTTATAAACCCGACTAGGCCACATACGGACATCAACAACCTAAATAATATATACCCCCTTGATAGTGTGGTTCCTCCGAGCGCGTCCGCTGCCTATTTTTCTATTCCAAATGGAGCTAACACTCTTGTTAGTGAATCTGTAGGTAAAAGGCACTACATTTTTGACTCAACTAACCTTGTGGAGTATTGCCTTGCGAGTAGTAATTTACTAACTCGTAATGGTGTCACAATAAGTGATCGAGTTATGAGTGAGAATAGTACTTTGAGTTATCAACCTGCGGATGTTCAGAGTAATGGTGTTGTTGAGTTGACTCTCGAGTTTGCAGAAAATAATGAGTCCACAGTGTTTGAGCAAGATATACAGGTGATTAATGTCCCGTAAATCAACCCAAAAAGGTAGTGCGCTAGTCATTGTCATCTTTGTTATCGTGGTGCTTGGTTTCTTAGCGACAAGTTTGAGTCGAACTAGTTGGTCAGATAATGATTCAAACACTCGAGTTGTACTTGGTACACAAGCTTGGTTACTCAGTCATTCTGTTAATGAGTATGTTATGACTCAGTTTTATCCGGACCCTGATCCTCAGGCTTCTTCTGCTGTTGCTAGTGTTTGTAGCAGTAACGATCTCCAGCCTGGTGGTGGGATTTTTACGGTAGCAAGCTCTATGGTTAACACCGCCCCGGTGAATTGTTCTCTTGAGCGAATACAGTGTTCCAATCGGGGAGAACTTGATGGCTTTGTTTTCTATGTTCTAGAGTCTTCGGTAATTTGCGGTTCCGGTGTGAGCCAAGTTCAACGTAATCAAGAACTTTGGGTGAAGGAGGCTGAATGAAGCATCTAAGTATAATATTTGCGCTGCTATTTTTTTCTTTTCCTGCTTTCGCAGATTTTTCTTCGTCTCAATGTAGCTCACTTCATGCTGGAGGCGATTTCTCTGTATGGTTTAAATTAGAGCCTTCATCTGGGCAAGACACTATTTATGCAACCAAAAGGAACGGTGGTAGCCCGACGCCAATTTGGAGCAACGATAGTGGCGTTCGAAACCCTGTCATTGATGATAATGAAACATTAAATGGTGAGTTTTATGAAGTTTGGCTTGAATATGAAAGTAGCTCGAATAAGTCAGGATGGCTAACTTATAATTTATGGGAAGGAAGCTCTTGGCGACAAGTTGGCTCGCCTCAATTTGCTGACCTTTCAGGGCTTTCTGCAGCGATTGCTGTATCGGGAGATGGAGCGAGTGAGGTTCAGTGTGATGATGGTATAACTCAACCACCACCAAGCTATGTCTCGCAAGCGCAGTACCAGTTTGGAGTTGCGCAATGTACAGGCTCAGAATGTAAGATTCCTCTAAATAAACCCTTCACGAATACACCACTTGTGTTCGTAATGCCTACTATTACTTCAAATAATCCTGACTTAGATGCTCCCGCAACGTTAGTTGTGACTAATGTTACGAAAACGGAAGCCACTATCGAGCAAATTAAAGCGCCTAAAAATGGTGGGGGCGCTGATTTAAACAGCCAACCAATGACTGAGGTGAGCTATCTTGCTATCGAGCCTGGTGTGGCAGATTTTAATGGTCATGAAGTTATTGCTGGTTACTTGGATACGAATAGATACAAATCAAAAAATGGCACAAATGGTAATGCCGATTCCGTTGCATATTCTACATTTGGAGCCCAACAAGCTTTTAATTCCCCAGTTGTTCTTCATCAACTTCAAACAAGGAATAATGGTAGTAGATGGGTGACATCCGGAAAACTTCTTGGGGGCAATGACAATAATGAAGCGAGGCTATTTTTAGAGTTATCGGCATCAAGAGTTGGTAATAATTACCAAGACGAACGGGTGGGTTTTATCGCAACAAATGCCACAAGTGGCTCAATGCTTGAAGTCGATGGGTATAAGGTTCAATTTGCAAGAGGGTATGATACACCCAGTCAAAACGGTAATGACCCAATGTTGGATGGCTGTGAGGATAAGTATGCTACCACCTCTCTAGCGAATGTTGATGGAATCATCGCCAATAAACAAGAGCGGGCTGGTGGACACGGAGGCTGGTTGCGTCGATGTAATATCAATAACGATCAGGTTAGTTTTGTTGTCGATGAAGACTTTAGAGACCGCACGCATATACCTGAAGAGGTTGGTTACTTTGCTTTTGAAATTGACGATATTTCAATTGATATTTGTGAAATATTTCCTGCTCCAGCGAGTTCTTGGAAGAATAATTCTCAAGTAACATTCAATAATGCCCCCAACTTTCCTAATGGTGAGCCTTTGAAGTATTTCATCGGCGGATGGAGTGGTGAATCTTGCTCTCCAAGCGAAAATAATTGCCAAGATATCAGGATGGGGTTTGACCGATTAACTGATTATTCTAATTACCAGTACACATGTCAGACTGGTACTTGTGCTACCGGTGGTGAAAAGGTTGACGCAAGTAAACTCCCCTCAATTAACTTTCCAGAGTTAAATGGTGATGTAGTATTCAGCAACTCAAGACCTGATGAAATTGATCAGACCGGAAGTTGTGAGGCTGCTTTAGTAGGGGATACATGCCACCCTGCAGGGCAAGGCGATGGCGTGATTAATATAAACGTGGATCTTAATTCACTAACTTTAGCGTATGGTGGTTCTGATTACCCAGTTGAATACCGATTCCCAGCGAATAAAAAAGTGTATATCGGAAATCTTACATCTAATAGTTCAAATGTTACTTTGGCGGTTGGAGCAAATACCTATCATTATTTCAAGACACTAAAGTTTAATAGTACGAATAATACGATTAAGGTGAGTTCTAAGTCGGCGATATTAATAAAAGATTCATTAATCTTTAATAGCCCGGCAGACGTGAACAATGATCACGTTAGTGATGATTTGATTTTCTATGGCCCTGAGGCTGATGCCACATTCAACATCGCATCAGGTGCAATAGTTAATGCGCATATTTTATTTGATTCGATCCAGTTTAATAATGGTGGAACGATCGGAGGTTCAGTTATAACCAATAGCTTAACCATACATGATGCCAATACTGTGATCTTAGGACAGAATAGTTGTTACAGCCCCCCCGCTAGTTATCAATTGGATTTGACGCCTAACAAAGACTTCTCTCTATTGTGTGAAACCCCACAAGTGACGGTCACCGTAACTGATTCTCAAGGGAATCCAGCCACTGAGCAAGTTGAAGTTTATATTACGACACCTACCGGCATAACCGTTGATAGTGTTATTGAGGGACGTCATAACGGTGGCAACTCTTATTCGACAAATTTATCTGGGATATTAACACTCGGTTTGGATGCTTACTCAATTGGTACTTATAAAATTGAGGCTGAACTGGCGTCAGACTCCAATCAAAGTGACTCTGGCGACTTTTTAGTATCGCTATACAAGTTTGAAGCGAGCGATATATATGCTGTAGCCGGTCTGGCTGCGAGCTTTGACCTGAAAGCTTTGGCTTGTAAAGATGATACGGCAACACCTGTTTTAGGCTATCAAGGGGATAAAACTCTCAATGTCTCGGACTTTTCATTGGTGAACCCCACTTCTACCCAGGGAGCCGTTGATGGAAACTTATTGGTAAAAAGTAAGAGCGACTGGAGCGATACCTCGGTAGTCTTTGAATTTGACAGTTCCGCTCAAACTACTGGTTCAATTATTTACAGCGAAGTCGGTAAAGTTAGCTTCAAACTTTCCGATCCTACTTTTGAATGCCCTACGGGATATGATTGTGAAGATAATGATGGTGACAGTTGGGACTCGTTAGAAGGTATCGTTGAGGTCTATATCAGACCTTGGAAATTTGCCATCTGCACGAGCAATAATTCTGATGGAAACAGTAGTGGTGAGAGTGCGTTTGCTGCTGCTGGGGAAGAGTTTGACGTGTTTGCTAAACCTATTCGGTTCACGAGTGATGCAAGTCAGCAATGTAATAATAGCTTGGTAACACAAAACTATTTGCTTTCTTCAGGTGCAGTAGGTGCAACTCATACATTAGATACACCTAGTAACAGTGGTGCAGTATTAGGTAGTTTAGAGCCGACTAGTCAACTTACTCAATCTAGCTCAGATATAGTACTTGCTGATAACGGCTATAAATTTAAAAATCTAAAATACTCAGAAGCGGGTAGTTTTAATTTTGAAGTGGCCGAAGACTCGAATAGTTTTTATGGCAAGATTCTTGGTGGCTTCTCTGGCAGTAAATCAATTGGCCGCTTCTATCCGAAGTACTTCCTGCAAGAGAACCCTGAATGGAATGTCGCGAATCAAAACGACATTGCTTATTTGAGTCAACCTTACGACTCAAGCGTTCATCAAGTGTATCCAATGGCATCTGGTGAGAGTGATACGGATGATGCGCTCAATAACTACCGATTCTTCAGTTCAGACCTGCAAGCTAGCTTTGGTATTCTGGATGACACCAGTATAGATAATGATTTCTTGCTAGATACGGACGCTGGAACATGGTCTGCTGATCGTAAACATTGGTTACTGAATGACAATGCAGCTGAGCTGCAAAGAGTTACGGATTCTGATGGGGTTAGCCGCAAGGATAATCCCTTTAATACATCGGATACTAACTCTACCGTTACTCATTTCGGTTTAACGGTAGACGGTGCTGATCCTGTGTCATTTACGGACTCTGACCCTGTTACTGATTCGGCAGTATTCCCAGTCCAACCTCCGGTCCGCTATGGCCGAATAGTACTCGATGATATTGGTGGCAATTCCGGTTCTACTTTAACGATTCCACTTCGTGCTGAGTTTTGGAATGGCAGTGAGTTTGTTGTTAACGAGGAGGATGACCGCAGTATCTTCAATGGGGCTAATACTTGTAAACAAGTTATTTGGCACAGTGAAGGGGCGGCAACCACTTTAGCTTCACTTAACGGTAGTGGAAATGTGGATGAGGGAGAGGAAGAGGTCACAGCAAATCAAAATACGCCAGCAGGTATAGATTCGCCACGTGAACAAGTCCGTTTGTGGTTAAGAATGGATGACTCGGAGCCAAGTAAGAAGACGGGCGAAAATGACATATCATGTTCTGGTAGCGATCAAGACCAGCCATGGCTGCGCTACAACTGGCGACAGTTAGGCGATGAAGATCCCTCTACCGTAGTCACATTCGGCATCTACCGCGGTAACGATCGAGTGATCTATCGAGGAGAAAGTGGCTTAACAGGTCAGTAATAATATAATTTTTGCCCCTTAAGTTAGGAATCTGTAAGAAATTACGGGTTTCAGTCCATGTTTGTACTTCAATGCCTTGCCGTAACAGCAAGGCATTGGTACATTTAGTACAATTTTTGTCTTCTAATTCTTGCAGGATGAGCGAAGAATATGTTTAAAAAACTTCGTGGCATGTTTTCAAACGACCTATCGATTGATTTAGGTACAGCCAATACCCTTATTTATGTAAAAGGCCAAGGCATTGTTCTTGATGAGCCTTCAGTTGTAGCTATTCGCCAAGATCGTGCGGGTTCTGCAAAGAGTGTCGCTGCTGTTGGTCACGCTGCTAAGCAAATGCTTGGTCGTACGCCTGGTAACATCTCAGCGATCCGTCCAATGAAAGACGGTGTAATTGCCGACTTTTACGTAACGGAAAAAATGCTTCAGCACTTCATTAAACAAGTGCATGATAACAGTGTGCTTAAACCAAGCCCTCGCGTTTTGGTTTGTGTTCCTTGTGGTTCTACGCAAGTAGAGCGTCGTGCTATTCGTGAATCAGCATTAGGTGCTGGTGCTCGTGAGGTTTACCTAATCGATGAGCCAATGGCTGCAGCGATTGGTGCTGGCCTACGTGTCTCTGAGCCAACGGGCTCAATGGTTGTTGATATCGGTGGTGGTACTACTGAAGTTGCGGTTATCTCACTAAACGGTGTGGTTTACTCGTCTTCTGTACGTATTGGCGGTGACCGTTTTGATGAAGCGATCATCAACTACGTTCGTCGTAACTACGGCAGCTTGATCGGTGAAGCGACGGCAGAGAAGATCAAACACGAAATCGGTTCAGCTTACCCTGGCGATGAAGTCGAAGAGATCGAAGTACGTGGTCGTAACCTTGCTGAAGGTGTGCCTCGTAGCTTTAGCCTAAACTCAAACGAAATCCTTGAAGCACTTCAAGAGCCTCTATCTGGCATCGTATCTGCAGTAATGGTTGCACTAGAGCAGTGTCCGCCAGAGCTAGCTTCTGATATCTCAGAAAACGGTATGGTACTAACAGGTGGTGGTGCACTGCTTAAAGACCTTGATCGTCTGTTAACAGAAGAAACAGGCATCCCTGTTGTTGTTGCAGAAGAGCCATTAACGTGTGTTGCTCTAGGTGGCGGTAAAGCTCTAGAGATGATCGACATGCACGGCGGCGATCTGTTCAGCGAAGAATAATATCTAGTGTTAGGCTCTTTTATTATCTAGTTTTATGTAAAGAGCCTAGGACCTTGTCTATAGGATCAAATGTAGCTCTAGGACCAAATATAGAATGAAGCCAATTTTTGGTAGAGGTCCCTCTCTACAATTGCGCCTGTTTTTTGCTGTAATTTTATCAGCCAGCCTTATGCTGGCTGATAGTCGTTTAGATGCTTTCTCAAATGTTCGCTATCTATTAAACAGCATGGTTGCGCCTATTCAATATGCAGCCAACTTGCCTCGCACTATGTTCGATGGTGTTTACGACCGTTTTAGCACTCGCAAAGGGTTAATTGAATCCAACCATAATATTAAACGAGAGGTCTTGCGACTGAAGAGCGAGCTGATTCTGCTTGAGCAATATCAAGAGGAAAACAAACGCCTTCGTAAGCTATTAGGCTCACCGTTTATCCGTGATGAGAAGAAAGTCGTCACAGAAGTTATGGCCGTTGATACTTCACCCTATCGTCACCAAGTCGTGATCGACAAAGGTCAGATTGATGGAGTATATGAAGGTCAACCGGTGATCAACGAGAAAGGCATTGTGGGTCAAGTGACCTTTGTTGCTGCTCATAATAGCCGTGTCCTTCTACTCACTGATGCAAACAATGCGATTCCCGTGCAGGTTATTCGTAATGACATCCGTGTGATTGCTTCGGGGAATGGCATGATTGACGAGATCCAGCTAGAGCACATTCCAACCAGTACTGATATACAGGAAGAAGATCTGTTGGTGACATCGGGTCTTGGTGGGGTGTATCCAGAAGGTTACCCAGTCGCCTATGTTACTGCCGTTGATTACGACCCGAAACGAGAATTCGCCGTTATCAAAGCAGAGCCTGTGGTTGAGTTCGACAAGCTCAGATACTTGCTGCTTGTATGGCCTGATGAAAATAAACAGATGCAAGCGGATCAATCCAGCATAGAACAAGCATTGTTAGAGGATGAAGATGGCCAATAGCGTTTTAAGAAGCAAGGTCGTAATTGGCTGCTCATTTTTAGTAGCCCTTATTCTGCAAACGATCCCTTGGCCTGGTAGCTTAGATCTATTTAGACCATCTTGGTTGCTGCTGGTTACGTGTTACTGGGTTTTGGCTCTGCCACATCGTGTTAACGTAGGTAGTGCTTTGATTCTAGGCTTATTGTGGGACCTTTTGATCGGCTCTACTCTGGGTATTCGAGGCATGATGATGGCAATAGTGATGTACATTATTGCGATGAACTTCCTCGTCATTCGTAACATGGCGTTATGGCAGCAAGCGATGATCATTGCTGCGTTAACAGTGTTGTTTGAGGTATTGATCTTCTTTGGTGAATATTTGATCCAAGATGTCGTTTTCAATCCATTATCGCTATGGAGCGCATTGATAAACTGTATACTTTGGCCTTGGATGTTTTTATTGATGAGACGCGTGCGTCGTCATTGGCATGTGAGGTAGCGTGACGATGGAAAAGAAACATTTAGTTTTGGCATCCGGCTCTCCACGCCGCAAAGAATTGCTATCTCAACTCGGTTATGAGTTCTCTGTCCTCGTAACCGATGTTGAAGAGTGTAAACACGCTCAAGAAACCGCCGAAGAATATGTTAAGCGACTATCTTTAGATAAAGCTTTAGCTGCGTTGTCTTTATTGAAAGATAACCCTTCTGAAAGGCAGCATGTCGTTCCTAGTTCTGATACTGTAGTTCTTGGGTCTGACACAGTCGTTGTTAGTCAAGGGCAAGTACTTGAGAAGCCCTGCGATTTTGCTGACTCTAAGCGTATGCTTACTCAGTTAGCGAATGAACGTCACCAAGTGATGACGGCGGTTTCTGTGGTTTCAGAAGAAAAACAAAGAACAGAAATCATTATTACCGACGTATGGTTTAAACCCCTCAGTGAAAAAGAAATAGAACAATACTGGCAAACAGGGGAACCATGCGATAAAGCCGGTAGCTATGGGATCCAAGGTTTGGGCGGACGCTTCGTTACCCGAATCGAAGGTAGTTATTATGCCGTTGTCGGCTTACCTTTATTTGAAACGGATCAGCTACTGCAAGAATTCTTATAATTACTAATCTGAGGTGCACCATGAGTGCTGAATTGTTGCTGAACGTGACCCCGAGTGAAACTCGTGTGGCCATGATTGAGGGGGGGGCTCTTCAAGAGATCCATGTCGAACGAGATGCTCGACGCGGTATCGTAGGAAATATCTATAAAGGACGTGTAAGCCGTGTTCTTCCGGGAATGCAGGCGGCTTTTGTGGATATAGGCCTTGAAAAAGCAGCTTTTTTACACGCCTCTGATATTGTTCCACACACTGAATGTGTTGCTGAAAATGAAAAGAAGCAGTTTCAAGTTCGTGACATTTCAGAGCTTGTTCGTCAAGGGCAAGACATTGTGGTGCAAGTGGTCAAAGATCCTCTTGGAACTAAAGGTGCCCGCCTAACCACGGATATCACTCTACCGTCTCGTTATCTGGTGTTTATGCCGGGCGCAAGTCATGTCGGCGTTTCCCAACGAATCGACAGCGAGTCTGAGCGTAACCGTCTTAAAAAAGTCGTGTCTCGTTACTGTGACGAACACGGTGGCTTCATCATCCGCACTGCGGCTGAAGGCGCTGACTCGAATGAACTTGCACAAGATGCCGCTTTCTTGAAGCGACTTTGGCTAAAGGTTCTTGAGCGTCGTGGTAAACACAAAGCGCGCACTCGCTTGTATGGTGAACTTTGCCTAAGCCAACGTATCTTGCGTGATTTTGTCGGTACTGAGCTGAGTAAGATTCAGGTCGATTCTCGTCTAGAGTATGAAAACCTAAAAGAGTTTACCTCTGAATACGTGCCAGAGCTGACAGACAAGCTTGAGCTGTATGAAGGTGATAAACCTATCTTTGATATGTACGATACCGAGAACGAAATTCAGCGTTCATTGGATCGTAAAGTCGAATTAAAGTCTGGTGGATATTTGATTATTGACCAAACTGAAGCGATGACCACTGTTGATATCAACACTGGCGCGTTTGTTGGTCGCCGTAATCTAGAAGAGACGATTTTCAACACCAACGTAGAAGCGACTCAAGCGATTGCTCGCCAGCTACGTCTGCGTAACCTAGGTGGCATCATCATTATCGACTTTATTGATATGTTGTCAGAGGAACATCGTAAGCGAGTGCTCACTTCTTTAGAGGCTGCGCTAGATAAAGACCGTGTGAAAACCAATATTAATGGCTTCACGCAGCTTGGTTTGGTTGAGATGACTCGTAAACGTACTCGTGAAAGTATTGAGCATATCCTGTGTTCGAGCTGTCCTGCTTGTGAAGGTCGCGGCAGTGTGAAGACCGTTGAAACCGTTTGTTATGAAATTCTTCGAGAGATCACGCGAGTGAATCGTGCATATGACGCCGATAAATTTGTGGTTTATGCGGCAGCTGCCGTAGCTGAGGCGTTAGAGGGCGATGAATCTCATGCGCTTGCTGAGCTTGAAGTCTTTATTGGTAAGCAAGTTAAAATCCAGGCTGAGCCTCTGTACATACAAGAGCAGTTTGATGTTGTTATGATGTAATGGAAATTTTGTGAGCTCAAGCGTTACTCTGATTCTACGTGCATGTTTATGGTTAGTGGTTACTCTCTTAGTAACGCTAGCCATTGCCGTAACTACACTGCGTGTAGCCTTACCCAATTTAAATAAGTATCAATCTGAAATTGAGCTTTGGGTAAACCAACATTCCGGTTTTGATTTTTCAATTCAAGACGTGGGCGGTTTTTGGCGTAACACTCACCCTTCTATTGCTCTGCAAGGCGTTAAAGCCAGCCTTCCTAATGCAGAAGATGTGACCTTTTCTGTCGAGCGTGTTGAAGTCGAGTTTGACTTGATTCAATCGCTTGTTCAAATGCGTCCGGTTGTGGCCGATTTGGTCATGAATCAAATGTATCTTGATATCCGTTCTATTGATCTGTTTGCCGGGCAAAATGGCAAAGACGAACCTAAAGATCCCGGTTCTTCCAAGCGAGTGGTACAAGAGCTCGATAATTTACTGCTGAAAACTTTGGTGGATGTGACCGCTAAAGATTCCTCTCTTTTGTATCGCACTATCTCTGATGAAGAACGTCAGCTTGATATCGAAACTCTGAAATGGCAAAACTCTGGTAAGCATCACCTTGCGGAGGGTGTGGTAAGTATCAAAGATGCCAATCTAAACTCTTTGTCAGTGAGTGCTAACTTTGTTGATGGCGGCTCGTTAACGGATATGACGGGCGAGTTTTATGTCAGTGCAGACAGCATTTCGGTTAAGCCTTGGTTAACTCGTTATATGCAGGCGGAATCCGGCATTGAGACGGGCACTGTGAGCTTGAATAGCTGGCTAACACTGCGTAATAGCAAACCTGTGAGCGCTTATGTTGAAGTTCTGCCTTCAGAGTTGACTTGGAAGGAAGATGGTAAGCATGACCTGATGCTTGAGTCTGGTATCTTTAAGTTGTCTCCGATTGATGATGGTTGGCAGGTAAATGGTCACTCACTAAACCTTAGAACGGATGATACACCTTGGCCTGAGCTCGACTTTGCGTTCAAGTGGAACCAAGGTCCTTGGGAGCTCAATGTCTCTGAATTAAACATTGAGACAATTACGCCGTTGATTAAGCTGATGCCTGACTCTGAACAATCAACCAAAATGATCAACGTATTGGCGCCGGGCGGTACTGTTTCTGATATCCGTGTCTCAATGGATTCGGGAATCGATAGCCTACGCTACTCTGCCAGCTTTTCTGATCTTGCGATTGAGCAATGGGATTTAGTTCCAGGTTTTAGCCAAGTGTCAGGCAGTGTGTTTGGTTCGGCTTCGGAAGCCAAAGCTAGTCTGCATGTGATTGATGATGTGTTCCCATATGGTGATGTTTTCCAAGCCCCTTTGAACATCAAGCAAGGTCAGGTTGATATTGTTTGGCAGCAGGATGAAAACGGCTGGAAACTGTGGTCGGATAAAATCACGGCAGCCACACCAGACTTACAAGTACTAGGCGCATTTCGCTTAGACTTTCCAAAGGATGCGAGCCCATTCTTATCCTTCTATGGCGAAGCGGACGCTTACAATGTAGGTGAAACATGGCGTTACCTGCCGACACTGGCACTTGGACAAGACCTGACCGATTACCTTTCAACTGCGATTCAAGCCGGTAAGGCTGATACCGTAAAGCTATTGTGGCATGGTGATTTATCTCATTATCCCTACACTAATCATGATGGTATTTTCCAAGTTTGGGTCGGATTAGAAGATGCTAAATTCAGCTTTGATACAGCATGGCCATTGATTACCGACCTTCAGCTCGATCTGCTATTTGAAAATGATGCAATGCATCTAGATTCTCGCTCTGCACAATTAATGGATGTGACTGCAGATCGCATCACTGGACGCATTCCTTATCTAGGGGAAGGTGGTCATATTGAGATTGAAGCTAAGGCAACGGCGTCTGGCAATGCGGTGCGTGATTACATGACGTCTTCGCCACTGGTTGACTCAGTAGGGGCCGCGTTAACCGCACTTCAAGTGAGTGATGATGTCTCTTCCGAGTTCCAGCTCAATATTCCGTTTGATTCTGAAAGAGAAGCAAGAGCATGGGGTTATGCTGACCTTAGTGGTAACCATGTTGAGATTGAAGCGCCGCCAATGGTGCTTGAGAACACCACGGGCCGTATCGAGTTTGATAATGATGTAGTGACAGCAAATGGCCTCGCCGCTGATTTGCTTAAGCAAGGGATATCGCTTGATTTTAAAGGTCAGAATGATGGCCCTGGCTACGCAGTTGATATCGATGTGTTAGGCGATTGGGATGTTAAACCTTTAGAACCTTACATTGGTGAACAATGGCTAAGTCGCTTATCTGGTCATGCGCAGTGGCAAAGTCAGATTGATATCCAACTGAATGACATCGGTTTTACCTACCAATTGGATTTGCAGTCTGATTTAAAATATCTCGCGAGCGATTACCCATATCCATTGGCCAAAAAGTCATTGGAAAGTGGCTCTGCAAGGCTACAAGCATCGGGTAACCAAGAGTCGATTACTGCGCGTTTGCAACTGCCGAATACTAAGTACCAAGCTGAAATCGATATTACAGGTGATGTGCCTGAGTTAACGGCGACTAACTTAGTTCTGGGTCGTGGTGGCTATAAAATTAGCCCTGTTGTGGGTCATCATGCACTGATTCGTACTGACAAGTTTAATGCGGATGATTGGTTATCTGTCGTGATGGAACCTGTACAGCCGTCAACCGCTGTGCTGAGTCAAATGAACACGCCAACCATTCCTGCGCCAAGTCGTGTGACCTTCGAAAGTAAAGAGCTGATTCTAGGTGGTATCTCTTGGAATGACGTTGATTTTAGTGCTCGTAAGAACAAGCAAGCTTGGCAAATGGAAGTGTCTAGCCAAGAGTTAGAAGGCGATATTAATTACCTGCCACCTTACGATTTGACCGTTTCACTGGATCGTCTACATCTGTTCGTTCCTGAGTGGAGCGACAAGAAAAATCAAGAACAACTGCTGCAACGTAAAGCACAAGAAGCGCCATTGATCTCTGAGCTAGATAGGAAGATCCACGATGTGATGCCGAACCTGAAGCTGACCCTGAACGATTTTTGGCTGCAAGGCTATAAGGTTGGCAAGGTCGATGTTGAGATGGCTAGACAAGATAATCGCATTGATTGGAAGAAGATTCAGGTTCGAAGCGGCGGCAATAAAGCGGATGTCAGTGGCTGGTGGGAACTGGACGGTGACAAGAGTCATTCCGCGCTAACGGTTGATGTTGAGGGTGAAAACAACAGTGAGTTGATGGAACGCTTTGGTATCACTTCAGGAATTCAAAAAGCACCATTTGCGTTAGAAGCTCAACTTGGTTGGGATGGTTCGCCTTGGGGCATTAAGATGGACACCCTTGATGGCAACGTGAAAACCAAGTTTGGTAAAGGCATTATCTCAGATGTGAGCGGCGCGGCTCGTCTACTTGGTCTGTTTAGCCTAGATTCGATCATCCGTAAGATGCAGCTCGATTTCTCAGATGTGTTTGATAAAGGCATGGCATTCAACAGCATCACAGGTACGGGCGAGATCCAAAACGGTATCTTCCTGACTAATGACTTGAATATGGATGCGGTGGCGGGTGAGATGAAGATCAAAGGCATCGCCAACCTAAATACGCGTCAGGTTGATGCAGAAGTGAACTTTACTCCAGATATCACTTCTGGAATTCCGGTATTAACGGCGTTTGCGGTAACCCCTCAAACGGCGCTGTACGTATTGGCGGTGACCACGGTTATTTCGCCGGTTGTTGAAGTCTTTACCCAAGTTAATTATTCGGTGAAAGGGCCATTGGATTCACCAACGGTGAGCGAGCTTTCTCGTAGCTCCGGTGAGTTCCAGCTACCAGAGAAACTCAGAAAGTTAGCCGAATAGGCCTTATATCCTAGTCAGCGAATATACGGTGAAATGCTGATTTCTGAATCATAATGAATGGAGGAGCGATACACATGGATTGTGTTGGGTTGATTCAAATGACATCTGGCCCTAGCCCTGAATTGAACTTTGAGTACCTTGTTCAAGAGGTAGCAAAGTGCAAAGAGTTAGGGGCGAAGTGGGTTGTGTGCCCTGAAAACGCGTTAGTCTTTGGCAGTAAAGCTGACTATCACCAGTATGCAGAGCCTCTAAATGATGGCCCACTGCAAAAGAAAATCTCTGAGCTAGCAAAGCTTCACCGAATTTGGATCGTTATTGGTAGTATGCCGATAAGCACAGCTAAAGGCGTGACTACCACAACCTTGGTGATTGACGATTTTGGCAGTTTAGTGGCTCATTACGACAAGCTACACATGTTTGACGTAGATGTCGCCGATGCCCATAAGTGCTATCGAGAGTCGGATATTTTCACACCGGGTGACCAAGTTGTGACAGCGGAAACGCCTTTTGGTCGCTTAGGTTTGAGTATTTGTTATGATGTGCGCTTTCCACACTTATATTCCGAGTTACGGAAACAAGGTGCGCAAATCATGGTTGTTCCGGCAGCATTTACTGCAGTAACCGGACAGGCGCATTGGGAAGCACTATTAAGATGCCGTGCGATCGAAACACAATCGTGGATCGTTGCGGTAGGACAAGGCGGCAAACATCCTTGTCAAAGAGAAACATGGGGACACTCTATGGTGGTTGATCCCTGGGGAAGAGTGGTCGCACAGTTAGATCAAGAACCTAAAAGTATGGTGGTTGAGATAGATACGTCCAGTTGCGAATCAATCAGGCAAAATATGCCCATCGCGCAACACTCTCGATTTACCAATCAATTTTAATTACAAACAAGAGCCATCTATGAGTATTAATCAAATTGAAGAAGCGCTACTGAACCCAACAGGGCTTACGGAGCAAAATATCGCAGATACATTGGCGAGCATTGCTACCCGCCAAATTGATTATGCTGATATCTACTTTCAGTCTAGCTGGCACGAATCTTTGGTGCTAGAAGATAGCATTATTAAAGACGGCTCTTTCAATATCGATTGCGGTGTTGGTGTTCGTGCAGTATCTGGCGAAAAGACCGGTTTTGCTTACTCTGACCAAATCCAATTGGATGGTCTTAAACAGAGCGCAATTGCGGCTCGTGGTATCGCGAAGCAAGGTCAAAACGGCAAGGTTCAAGCGTTTAAACGCAACTCTAACCAAACTTACTATGATGCAGTTAACCCGCTAGCGAGCTGGGAAAAACAGCAGAAAACGGAACTACTGAAATCATTGGATGCTTACATTCGTACGAAAGAGCCTATGGTGACTGAGGTATCTGTGAGCCTAAGCGGTGTACATGAGCAGATGCTGGTTGCTGCGACTGATGGAACTTACGCTGGCGATATTCGTCCGCTGGTTCGTCTATCAATCAGTGTACTTGCTCAGAAAGGTGATCGCCGTGAACGTGGTAGTGCTGGTGGCGGTGGTCGTTTTGGTTACGACTTTTTCCTAAGCGATGACAAAGGCACTCAGGTTGCTTACCAATTTGCGGATGAAGCGATTCGCCAAGCGCTTGTTAACCTTGAAGCAGTTGCTGCGCCTGCTGGTGCAATGCCTGTGGTTCTTGGTTCTGGTTGGCCGGGCGTTCTTCTACACGAAGCCGTAGGCCACGGTTTAGAAGGCGACTTTAACCGTAAAGAGTCTTCAGTATTCTCTGGTAAAGTTGGCGAGCAAGTCACTTCAAGCCTATGTACGATTGTCGATGACGGTACATTGACTGATCTTCGTGGTTCATTGAACGTCGATGATGAAGGTGTCAATGGTCAGTACAATACGTTAATCGAAAACGGCATCTTAAAAGGTTACATGCAAGATAAGCTGAACGCTCGCCTAATGGGTGTAGCACCGACAGGTAATGGTCGTCGTGAGTCTTACGCGCATCTTCCAATGCCACGTATGACGAATACATACATGCTACCGGGCGAACACACGCCGGAAGAGATCATCGCAACGGTTGAGAAGGGTATCTACGCACCGAACTTCGGCGGCGGTCAGGTGGATATTACATCAGGTAAGTTTGTATTCTCAGCTTCTGAAGCGTACATGATTGAAAACGGCAAGATCACTCACCCAGTGAAAGGCGCGACGCTAATCGGTTCTGGTATTGAAGCAATGCAGCAGGTGTCTATGGTCGGTAACGACCTAAGTATCGACCGTGGTGTTGGTGTGTGTGGTAAGGCTGGTCAAAGTGTACCAGTGGGTGTTGGTCAACCAACATTGAAGCTAGACTCGCTAACTGTTGGTGGTACTGAGTAACTCAGGTTAGCCTCAACAAGTCTGTTTAAAAAATTAATTGAAAAGCGCCTCCAATGTGAGGCGCTTTTTGTTTTTATATTACTGATTCAGTAAGCGTATAGAGTCACTACATGTTCTCTTCTGCAAACTCAGCCAGTCGGCTTCGCACTACACCATTGAGGTGGATGTTGGCACTGCCTTCGAAGTTTTTAAAACGCTCGACCATGTAGGTTAAGCCAGAGGTCACAGGGGTTAGGTAAGAAGAATCTATCTGCGCTAGGTTTCCAGAACAGATAATCTTAGTACCTTCGCCACAACGGGTGATGATGGTTTTGATTTGTGAAGCGGTGAGGTTCTGACACTCATCGAGAAGTACAAACGCATTCTGAATTGAACGTCCGCGCATGAAGTTAATCGATTTAAACTGGATATTGGCTTTGTCACAGATGTACTTCATCGACCCTTCGGTACAATGGTCGTTCTTGTGCAGCGCTTCCAGTGTATCGGTCACTGCGGCTAACCAAGGCAACATCTTCTCTTCCTCAGTACCAGGAAGGAAACCTATCGACTCACCTATATCAGGTGTGTTTCGGGTTACGATGATCTTATCGAACTGCTTACGTTCAATGGTTTGCTCAAGTGCAGCAGCCATGGCGAGCAGCGTTTTACCACTCCCTGCCGCACCAGTTAGGATCACCAGGTCAATATCAGGGTCGAGCAGGGCATCAATCGCCATTCCTTGGTAAATGTTTTTTGGCGTGATGTCCCAAGCTCTTCGGTTCATTAAGCGTTCACGGCTTAAGTCCCTGAGTGTGATGGTTTCGGTATCAATCTCTTCAACTCTTGCTGCAAAGTCGCTCTCTTCATCAATCACATATTGGTTGAGGAAGGTCGGCTCAAAAGGCGCTCTAGCTAAGGTGTGCAGTGTCTTTCCACCTAAACTTCTGCTCTCGACATTGTCGATACCATCCCAAAATGATCCTTCGAGCTGTTGAAAGCCTTTAGTGAGATATTGAATATCATCAATCAGTTGGTCTGTTTGATAGTCTTCAACAAAGCGAACACCAGCGCCTTTGGCTCGTAAGCGCATGTTGATGTCTTTGGTGATGAGAACCACTTCGCGTGGCGCGCGTTTGTTTTGAAGGTAGAGTACAGCGTTGAGGATTCGGTTATCGCCTGCCTTGTCGTCGGCAAAGGCTTTGATGCTTTCTTGAAGTTCGTAATCGGCGAGTATTGAAATACTGCCTGAGGCTTTAATGTCTTTGGTGAAAGGGATACCTTCCGATATTTGGTCTGGTGTAGCTTCCCTGAATAGATCTTCGAGAGTTCGTATCGCAATTCTCGCATCTCGGGCAACGTCTCTCTTACTGTCTTTGATTCTGTCTAGTTCTTCTAGCACTGTCATGGGGATAACGACATCGTGCTCTTGGAAAGAAAATATAGCGAAGGGTTCGTGAAGTAGGATATTGGTGTCTAAAACAAATAGCTTCCGGTTGGTCTCGCCCATAGCATCTCCTTGCCGACGTGCGGCTTGCCTTGCATTCATTGAACGTAGATAAAGCTCATATAAAGATTAGTATCTGATTCTGGTGATAGTCAACTACTCACCTAAACTTCATCTAGAGGAATACCACCATATCGTTGTAGATGACTATGGCGTATTCGTTTGAGAGCAGCAATCTGCTACCTATAGATTAACCATGATTTTTTGACAGTTTGATTGCACTGGCGAAAACAGAAAAAAAGCACGAAATCATCTCCTTTAGGCGTGACCTAAATCACAGCATCGAGTAAGATTAGCGACCTTTTTCTGCACCATTTTCTTGAGATATTTATTATCTAGAGCGCACTTAAAAAGTGGCTGCAAACTAGGCATTTTTGGCTATATTTTTAGTTCAGGAGCGAGAACGTTCTTGTTTGAAACTGCAGTTAAAAAGACCAAATTCCAACTATAAGATTGAGGTAGTCGATTCATGACATTTGCTTTGGGGCAACGCTGGATAAGCGATACGGAGAGCGATTTAGGTTTAGGTACCGTTGTAGCAATGGATGCTCGCACAGTGACACTAATGTTTGCAGCGTCAGAAGAAAACCGTGTTTATGCACGTACTGATGCTCCCGTAACCCGAGTAACGTTTAATGTAGGCGATGTCATCGAATGCCAAGAAGGTTGGTCTCTGTCTGTCGAAGAAGTTATCGAAGACAAAGGACTGCTAACCTACTTAGGTACTCGCGAAGATACCCAAGAAACAGAAGTCACTCTGCGTGAAATCTTCTTAAGTAACCAGATCCGCTTTAACAAGCCACAAGATAAACTGTACGCAGGTCAAATCGACCGTATGGATAACTTCGTGTTGCGTTACCGCGCGTTGAGTAACCAGTACCAACAACACAAGAGCCCTATGCGTGGCTTGTGTGGTATGCGTGCTGGCTTGATCCCTCACCAGCTATACATCGCTCATGAAGTGGGCCGTCGTCACGCTCCGCGCGTTTTACTGGCTGATGAAGTTGGCCTAGGTAAAACCATCGAAGCGGGCATGATCATCCACCAACAGGTGTTGTCTGGCCGTGCTGAACGAATTCTGATTGTGGTTCCTGAAACTCTACAGCACCAATGGTTAGTAGAGATGATGCGCCGTTTCAATCTGCACTTCTCTATCTTCGATGAAGAGCGTTGTATTGAAGCGTTTGCTGAATCGGACAACCCATTTGATACCCAGCAGTACGTTCTGTGTTCTTTGGATTTCCTACGTAAGAGCCGTAAGCGCTACGAGCAAGCACTTGAAGGCGAGTGGGACTTGCTGGTTGTCGATGAAGCGCATCACCTTGAGTGGAGCCAAGACAAACCAAGCCGCGAATACCAGGTGGTTGAAGGCTTAGCGGAAAATACGTCTGGTGTGCTACTACTAACAGCAACGCCTGAACAACTAGGTCGTGAGAGTCACTTTGCACGTCTGCGTCTGCTTGATCCTGACCGCTTCTACGATTACGAAGCATTCGTTGAAGAAGAAGACCAATACGCACCGGTTGCTGATGCTGTTACTGCATTGTTCTCTGGTGTGAAGCTTGAAAACAGCGCGAAGAATCAGATTACTGAACTGCTTTCTGAGCAAGATGTAGAGCCGCTGTTCCGTGTTATCGAAGGTGATAGTAGCGAAGAAGAGCAAGCGTTAGCTCGCCAAGAATTAATTGATAACCTTATGGACCGCCATGGTACTGGCCGTGTTCTATTTAGAAACACGCGAGCTGCAATCAAAGGCTTCCCTAAGCGTAATGTAAACCTACTGCCTATGGAGATTCCAACGCAGTACACAACCTCAATGCGTGTATCTGGCATGATCGGTGGCAAGATGGCTCCCGAAGCTCGTGCTATGAAGATGCTGTACCCAGAAGAGATCTTCCAAGAGTTTGAAGGTGAAGACTCAAGCTGGTGGCAGTTCGATTCACGTGTTAACTGGTTGATTGAAAAAATCCAAGACAAGCGTAGTGAAAAGATCCTAGTGATCGCATCACGTGCAAGTACGGCGCTTCAACTAGAGCAAGCACTGCGTGAGCGTGAAGGTGTGCGTGCAACCGTATTCCACGAAGGCATGTCGATTCTAGAGCGTGATAAAGCCGCGGCTTACTTTGCTCAAGAAGAGGGCGGAGCTCAGGTTCTTATCTGTAGCGAAATCGGCTCTGAAGGTCGTAACTTCCAGTTCGCGAACCAGCTAGTAATGTTCGATCTTCCGTTCAACCCAGACTTGCTTGAACAACGTATTGGTCGTTTGGACCGTATCGGTCAGCTGCGTGACATCGACATCCATGTCCCTTACTTAAAAGGCACGTCACAGGCGATTCTTGCGCGTTGGTTTGATGAGGGTCTAAATGCATTTGCAGAGACATGTCCAACTGGTCGCACAGTTTACGACAAGTACTCAGATGTTCTTATCGAAATGCTGGCTTCTGGTAATACAGAGCAGCTTGATGAAGTGATTGAAGAGTCTGCCAAGCTAAATCAAAGCCTAAAAGCGGATCTAGAAAAAGGCCGCGATCGCCTATTAGAGATGCACTCAAACGGCGGCGACAAAGCACACGAAATCGCAGAGAAGATTGCATCAACTGATGGCGATACTAACCTAGTAACGTTTGCACTGAGCTTGTTCGACACGATTGGTTTGAACCAAGACGACAAGGGTGAAAATGCGCTAGTCGTGACACCATCTGAGCACATGATGGTACCAAGCTACCCTGGCTTACCATACGAAGGCGCAACCATCACGTTCGATCGTGATACAGCCCTTTCTCGTGAAGACATGAACTTCATCAGCTGGGAGCACCCAATGATTCAAGGCGGTATTGATCTGCTACTGAGTGAAGGTGTGGGTGCATCAGCGGTATCATTGCTGAAAAACAAAGCGCTGCCAGTGGGTACTATCCTGCTTGAGTTGGTTTACCTTGTGGATGCGCAAGCACCGAAACGCAGCGGTATCAGTCAGTTCCTGCCTAAGACACCAATTCGTTTGATGATGGATGGCCGTGGTAACGATCTATCTGCTCAGGTTGAATTTGATAGCTTTAACCGTCAGCTAAGCCCTGTAAACCGTCACTTAGCGAGCAAACTAGTGAACTCGGTACAAGGCGAGATTCACAAGCTAATCGAAGCGGGTGAGACGCATGTACTGCCGAAGGTTGAAGAAGTTCGTCAGCAAGCTCAGAAAGATATGCAAACTAACTTGAACGGTGAACTAGAGCGTCTACAAGCGCTTAAAGCGGTGAACCCGAATATTCGTGATGAAGAGCTTGAGGTTATCGAAGCTCAAATCAATGAACTGACAGGTTACATCAGCAAAGCTCAGGTTCAGCTAGATTCATTACGCTTGATTGTGGTTTCTCACAACTAGTTTGAATTAGCGAAATGCTTCAACGAAATAAGGCCTTCATTACGAAGGCCTTATTGTTATCTAGCGTTTGAAAGATGTACTGGTTGTTGAAAGGTGTATTGACTGAGGAATTACATCAACCACTTCCACCAAACAAATACCGCTAGGAAACCAAATAGGTAAACCAGACCCGCTACAGACAACCATTTTAGTTTGGTGCCAATCGCTAGAGCTTCAGGAAGCTTGGCTTTGTTTACCAAAATGAAGTTAAGCAGAGCGAAGAACGGTGTCGTTGCAAACGCAAGTACCATCGCAAAATCCAACATTGGCATCAGCGCAGCACTAAAGAACATCACAATCGCCAAGGCCGCGATAGAGACAATGATGATCCAGCCTTGCAGCATGCGTGGGCTCGACTCTTTTTTAAATAATAGTCGCTGTGATTCAGCAAGTACGCGTGAGTAGCCATCGATAACGGTAATGGTGCTGCCAAAGATACAGAAGAAAGCGACGATGGCGATCAGTGGACGAGACCATTCACCAATCGTAGAAGCATAAATACCGACTAACTGGTGAGTAAAGCCAACACCAGAGCGAGACAGTTCAACCCCCGAGCCGTGAAGTACCAGAGCGCCTAACGCAACGAACACTAGTGCAAGTAGTGCAGTACCAATGTAGCCAACATTGAAATCGAATAGCGCTGATTGAGCCGTGACTTCTTGTTTCTCTTTTTGGCTCTTTAGCCACATAGAGGTGATGCTGGATATCTCGATAGGCGCAGGCATCCAACCCATAGTCACCACGATAAAGCCAATAGCAGCCAATGACCAAGGCGACGGTGGAACAAAAGCAGCATCAGGTTCGACTGGAGAGCCTATAGCAATGGCGACTGCAGCTAGGGTTGTGATGGTCAGGATCGCCATGATCGCTTTGGACAGCGTATCAAGTGCGCGATAATGGCCAGCAAACAGAATGATCAAGCAGGTCGCTAAAACGATCATGCACAATGTGCTGGTGGCCAATTCGAAAGGAATAAAGTAACTGAGTAGGCTTGCACTAAATAACAGTAGTGCTGCAGTATTTACCACGGCGGAAATTGCGCTCAATATCGAAAAGATTACAAGGTAAGGTCTGCCAAGGTTAGAGTAACCTTCAACCAAGCTTTGTCCTGTGCCAAGAGTATATTGGATACCGGCTCTAAAGAATGGGTATTTAAATATGTTTACCAGGATAATAAGTGCGGCGAGCTGCCAGCCATAAATCGCACCAGCTTTGGTCGAGGCAACTAAATGTGAGCCACCTACAGCTGCTGCGGCCATCATAATGCCTGGGCCAAGAGACTTGATTAAACTTGATAGGGGAGCAGAGGTTTGTGTTTTTTCGGTGGTTGTTTTAACCGTACTTTCCATCATTTTTCCTTTGATGCTGACTTCTTATTTTCCGTTACCTTATCAATACCATGTTTCGTAACTTCGTCAACTTTTATGTACAAAAATGTTGAAAATTGTATTTAATAATAAACAAATTAACCGTAAATTATTTATTAACCAGTAATATAGAGGCTTCAATGGCGTTAGAGCTGTACACACCACCACGTGAACCGTGGATCGACATTGTCTATCAAGATGACGATATTCTTGTGGTGAACAAGCCAGCAGGCCTACTTTCAGTGCCGGGAAGATTGCCAGAGCATTACGACAGTATGTGGAGTCGGTTGGTTGAGGAGTTTGCTGATATTCAGGTCGTGCATCGCTTGGATATGTCGACATCGGGCTTGATGTTGTTAGCTAAACATAAGCAGGCTGAGCGGCATTTGAAGAAGCAGTTCCAATATCGACTGACACATAAGCTCTATTACGCACGAGTGTGGGGGGCAGTAGAAGAAAAAGAAGGGCTTATTGATCTGCCACTCATCTGTGATTGGCCGAATCGCCCTAGGCAGAAAGTGTGTTTTGATGATGGCAAGCCATCACAGACTCGTTATGTGGTAGAGCAAGAAGAGACTCAAACCACTTTGTTGAAGTTACTGCCGATTACCGGTCGCTCTCATCAGTTGCGTGTGCATTGTATGGAAATAGGGACGCCCATTGTTGGCGACGAGTTTTATGCAACGCCTGAAGCTTTTGAGTATAGCGATAGATTAGCTTTACATGCGTGTGAACTGAGCTTCTATCATCCGGAGAACAACCAACTGTTCAAAGCCTTTGTTCCTTGTGAGTTTTACCCTCAAGCGTCACCACAAATTGAACAGCACTTTGAAATTGCGCCAGAGCTTCCAGACTACAGAAAGCTAAAAGCTTAGAATGGTGTCATCAATACCAATTCAAGGACGTACAATGCCGAAGTTGAAAGTGGTCTTTCTTGACCGGGCTACCATCCCATCTCAAATCAATTTAAAACCTCTTAGCTTTGAACATGAATGGATTGAGTTTGATTTTACTGCTCCAGAGCTCGTTGCTGAGCGCGTTGCGGGAGCAGATGTTGTTATCACCAATAAGGTTGTGCTCAACGCTGATAATTTAGCTCAAGCGCAACAACTCAAGTTGATCGCTGTTTCTGCTACAGGTGTCAACAATGTTGATGTGGAATACTGCAAGGGCAGTAATATCGCAGTGGCTAATGTGCAAGGCTATGCGACTCAGTCGGTACCTGAACATGTGATTGCTATGCTGTTTACGTTAAAGCGAAATCTTGTTGGCTACCATCAAGACATTGAAGCCGGGGAGTGGCAGAAGGGTAAGCAGTTCTGTTTCTTTACTCATCCGATTCAAGACGTGGCGGGTAGCACATTAGGCTTAATGGGCAGTGGCAGCTTAGGGCAAGCAACCGCAATATTAGCCAAAGCAATTGGTATGAAAGTTATTTTTGCTGAGCGCAAAGGGGCTGACTCTTGTCGAGAAGGCTACCTACCTTTTGAAACTGTTTTAAAGCAAGCGGATGTGATCAGCCTGCATTGCCCTTTGACTGATGCGACTCGCAACCTGATTTCAGAGCGAGAGCTCGCGATGATGAAACCGAGTGCAGTCTTAATCAATGCAGGGCGCGGTGGATTAGTTGATGAGCAAGCCTTAGTTGAGGCTTTGAAAAAACATGAGATTGCAGGCGCAGGTATGGATGTATTCACACAAGAGCCTGCAGACAATTCGAATCCACTCTTGGCTAACAGTCACTTACCTAATTTACTGCTAACGCCTCATGTTGCATGGGGCAGTGATAGCTCAATTCAAAAGCTGTCGGATATCTTAATGGACAACATAGATGGCTTTGTCGCAGGTAATCCGCAAAACTTAGTGCGTTGATTCTTGAGATCTTTATTACGATTGGTATTAAGCGAGTAGAGTTCAAAACAAAAAAGGTTGGCTTTTGGGCCAACCTTTTTAGATCGTTATGTCGATTAAGTGATTTAGCCTTGCGGCTTAACTACCAATACATTGATTGGTGAGTTCTGTACCACTTTGCTTGCAACAGAACCAAGAACCACTTTGTCGATTTTCGAACGCTTATGGCTAGGCATCACAATAAGGTCGGCGCCAAGCTTTTCTGCGTAATCAAGAATCGTCGTGTAAGTTTTACCTTCAGCTACGTGAACCTTATACACCACTTCATCGTCGATGTGTTTGTCGGCAAACTCTTTCAGCTGATTTTTAACATCAAGCTTCATTTGGTTCGCCGCATCTTTCGGGAAGTAAGACGCCACCATCGACATGTGAATGCCCGGTAGTACGTTCAGAATGTGGATTTCAGCATTGCTGTGTTTCGCGTGCCATACCGCTAGCTCGACTGCTTTATCAGAAAAGCCTTTGTCGTTAAGATCAACGGGAACAAGGATTTGTCTATACATGTATTCGTCTCTTTTTGAGCAGCGCTTAGCACATACCAAACGCTGTAATTATCTTTTCCATGTAGTAAAAAAGCCAAATAGAGTAGAGCGCTACTTGGCTCTATCCATTACGCGCTAATCTCATCCTTACGAGCACGCCTTCTTTGGTTCATCGCTAAACCAATCAAAATCAGTAGGGCAGGTAAGAATACCCACTCTTTCATTGGTCGATCTGCATCTTGGATAACGGATTTAATTTCCCAATCAAAGTCAATGCCAGCGGCTTCTGCAGGGCTACCAAACTCAACCATATCAACAATCATCTTGTTGTCAGCTTGTGTCAGCATTAGGCCCATTGAAGCAATGCGGTCTTCACTTGTTGTCGCAGAATCTTCAAATGGAAGGCGGACTGTCTTCTCAGAATAGTTACCTTCTAAGTTTTCGCCACCTACTCTCAATTCAAGTGATTGTCCCACAGATAAATTTTCTGTGATTTGAGCGATCTCAACTCCTGGCGAAAGAACTTTCTCTGGATAAATCATGTCCCACCAGAAACCTGGGCGGAAGAAAGAGAAAGTCAGAACGATAAGCAGTATGGTTTCCCACCACTTGTTCTTAGTGAACCACCAACCTTGAGTTGCTGCTGCAAAGATAAGTACCGCAGTAACCGAAGAGAAAATCGTTAGCGCTAAATGCCACCAAGAATCAATGCCCATCAACAGTAGTTGGGTATTGAATATGAACATGAATGGTAAGATTGCGGTCCGGATATCGTAGGTAAAACCTTGAATACCTGTACGAATCGGGTCTGATTTCGCAATCGCTGCTGCGGCAAATGCTGCCAGACCTACCGGAGGTGTGTCATCCGCAAGAATACCGAAGTAGAACACGAATAAGTGCACCGCAATCAGTGGGATGATAAGACCGTGCGCAGCGCCCAGAGTAACAATTACCGGCGCCATTAGCGTTGATACAACGATGTAGTTTGCTGTGGTTGGTAAGCCCATGCCTAGGATCAAGCTGATTACCGCGGTGAATAGCAACATAAGAATGATGCTACCGCCTGAGATGAACTCAACGAAATCAGTCATTACAAGGCCGATACCCGTTAGAGTCACCACACCAACAACCGTACCTGCGGCAGCTGTCGCTACACCGATACCAATCATGTTACGTGCGCCTGAAACCAAGCTCTCTGCTAGATCAACGAAACCAGCTTTAGTTTGCTCTGCAAGATCGTCTGATTTGTTCATCAGAGTCATCAAAGGACGCTGAGTGATCAAAATGAAGATCATGAAGACGGTTGCCCAGAATGCAGATAGACCTGGCGAGAAACGTTCAACGGTTAGACACCAAACTAGCACTACGATAGGCAGTAGGAAGTGCAAACCAGATTTAATTGTTGGACCTGGATCTGGAACTTCTTTCAGGTCCGCATCGATTTCCATGCCGCCTTCAGCTGCGTATTTTGCTGATACGCGAACCAGAGCAACATAAGCGATCAATAGCGCCACAGTTACGATCGGTGTTGCAGCATCGCCAAATACATCTTTCGTCCAACCCACACCGTAGTAAACCGCGGCACTAATAACACATAGACCTAATATGGTGCCAGTGAAAGAGAGTAGGCTTTGTAAGATAGTTGGTGTGTGACGACGAGGTAAGCCGGTCATGCCAGCTTTACATGCTTCTAGGTGAACGATGTAAATCAGAGCTATGTAAGAGATCAGAGCTGGCAGTAGCGCCGCCTTGATAACTTCCACATACGAGATGCCCACATACTCAACCATCAAGAATGCCGCAGCACCCATGATCGGTGGCGTTAGTTGGCCATTGGTTGAAGCCGCAACTTCTACCGCACCTGCTTTTGTGCCCGGGAAACCAACACGCTTCATTAGCGGGATAGTAAAGGTACCTGTGGTTACCACGTTTGCAATAGATGAACCTGATACCAGACCAGATAACCCAGAGGCTACAACGGCTGCTTTTGCTGGGCCGCCTTTCATGTGACCAAGCAGAGAGAATGCAACCTTGATGAAGTAGGCACCAGCACCAGCGCGTTCTAGCATTGCACCAAACAGTACAAACAAGAATACGAATGACGTTGATACGCCAAGAGCAACACCGAATACACCTTCCGTTGTTAGCCACAGGTGCGACATTGCCTTGTTCAGGCTTGCACCTTTATGGGCGATAACGTCTGGCATGTGTGGACCGCCAAAGGTGTAAAGTAGGAATACTGCCGCCACAACCATAAGAGGTGGACCTAAAGCGCGTCGTGTTGCTTCAAGCAGTAAAACCATGCCGAATACAGCAGCAACAATATCGAATGTTGTTGGTGCGCCCGAACGACCGGCAAGTTCAGTGTAGAAAATATAGATATAAGAAGCTGAAAAACTACCTACTAGCGCCAATATCCAGTCGACTGCAGGAATGCGATCCCGAGGCGAGTTCTTCATAGCTGGATAAGCGGTAAAGGCTAGGAAAATAGCAAACGTAAGGTGAATTGCTCGAGCTTCAGTGTCGTTTAAAATTGCGAAGTTAAAAATGAACGGCAGCGGAGATGCATACCAAAGTTGGAACAGTGACCAACATAGAGGCACAAACCATAAAATACGGCCTTGGATACCACGAGGGCTACGCGCACCAGTATCTGATTGTGCCACCATTTCTTGCACATCTGGAGACGGTGATGTTGTCTGCGTCATGTACTTTATCCTTATTATTGATGGTCTGCCTTTTCTTACGAACAACCAAACGTTATTTATTTCCTATCTAGTGTAGTGAATGGATAGGGAAATGCGTTCTTTGTTCGTCTTTGTCTTAGGCTTGATACGAAGGTAAGTCCTCCAAATTGGAGAAACTTAAAGGGTTGCTCTTTTCACTTAAGTTATTTTTATAAAACGTGAAAAGCCAATAAGGAGGGCTAGCCTCCTTATTGGTGTAGTAGGCTTAAAGTAGAATTACTTTAGAAGGCCCACTTCTTTGTAGTATTTTGCTGCGCCTGGGTGAAGAGGGATAGAGATACCCGCTTTAACCATGTCTTCTTTTTTCAGGTTCGCAAATGCTGGATGTAGGCGTTTGAAAGTGTCAAAGTTTTCAAATACTGCCTTAGCAACGTTGTATGCAACTTCTTCAGAAACGTCTGAAGTTGTTACCATTGTTGCTGCAACACCGAAGCTGTTTACGTCAGCGTCAGTACCACGGTACATGCCAGCAGGAACTGTGCTGTAAGCGTAGTATGGGTTTTCAGCTACGATCTTGTCGATCTGTGGACCCGTTGCTGAAACCAGTTTTGCATCACAAGACGTTGTTGCTTCTTTGATTGATCCGTTCGGGTGACCAACCATGTAGATAAATGCATCAATCTTGTTATCACAAAGTGCTTGTGAACGCTCAGAACCTTTAAGTTCAGAAGCAAGCTTGAAGCTGTCGTTCGTCCAACCCATTGCGTCCATTACAACACCCATCGTTGCACGGTCACCAGAGCCTGGATTACCAATGTTTACGCGCTTACCAGCTAGGTCAGAAACATTGTTAATGCCAGCATCGGTACGAGCGATGATGTTGAACGGTTCTGTATGTAGAGAGAACATAGCGCGAAGTTTCTTGTATTCGCCCTGATCTTTGAACTTACTTGTACCGTTGTAGCCGTGGTATTGCCAGTCCGATTGAACAACACCGAAATCTAGTTCACCAGCACGGATGGTGTTAACGTTGTAGATTGAACCACCAGTAGACTCTACAGAACAACGAATGTTGTGGTCTTTGCGGCCCTTGTTCACTAGTTTACAAATTGCACCACCAGTCGGGTAGTAAACACCCGTCACTGAACCAGTACCAATTGTGATGAACTCTTGAGCGTTAACAGCGCCAGCGCCCATTACAGCAGCTGCAATAGCACCAACTTTAATAAGTTTGGTAAATGCCATGAATTTCCCTTCCTTTATTCATTATTAACCCTGAAACAAGTGTAGTCGTTTCTGGAGTTTCCTATTTGGAAACGGCACCTTTTTCAATCCATGTGATGAAAAAGTGGCTGAATAATATCAAAAATTGGCAGAAAATTACTCGAATGTTAAAAGATATAGCTAAAAAATCTAACAAATGATGTCTAGATCTCGTGTTTAATTTGCTACTGAGTTTTTTAAAATCAATGATTTAGTGTAATTTCGGGAAGGGTGTATGGATATTCTAGGATGTGATTTGGATCACGAAGCGAATAGATGTTCGTGATCCATTAGTAAGGCTGATAGTTATGAAACAGTGAGCAATTATCCTGCGTATTCAAACAGTTCGCACACAGAATCAAACAGTTGCTTAGTGGTAACCGATAACGTTGGAGTAATAAAGATAGTGTCATCACCCGCGACCACACCCAGTATGCCTTCCGACTTACCTAGTGAGTCTAATAAGCGAGCGATAAGCTGAGCTGCACCAGGGCCAGTGTGTATCACAACTAATGCATTGTTGTGGTCAATATCTAGTACTAATTCTCGTAAAGAGCTAGAAACTGTCGGAACACCCAGTTCAGCAGGAAGACAGTAAACCATCTCCATTTTTGCGTTACGAGTTCGAACGGCACCAAACTTGGTTAACATACGCGAGACTTTAGACTGGTTGATGCTTTCAAAACCTTCGTGTTTTAGGGCATCTACAATTTCGCCTTGTGAGCCAAAACGTTCTTCTTTTAGTAAGGCTTTAAATGCACGAACTAAGTTGTCTTGCTTTTCTGTATTGCGCATATGTCATTCTTATTCATTAACAAAGATGTTTGCATATTCTCGCATACATATTCAATTTTAGCCAAAACATCCCTGTAATTTGTTAGTCATATCACTGTAAATATTTAATAGAATAATGTGTTATTTGCGACGACTTATTTTGTTATTTCAGTCGATTATCGCCATAATGCGAACTTGCTGTGTAGCACGGTTTTATTGACTTGCGCGAAGTCGCAAAGCTAGCGTTAATTGATTGTAATCACTTTGTGATTAATATAGTTTTTTAACTTAGATTTAGCTCAAGAATTACCCTACAAAGAATCTATAAGAGAAAGCTCTCAAGGAGAATAACAATGAAAGTAGCTGTTATTGGTGCCGCTGGTGGCATCGGTCAAGCCCTAGCCCTACTACTTAAGAACCGCCTACCTGCTGGTTCAGATCTTGCACTTTACGACATCGCTCCGGTAACACCGGGTGTTGCTGCCGATCTTAGCCATATCCCAACGCCTGTTTCGATCAAAGGTTACGCGGGTGAAGATCCAACACCAGCACTAGAAGGTGCGGATGTTGTACTTATTTCAGCGGGTGTTGCTCGTAAGCCTGGTATGGATCGTGCGGATCTTTTCAATGTGAACGCTGGCATTGTTAAGTCTCTTGCAGAGAAAATCGCAGTTACTTGTCCTACTGCTTGTGTTGGTATCATCACTAACCCAGTAAACACAACAGTGCCAATCGCAGCTGAAGTACTCAAGAAAGCAGGTGTTTACGATAAGCGTCGCCTATTCGGTATTACGACTCTTGATGTGATTCGTTCTGAAACGTTCGTTGCTGAACTAAAAGATAAAGATCCAGGCGACATCCGTGTTCCTGTTATCGGCGGTCACTCAGGCGTAACGATCCTTCCTCTGCTTTCTCAAGTTGAAGGCGTAGAGTTCACTGATGAAGAAATTGCAGCGCTAACGACTCGCATCCAAAATGCAGGTACTGAAGTAGTAGAAGCTAAAGCTGGCGGCGGCAGTGCGACACTGTCTATGGGTCAAGCGGCTTGTCGTTTCGGTCTTGCTCTAGTGAAAGCGCTTCAAGGTGAAGAGAACGTGATTGAATGTGCATACGTTGAAGGTGAAGGCGAACACGCACCATTCTTCGCTCAGCCAGTTAAGCTAGGTAAAGAGGGCGCAGAAGCGATCCTTAGCTACGGTGAACTGAGCGACTTCGAGCGTAACGCTTTAGAAAGCATGCTTGAAACACTAAATGGCGATATTGAGATTGGTGTTGAGTTCGCTAAGTAAGCGATACAGCATTTAACTCAATTTAAAATTGCTAATAAATGCCGGTCATTATGATCGGCTTTTTTGATCCTTGGATTTGCCTCGTTCGTAAATAGTGTTTTAGAGATGAAAGTGGGGCAGCAGTTATGAGTCGTATTCAAAAAGGAATGAACGTCCATTTCCATTTAGGTAGATTGGGAAAGATCCTCGTTATAGATGAGCAAGAGCAATTTGCGCTGGTTGAGTCATACAATAGCCACGAGCAGTACGCAGTGCCGCTGGAAGAGATAGAAGAAGTCGAAGCTCAACTTCCGTTGTCGTTAGAGTCGAGTCGTTATTGACAGTGGATTTGAAAAGATTTTCGTGAGGATCAAAAAAAGAGCCCTGAGGCTCTTTTTTATTATCTATGTAATGTCGCTATATAGAAGACAGTCTACAAAGTTACTTGCTGCGTTTAACAGCCAAGTGTGCAAGTGTGGTTAGTGCTTGCTTATATTCAGAGTCAGGCAGTACAGAAAGCTCAGCAATCGCTTTGTCGGCTTCTTCATAGGCTTTATTAGTCGTGTACTCTAATGAGCCTGTGTCTTTCATCACCGCCATAATGTCGTCGAGACGTTCCATGCCGTTCGCTTTCTCAATTGCTTCACGAATCATGCTTGCTTGTTCAGGAGAACCATTGTGCATTGCATATAGTAAAGGCAGCGTTGGTTTGCCTTCAGCAAGGTCGTCACCAACGTTCTTGCCCATCTCTTTACCATCAGCAGTGTAGTCCATCACATCGTCAATCAGTTGGAATGCGGTGCCTAGGTATTTACCGTAGTTTTGCATTGCCGTTTCGATTTCTGGTGATGATTCGCTAAGGATGGCACCGATTTGTGTTGCGGCTTCAAACAGGCGAGCGGTCTTAGAGTAGATCACTTGCATGTAGCTTTCTTCAGTGGTGTCTGGGTTGTTGCAGTTCATTAACTGTTGAACTTCACCCTCGGCAATCACGTTTACTGCTTCACTCATTAGTTCAAGGATCTTTAAGGATCCTAGCGTTGTCATCATTTGGAATGAGCGAGTATAAATAAAGTCACCCACCAAAACGCTAGCAGCATTACCAAAAGCTGCGTTGGCTGTCGCTTTACCGCGTCTCATGTCCGATTCGTCGACGACATCATCATGAAGTAGGGTTGCTGTGTGAATAAACTCGATAAAGGCTGCAGAGGTGATATGAGCTTCACCTTGGTAACCAAGTGCGCGAGCAGATAAAAGAGCAAGCAAAGGGCGTAGGCGTTTGCCACCGCCGCTAACGATATAAAAACCAAGCTGGTTGATTAAACTTACGTCAGAATTAAGTTGGGCTTGAATTGTTTCATTCACTTTTGCCATATCATTGGCAGTAAGCGTTTGGATAGCTTTAAAATCCATTGTTCATCCGGCTGAAGTTAGACCCTGTAAGGCTTATACGTTGTATTTAATTGTTGAATAATACACTAAAAAACGTTGATTAATACATCGCTAAAGGGCATGATTGCCGCACTTTTCTTTGGCGAACAGGTTTTCGCCAATTTTTTAAAAATATGGCTTGTCATAGCGCCATGATTCCCGTAGAATCTGCGCCCTATTGATTAGTTTAGCGCACACCCGAGTTGTACAATTAACAACCATAGGCTGTGCGGAAAAAGCGGAGTAAAATATGTACGCTGTTTTCCAATCTGGTGGCAAACAACACCGAGTAAGCGAAGGTCAAACACTTCGTTTAGAGAAATTAGACGTTGAAACTGGTGCAACTGTAGAATTTGATAAAGTTCTTCTTGTTGCTAACGGCGAAGAAATCGCTGTTGGTGCACCTCTTGTTGAAGGTGGCAAGGTTACTGCTGAAGTAGTACAACACGGTCGTGGCGATAAAGTAAAAATCGTTAAGTTCCGTCGTCGTAAGCACTCGCGTAAGCAAGCTGGTCACCGTCAGTGGTTCACTGAAGTGAAAATCACTGGCATTAACGCTTAAGTATTAGGAGAGTTTAACAATGGCACATAAAAAAGCTGGCGGTTCTACTAATAACGGCCGCGATTCAGAAAGCAAACGTCTTGGTGTTAAGCGTTTTGGTGGTGAATCTGTTCTTGCAGGTAACATCATCGTTCGTCAACGTGGTACTAAGTTCCACGCTGGCACAAACGTTGGCATCGGTAAAGACCACACTCTTTTCGCTCTTACTGAAGGTAAAGTGAAATTTGCTGTTAAAGGTCCTAAAAACCGTAAGTTTGTAAGCATCGAAGCTGAGTAATTTAATCTTTAACTAGATTATTTTATTAGCTTTCAAGCTGAATTCAAAAGCCCTGCCGATTCGGCAGGGTTTTTTATTTATAGCAAGAATAAAAAAGCAGACGCTCTGGCTTTAATTTTTAATAAGCAGTTTGGTTTTTAAGAAACCATTTGTTTTTTAAGAAAAAGAAAGCAAAGAACCTCTCCTTATTTGTTCCTTGGTTGCAGGTCGGCCTAGATCTTAGGTGATCGATCTAAACACGGATCTGCTAGAATTTATATCACTCCTTGATGAGTGGTAACGCAACGTAAGTGCGGAGTTAAAAAATGAAATTCGTTGATGAAGCGGTAGTAAAAATAGAAGCCGGTGATGGCGGTAATGGTACAGTTAGCTTTTGGCGCGAAAAATTCGTCGCTAAAGGTGGCCCTGACGGCGGTGACGGCGGTGACGGTGGTGATGTTTACATCCAAGCGGATGAGAACTTGAACACACTGATCGATTATCGTTTCCAACGCTTTTACAACGCAGAGCGTGGTGAGAACGGTCGCGGTGGTAACTGTACTGGTAAACGTGGTAAAGACATTACACTGAAAGTACCTGTAGGTACTCGTGCGGTTGATATCCATACCAACGAAATCGTTGCTGAAGTTGCTGAACACGGTAAGAAAGTAATGGTTGGTAAAGGTGGTTGGCACGGTCTTGGTAACACGCGTTTTAAATCGTCTGTTAACCGTGCACCTCGTCAAAAGACAATGGGTACTAAAGGTGAAGTTCGCGAACTGCGTTTAGAGCTTCTTCTATTAGCTGACGTTGGTATGCTTGGCCTACCAAACGCAGGTAAATCTACTTTTATTCGTTCAGTATCTGCTGCGAAACCAAAAGTGGCTGATTACCCGTTCACTACCTTGATCCCAAGCTTGGGCGTGGTAAGTGTCGTCCCTGAAAAGAGCTTCGTCGTTGCCGATATCCCTGGTCTAATCGAAGGCGCAGCTGATGGCGCAGGCCTTGGTATTCGTTTCCTTAAGCACCTTGAGCGTTGTCGTGTTCTTCTGCATATGATCGATATTATGCCGATCGATCAGTCTGATCCTATTCAGAATGCTCTAACGATCATTGATGAGCTTGAGCAATACAGTGAAAAAGTTTCACAGAAACCTCGTTGGTTAGTGTTCAACAAAGTTGACCTAATGCCTGAAGACGAAGCAGACGAAAAGATTCAAGAAATCATCGATGCTTTGGGTTGGGAAGGCGAGTACTTCAAGATCTCTGCTGTGAACAAAATCGGCACCAAAGATCTTTGCTTCAAACTAGGTGAGTTTATGGAAAACCTACCTCGTGAAGTTGTAGAAGTTGAAGAAGAAGAAAAAGTAGACTTTATGTGGGATGACTACCATAAAGATGCGATGAGCGGTAAGAATGTCGTCACTGAAGATGACGATGACTGGGACGATTGGGATGACGAAGAAGATGACGGTCATGTTATCTATGTTCGTGACTAATCCTCTTAGTTTCTCATAACGCATCGGTCGCTTCTTACAAGTACACTGATAGTTTTATTAAACCGCAATGAAAATTGCGGTTTTTTTGTATCTAAATCATTATGTACAGTCGGATTTTAATGCAGAATTTATTTCTAGAAATTTAACGCCTATGGGAAGGAAATCATGGCACTAAAGCAAAGAGCGATCTCAAGACTTGTCGCTCAATCAGGACAAATGTTACTGGCACACGGAGCTGAAAGTACACTGGTCGGCGATATTATGCGCCGTATCGGCATTGCTTGTGGGGTGAATGAGGTTGAAGTCGCACTGTCAGCCAATGCGCTCGTTGTCACTACCGTGATGAATGATCACTGTATTACCACCACACGAAGCTGTGCTGATCGTGGCATTAACATGCAAGTGATCACTGACATTCAGCGAATTTGCATCATGATGGAGAAGGGAATTCTCGATTATGAATTAGCATATAAAAAGATTCAAAACATCAGCCCTGAACGCTACAACCGTTGGCTAGTGGTTGTGATGATAGGGTTATCGTGCGCTTCTTTTAGCCGTCTTGCGGGCGGAGATTGGCAGGTATTCATGATGACTTTTATTGCTTCAGCCTGTGGCATGATCGTCAGACAAGAAGTTGGCCATCGTCATTTCAATCCTTTATTAAATTTTGCGATCACCGCATTCGTTACCACTACCATCTCTGCTCAAGCAGTACTTTACAATATTGGCGGTCAACCCACGATCGTGATGGCTTCATCAGTATTGATGCTAGTACCAGGCTTTCCTCTGATTAACTCTGTTGCTGATATGCTCAAAGGTCACATTAATATGGGGTTAGCGCGCTTTACCATGGCCAGCTTATTAACTCTGGCAACGAGCTTGGGTATTGTTGCAGCGATGAGTTTATCTGATGTTTGGGGATGGGCGAGCTAATGAGTATTTTCGAACTGTTTTTAGGTTTGCTCAATGATATGTTTTTCGCCGCGATTCCTGCGGTTGGATTCGCATTGGTGTTTAACGTCCCACAGCGCGCGTTAATTTATTGTGCATTAGGAGGCTCTATTGGTCACGGTAGCCGTTACCTGATGATGCACTTTGGTATTCCAATCGAATGGGCGACATTTTTCGCCGCGACTGTAGTTGGTATGATAGGGGTTCATTGGTCACATAAACTGTTAGCGCATCCTAAAGTATTTACGGTTGCTGCCTTGATTCCTATGGTCCCAGGCGTGTTTGCCTTCAAGGCAATGATTGCTATGGTAGAGATTAACAGAGCTGGCTACACTCCCGAGTTACTGGCAATGTTGATGGAGAACTTTTTGAAATCAATGTTCATTATCGCTGGACTAGCGGTTGGCTTAGCTGTACCTGGGCTGTTATTCTACCGACGCAGACCTATCGTCTAGCATCAAATCTCTCTCAGTTAAGGACAGGACTTTCGATTTATGATCATCAGTATGATTGCAGCAATGGCCAATAACCGTGTAATAGGTAAAGACAACCAGATGCCTTGGCACTTGCCTGCGGATTTTGCATGGTTCAAGCGCTCAACTATGGGTAAGCCTGTAGTCATGGGGCGTAAAACCTATGATTCGATCGGTCGTCCTTTACCTGGCCGATTAAACGTTGTGATTAGCCGTGATGAGAGCTTAGAGATCGAAGGGGTGACAACGGTTACTTCTATTGAAAAAGCTCTGGATCTCGTTAGTGATGTTGAAGAGGTGATGATCATCGGTGGTGGTTCAATCTATGAAAGCTGCCTACCTAAAGCAGACAAGTTGTACCTGACCTATATCGATTTTGATGTTGATGGCGACACTCAATTCCCAGACTGGGGAGAGGGTTGGAAACAAAGCTTTAATGATACTTATCAAGCGGATGAGAAAAACAAACACAATATGGAGTTTGTGATTCTCGAGCGTTAACTGTGGTTATTAAGAGTTAGGCTTTGAAAAATGCTTGCGTTACTGTACCCAGCAGCGCAAGCATTCGTATCTCTGTTTCTATAGCGCTTTTTGAGTAAAAAACTGTTTATCTTCCCAGCGAAGTGCGGTTAAGTCTCCTCCCCAAACGCAGCCAGTATCAAGTCCAATCACGTCTTTTCCGTTATAGCCTTCAAGTGCAGCCCAGTGTCCAAAAACAACGGTTTTATCGAGCTTTATGCGTTGTGGAAGGTCAAACCACGGTACTAATGGTTCATCGGTAATTTCATTGGGTGGTAGCTTACATGCCATGTCGAGTCGACCATCTTCAAAACAGAAGCGCATTCTTGTTAGGCTATTGATTGCATAGCGATAGCGCTCAATATCATGTAAATCCTGATGCCATAAATCAGGCGTGTTGCTGTACATGTTTTCGATAAGCCATTGCCATCTGTCTGACTTCAGCAAGGATACTATCTCTCGATTTTCGATACGTGCTGTTTCTATGCTCCATTGCGGTGAGATACCCGCATGGCACATCACGAACTCCGGGTGTTCCTGAAGCAAAGGTTGTTGCCTTAACCATTCGAGTAGTAATTCACGATCTTCAGCATCAAGAATCGCTTGAGTCTTATCTTTTGGTTTCGCTGGAAATAGCCCTAAGGACACCGCCAGAAGGTGTAAGTCGTGGTTGCCTAATACAACCTTAGCTGCGTCACCAAGGCTACGAATAAAGCGTAGAGTTTCCAATGATTTTGGGCCTCGAGCGACTAGGTCTCCAGCTACCCATAAGGTATCTTGGTGTTTATCAAAGTTAATAACTTCAAGCAGTAATTGAAGTTCGTCGAAGCACCCTTGGATGTCTCCGACAATATAATTCGACACAATAATTTCCTGTAGAGACGGATGTACGGCTAATTAAGAATATTAGGGATTGCGAGTCTGAATGGGTCAACTTCGGTAATAAAATCAATGCCCTTGTTATCGGTCATCACATAGTGACCTTGCATAACGCCAACAGGGGTTTCGATGACAGTGCCACTTGTGTAGGTGTATTCGTCGTTGGCTTCAATCACGGGTTGTTGCCCAACCACGCCATCACCTTCAATGGTGAGCTGCTTGCCGTTAGAGTCGGTAATTAACCAGCGGCGAGACATCAGCTGCACCGTTGTTTTACTTAGGTTTTTGATGGTTATGATGTAGGCGAAGACGTAACGGTTCTTCGTTGGCTCAGATTGCTCCTCTATGTATTTAGAGTGAACCTGGCATTTGATACAAGGCGTAGATATATCCATATTCGCACCTTTTGTTGTTGGTATACTTAATGTAATTAAAGTATTACATAAAAAAGGCTCCTAACCGAAGTGTAGGAGCCTTTTTTATTTATTTATCAGCGTTGTGACTGTCGTGCAGCCAGTTTGCCATGTCGACAAACTGCTCGAGCGTTAAGTTTTCAGGACGCATACTTGGGTTGATACCAAGTTCTTCAAGTACTTCCTTATCAATTAAGCTCTTGTAGCAGTTACGAACGGTTTTACGACGTTGGTTAAAGCCTTCACGACAAACACGATCTAACCATTTTAGATCTTTTGCTGGGTAAGGTAACACTTCGTATGGCTGCAAGCGTACAACTGCTGAGTCTACTTTCGGTGGCGGAACGAAAGCCGTTGGTGGCACTTCCAGTACTGGTGTTACTTTGCAGTAGTATTGAGCCATTACAGTAAGACGACCGTAAGCTTTGCTGCCAGGACCTGCAGCCAAACGGTTAACCACTTCTTTTTGAAGCATAAAGTGCATGTCTTGCACGTCTTTATGGAATTCAAAAAGGTGGAACATCAATGGTGTAGAGATGTTATATGGCAAGTTACCAAAGATGCGTAGCTTATTGTTTGGCTTAACGAGCTCTTGGAAGTCGAACTTCATCGCATCGCCTTCGCGGATTGTTAGCTTATCAGCCAAATCCGGATGGTTACGAAGACGCTCTGCAAGGTCTCTATCCAATTCGATAACGGTAAATTTATCGACAAGCTTACCCACAGGCTCAGTAATAGCGCCTAGACCAGGGCCGATCTCTACTAGATTTTGACCTGGTAGTGGGTTAATGCTCGATACGATGCCATCAATAATGTATGGATCGTTAAGGAAGTTTTGACCAAAACGTTTACGCGCTTTGTGTCCTAAGTGGACATCATTTCTCATTGCTTTTTCTCTACTAATTCAATGGCGTGCGTGAGCGCTGTTCTAAAGCTCCCTGTATCGGCTTGGCCTTTCCCTGCCAAGTCTAAGGCGGTACCGTGGTCGACTGATGTGCGAATAAACGGTAAGCCAAGCGTGATGTTCACTGAGCGACCAAACCCTTTGTATTTCAATACCGGGAGTACTTGGTCGTGATACATACCTAAAACAGCATCTGCATCTTGCAAATATTTTTCATTAAAGATGGTGTCTGCTGGCAATGGGCCAACTAAATTGATGCCATCTTTTTGGCGAATTTTTTCTAGCGTCGGGGTGATGGTTTCTATTTCTTCACGCCCTAAGCAACCATCTTCACCAGCATGTGGATTCAAGCCACACACGTAGATAGTTGGTTTCTCAATAGCAAATTTTTCAACCAAGTCTTTATTCAGAATAGCAATAATTTGCTCTAATCTGTCTTCGGTCACTGCTTGAGATACATAAGCTAGTGGGATGTGCGTTGTTACGAGAGCAACACGCAGCCCTTCAGTTGCCAACATCATCACTACCAGTGGTGTATTGGACTTCTCTGCAAAGAACTCGGTATGGCCACTAAAAGCAACGCCAGCTCGGTTAATTACACCCTTGTGAACAGGGCCGGTGACAATAGCATCAAATTCATCATTCATACAGCCAATTGCTGCGGTTTCTAAAGTATTTAATACGTAATGGCCATTAGCCTCGTTGAGTTGGCCCGCAATTGCCATTTCAGCAAGTGGAATGTGTTTCACTACTAGTGTGCCAGCACGTTGAGGTTGCTTAGCCGCGTTTGCGTCGTAATCTAGCAGATCCACTTCGATACCAAGCACTTTAGCTCGTTCAGCTAGCAGTGTCTTATCGGCACAGACTACAAGTTGATGAGGCCAGCTTTCTTGAGATAGAGCCAGAGTCAGATCTGGACCTATCCCCGCGGGCTCTCCTGCAGTTATGACAATACGTTTAGTTGTCATCTTGGTCGTCCTCAACCATTTCCACAAAGGCACTTGCTCTCACTTCTTGTAGCCAAGCACCAGCTTCTTCGTTGAATTTACGGTTAAATAGAATTTGGTAAGCTTTATTTTTCAAAGCTGAATCAGTACGGTCTACTTCGCGACGGTCTAGTACTTCAACAATGTGCCAACCGTGCACGGTTTTGAATGGCGCACTGATCTTACCTTCGGGTAGTGTTTCTACTTGGTGTTTGAACTCTGGTACATACAAATCTGGCGTTTGGTAACCTAGCTCACCGTCTTGTACTGCAGAACCTGGGTCTTGGCTGTATTGCTGAGCAAGGTCGCCAAAGCTCGCTTCACCTGCGTTGACACGACGAGTGATTTCTTCAAGTTGCTCTTTGGCACCGTCATCACTCAAGATGACCGTTGGCTTAATCAGGATATGACGAGCATTAACTTCCGTTACCGCTACGGTTTCTAAGCCTTTCACATCTTCAATTTTTAGAATATGGAAACCAACGCCGCTTCGGAAAGGACCTATGATGCTGCCTTTATTTTGCATTTTGATTTGATCAGCAAAGATGGTCGGCATCTCTTCTTTGCGCATCCAACCCCAATCACCACCTTGTAGTGCTTTAGGACCTTTAGAGTAAGTATATGCCATGGTGCTAAAATCTTTGCCTGAGTTCAGTTCTTCGACAAGTTCTTTAGCTTGGGCTTCTAGCTCTTCTTTGGTTTGGTCATCATTGAAGCGAAGTTGAATGTGTCCAATCTTGTATTGAACGGTTGCGTTACTCTCTTGCGCTAAGATATCCGCTAGGTTATCGACCTCTGCAGGAAGGATGTTAATACGACGGCGAACTAGAGCATTGCGAGCCTCACTTGCCGCAATTTCTTTTCTTACTTGCTCTCGAAATGCATTGTAGCTAAGGCCTTCTTCAGCAACCGATGCGGTAAGTTGTTCTACCGTTTGGTTGTTGTCTTTGGCGATACCTTCAATAGCTTGATCAAGTCGAGCATCATCAATACGAACACCGATACGTTCCGCTTCTTGAGTCTGAATAGTATCGATGATCAGTTTTTCAAGCACTTGCTCGTTGAGCACGTCTTGTGATGGCAGTGTTTGACCGCTTTTTTTAGCGTTTGCACGCAGCGTCTTCATAGAAGCATCGATGTCACTTTGTAAGATAACGCCTTCGTTAACGATAACTTTTACGCTGTCTAGCTCGATCGGCGCTGCATAGCTTGTTGATAAAGTACAAGCTGCTGCAATGGCAATTAATGTGCGTTTCCACAATGTCATGTGTAATCCTTTAAATTTACTGATGTCTTATCAGTAAAGAAAATTAGTTGTTTAAGAAGAATGGGCGACCGTAGCTTAGCGAGTTGTCGGAGCTGCTATCCCCAACTGCTCCAGAGTCAGAACCAATGTTGGTACCAAAGCCTACAATACCGAAGTTAACGCTGAAGTTATTTTCATATTCAGGCGTAGTATTTGGATTACTAATGTTGTTTGTCAAACGGTTACTATAAGTAAAGCCGATGTACCAACAATCCGATTTGTAGTTTAAACGAGCTAACCACTCTAGATCTTCTTGTGTGGTTAAGTCATAGAAATATTGAGCACTGGTATTCCACTTTGGCGAAATTTGGTAGGCTCCGAGTAGACCTGCTTGTGAGATACCATCCCTCGTAATTGATGATACGTCAAAATCTACAGTTTCATTTATGTACTCTTCTGTTACATAGCGATAGTTGGTTTGTATGTAACCACCAGCAAAGCGGTATTCAAGTGTACTATTCGCTAATTGCATCGAAGATGAGTCAATATCGTATTGCACGCCACCATGGTAGAACAGGTAGTCATCATAGTTGAAGTCCATTTCTATAGCCCAAGACGAATAATTAGTTTTGTTATTAGATCCTTCACTGCTCAGGGTTTGTTTTGTATCTTTATCAAAATAGAATATTTGACCAAATGATATATTTAGTCTTTCTTTGTATTCGTCATCAAAGAAACGAGATGAAGCCCCATAACTGACTTGGTTTGCCGCGGCAATACGATCTACACCACTGTATTTTCGACTTCTAAATAAGCCGTAATAATCTGTTTGTAATAGTGTTGTATCGTACAGACCAATGTCGCTTTGATCTTGCTCAGGAACATATAAATACTGAACTTGTGGCTCTAGCGTTTGAGTGTAATTGCCAACAATTGTTGTATCGCGTTCAAGAACGATACCAGCATGACTTCTAAACTCTGGAATTACGCGAGATACCGTATCTTCAAGACCGTAGTATGGGTTATCGACTAAGTTGCCTGATGAGTCACGTATTTGTTTCTCGGTTGTATTAACCCCGGATAGATCTTGCTGGTAGTACGTACCAAGCAAACGAGCTTCTGTCGTCCAAGTACCCCAAGTATTGCCAACTGGGATCGTAATACCTGGTTCCACGTGGACTCGGGTAGCTGATGGTTTTCCTGTTGCGTCGGTATCAAATAGTGACACATGGCTGATCATGTCGAAATCTAAATACTTCATTACCTCAGGAGCGTAGTAATTGTATTCAAGCTGAGGCATCAGACGGTAAGGTAGGTTGTCTTCTTCAGTTAGAACTTGGAAGTCTCGGACTAGTACTGAGGCATCCCAGTTTTGGGAACGATAGGTTGCTTTACCCTCTTGAAGTAACTGACCATCTTCACGGTTACCGATATCACTTGAACTCACCTCAGTGAAGTACTTTGTGTCACTCACTTTTGAGTAATCAACCTCAAACAACCATGACTCTTGGAAAATCCCTGTATGCTCTAGCTGAGCGCCCCAGCGGTCACCTTTCTCTTTGAACTTCTTATCATCAGGTAGGTATTCAGACTTAATGCTACCGGAGCCGAAATCGCTCAAGTAACGGAATTTACTGTTCAGTTGTGTGCCACGCTCTTGCATGTACTTAAAAGTGGTTTCTAAGTCGTAGTTTGGTGCTAAGTTCCAATAAACAGGGATTTCAGCTTCAAAGCCATCACTTGAACCGTATGACACGGTTGGGTACAGGAAACCTGTTTTACGTGTATCGCCAATAGGGACAGTTAGATAAGGCAGATAGAAAACTGGAACGCTCTGGATTTCAAAGCGTGGGTTATAAAAGGTCGCTTGCTCTTCGTCTTGGTCGACATCGATACTCGATGCTCTTAGACGCCAAGCGTTGTCACCAATCGGGCAAGAGGTAATCGAGCCATCTTCAATCTCATAAACCGCTTTACCTGTTTTTGCGATATAAACCGCATCTCCGCGACCTGGTTCGCAAAGAAATTCGTAATCGGTATTTTCTAACGTCATCTCATCGCTAGTCAGATTGTTGGTTGCTCTATCTGATACTGACTTGATTTGACCGTCACTAAAGTTTACGTTGCCTTCAGCTACAACGATATTTTCTTGTTGGTGTAGGGTTACGTTATCAGCAAGGATGGTCTTGTTCCCTTGCGTAACTCTTACGTCACCTGAATATATAGCCTTGTCACCATTGATAGCTTCTAAGCGATCTGACTCAACGTGTGCGGGTAGCTGTGTCTCGTTTTCTGCAGCGGGTTCGATCAAGCATTGATCTATAGAGGGCATTTCCTGCACACTACTATTGGTGATTGTTTCAGCTTGAGTTGTCGACACGTATAACGCCGTACTTATAGACGCGGCTAACAAGGTGCGGGAAAAAGATTGCATGAAGTTGAACTATCCTGTGTCACTAGATGAAGGGTTGATCTAGTATCAATCCAATTAATAAAGCATTTTCCTTATGATAAAGGAAATATTAGCATTCAGCATCATCAGACAGCATTACTCAGATAAAATTCATAGATAGAGAACACATAATGCAAATATTTGGCAAAATTTTGGGCGCGTTTTTTGGCTTTTTATTTGGAGGGCCGCTCGGTTTAGTTTTTGGTCTGTTTTTAGGACATCAATTCGATAAAGCTCGCCGATTGAACCAATCTGGATTCAATAGCTCTGGTTTTGGTCGAGGGCCAAGTCAAGCAGAAAGACAGAGTGAGTTTTTTAAATCCGCTTTTGCGGTTATGGGACATGTTGCTAAAGCGAAGGGGCAAGTAACACCAGAAGAGATTCAGCTTGCTTCTACCATGATGGAGCGCATGAACCTACATGGAGAGCAACGTAAAGCGGCGCAAGATGCTTTTCGTGACGGTAAAGAGAGTGACTTCCCGCTGAGCGATGTACTTGAGCGAGTGAAAATCTCATCGGGTGGTCGTTTTGATCTTCTACAGTTCTTTCTTGAGTTGCAAGTATCTGCTGCATTTGCTGATGGGAGCTTGCATCCAAGTGAGCGTCAGGTCTTGCATAAGATAGCTCAAGGTCTAGGGTTTTCTGCAGAGCAATTAGAACGCCGCTTGCAGATGCAAGAAGCTGCATTCCGTTTCCAACAGCAAGGCGGAAGCTTTGGTGGTCATCAAGGCCATGGGCAATCATCAGGTTGGCAACAGGCTTCACAGCAGAATCAGCTTGGCGATGCTTTTAAGGTACTAGGTGTGAGTGAGAGTGCCGACGGTAAAGAGGTCAAGAAAGCTTATCGTAAGCTGATGAATGAGCACCACCCAGATAAACTGATGGCGAAGGGCTTGCCTCCAGAGATGATGAATGTTGCGAAAGAGAAATCGCAAGAGATTCAAAATGCTTATGACCTGATAAAAAAAGTTAAAGGTTTTAAGTAATCGAACACTAAAGCGAGTCATGACATTAAATGACTCGCTTTTTTATTAAAGGGAATTATATGACGGTGACGTATCAGGATGTTCTAGAGTTTTGGTTCGATGAGTTGACGCCTAAAGATTGGTTTACTGGCGGCGCCGAGCTTGACTCTTTGATAGAGTCTCGATTTTCTGAACTGCACAAAACTGCGACTCAAGGTGAGCTGTTTGAATGGCGACAAAACGCACAAGGGCGATTGGCAGAGATTATCGTGCTTGATCAGTTTTCTCGAAATATTGGTAGAAACAGTCCGGCAGCTTTTTCGGCTGATCCGATGGCGTTGGCTCTAGCGCAAGAGGCGGTAGCGGGTGGTTTTGACCACCAACTTAACGAGCAACAAAAAAGTTTCCTGTATATGCCTTATATGCACAGTGAGTCTTTGTTGGTCCATGAACAAGCCGTGGAGCTCTTTTCTCAAACGGGATTAGAACATAATTTGGATTTTGAGTTTAAGCACAAGATTATCATTGAGCGATTTGGTCGCTATCCGCACCGAAATGAAGTGTTAGGACGAACTTCGACTCCTGAAGAGGTTGAATTCTTGCAGCAGCCAGGTTCAAGTTTCTAGTTTTAGAATTCAGTGAAATAGATGAAAAGAGGCTAGTGGTTGATAAAACCCTAGCCTCTTTTTTGTTTTGCTTTAGTTATGAAGTTTAGCGTTAGAGCTAGTTAGCTTGGTTGAGCGACCAGTCGTAGTCATAACTGATATTTTGAGTATTGGTTACTGCTTCTGTTCGATATTGGTCTAAGTGCTGAATGAGTTGTTTCTCCGTACCAAAATCCACAGCAAACCAATCGTAAATCGATGATAGCTGAAGCTTATTATTTGTAACCAGCACGCCTTTGTCACTGTTTACAAACTCATGAGCAGCTTGCTCTAGCAAGGTTTCAGTATTGTCAGAGGTAAAAGCATCAGGCTGCAAGTTAGGGCAACTTAGGCTGGCACAGTTCACTGCATAATGCGTGCGTGGATCTTGCCAAATCGGTCTTAGGATTCGATGTTCAATATCGTTGAGTGTCAGTGACTTACCGTTAACGCCTACCACATCATCTCCCCACGGCCCGAAACTAAATAGTCCGCCAAGTTTAGTGATGGATTTTATCGGGTAGGCATCAAGAATCAAATCGACAGTCACGGCGTTGTATAGGTTAACCCAATAGGCATACTGCTCCGCTTTTGAATAGTCGAGCGGATTAACTTGTTCGAGTTGCTTGATGTATTGCTTGAGCTTTTTTTTATCGGCAGTGTTCACTGCTTTATAGCGAACTAGGGTATTTTGCCCTTGTTTAACTAGGTAGTTATCGAGAAATTGCTGCCAATCTTGGTGAGATATTTGTTCTAGATTGGTTTCATTGCTTTGATTCCAGTACCGCCAAAGATCGGATTTAGGCGCAGACCAAACTAAGGTTGAGAAAAGTAGGCTGACAATAAAAAGTAGTTGTTTCATGGCATTCTCCTGATGACTGACTACTAAGACCTTATGGCTTACCATTTTCTTTCATGGCTCTTCAGTTAAATAACGAACTTAGTCAAATAAAGAAGAAGTTTAATAATGATATTCAGCTAAATAAAAAAGGTTGGCACTAGGCCAACCTTTTATGTCTACAGAAACTGTGTGATTCTATTTCAAGACTTCTTTATTTCAGGAAGCTAGGAATCTTAGCTTCAAACTCTGAGATCTTATCAGCATGTTGAAGTGTAAGGCCGATATTATCTAAACCATTCAGTAAGCAATGACGGCGGAACTCATCAATTTCAAACGAGTACTGTTTACCATTTGCGCTCACTTTCATTGCTTCTAGATCAACGGTGATTTCTGCGCCTTCATTTGCTTCAACGAATTGGAATAGCTCATCCACTTCTTGCTCAGTCAATCGAACCGGCACCATTTGGTTGTTGATCGAGTTACCGTAGAAAATGTCGGCAAAGCTTGGTGCGATCATTACTTGGATACCGTAATCGGCAAGTGCCCAAGGTGCGTGTTCACGAGATGAACCACAACCAAAGTTTTCACGAGCTAGAAGAATTGAAGCGCCTTGGTAGCGTTCTTCATTCATTACAAATTCAGGGTTTGGTTGTTGGCCTGCATCGTCTAGGAAGCGCCAATCGTGGAACAAGTGTTTACCAAAACCGATGCGGTTTACTTTCTGTAGAAACTGCTTTGGAATGATCGCATCAGTATCGATGTTGGCCGTATCTAGAGGAACGACTAATCCGGTGTGTTGTTGAAAACCTGACATGTTAAATCCTCTAATTAAAGTTCACGAATATCGACAAAGTGACCAGCGATAGCTGCTGCGGCTGCCATTGCTGGGCTAACTAGGTGCGTACGACCATCACGGCCTTGGCGACCTTCAAAGTTACGGTTTGATGTAGAAGCACAGCGCTCTTGTGGACCTAGACGGTCGTTGTTCATTGCAAGACACATAGAACAGCCTGGTAAGCGCCATTCAAAGCCGGCTTCGATGAAGATCTTATCTAGGCCTTCAGCTTCAGCTTGTGCTTTAACTTGCTCTGAACCCGGAACGATAAGCGCTTGAACATGTTTCGCGACTTGACGGCCTTTCGCTACCGCTGCTGCTGCACGCATGTCTTCGATACGAGAGTTAGTACAAGAACCTACGAAGACTTTATCGACGTTGTAATCCGATAGCGACTTACCCGCTTCAAGACCCATATAAGCCAGAGCTTTTTCTGCAGATGCCTTTTCAACAGGGTCTGCGAAGCTTTCTGGTGCAGGGATTGGTGTGTCTACCGAGATAACCTGACCTGGGTTGGTTCCCCATGTGACTTGCGGTTTGATGTCTGCCGCTTCTAGCGTGACAACAGCATCGAACTCTGCGTCAGCATCGGTTTTCAATGTGTCCCAGTATTCAATTGCCGCTTCTAAGTCTTCCCCTGCTGGAGAGAACTTACGACCTTTGATGTACTCGTATGTCGTTGTATCTGGAGCAATTAAGCCAGCTTTCGCACCAAGCTCAATTGCCATGTTACATACCGTCATACGACCTTCCATCGTAAGGTCTGTAATTGCCTCACCACAGAATTCAACCACGTAGCCAGTACCGCCAGCCGCTGTTGTTTTACCGATGATCGCTAGCACGATGTCTTTTGCAGTGATACCCGGAGCAACCTTACCTTTTACTTCGATCTTCATGGTTTTAGCGCGAGCTTGTTTTAGCGTTTGCGTTGCTAGAACGTGCTCCACTTCAGAAGTACCGATACCGAATGCTAAAGAACCGAATGCACCGTGTGTTGCTGTGTGTGAGTCACCACATACGATGGTCATGCCCGGCAGAGTAATACCTAGCTCTGGGCCCATTACGTGCACAATACCTTGGTATTTGTGGTTTAGATCGTAAAGCGTGACACCAAATTCTTCACAGTTTTTCGATAGCGTTTCCATTTGGATACGAGCCATCTCACCAGAAGCGTTGATGTCTTTCGTTTGTGTCGATACGTTGTGATCCATGGTCGCAAAAGTTTTGCCTACTTGGCGAACTTTACGGCCTTTTTCACGCAGGCCATCAAAGGCTTGTGGCGAGGTTACTTCATGGACTAAGTGGCGATCGATATAAAGAATTGGTGTTTCGCCCTTCGCTGCAACCGCAACGTGAGCGTCATAAACTTTTTCGTATAAGGTTTTTGCTTGCTGGTTTGTCGACATAGCTTTTCTTCCTTGGGAGCATCAGTCCCAGTGTTTGTTTCGAGCCAAGTCATGCGGTTTACGCTGACTTGGCTTGATATTATTCTTATGTACTTGCTTTTAATCGGAGTATTTAGCTTATGAAGCTAAGATGTACTCAGCGATCTTGTCACCCATTTCAGAGGTAGTCAGTGCTTGGTTGTTACCTGCAAGGTCTGCTGTTAGCTCGCCTGCTGAAAGCGCTTTAGATACCGCTGCTTCGATGTCTTGTGCTGCCGCTTCTTCGCCTAGGCTGTAACGAAGCATTAGTGCTGCAGAAAGGATTTGCGCTACTGGGTTTGCGATGTTCTTACCTGCGATATCTGGTGCACTGCCGCCTGCTGGCTCGTATAGGCCGAAGTTGCTTTCGTTCAAGCTAGCAGAAGGAAGCATACCCATAGAGCCTGTAATCATTGCGCACTCATCAGAGATGATGTCGCCGAAGATGTTTGAACACAGCATTACGTCAAACTGAGAAGGATCTTTGATTAGCTGCATGGTCGCGTTGTCGATGTACATGTGGTTTAGCGTGACATCTGGATAATCTTTTGCAATATCTTCGACAACTTCGCGCCATAAGATAGAGCTCTGTAGAACGTTCGCTTTATCGATTGAGTAAACGTTTTTGTTACGTAGGCGTGCCGATTCAAACGCAATTTTTGCAATACGTTCGATTTCGTAGCGGTGGTAAACCTCAGTATCAAATGCTTTTTCAGTTGCGCCTTCGCCTTCACGACCTTTAGGTTGGCCGAAGTAGATGCCGCCTGTTAGCTCACGTACTACCACGATGTCGAAACCGTTACCTGAGATGTCAGCACGTAAAGGAGAGAAAGACTCTAGACCTTTATGGATTTGTGCTGGGCGTAGGTTACAGAACAGTTGGAAGTGTTTACGTAGAGGAAGTAGGGCACCACGCTCTGGTTGATCGTTTGGTGGAAGGTGTTCCCATTTAGGACCGCCGACAGAACCAAAAAGTACTGCGTCAGATTCTTCACAGCCAGCTACTGTTGCTTCTGGAAGTGGACAGCCGTGGTTATCAATCGCAATACCACCAACATCATACTCTTCGCGAGAAAAGCTAATCGCGTGCTTCTTTTCGATCGCGTCTAGCACTTTATGTGCTTGTTGCATTACCTCTGGGCCAATGCCATCACCAGGTAGTACGGCAATTTTGTATGATTTATCAGTCATGTTAATCCTTTAATTCTTTGTTACTGAGCTATTTGGCTCGTTTTAAATTTTGTCCCTAAAGCCAATAACATCGGCTCTAGGGCTCTGTTATTGGGTATTTAAACTGTCGCGATTTTTTGCTGTTTCATTTCAGCAATGGTGTCGGCACGTTGAATACTATTGATCACATGCAGTAGCGCCTGACCAGAAGCTTCAACGATATCGGTTGATACGCCTGTACCGTGGTACTTGCGGCCTTTATAGTTAGCAATAATATCAGCTTGGCCTAGGCCATCTTCGCCTTCACCTTTGGCGGTAAGATCAAATTTATCCAATGCAATTTCGTACCCCGTTAAGCGGTAAATACATTGGTATAGCGCATCAACAGGGCCGTTACCGACAGCCGCTTCGCATTTCTCTTCATCACCACATTGAAGCTTGATGCTGGTGGTAGACATAACACTACCAGATTGTACGCTTAGGTAGTTAAGTTTATAGAAGTCATCTTCGTCGCGTAGATTTGCGAAGTGCATTAGTGCTTCTAGGTCGTAATCGAATACTTGGCCTTTACGGTCAGCAAGCTTCAAGAAGTCTTCGTACAATGAATCTAGGTTGTACTCATTGTCTTTGTAGCCCATTGCGTCCATGTGGCTCTTAACGGCTGCACGACCACTGCGGCTGGTTAAGTTCAATGCTTTGTTTTTCAAGCCAATAGATTCAGGCGTCATGATCTCGTAAGTGTTCTTGTTCTTAAGCATGCCGTCTTGGTGAATACCCGAAGAGTGGCTGAATGCGTTAGCACCAACGATTGCTTTATTGTCTTGAATTGGCATGTGGCAAAGCTGGCTAACCAACTTACTGGTACGGTGAATCTCTTTATGATCCAAGCCTGTGTGAACACCTAAAAGCTCTTGACGAGTTTTGATGATCATTGCTATTTCTTCTAAAGAACAGTTACCCGCACGCTCACCAATACCATTGATTGTGCCTTCAATTTGTCTAGCACCCGCTTGCACAGCTGCAATTGAATTAGCAACCGACATGCCTAAGTCATCGTGACAGTGAACAGAGATGATCGCTTGATCGATGTTTGGTACGCGATCAAATAGCGTTTGGATAATGCCACCAAACTCATTCGGTACTGTGTAGCCTACGGTATCTGGAATGTTGATGGTTTTTGCGCCAGCGTTAATTGCTGCTTCAACCATACGACATAGGTTGTCGATAGGTGTACGACCGGCATCTTCACAAGAGAATTCAACATCATCGGTATAGTTACGCGCATGCTTTACCGCTTTCACTGCCATCTCGACAACATCGTCGTAACTGCGGCGTAATTTGTCTTGTACGTGAACCGTCGATGTAGAAATAAAGGTATGAATACGGAACTGTTCAGCCACTTTTAGTGCTTCGGCTGCGGCATCAATATCTTTCGCTACTGCACGAGAAAGCGCACATATACGGCTATCTTTAATATTCTTTGCGATGGTTTGTACTGATTCAAAATCGCCTGGTGATGACACAGGGAAACCCGCTTCAATAACATCTACACCCAGTCGTTCAAGTGCATAAGCGATCTGTAATTTCTCTTTTACCGTTAAGCTTGCAGCCAACGCTTGTTCGCCATCACGTAAGGTCGTGTCAAAAATTATCACTTGATCGTTCATGGGTGCTTCCTTATATCGATAATGAATCGATTGCTATCCAAATTATTATTAAGAATGATGTTCTTTTAAAAGTGCCAGTTACAAAAAAACCCGCTCAGCGCGGGTTTTAATATTTGTGTAGTTCTTGACCCACAACTTACCCGCGCGATTGGTTCACGATAAGGAGAAGTTTCAGCAGTCGAGAAGAAGAAAAAATCATTACACAAATATCCGTAAATAAACTGTTAACACCATATTTACCGCAATTTATTCTGAGCGTCAAACAAGAAAATCCAATATCAGCGTGCATTGGCGACGTTTTTGTTTGGTTTGTACTGTTTTGTGTTTAGTTATTGGCTAAATCATCTGATTGATGGTTTTGTATTGGGGGGTTAGTTTATCGTTTAGCTTATGTGTAGGTTAAAACTTTGTAGTAAATCTTTTTGATGGAACGATTCACCAAAAAAATCACAAGCGTGACCAAATTAATTAATCACTTGATTAAATAATGAGTAATTAATCTTCTACTGTTACGCCTGTTTATCTCTATAATTAATCAGATGATTAATTATAGAGATGGATTTTTTCCATGACGGCACGAAAAGCGGGGCGACCTCAAAAGAACTTAGATGTTCGACAGTTATTGATTGAGCATGCTCGTGATCTGTTTGTCGTTCTGCCATACGACAAGGTCTCGACACGCCTGATTGCTGAGCGTGCGGGTGTCAATATTGCGATGATCCGTTATTACTTTGGCAGTAAGGCCGGGCTGTTTGAAGCCATGCTGCGTGAAACGCTACGACCGATGCAATTGCAGATGCAAAGGTTGGTTGAAGAAGGTAGTCATGAGAGCTTTCTTGACCTAATGCGGACTTACTACAAAGAGATGGTCAAGGTACCTAAGTTTCCTCGCTTGCTAGCCCAAGTGATGAATATGCCTCCCTCTGAAGTGCAAAGAGAATTGCTCGAAAAGGTTTTTCACGATGTCGCTAAGCCAGCTCAGGATGTCATTTTTGAAAAACTGGTTGAACAAGGCGTTTTAAGAAAAGAGATGGATCCCAAACTCTGCCGCGTGTCGTATATAAGCTTGATGGTGTTCCCGTTCATTGCGCCCCCACCTTTGCTTGCTATTCATGGTATTGAGATTAATGAAGAATTTCTTAACCGCTTAATCGAACACAACATTAAATTGATGACAGAAGGCTTTATAAATACGCCTAGCCCTTCTTCTGTGCAGGACCAAAGATAATGAAAATAAATAAAAAACTACTCTTCTTTCCAGCACTTGCGGTTGGTGTGATTGGCCTTGTCGCCGCGATTAACTTGAAGCCGGATCTTCCAACCAAACCTGCGGGTGATAGAGCCCGCTTAGTTGATACAGTAAGCCTAGAGCAACAACTGATAGCGCCGTTAGCGGTTGGCTTTGGCAAGGTGGTGCCGAAAGTCGAATGGAAAGCAATTGCCGAGGTAACAGGGCAGATTGTCTATCGACATCCAGATCTTGAAAAAGGGCAGGTGATCCCTGCAGGAACGGTCGTACTCAAAGTTGATCCATTGGATTACGAATTGAAACTGATACAAGCAGAGGCGGATCTAAAATCAAGCCAAACCTCATTAGCGAAATTGAATCAAGAAGAAGACAACCTTAATCAGACTCTTAAGATCGAAAAGAATCGCTTAGTGATCAGTAATAAAGAGTTACAACGTAAACAGGATCTGCGTAAGAAAGGGCTGACTTCGCAGTCTGATGTCGATCTACAAAAACAAAGTGCGCTATCTCAACAGAAGTTGGTATTAGATATCGCGAACCAAATCGCATTAATGCCAGACGAAAAACGTGTTGCGGAAGCGGTGATTAAGGTCAATGTATCTAAAGTGAAAGAGGCGCAACGCTCTCTCGATAAGACTACCGTCACTTTGCCAAGAGCGATGCGAATTGCTCAAGTTGATATTGAACAAAATCAAGTGGTTAACCTTCAGCAAGAGATGTTTATTGCTCACGGGATTGATGTTATGGAAGTGGAGGCGCAACTTTCTATTCACGATATGCAAACCTTAGCCTCCAGTTTTAAGCAGTTCCCTCGCGATACCGCAGGAATTCCTAATCCTTACGAAGCGCCAATCAAAGCAAGCATCCAACTTAACAGCGGTAACCTGAACCTTAGCTGGCCTGCGAAGGTAGCAAGAATCAGCGAAACGGTTGATGAAAACCAAGCGACGGCGGGGATTATTCTCGAGATCGCTCAAGACTATTCACAACTGCAGCCAGACAGCGCAACGCCGTTGGTTAATGGTATGTTTGTAAAAGCGGAGATTGAAGGTGTAGCGAATCTGAGTTGGGTTGTGCCGGAGCGAGCACTGCATGGTGATAAGGTTTACTTGATGGACGACAATCAACGCTTGCAAGTGGTGAATGTTGAAGTGCTTTACCGTAGAGACAATCAAGTGGTTGTGAGTGGTGAGCTACAAACCGGAGACAAGTTGGTTCTAAATGATGTCCTGCCAGCTATCGAGGGCATGTTATTGAAAGAGTCGAACTCTGAAGAGGCTGAGCTTGAATCGGATACTCAGGAGAGTGCGTCATGATCAAGTTCTTCTCTAGGCACCCAACAGCAGCCAACTTGTTGATGCTTGGACTGTTGATCATGGGTATAAGCTCATTATCAACAATCAAGCGTGAAACCTTCCCCGCTTATGATCCGCCTTACATTATGGCAGCCATCGTTTATCCCGGCGCTTCTCCACAAGAAGTGGAAGAGAGCCTATGTGTGCGAATGGAAGACGCGGTAGATGGTTTAGCCAACATTGAAGAAACTCAGTGTGAGGCGATCGAAGGTAGCGCACGTCTAATTCTGAAGTTAAATGAGAAAGCGGATATTGGCCGAATGCTGGTGGACGTGCAAACCCAGATCAACTCGATCAATGACTTCCCAACCGAGATTGAATCACCTGTTGTTCAAGAGCTAGATTGGAATGAACCAGTTGTTGATATCGCCATCACAGCCGAAACGTCGTGGCCGGAACTTAAGGCCTACGCGGAAGATCTTAAGCGCACTATGAAGCTCGATTACGGTGTATCTTTGGTCGAGGTCAGCGGCTTCTCAGATCATCAATATCGTGTTGAGTTGGATACCCAAGCGATTCGTCAGCTGGGTTTGAGCGTCGGTGATATTGCAGATCAAATTGGTCGTCAGAATGTGAAGCTTCCGAGTGGTAACGTTGAAACACCTGATAAAAACTTCCTGATTCGTTTTGACGAGAGACGAATCACACCGGTTGAACTTGAAAGTATCGTGGTTGGTTCTGCGCCTAATGGCTCGGTGATCCGTTTGAGAGACATAGCCAAAATAACTGACCGCTTTGAGCTGGATGAACAGAAGGTGTTATTTGATGGCAAGCCTTCGGCGCTGCTTAAGATCAGTAAGAACAAAGAAGACGATGCGCTGCGAATCAAAGAGAACGTAACACGATTCGTTGAAGATCAAAGCGCGATTGCTCCTGACGGTGTGACACTACAAATGACCAACGATCTCTCCTCTGTGCTGTGGGATCGTTTAACCATGATGGCGCGTAATGGCTGGCAAGGTATTGTGCTGGTGTTCGCCACCATGTGGCTGTTCTTCAGCTTACGTTATTCATTTTGGGTAGCGGCGGGGTTGCCGGTAGCCTTCCTTGGTGGTTTGTTTTTGATGGCCAATCTTGGTTTATCGATTAACATTATGTCGCTGGTCGGACTGTTGATGGCGATTGGTATCATGATGGATGACGCCATCGTGATTGCCGAATCGATAGCGTCCCATTTAGATCGGGGGCAAAACGTTGATGATGCGGTGTACAACGGCGTTAAGAAAGTGTTTCCCGGAGTGTTGTCTTCTTTCTTAACCACGGTGTGTATTTTCGGTAGCTTACTGTTCCTAGATGGCGAGATGGGCGCGGTGCTTAAGGCCGTTCCTCAAGTCTTGATTTTGGTGCTGTCGTTGAGCTTGATTGAAGCCTTCCTGATCCTACCTAATCACCTATCTCATTCATTACACAAAGAAAAGAATGACAAGCCAGCGCTGCGTTTTAAGGTTGTGTTGCTTGAGAAGTTTGAGAACTTCCGTAATACCACTTTGATGAACATGGTTGAGAAAGTCGTGACGTTCCGCTACGCCTTTATGGGCGGAGTGATTACGCTATTGTTGCTTTCAGTAGCCTTGATTGCTGGCGGGGTTGTTAAGTTTCAACCTTTCCCTGAGCTGGATGGTGATATTGCCGAAGCGCGTATCATTCTTCCACCGGGCGCATCACTGTCTCAAACCGAAAAAGTCGTCGATAAAATTGTCGCGTCGGCTGAGCGTTTGAACAAGCAATGGAGCGAAGAGGTTGAAGAAGGCAATACACTGGTCGAGCACATAACTAGCCAATTCAATGCTAACGCCGATGCCAATGAATCTGGCCCACACCTAGCCACAGTGCGCTTAGACTTACGCGGAGCAGAGAGTCGTAATACGGTGATCGATGATTTCATCGATGCATGGCGAGAGGACATCGGTGAACTTGCAGATCCAATCTCACTGGTATTCAAGCAACCCACCATGGGGCCGGGTGGTCGCGCTATCGAGATTCGAGCTAAGCATGATGACCTAAGTGCATTGAAATCCGCTTCTCTGGATATTCAGGAATACCTTAATCAGTTCGATGGCGTGCACGGCGTGCTTGACGACATGCGTATGGGTAAAGAAGAGATCTTGGTGAAGCTGCGTCCGGGAGCTGAAACCTACAATGTGAATGGGCAGATGATTGCTTCCCAATTGCGTGCGGCTTTCTTTGGTCAGACAGCGGATGAGATTCAAATCGGTGTTGAGAATATCTCGATTGAAGTGCGTCTTGATAAAGAGCAAGCGGGCGACATACAGCAGCTGGCCAACTTCCCGATCATCACCGCAGATGGCAGTCAGATCCCGCTAGCAACGTTGGCGACGTTAGATTTCCAACGTAATTACGTGCGAATTCAGCGTATTGATGGGCTGAGAACCATCAGTATCTTTGGTGATATTGATAACAAGAAAGCGAGTTCATCCGCGATCTTGGCTCAGTTCCAAAAAGATGAAGCCGCCAAACTTATTCAGAAGTACCCGGGTTTACGCTTTGATTTCGAAGGGGAGGCCAAAGATGCGGCTAAGACTGGAGCCTCTATGGGCAAAGGCTTCTTACTCGGCTTATTTGGCGTGTTTGCGATTCTTAGCTATCAATTCCGAAGCTACTTAGAGCCTGTGGTCGTGATGTTGGCGATTCCACTCGCTTTTATTGGGGTGGTCGTTGGACACTGGATACTTGGGCACTCTTTGAGTATGCCAAGCATGATGGGCTTTGTGTCGCTTGCTGGGATTGTGGTCAACGATTCCATTTTGTTGGTGCAATACATTCGTCACCATGTCGATGAGGGAGATAGCGTGCATGACTCGGTGGTGAAAGCCAGTCGCGAGCGTTTCCGAGCGGTATTTTTGACCTCAATGACAACCGCAGCTGGTTTGCTACCGCTGTTAACGGAAACCAGTTTACAGGCTCAGGTTATTCAGCCTCTGGTTATTTCGATTGTGTTCGGTATATTTGCCTCGACCTTACTGGTGCTGTTTATGATCCCAGCGGCTTACGCAATATTGGCGGACTTTGGTTTAGTGAAAAAGCACGAGCCTCTCTCGCTATAGACATTGGAAGCAAGAAAATAAGTAATAAACACTAAAGCGGCCTAGTGCCGCTTTATCTTTATAGGGTGTTTTTTCATATCCTTGGCCCGAGCGGCTGCACTGCGCATCCCAAGGAAATTTCATTTTAGTTCATTCAAAACGTCACTTAACTGTCATTTGTTGAGCATAACTTGAGCCTTAACTGAATAAGGATTGTTAAGGAGATCGTATGCGTACAATCGAACCTATTGTCCGTTGGGATGTGGCATTTTCTGTTTTCTGTTTAAAAAACCGTTATAGCGGGCAACATGCAACGCTCAGTAAAGCGGTGTCTCATACTGGAGATGGACACCTTTACGTGTTAATTGCATTGATTGCTTTGTTGGCTGATAGCAGTACTGGCCGAGATTTTCTATTGGTCGGTTTAACCGCCTTTGCCATCGAGTTGCCTATCTACTGGCTCGCGAAAAATACCCTCAAACGTCGCAGACCGGCAGAGTTCTCTTCACTGCTTTATTCCCACATTGTGCCATCCGATAAATACAGCCTGCCATCTGGGCATTCCGCGGCGGCTTTTGTTATGGCGACCCTAATCGGACATTTCTATCCGAGCTTATATCTCTTTAGCTTGGTGTGGGCAACTGCGATTGCTGGCTCTCGAATCTTACTTGGTGTGCACTTTTTAACAGACGTACTGATTGGCGCAGCCTTGGGCATCGCTTGTACTAGCCTTGCTATCAGCTTCATCCTGTAATTATTTTGTTGGCAACCACTGCCGAGCTAAAGTGGCAAACTTAAAGGAACATGCATGAAAATTTTATACGGCGTACAAGGCACTGGAAATGGTCACATCGCACGTGCGAGAGCAATGGCTGTGGCTTTTCGTCAGCAAAATATCGATGTCGATTTTCTATTCTCAGGTCGAGAAGCGAGTAAATACTTTTCGATGGAAGCGTTTGGCAACTATCAGACTCGCAGCGGCTTAACTTTTTACAGCGAGCAGGGGCAGGTTAAATACGGCAAAACATTCATCAAGAATAACATCTGGCGATTTCTCCGTGAGATTAACCAGATCGATCTTACGCCTTATGACTTAGTGATTAATGACTTTGAGCCTGTGACTGCATGGGCGGCTAAGCGGCAAGGTGTGCCATGCATTGGGATAAGCCACCAGAATGCGTTTCGTTATGATGTACCCAAAGAAGGGGGCAACTGGATTGAACATTCAGTGATTCAACATTTCGCCCCAACCGCGCACTCAATTGGGTTGCACTGGTATCACTTTGAACAGCCGATACTTCCACCTATTGTTCATACGCCTATCGCTCCCACGCTAGTTGGTGAGCAACAAACCAAAACAGCACAAGACTTTACGTTGGTCTATTTGCCATTTGAGGATCTTGAGTCGATCTCAGAGCTGCTGATGAAGTTCATTTCGCATAATTTTGTCTGTTACCACCCAGATGTTATTGAGCATAGTCGAGTCGAAAATATTGAGTTCAAACCACTCAGTCATGCGGGCTTCCAATTCGACCTTAATCAGTGCTCAGGTGTGGTCGCAAATGGCGGCTTTGAATTGCCGTCTGAAGCTTTAACCTTAGGGAAGAAATTGCTTCTCAAACCACTTGAAGGGCAGTTCGAACAACAGAGCAATGTGGCAACACTTGAGGCGCTTGGATTAGCCCAAACGATGAGCTTTCTTGACCCAGCAATCTTGCGTGGTTGGCTCAACGAAAAACAGGCTGAGGTTGTCTCTTATCCAGACGTGGCTAGTGCACTTGTTGAGTGGGTTTTAGCCGGAAATTGGTCCAACCAAGATGACCTAAGAAAACAACTTTGGGACAAGGTGGATTTTCCAAGCTATGCATCACTCACCTAATCCATAAGTGGTGTTTTTGAATCGAATGGTCAATCAATTCATCGATTCAATAATTTGTAACAAATGTAACCAAACGATAGAACAGCTAAATAAGTCGAAATGAAACTCATAAGTAGCGCATTTTATGTTTTTTTATAACTCTGTAAATTTATGATTTTTAAGTGTTAATTAATCATTAAGGTAAAATAAAATTATTCTTTATCAATCTTGTTGGTAGCTAGGGATGTATTGGTTAATAGTAGTGGTAATCCGAAACACATCGGTCTGATAAATATAAGAACTAGTGGTTATCTATTCCCATACCATTACAAATTTAACGCTGTCGTACCGACAAGAGGCAACTTGAATGTTAGATAAAAAAGACGCAATGAGTGCTATTGCTAGCTACAGAATGGAAAGCACACTTCGTGGAGTAGACTTAAACCTTTTGACTGTATTTGATGCAGTAATGCAAGAGCAAAACATTACACGTGCAGCTCACAATTTAGGTATGTCTCAGCCGGCAGTAAGTAACGCTGTGGCTCGCTTGAAAGTGATGTTTAACGACGAACTATTTATGCGCCAGGGTCGTGGTATTCAACCGACTCAACGTGCACGTCAGTTGTTCGGTCCTATCCGCCAAGCGCTTCAACTAGTACGCAACGAATTACCAAGCTCTGTGTTCTCTCCAGAGTCGTCTTCTCGCTTGTTCAAGCTTGCGATTTGCAGCCCTTGTGACATGCGTTTTGCACCTAAGATTATGTCTACAATCAACGACCAAGCACCTAGCGTTAAACTGCACATGGATGCTGAATTCGATCGTCAACTTTCTGAGCGTATGCGCTACCAAGAAATCGACTTCGTTATCGATTACGCTCGTTTTGATGAGCAAGGCTTCTCAAGCACTGAAATCTTCCAAGACGAGTTAGTTGTGGTTGCTTCTGCTTCTCACCCACGCATCAATGGTGAAGTTTCTGCGGCAGAGCTGCTTAACGAAAAGCACGCAAAACTGTCTCGCATCCATGGTCAACGTAGCTTCTCTGAGCAAGCTTACCGTGACCTAGATTGCACGCCTTTCTACGAAGGTACGAGCTTGAGCAACGTTCTTTACGTTGTTGGTCAATCTGAACTAGTAACGATTGCTCCTCGTTGGATGGTAGAACATGCAGCAAACAAAGAGCAGCTTCAGATTCTAGATTTCCCATTCGATAATGCGGCGATTTCTGGCTTCCTAAGCTGGCACGAATCAAGTGAAAAGGATAAAGGACACATTTGGTTACGAGATCAGTTAATGATGATCTGTGGCGAAGTAGTGGCACTTAACTAGACACTAATCCCTATGATTTATAAGCCCTAAGCTAGGAGTCTGGCTTGGGGCTTTTTTATGCGCGCTATTTTAGTGGATAGAAAACTTAGCGTTAGACGTACTATTACTGATAACTTTGAGCTTCATCAGTTGCCTTTTCCATGATCAGAGGTACACTTGTGCGCTCAAAAAAGCTTACAGGTGTAAGCCAAAGGTAAAGAGATGGCCAATTTAGATTTTCATATCGTAAAAAGACTTCGTGACCAAATTGCCCAAGGCGGCAACCGTACAGCTTTGAAGCACAAAGTAGACAATGTATGGCAAGGTATTAGCTGGGAGCAGTTTGGACAACAAATCGATACGCTTTCATTAGCACTATTGGCTCAGGGACTTAGAGTTCAAGATAAGATCGGTATCTATTCAAACAATATGCCTCAATGGACAGTGGCAGATTTTGCATCTTTACAAGCTCGCCTTGTGACTGTGCCGATTTATCCAACCAACACAGCAGCGCAGTCGTCTTACATCATCCAAAACGCAGATGTGAAGATCTTATTCGTTGGTGAGCAAGTTCAATTCGATGCGGCAGTTAGCCTGTTTGAAGAGTGCGAGCAGCTAGAAGTTGTTGTAGCTATGTCTGATGACATCGACCTGCAAGGACACAGCTTTGCCGTATCTTGGAATGACTTCATGGCGCGTGGCGTTGAAGCACAACAAGCAGAACTTGACGCGCGTCTTGCTGATGCAAGCATGGATGACTTACTGACTCTTATTTATACCTCTGGTACTACAGGTCAGCCAAAAGGCGTAATGCTTGATTACACTAATATTGGTTACCAGTTAGAAGGCCACGATGAGCGTCTTAGCCTAAGTAAAGACGATGTCTCATTGTGTTTCCTACCTCTGTCACACGTATTTGAGCGTGCTTGGACGTTCTACGTTCTCTATAAAGGCGCAACCAACTGCTACCTGCAAGATACGATGCAAGTGCGTGATGCGCTAAGCGATGTGAAACCTACCGTAATGTGTGCGGTTCCACGCTTCTACGAGAAGATCTTCTCAGCGATTCACGAGAAGGTATCTAAAGCGCCGTTTATCCGTAAAGTGCTATTTACTTGGGCGGTGAACATGGGAGCGAAGCTTTCAGTTTGTCACCAGGAAGGCCGTACTCCATCGTTAATGCTGAAGAAGAGCCATGCACTAGCCGATAAGCTTGTGCTGTCTAAACTGCGAGCTTTGCTAGGTGGTAACATCAACTTCATGCCATGTGGTGGCGCGAAGCTAGATGAGACGATTGGTCGCTTCTTCCATGCTATCGGTATCAACGTAAAACTTGGCTATGGCATGACAGAAACTACAGCAACAGTATCTTGCTGGGATGACCGCTGTTTTAATCCTGATTCGATTGGTATGTCGATGCCGGGTGCTGAAGTGAAGATTGGTGCGAAGGACGAGATTCTTGTACGTGGTCCAATGGTGATGCGTGGCTATTACAAGATGCCAGAAGAGACGGCTAAGACGTTTGACGAGCACGGCTTCCTGAAAACTGGTGATGCGGGTCATTTTGATGAAAATGGTAACCTGTTCATTACTGATCGTATCAAAGAGTTGATGAAAACCTCTGGTGGTAAGTACATTGCACCGCAAGTGGTTGAAGGAGCGATTGGTAAAGATCACTTTATCGAACAGATTGCTGTTATTGCTGATACACGCAAATTCGTTTCTGCGCTGATTGTACCTTGTTATGACTCGCTAGAAGAGTACGCCAAAGAGCTTAATATCAAGTATCACGATCGCGTTGAGCTTGTTAAGCATCACCAAATCGTTGAGATGCTAGAAAAGCGTGTCAATGACCTACAGCAAGAGCTGGCTAAGTTTGAACAAGTGAAGAAATTCAAACTGCTACCGAAAGCATTTTCGATGGATGATGGTGAACTGACACCAACTCAGAAATTGCGTCGTAAAGTTATCAACGATAAGTATCAAGACGAAATCGAAGAAATGTACAACGAACAGCCTAAAGATAAGTAGTTTTCTGCTTAGATAAATTTTCAGTTGTTTAAAAATCCCCCTACGAATGTGATTGCATTTTTAGGGGGATTTTTTGTATCTAATGACACAGCACTATGTGCGAAAGCGCACACCAACAGGCTCGCTGTTTATCGATAAATAGCGATCTATCGAAATATTAAGTGCTTTTTTTTGCTCGTGTACTAGTTTTTAAAACTAGTTGTTAAGGTTGGTTTGGGTTTTATTTGATGCTTTGAGCTAATAGTTAGTTTTTTGGCACAGTTGACGAATAACAGGTGTTAGACCAGATGATAATAAAGCGTTAAAGTTGTTTCGTATTACTGTTTGTTGTTATCACGATAGACAGCCATAGCCGAAAAAGTGGAAGTATTTCGAATTAGGCTACGAATAAGCCCTAGACTATGAAAAACCAGCCCAACATGTTCACCAAATATGATTGGAAACTGGTGAGGAGAGCAATATGACAACAAAACCTGAAACAGCAATGTTATCCGGCGCTGAGATGGTGGTGCAGTCTCTAATTGAAGAGGGTGTAGAACAAATTTTTGGTTACCCAGGTGGTTCTGTACTTGATATCTACGATGCGCTGCATGCTAAAACTAATGAAATTAAACACGTATTAGTACGACACGAACAAGCCGCTACCCACATGGCAGATGGCTACACTCGTTCTACCGGTAAACCGGGTGTAGTACTTGTGTGTTCTGGTCCAGGTGCGACCAATACCGTTACTGGTATTGCAACAGCCTACATGGACTCAATTCCAATGATTGTTATTTCTGGTAACGTACCAAATAACCTTATTGGTAACGACGCCTTCCAAGAGTGTGATATCGTGGGTGTATCCCGCCCGATCGTTAAACACAGCTTCTTAGTTAAGAAAGCGGAAGATATCCCTGAAGTCGTTAAAAAAGCATTCTATATTTCAACGACAGGACGTCCTGGTCCTGTGGTTATTGATCTGCCAAAAGATATCTTAAACCCACAAATCAAACTTCCTTATGAATACCCAGAAACGATCAAAATGCGTTCGTATAACCCAACGGTTACGGGTCATAAAGGTCAAATCAAAAAGGCACTAAAAGCCCTTCTTGAAGCGAAGAAGCCGGTACTTTATGTCGGTGGTGGTGCGGTTATTTCTGAGGCAGATAAGCCGCTGTTAAAATTAGCAGAGGCACTGAATTTACCTGTGGTAAGCACCCTAATGGGGCTTGGCGCTTTCCCTGGCACTCATAAGAACTCTTTGGGTATGTTGGGCATGCATGGTTTGTATGAAGCCAATATGGCGATGCACAATGCGGATTTGATCTTTGGTATTGGCGTACGTTTCGATGATCGAACGACCAATAACCTAGATAAGTACTGTCCTGATGCGAAGATCATGCATATTGATATCGACCCATCTTCGATCTCTAAGAACGTAAAAGTGGATCTGCCGATTGTAGGTTCTGCTGAAAAGGTTCTGGAGAGCATGGTCAACTTGCTCGTTGAGCAAGGCGGCACCAATGATGCAGAAGCAATGGAAAGCTGGTGGAGTGAAATCAAGGTGTGGCAAGATCGTGATTGCCTAGCTTATGAAAAATCTTCAGAGTGCATCAAACCACAACAAGTTATTGAAACACTTCATAAAGTAACTAATGGTGATGCTTACGTTGCTTCGGATGTAGGTCAGCACCAAATGTTTGCAGCATTGTACTACCCGTTTAACAAGCCACGTCGTTGGATTAACTCTGGTGGTCTAGGCACAATGGGCTTTGGTCTGCCTGCTGGTATGGGCGTTAAGTTTGCAAAACCAGACGAAGAAGTGGTTGTAGTAACCGGTGACGGCAGTATTCAAATGAATATCCAAGAGCTGTCGACTGCGCTGCAATACAATATTCCCGTTAAGATTATTAACCTTAATAACCGTTTCCTAGGCATGGTAAAACAGTGGCAAGACATTGTTTATCAAGGTCGTTACTCTAACTCATATATGGACTCTGTTCCTGATTTTGCTGCTATTGCTGAGGCTTATGGCCACGTTGGTATGCGTATTTCATCCCCGGATGAATTGGAATCAGGTTTGGAAAAAGCACTGGCGATGAAAGACCGTTTGGTATTTGTCGATATTAGTGTGGATGACACCGAGCACGTATACCCAATGCAAATCAAAGGCGAGGGTATGGATAACATGTGGCTAAGCAAAACGGAGAGAACATAATATGAGACACATTATTTCACTACTAATGGAAAACCAACCGGGTGCGCTTTCTCGTGTGGTTGGCTTGTTTTCTCAGCGTGGCTACAACATCGAGTCTTTGAATGTATCCCCTACGGATGATCCGACACTGTCTCGTCTGAACGTCACCACTAACTCAAGCGAAATGCAGCTTGAGCAGATTCAGAAACAGCTACATAAGCTCATCGACGTACTAAAAGTACAAGAAGTGTCTGAGCTTGAGCATATCGAGCGTGAATTGTTGATGGTAAAAGTACGAGCTAGCGGCTTTGCTCGCGCAGAAGTGAAGCGCACAGCAGATATCTTCCGTGGTCAGATTGTTGATGTAACGGCTTCGCAATATACGGTTCAAATGGCGGGTACGAGCGAGAAATTGGATGCATTCATTCAGGCGCTGTCTGAAGTAACAGAAGTGCTTGAAGTGGCTCGAAGTGGGGTTGTTGGTATCGCACGAGGCGAACGTGCGTTGAAAGCCTAGACGATAAGCCTTTAAAAAATATATTTAAAGCCGCTTTTTTAAGCGGCTTTAATTTTGTTAATTTTTTAGAGTGCTATAATCCCGCGCTGCACTTCCATTCATCTGAGTTAGCAATGAGAAATAAAAAATCAATAATTACATTGCTGATTATCTCTATCATATTGTCTTCTGCAGTATGCCTGTATTATTTTCAGCGTTACAAAGAAGTAAAACAGCAGAGCTTTGACTACTCAGCTAAGCAAGCTGTCCATCAGCTAGTGTATGCCAAGCGAGATTATGATCTTCTCAAGACTCAGTTAGTCTCGGTAATGGAGCTACTCAGTCATAGCCAGAGCTTGGTTAACTTTGCTTCTTCTCCCTCAGACCAAACCAAAGATCTACTTGAGGAGGTCTGGCAATCTGTTCTTGTGAATCAGAAGTGGTATACACAAATTCACCTATTAGATATCACAGGTAAAGAGCTGGTGCGCGTTAACTATTCTTCTGATACCGGTAGGGTGACGTTACCCCAGCAACTGCAAGATAGGTCGGATTCTAACTACTTCCAATACGCTCAAAAACTAGAAGCCGAACAGATTGGCGGCTAGGGGATTGAGCTTGAAACGGAGCATGGTGAAGTCACCTTTCCTTATTCGCCAGTAATCCGTGTATTTACCCCGGTAGAAACCCCTGACAAAAGAGTGGGCTATCTAGTCATTAATCTCGATGTATGGGGCTTATCGTCGCGTCTTAGCTTTTCACCTGATAACGACCTTAGAGCTGAAGTTATCAATGAAGCGGGTTATTTCATCGCGAGTAACAACAGCGATAAGTTGTTCGGAGACGCTATTCCTGAAAGAAAGGGTTACAACCTTAAAAATATCGCGCCAAAGACGTGGAATGCGATCTCCAATGAGCAGGTGGGGTACTTTTTTGAAGGTGACAACTTGTTTGCCTTTAACACGGTTATGCTTGCGAACAGTCAAAAGGTCCATTTGCTGATTCAACTTAATCAGAAGCAACTGATGGAGCGGGCTGAGCGTGACCTGAATGATTTGGCCTACGAAGAGATCATTGTTTTGATTACGGTGCTGATTTTCGCCTTCCCGTTTGCTTACTTGGTGACGCACTATCGACGCCGAAGCCTTGAGAGTAAATTGGCGCGCGCCGCATTGAATGGCATGTCGGCAGTGATGATCTCTGACAAGCAGCACCGCACAATGATGACCAACAACGAATTTGAAAACATGACAGGGTACTGCAAAAAACAAGTTATCGGTCAGAATGCCCTGCAGTTGTTGCTTGAGAATACCGACCAAGTACTCTCAAGTTCGGCTATCTGGAGTCATTTAGAGCAAGAAGAAGTATGGGAAGGGGAAGTTCAGTGTAAGAACAAACTGCGTATTCCTTTTACAGCGATCATGCGAGTGCATGTGGTCAAAAACAATTCGGGTAAAGTCAGCTACTACATCACCTCGTTGGTGGATATTTCCGTGAGGAAGGAGCTTGAAGTACGTTTGAGGATCTTAAGTGAACGTGACTCTTTGAGTAACCTTTGGAATAGACGAAAGTTCGAAGAGCAGCTCGCGTATTATTCTCGTCTGGTAGAGCGTTACCCCAATGAATCGACGACTTGCTTAGCTTTAGTCGATATCGATAACTTCAAGCGAATCAACGACGAACTTGGTCATGACGAAGGCGACCGGGTGATAGCAAGTGTCGCTAAGCTTCTGCAAGATAGCCTTCGCGGGACTGATTTTGTTGCACGTGTCGGAGGAGAAGAGTTTGCACTGTTGATGCCACACACCTCACTATCGGAAGCAAAGCGCGTATTGGATCGCTTGCGAATCGAGATTGAACTGGCAGCCGGAACTAAGGTCACGGTGAGTGTTGGCTTTACTGATTTAACAAGTAATAGTACTCGCTCATACAAGTGTGCCGATGTTGCGCTTTACGAATCTAAATCGTCTGGTCGTAATACGGTCTCTATGTGTCCTAGCTACGATGATGTCGCTTAGCTTAGCTTTAATCCTTTCTTCTCTTTGCTTCACCTCTTCAAGCTGGCCCCGACTCACTTTATCTCTCCCCCTTTTTCTAGGAATCTCACTTTTGAGCGACCTATGTCACAAAATCTATACAGTTAGACTAAAGTCTAATGTCGGTGAAAATTTGAGCTAAAATGAACAATAAGTAAACTACTTTGCTTCAGATGACATCGTGTTAAACGATGTAATAAATAGAGTGTTTACCAGATGTAAAAGGATGACACCGTTAACTTAATTCAACTGATTAGCTAGCTTTTTCAATGATTTGAGAGGCAGCAGTAGAATTAGGTTAGCTGGAGCAAGAGTTTGGGGATCATACAGTCTGGTTAAAAGAGGCGTGGTATGTTTGTCGATTTTTTAGTGAGGTTAACCATAGGCACATTAGCCATTCTTGGCTTTCAGCTGAGTGCATTGTATTTTTTACCTATGGTTGTGCTGCTCAATACTCATCACAAAGAGTTTTTTGGGTGGTAGTTCAGTCGTGATACTGAAACAAAAAAACGGAGCCGTTGGGCTCCGTTTTTATTTAGTTAGAATCTATCTTGGCATTATGCTGCTTCGATAACTTCTTCAATTCGTTTCATTGAACCTAGCAGGTGTTGATCAAGCAGTTCAGTCGCTTGTTCTACATTCTTAGACAGTACTAGTTTCATGATCATTTCGTGTTCATCAATATTGAACAGATCATCTGATGCGCTTTCTGCAGACATAGCGAGGAAACGGTAACGTTTTACTTGGTTGATCAGGTCATCAAAGAACTTAAACATGTTTTCTGAATCAGCGCCTTCAAGTAACGCAACGTGGAATTGTTGGTGACGCTCTTCCCATTCAACACAATCAAACTCTTCAGATACGTACTGTACTCGTGACAGTTTATGGTAAGACGTTAGTACATCCAGCTCCCAGCTCTCATCACCCGCTGAAATCGCCTTTTTTAGTAGAACAGAAGAGACAACACGAAGGCTTTCGTATAGGTCATTCAATTCTTTCTTTGATACAGGAGATACCCAGCAGCCTTTCTGTGGCTCTAGTTTTACGTATTTGCTCCAAGATAACTGTACCAAGGCTTCGCGAATAGGAGATGCGCCAACGTTGTAGCGTGCTTTTAGATCAGCAACAACGAGCTTTTGACCTGGGGTTAACTCACCATTAAGAATATCTTGGCGAATCATCTTTGATACTTTGTCAGTGAGCGTAGGACTAGACATTACAAACCTCATCTATATATGATTTCTAGTCTGCTAATCCGTCTCTTAGAAAGAGCCAATTGGAAGTTAACAGTACGTAGTTCTATTGTGATTGATAATACAGCGTACTGAAAAGTTAGGCAAGATTTTGTTTCATAAAAAAAGAGGGCCGAAGCCCTCTTTTATATTTTATGCGAATCGGTTCATTCTTATAGAACGTGAACAGATGCCGTATTTGTAGTACCAGAAGCTACTAGAGCACCAGAAACCATAACTACGATGTCGCCTTTGTTACCTAGGCCAGATTGTAGAGCGATTTCTTTACCGTTGATGTAGAACGCGTCTGTGTTCTCGATAGAGTCAACAAGAACAGGCTTAACACCTTTAGTCAGAACTAGCTGTGCAGCTGTCTTTTCGTTAGTTGTTAGAGCAAGGATGTTTGCAGTTGGGAAGTACTTACGTACTGAACGTGCAGACTTACCGCCTTCAGTTGCAACAACGATTAGAGGAGCAGCTAGCTTCTCTGCTGTGTCTACAGCGCCTTTACATACTGCTTCAGTGATGCGTAGACGTGGGCTGTCTAGACGAGAACCTAGCTCAGCTTTAAGAGCTGAATCAGTACGGTTCGCGATTTGAGCCATGATAGTAACAGCTTCAACTGGGTACTTACCTTTAGCAGTTTCACCAGAAAGCATTACTGCATCAGTACCATCCATGATTGCGTTCGCAACGTCACCCGCTTCAGCACGAGTTGGACGTGGGTTGCTGATCATAGAGTCAAGCATTTGAGTTGCTGTGATAACCATCTTACGTGCGCGGTTACACTTCTCGATCATCATCTTCTGAGCGAAGATTACTTCTTCAGCTGGGATTTCAACACCTAGGTCACCACGAGCAACCATGATGCCGTCAGAAGCTTCAAGGATTGAATCGAAGTTATCAACACCTTCTTGGTTTTCAATCTTAGAAATGATGTGGATGTTCTCGCCGCCGTTAGCGTTTAGAAGCTCACGGATTTCTTTAACGTCTTCTTCTTTACGGATGAAAGAAGCAGCAACGAAATCAACGCCTTGCTCACAACCAAACTTAAGGTCAGCTTTGTCTTTCTCAGAAAGAGCTGGAAGTTGAACAGAAACGCCAGGAAGGTTAACACCTTTGTTTTCGCCTAGAGCACCGTTGTTAAGAACTTTACACTTAACTTCAGTTTCTGTTGTTGCGATAACTTCCATTTCGATTAGGCCGTCATCAACAAGGATAGTGTTACCCGCTGTTAGGTCTTTAGCGAAACCTAGGTAAGTTACTGCCACTACGTCTTTGTTACCAACAACTGTTGCGTCAGTTGTGAAAGTGAACTCTTGACCAGCTACTAGATCTACGTCGTTACCATCTTCAAGTTTGATAGTACGGATTTCTGGACCTTTAGTATCTAGAAGGATAGCAAGTTGCTCACCTTTGTTTTCCATTACTTTACGGAAGTTCGCGATACGAGTGCCGTGCTCTGCGAAATCACCGTGAGAGAAGTTAAGACGCATAACGTTCATGCCAGCATCTACTAGTTCAGTTAGCTTCTCTACAGATTCAGTTTTAGGGCCAATCGTACATACGATTTTGGTCTTTTTCATGGAAGGTACTCTCCGGTAAGTATTGTTACAATTTGAAATTTATTTAAGTTCTGAAGATTGGTCCGCTACATCAACATTTTGTGCCTGTTGTGTAAAAGCGCGGGACTTCCAATATGTCCTTCAGAGTTGTAAGTCTTTCATCAGTTTTAGTCATTTTATGACCAAAAGAATTTGATTCAATATCGGTTTTCTGTGACTTACCCCACTATATAGGTGGTAAGTTGCAAAAAAATAACAGTCAGTTTTGTAATTTTTTTTCTTTTCGGGTGCGGATTCTACCACCTAATGAGTTCAATATCACTGCTTAACAATTGTCTTAGGACAAGGTTTTATCGCTATTTATTAATTTTTTGGATCAAAATAAATGGACTAAATAGTTTCGTTGTAACTATAATATGTTTCATATCGAAACTTAGTGGCCTTTTTTAAATGTCGAAACGAAACACCCAGCTCAGAAGACATGCAATTTCTAACCTAGTGAATGAAAAAGGGGAGGTTAGTGTTGATGAATTATCCGCTAAGTTCGAAACCTCAGAGGTCACTATTAGAAAGGACTTGGCGTCTTTAGAGAAAAACGGTCAGCTTTTACGCCGTTATGGTGGTGCGATTTCGTTACCGAAAGAGGTTGTCAACGAAGAACTGGGTCAACAAGTTTCGACTCGAAAGGTTTCATTGGCAAAAGCCGCTGCAGATTTAATTCGCGACCATAACCGCATCGTGATCGATAGTGGCAGTACTACCGGTGCCCTAATTCAGCAGCTAAATGCTAAGCGTGGCTTGGTTGTGATGACCAACTCATTGCACGTCGCTAATGCGCTTAATGAATTAGAAAGCGAACCAACACTGCTAATGACCGGTGGCACTTGGGATACCCACTCGGACTCTTTCCAAGGCAAAGTCGCAGAGTCAGTACTGCGTGCTTACGATTTTGATCAACTATTTATCGGGGCTGATGGTATCGACCTTGATAGAGGCACAACCACGTTCAATGAATTGGTTGGTCTAAGTAAAGTAATGGCTGAAGTGTCACGAGAAGTGATCGTGATGGTTGAGTCGGAAAAAGTGGGACGAAAGATCCCCAATTTAGAGTTGGCTTGGAACCACATCGACATTTTGATTACCGATACAGACTTAGGCGAAGAATCCAAAGCACGTATCGAATTACATGACGTTCGAGTGATCCTGACTAATCCAGCGTAAAAACAAATTTAAATATTATGCATTTACCTTCCTATAATTGATCTTAATAAAGATATGGCCTTTGCTTGCTGCCAATAGGAATAAAACAAAATTGATGGAGTGAAACTATGTGTGGAATTGTTGGTGCAGTAGCACAGCGTGATGTGGCCGAAATTTTAGTAGAAGGCCTTCGCCGCTTAGAATACCGAGGCTACGATTCTGCGGGTGTCGCTGTAGTTGATAGCGAGTCTAATCTAACTCGTGTACGCCGCCTTGGTAAAGTACAAGAGCTAGCAGACGCAGTCGATCAGCAACATGTTATTGGCGGTACTGGTATCGCCCATACACGTTGGGCAACACACGGTGAGCCATCTGAAGCGAATGCACACCCACACATGTCTGGTGATATTGCAGTTGTACACAACGGCATTATCGAAAACCACGAAGCACTGCGCACTCTGCTGCAAGAGCGCGGTTACGTGTTTACTTCACAAACGGATACGGAAGTTATTGCTCACTTAGTTGAGTGGGAACTTCGCACGTCAGCTTCTTTGGTTGAAGCGCTACAAAAAACAGCAAAACAACTAGATGGTGCGTATGGCACGGTGGTGGTTGATCGTAAAGATCCTAGACGTATTGTTGTTGCTCGCTCTGGTAGCCCGATTGTTATTGGTTTTGGTGTCGGTGAGAACTTTCTGGCATCAGACCAACTAGCGCTATTAAACGTAACTCGTCGCTTCATGTACCTAGAAGAAGGTGATGTTGCTGAGGTAACTCGTCGTGATGTTACGGTATTTGATGTAGCGGGCGAGCGTGTAGAGCGAGACATCGTTGAATCAAACGCAGAACACGATGCAGGTGATAAAGGTCAATACCGTCACTTCATGCAGAAAGAGGTCTTTGAGCAGCCAACAGCGCTGATCAACACAATGGAAGGTCGTATCTCTGACACATCGGTTATTACTAACGCGATTGGTGTAAAAGCGGAAGGTATCCTAAGCAAGGTTGAACACGTGCAGATCATCGCATGTGGTACGTCTTACAACTCAGGCATGGTTGCACGTTACTGGTTTGAGTCTCTAGCTGGCGTAAGCTGTGACGTAGAGATTGCCTCTGAGTTCCGTTACCGAGACTTCGTTGTTCGCCCGAACAGCCTATTGGTGACTATCTCTCAGTCTGGTGAAACGGCCGATACGCTTGCTGCACTTCGCTTGGCGAAAGAGAAGGGATACATGTCCGCAATGACGATCTGTAACGTTGCGGGCTCTTCGCTGGTCCGTGAGTCTGATTTTGCCTTTATGACTCGCGCAGGAACAGAGATCGGTGTTGCTTCGACTAAAGCTTTCACCACTCAACTAGCCGCAATGCTGATGATGGTAACGTCAATTGGTCACCTACAAGGTCGCATCAACGAAGAGAAAGAAGCAGAGATCGTTCAAGCACTGCATCAACTGCCTGCAGATATCGAGAAAGCATTAGCGTTTGATAAAGAAATTGAAGCACTGGCACCGGATTTTGCTGATAAGCACCACACACTGTTCTTGGGTCGTGGTGAGTTCTACCCAATCGCGATGGAGGCGTCTCTTAAACTGAAAGAGATCTCTTACATCCACGCAGAAGCATACGCTGCTGGTGAGCTTAAGCACGGTCCTTTAGCACTTATCGATGCAGATATGCCTGTTGTTGTGATTGCACCAAGCAATGACTTGCTAGAGAAACTGAAATCGAACGTTGAAGAAGTACGTGCTCGTGGCGGTCTACTTTACGTATTCGCTGACCAAGACGCTGGCTTTGAAAGCGATGAGAGCATGAAGATCATCAAGATGCCTCACGTAAGTGAAGTAACGGCACCTATCTACTACACAGTACCGATGCAGCTATTGTCTTACCACGTAGCACTAATCAAAGGTACCGATGTTGACCAGCCTCGTAACCTAGCGAAATCGGTTACCGTTGAGTAATCGTTAGCTTGTCTAATAGAAATAGATAGTTCCAGCTGAACATAGACAATAGAAAGCCCATCCTGTGATGGGCTTTTTTGTGTCTGTTAGTTAACTATCAGAGCTAGCGGTAGCGTTATTAAGCGCTAAGTGCTTGCTCTAGGTCAGCCAAGATATCGTCAATGTGCTCGATACCTACTGAGAGGCGAATCATCTCTGGTGATACACCGGCTTGCTTTTGTTCTGCTTCGCTTAGCTGACGGTGTGTTGTAGAAGCAGGGTGGCAAGCCAGAGACTTGGCATCACCAATGTTCACTAGGCGCTTGAAGATTTGTAGCGCGTCGTAGAAGCGGACACCAGCTTCATAACCGTCCTTCAAGCCAAAAGATAGAATAGCCGATGGCTTACCCTGCATGTATTTTTCAGCAAGCGGGTAGAATTCTGAGCTAGGCAGACCAGCGTAGCTTACCCAACTGACTTTTTCGTGTTGGCTGAGGTATTCTGCCACTTTCAATGCATTCTCTGTGTGTCGCTCCATACGTAACGACAATGTCTCCAAGCCTTGCATCAACATGAAAGCATTCATTGGCGACAGTGCTGCACCTGTATTACGTAGGGGAACCGTTCTAGCTCGACCAATAAACGCAGCCTCACCAAATGCCTCGGTATAAACCACGCCATGATAAGAAGGCTCTGGCTGATTAAAAACAGGGAAGCGCTCTTTGTGCTCTGCCCATGGGAATTTTCCTGAATCGACAATCACGCCACCTAACGTTGTACCGTGACCACCCACGTATTTGGTTAGTGAGTGCACCACGATGTCAGCACCAAAATCGATAGGTTTACACAGCACAGGCGTCGCGACTGTGTTATCAACAATCACAGGCACTCCTTGTGCGTGGGCAAGTTCTGCAACACGTTCTAAGTTGATGATATTACCAGCAGGGTTACCAATACTTTCACAGTAAACCGCCTTGGTTTTTTCATCGATCAGTGCCGCTAAGCTTTCTGGTTTGTCGTCTTTAGCAAAACGAACTTCAATTCCTTGGTTTGGCAACATGTGAGCAAATAGGGTGTAAGTACCACCGTAAAGCTGAGGCGTTGAGACAATGTTGTCACCGATTTGCGCCAACGTCTGAATCGCGTAGTTGATCGCAGCACTGCCCGCACTTACCACTAAGCCTGCAATCCCCCCTTCTAAGGCTGCCATGCGTTTTTCTAACACATCATTGGTTGGATTCATTATCCGTGTGTAGATATTACCTGGCACCGCAAGGTTAAACAGGTCGGCGCCATGTTGTGCGTCATCGAATTCGTAAGCGACGGTTTGGTAAATAGGTGTGGCAACCGATTTGGTTGTTGGATCAGTTTCGTAGCCGAAGTGAATCGAGAGTGTTTCGTCTTTCATGTTTCTTCCCTGAACTATTGAATGATTTGTGTACACTCATATTGCCGATTTTTTTATAAAAGAAAAGTATGTTTAGTCACAGAGAGGCAATTGGAATTGTGTGCGGGATGATTCGTTATTGGTTAGGAAATGCAGGGCGTAAGTTGTACAGATTTAGAAAAGCAAAAAGCCAGAGCAGCATGAACTGTTCTGGCTTTTCTAATTTGGTGGCCCCTCCCAGATTTGAACTGGGGACCGAACGATTATGAGCGAAAG